>NZ_CP054840.1:2557500-3157500 GCF_013363755.1 Comamonas antarctica
GCGTGGCCGCGCGCGGCAGCGCCCAGGCGCCATTGGAACTGCGCGCGGGCGACGTCGGTGCGTGGTTCGACGGCGCCGTCCCCGGAAGCCCCCCGCAGCGCCTGGCCGGCCTGCGCGCCGAGGATGCGTTTGCCATCGAGTGCGGTGTCATCGTGTTCGAGCTGGCAACGCTCGACGAGATCGCGGCCACGCTGTCGCGCTACCACCCGGTGCCGGTGCGCGTGCAGTCGTTGCCGGCAACGCACATGCCGCGCATCACCGCCGCGGTGCAACTGCGCCAGATCGACGATTTTCTGCGCGCGCTGCCGCATCTGGGCGCGGTGCGCGTGCAGCGCGCGGGCGGCGCGATCCTGCTGTCGGCGCGCTGAGAAAAATCTTTCACTTGCGGGCTCAGGGTTTGGGGCGGCATCCGCGTCATACAGGAAGGCTTGTCCGCGGGACGAGCAAATGACCTCTCAGGAGCCACTTTCCATGCCGAAGTTTTCGCGCGCAGGTCGTCCCCTGCGCATCGCCGCCCTGTCAATGCTGTGCGCGTCCGCCTGGGCCGCGCCGCTCGCCATCGACCTGCCGGCCCAGCCGCTGGGCGACGCGCTCAAGTCGCTGGCGCGCAGCGCCGGCGTCACCATTGCCGCCGATGGCGCCCTGCTCGCCGGCCGCCAGGCACCCGCGGTGCGCGGCCAGCTCGAACTCTCGGACGGCCTGCGCCAGCTGCTGCGCGGCAGCGGCCTGGAGTTCGTGCAGTCAACGCCGGGCACCTATCTGATCCGCGCGGCGCAGCTCGATGCCGTCACCGTGACGGCCCAGGCCCAGCGCGATGGCGCGACCGAAGGCACGGGCAGCTACGCCCAGACCGGGCCCAGCCGCACCTCCACCGGCCTGAACCTCACGCTGCGCGAGACGCCGCAGTCGGTGAGCGTGATGACGCGCCAGCGCATGGACGACTTCAAGCTCGAGACGCTGACCGATGTCATGGAGCAGACGCCCGGCGTGACCATCGACCGCCAGGGCGACGGCAACAACATCCTGGTGCGCGGCGACAGCGTCAACCTGCAGGTCGATGGCATGCGCCAGATGGCCAGCGGCTGGTATGCGAACACGCAGACGCTTTACACCATGGACGACATGGTGGAAATGGACCGCATCGAAGTGCTCAAGGGCTCGTCGGGCCTGGTCAGCGGCGACGGCAAGTACGGCGGCACCGTGAACATGATCCGCAAGCGCCCGACGCAGGAGTTCAAGGCCAGCGTGGGCGCCGGGGTGGGCAGCTGGGACAGCTACCGGGCCGACGTGGACATCGGCGGTGCGCTCAACGCCAGCGGCAGCATTCGCGGCCGTATCGTGGCCGCGGCCGCCGACGGCAAGGATTTCCGCGACCACGCGAAGCGCAGCAACCAGACGCTGTTCGGCACGCTGGACATCGACCTGAGCGATCGCACGCTGCTCAACGTCGGCTTCACGCAGCGCCACCGCGAGTACTACGGCGCGGGCAGCACCAGCATGATCCAGGCCTATGCCGCCACGGGGCAGTCGCTGGGCCTGCAGCCGCGCTCGTTCAATGTGGGCGCGCCCTGGTCAGGCTACGAGCAGGACTCGCGCACGCTGTTCGCCAGCCTCGAACACCGGTTTGGCAACGGCTGGAGCGCCCGGCTGCGCGCCAGCGACGAAAAAACCGAGCAGCCGTATGGCGAGACCGGCATCTGGTTCACCGGCATCCCGTCCGTGGTGGACATCGGCTGGGCCCGCGACCATGTGAACGACAACACCAGCGTGGCGCTGGACCTGCAGGGCCCGGTGCAGCTGTTCGGCCGCACCCATGAGCTGCTGCTGGGCGCCGACACCATGCGCACCAGCTCCGATACCTATTCGGGCAGCCAGCGCATCAACAACGCCCCTTACGACTATGCGGCGGGCGGAGCCGCCATCGTGCGTCCAGCCGGCCTGGAAAGCATTCCCATGAACAACCACAGCTACTTCAGCTCGCGCCGGCATTCGGCCTACGCCGCCGGCAACTTCAGCCTGGCCGATCCCGTGAAACTGATCGCCGGCGCACGCATCACCAGCTACCAGCAATACGATCTCACGCCCTATGCGTATTCGAATTTCGACATCAAGCGAAGCGATGTCGTCACGCCCTACGCAGGCCTGGTGGTGGATGTGAGCGAGAACATCTCGCTCTACGGCAGCTATGCCAGCATCTTCAAGCCGCAAAGCGCAATGGACGCCCAGGGCCGCTCGCTGGATCCCGAAGAAGGCCAGACGCGCGAGATCGGCGCCAAGGGCGAATTCCTCGACAAGCGCCTCAATGCCAGCCTGGCGTACTTCTGGATGAAGACCGACAACGTGGCAGAAGCCACCGGGCAAGTCACGCCGGACGGCATCAGCATCTACCGTTCGGTTTCGGGCGTGACGCGGCGCGGCTATGAACTGGAACTCTCGGGTGAGCTCGCGCGCGGCTGGCAGGCCCAGGGCAGCTATGTGCAAAACAGCAGCAACCTGGACAGCACGCGCTATCTGCCCAAGAACCAGTTCAAGCTGGGCACCACCTATGCGCTGGGCGCCAGCGGCCTCACGCTGGGCGCGGCCACGCGCTGGCAGAGCCAGACCACGGCCGGCGCGCTGGTCCAGCCGTCGTTCTGGGTCGTCGACCTGATGGCGCGCTACCGCATCAATCGCCAGCTGAGCGTGAGCCTGAACGTGCGCAACGCGTTCGACAAAAGCTACTTCAGCGGCATGCGCGATTTCGGCCGCGTGCAGTACACCTGGGGTGCGCCGCGCAGCGCCAGCGTCAATATGCGCTACGAGTTCTGAAAGTTCATTGCGTTCTCCCTGACTTCGACCGGGCCGCGCAGGCCGGGCCGCGCAGGCCGGGCCGCGCAGGCCGGGCCGCGCAGGCCGAGCCGCGCAGGCCGGGCCGCGCATGGCCCTGTACCAGCATGTCTCCATGCCTTGAGGCGCTCAAGCCGCTGGTGGCTGGCCAGGAACCCATGGTCGATGCCGACCGCGCCCAGGAAGAAGCCGAGAGGGAGTTGGAACTGGAACACGGCATGCGGGCACTCATTGCGGGCGCGCTCTTGCCATCCGGCGAAAGCGCAGCAGCGAGGCCCTGATGGCGCGCGCCGCGCCTTTCGTTCCATGGATGGTGGCGGCTGGGTGGCATCGCCACGCAAGAACCGGCTGCAAAGCCAGAAAAGACCGATGCCTGCCCGCACCTCCCTCTCACAGGCTCACCCCTGCGCCGCGCTCGCAGCCCTTTATGTGGCGGTTGCGCTGGCGGCGGCCTGGATGCTCGAAGTGTTTGCGGGTGCGCCGCCCTGCCATCTGTGCAGCCTGGCACGCATTCCCTACTACCTCGCACTGCTGCCAGCAGCAACTGTGCTGTTGATCAGCACACGGCGTCCATCGGGGCCGCTCATGCATGCCTGCCTTGGCCTCATCGCCATTGCCATGGCGGCGAGTGCCGCGATCTCGCTGTATCACGCGGGAATTCAATGGAATCTATGGGTTGGCCCTGATAGATGCAGTGTGACTAACGACATACTATCGGCGACGACTGCGAACCTCATTGAGCAACTTCAGACCACGCAACTGCCGCGCTGCCAGGAACCTGGTTTCTCCGTGTTCGGGATCTCGCTTGCGGCCTGGAACGTGCTGTTTTCTTCCGTTGCCGCCCTGCTGGCATGGCAGTCCCGCAGGGCGGCGGCTTCCACTCCTTTGACACCATGATCACCAGATTCCTGTTTCTCATGGCCCTGTGGGCCGGCCTCGCCGGCGGCGCCGTGGCCGCTTCGCTCATGGAGCCGGCCGGCGTGCCAGACCGCTTCATCGGCGCCAGCAACGCTCCTTCGACGCTGATCGTCTATACCTCACCCACCTGCGTGCATTGCATCCGTTTCGAGCAGGAACTGCTGCCGCAGATCAAATCCCGGTATGTCGACAGCGGCCGGCTCAGGATTGCCATGCGGCCGATCCTCAACAGCGCCCTGGATGCCACGATCTTGCTGCTGGCCGACGCCCGCGGCAGCGAACACCGCGACGCCATGCTGGCGCATTTGCGCGCCAGGCGTGCGCGGCTGATGGCCGCAAAGGACATGCAGCTGGCGCTGTTTCAAGTCGCCGCGGAAGCCGGCGTGGACCCCGCGGACTTTACCCGTGCGATGCAGGATCAGGCCCGGCTTCAAGCCCTGCAAAGGCTGACCCGGCAGGCCTACGAGGAATTCGGTATCCGGGGCACACCGACACTGTTCCTGGATGGAGCAAAGCTTGAATTCGACGGCAGCATTTCCAGCCTGGCGCGCATACTGGACCATGCATACCGCAGCAAAAGCCCACGCCAATGAAAAAGCCTCTCAGACCGTGGATCTGAAAGGCTTTTTACCAATGGTTATTTGGTAGGCGCGATTGGACTCGAACCAACGACCCCCACCATGTCAAGGTGGTGCTCTAACCAGCTGAGCTACGCGCCTGTCGTTGAAGCCGCAAGTATAGCAGGCCAAATCGAGCGTTTTGGCAAACTGCGCAAGTTTTTGCCGTTTGTCATGCCGAAAGCGTCATCACCTGCTGCGCATGCAGCATGCGCGCGCTCTCGGCGTTCACCGCATCGGTGACCACCACCTGAACGCCCAGCGCCGCCGCGGTCTGCGCCATGGCCTGCAGCAGGCGCAGGCCACCCGGGCTGTGCAGTGCCTGTTCGCAGAAGTCGCCGCCGAGCTTCACATAGCGCAGCGCCAGCGTATGCAGGTGGGCCAGTGCCATGGGCTGCTGGTCCAGCCGGCGCAGCCCCACGGCCACGCCCTCGAGCGCCATCGCGCTGCAGAAGTCGGCGACTTCCTGCGGATAGGCAATCAAGCCGTGGGCATCGAGCTCCAGGCACAGGCGCGAGAGCGCCTGCTGGCCGCGCAGCAGTTCGCGCAGTCGCGGCAGGAAATCGTTTTGCGCGACGGAAGGCAGCGAGATGCGGATCACCAGCTCCGAGTTGGCCTGCTGCTCCACCCAGGCCAGCCCCAGCGCCACCGCGCGCAGATCGAAGACCGCCGACAAGCCCAGCCGCACCGCGACCGGCAGGATCAGCGAGCCGCGCAGCACCTCGCCCGTCCCGGTGCGCAGCATCAGCGAGGCCTCGCTGCGCATCTCCATGCCGGCCGGTCCCTTGAGCGCCAGCGGCTGTATGGCCAGCGACAGCGCCTCGGGCGACTCCAGCGCCTCGGCCAGCATCTCGCGCCACTGCGTCTCGCCGGCGGTGTTCGAGGCGACTTCGTCATCGCCATAGGGCACATACTCGACATCCGCCTGGCCCGAGCTTTCGGAGCGCATCAGCCCATAATCCAGGCGCGACAGCACGCCCGTGACGCTGCTCGACGCCGAATAATCGGTCAGCGCGAAACTCCAGCGGCACCATTGGCCGCCCGCCAGCGTCACGCGCGTGGACAGCAGCACCTCGCGGATCTGCTGCACCAGCGACATCGCCTGCGGCCCGGCAAGCGCCGGCATCAGCACCACGAAGTCCGAGCCGTTGAGGCGCGCCAGCTGCATGCCGCTGCCGGCCTGCGCCTGCAGCACCTGCCCGACCTGCGCGCCCACCGCGGCCAGCCAGGCATCGGCGCCGGCGCGCGTCATCTGGATGTTGAGCGCCAGCAGGTCGCGCTGGCGCATCAGCATCACATGGCCGTGCGCCACCGCGCCATCGGCGCCGCTGAGCGCACGGCGCAATTCGTTGACGAAGTACTTGCGGTTGGGCAGCTGCGTGACGGGGTCGCGGTTGACTTCGAGTTCCAGCGATTCGATGCGTGCCATCTGCTCCATCGAGGTTGCCTGCACGCGCTCGCGCGTGGCGGCAATGGCCTCGATCACCGGCATCAGTTCCTCGACCATGGCCCGGTCCGAGCCGCCCCCAGCGGCCTTCACGCCCTGTCCCGCGTCGATGGATTGCACCTGCGCCGCGATCTCCTGCTGCAGCACGCGGCGGAACCATTGGAGCAGCAGCACCACGAACAGCGCCCACGCCAGGCCCGCGCCCACCACCAGGCTGGCCATGCGCACGCTGCTGCTCCACAGCGCCTCGCGCGCATAGCTGTCGTCGACTTCCAGCGTGAGCTGCCCGACCTGGGTCCAGCCGTCGCTGATCACGCGCTCGGCACGCGCCTGGCGCAGCGGCAGCGCATCGGCAAACCAGCCGGGCGTGCGGTGGCGCGCACGGTCCGCAGCGCCCGACGGGCTGGTTGCGCGCGTGCGCTCGAACAGCGTCTCGCCCTGCGGCGACGCCAGGCGGATGCGCTGGAACTGTCCGCTGTCGAACAGCGCCATCATCAGCAACTCGCGCGTCACCGGGTCCTGGTTCGCGGGCTGCGACAGCGACAACGCCAGCGAGGAGGCCGAGTTCTCGCTCTCGGACTGCAACTGCCCATCGAGGTACTCGCGCGCAGCATCGATGCTGAACACCAGCGTGCCGATCAGGATGGCGACGATGGCCACGGTGACACTCAACAAAAGCTGCTTCAACAAAGACATCGTGCGACCCTCCCGGCGCATCGCGCCCGTCCTCTGCAATTCATGGCAAAAATCCTTCCTGCTGCATGCGCGCCAGCAGATCGCGCCAGCGCGTGATGCGGTCGACCGGCGAGGGCTGCGCGCCCGCCACGTAGACGCCCTGCGCATTGAAGCTGAACACGGGCGTCAGATCGCGGCGCTGGCCCGCGGGCATGATCGCATCGACCATGCTGTCGAGCACCAGCGGCTCGGCCGTCGGCGTGGCGTAGTGGCCCAGCACCATGTGCGCGATGCTCTGCGTGCTGCCCGCGCCGCCCATGCGCGCGCGCACATAGATCATGCGCAGGTTCTCCTCGGCCACGCCCAGGCGCAGCAGCGAGAAATACTTGCCGATCACATAGTCCTCGCAATCGCCCGCGCCGCGGCCCAGCGTCTCGAGTGGCGTCGCCCAGTAGTCGGGCTGGCCCCAAAGAACGCTGTCGTCCGACTGCACCACCGCCCGGTTCCAGAACTGGTTGACCGCTGGCAGCTGCTGCGGCAAGGGTTTGCCGGCTTGCTGCTGCAACATCTCGAGCCACTGCCGCAGCGCCTGCGCGCCCTTGGCGCCGTAGCGCGACTGCATGCTCGACTGCATGCGCGCCGCGTCGAAATCCAGCGCCAGGGCCTTTCTGACCGGCCGCAGCACGCCGACGCCCAGCGCCGCCGCGCCAATGCCAAGCCAAGCCCGGCGCGACAGGCGCGGCGGGCTTGGCAGCAAAGGACAAGGCAAACGGCTCAATGGAAGGACCCGGTGGTGAGCAGGCCTGCATGCAGCGCCTGACGCGATGGCAATACAGCGGTGTGGATAGCGCCTCACTGTAACCAATCGCATCGACATCTGCATGCAATCCCTGCGACTTTCCGGGACCGCAGGGCGGTGTTCACCGCCCTGCCCCGCATCAGCTGTGATCGATCTTCAGCTTGCCCTGGTCGATCAGGTCCTTGATCATGCTGTTCTGGTCATGGCCGGCCGTCGTCAGGTTCACGCCCTCGAGCAGGATCTGCTGGTTGAAGCCGTTGCCATCCGCATCCAGCGCGCCCGCGCTCGACACCTTGATCACGGTGTCGATGGTCTTGCCATCGGCCTCGGTCTTGGTCTCGAGATGCAGGAACTTGCTCAGATCGGTCGACGATTCCTCGCCCTGCAGCAGGTCCGAAAGATCCAGGCTGTCGTTGCCCGACGCGCCGAAGTTCTTGACCACATCGGTGACCGGCTTGGCTGCCGTGCCCGCATCGCCCTGGTGCCAGACAAACAAGTCGTCTTCCGCCGTGCCGAGCAGCGTATCGCTGCCCGAGGTGCCGTGCACTTCGTGGGTGCTGGTGGTATCCACCATCCGTGCGGAGAGCGTGGCCACCGGAGCGCCCGGGCCCGTGGCGCTGAGGGTGATGTCGAGATTCGCATTGGCGGTGTCGCCGTCGGCCTGCGTCAGCTTGTACTCGAAGTGATCGACCTTGCCCGCACCCGCGGCGCTGGCCGTCGGCGTGTAGGTGTAGGAACCATCGCTCTTGAGCACCAGCGTGCCGTAGCTGCCGGTGACGGTGGTGCCGCCCGCCGATGCATCGACCCAGGTCGAGCCGACCTTGACCGAGACCGTCGACGTCTCACCCAGCGTGCCGAGCGTGTCGTTGGCGGTGACCGAGCCGTTGATGGCTGTCGTGCTCCACTCGATCGAGGACGTGGCAGGGACATTGGCCTGGAAGTCGTCGAGGCCGATTGCGGCGCTACCTGTGCCCCAACCGATGTTGTCTTCCACGGTGAAGACGATGCGATAGCTGGCATTGGCTTCGAGCGCACCGGTAATGATGGTGCCCGACGATGTGATGTCACCGCGTTGCACGGGCTGCGAAGACCAGGTCGTGCCGCCGTCGGCGCTCTTGTACAGCTGCCAATTGGCAATGTCGAAGTAGCTGCTGAAGTTGCTGAAGCCGGTGACTCGGAACTGCAGCGTGGTGCCATCGACCGTCGGTGAATACACCGGCGTCACGAGCTGCGCATCGCCCGAACTGCTGTCGTTGTTGTCGCGCAGTATCAGCGCGTTGCCGCTGGTCTGCGCATCGAGCGTCGTCCCCTGGAGCGAAGTCGACAACCATTTGCCCAGGTCCGTCTTCAGTACCGCGGTGCTCGACAGCTCGACCCTGTCCTTGTCCACCGTGGTGGCGCTCGTGAAACGCCAGGCGGTTGTCTCGTTGTTGGAGAACGCCGCCAGCGTGTCTTGCTTGGCCGCAGTCGTCACCGTACGCGAAGTCAACGCCGCAGTCGCGGTATCGTCGTTCGCCACCGGCACGCCATGGTAGACATACGTCGCATCCGCCGTGCTGGCGCCATCCGATGCGGTGGCCACGACCTTGATATCGCCCACGGTCACATTCTCGGGCACGGTCATGTTGAGGCCGGTGATCGTGACGGCCTTGGTCGTGGCATCCACCGACACCGAGTAGCTGCCGCTGCTGGTCAGCGGCACCGACCAGTGCGTGGCATCGATCTGCGTGCCCGCCGACAGCGTCACGCCGACCGGCACTTCCACGACCACCTTGCTGATCGTCTCCGAGAAATCGATGTCGCGCGGATCGGCCGTGATGGTCAGCGGATAGGTGGTGGCCGTGGTGTAGGTCACCTTGTGCACCAGATAGTCGTCGCCATTGCGCGGCGCGTCGAACACGATCTTGCCGATGGTCGTGCCCACGGGCGCGGTCAGCGAGAACTGCTCCTCGACGGTATCGGTCTTGCCCTGCACCACGGCGGTCTTGATCAGGTTGCCGGCTTCGTCATACATCTTGTAGCGTGCCTGCTCGCCCGAGGCCAGCCAGGCGAACTGCACGGTGATCTTCGTGACCGGCACCTTGAAGGCCACGGTCAGCGATTCGGAAACCGTGCCGTTGCCCGCGAGTTCGGTCGAAGCCGCGCCGGTGTTGCTCGAGACATTGCCGCTCACGCCAAAACCGTCATGGTCCGTGCCCGTGACGATGCTGACCGTGCCCTTGCTGCCATCGGCATTGTTGGCGGTCACCGTATGGCCGGTGTTGGTGGTCGATACCGTCGCGGTATTGATCACCGTCGTCACCGGGTTCGAGCCCGCGCCCACGCTCAGGCTCACCGTCGGCGTGTCGGCCACCGGCGTGACGGTGATGGTGCCCGTGGCAGTGCTGGTCGAGACCTGGCCCAGGTTGTCCTTCGCGCTGTAGTTGAAGCTGGTCGTGCCGCTCCAGTCCTGCGTTGGTTTGAAGTAGATCGTCGCGCCGTTGCTGGTCGCGGTGATCACATCCTTGGTCGTCAGCACCTGGGTGCCCGCAGCATCCTTGTAGAGCGTTCCATTGGCCGCCAGGCTGGTGAGCTGGAAGCTGACCACGGTGCCGTCCGCATCGGAGCCACGCAGCGCGATGGCCACGGTGTTGTCTTCGGGCGCCGTGCCCGTGACCGCCTGGGCCACGGGAGCCTCGTTGGTGCCGGTGATTTCGACCGTGATGGTCTTTTCCGCCGTACCGCCCTTGCCGTCGTTGACCGTCACGGTGATGGTATCGGACACCTTCTGGCCTTCGGTCAGTGCCTGCACCTTGGCGCTGGCGTTGTCCAGCACATAGGTCCACTTGCCTGTGGCATCGACGGTGAAGCTGCCGTACTGGCCCTTGCCACTGTTGTTCACGGACCAGGTGTGCGTGTCCTTGAGATCGACATCGGTCACGCTCAATTGGCCCGACACGGTGGTCGTGACATCTTCCTTGACCGCGCCGGTGACGGTGCCGCTGAGCGTCGGAATGTCGTTGGCCCCGGTGATGGTGATGGCGATGGTGGTCGAGGCCGTGCCATCCTTGCTGGTGACGGTATAGGTCTCGACCAGCTTCTCGCCGGCTTGCAGGTACTGGACCTTGCTGTTGTCCACCGAGTAGCTGTAGGTGCCGTCGGTGTTGAACACCAGCGTACCCAGCGCCGTGCCCGTGCCGTTGTACACGGCGCCGGCCTTGAAGCTGCTCTCGCCCGTGTCGGTATCGGCGATGCTCACCGATCCCGAAGTGACCAGCCTGCCGCCGACCACGCCCACGTCCTCCGTCACCGCGGCGACGCCCGTGCCCAGCGTGGGCACGTCGTTGGTGCCGTTGATGGTGATCACGACATTGGCCTTGGTGCCATCGGCCGTGCTCACTTCGCGGGTCTCGGTCAGCGTCTGGCCTGCGCCCAGCGCCTGCACGGCCGGGTTGGCGTTGTTGAGCGTATAGGTCCAGGTGCCGTTGCTGCCGATGGTGAACTGGCCGTAGGTGGTCGTCACGTTCTGCGCCACGAACACCGCCTGGCCCGCATCGGGGTCCACCACATCGAGCTTGCCGCCCGTGGTGAGCGTACCGTCTTCGGTAACGCTGCCCTTGTCGGAGCCGGGGGTGGCCGGCGAGATGATCGCGCCATCATCGGCACCGTTGATGGTGATCTTGATGGTCGTGGTCGCCGAGCCGTCGCTGCTGGTGACCGTGTAGGTCTCCACCACCGATTCGCCGGTCTTGAGGTACTGGACCTTGCTGTTGTCGACCGAGTAGCTGTAGGTGCCATTGGTGTTGAACACCAGCGTGCCCAGCGCCGTGCCGCTGCCGCCATAGACCGCGCCGGCCTTGAAGCTGCTCTGGCCCGCATCCACGTCCGAGATCGAGACCGAGCCCGAAGCCAGCAGCTTGCCGCCGACCACGTTCACGTCCTCCGTCACCGCGGACACGCCCGTGCCCAGCGTGGGCACGTCGTTAGTGCCGTTGATGGTGATCACGACATTGGCCTTGGTGCCATCGGCCGTGCTCACTTCGCGGGTTTCGGTCAGCGTCTGGCCCGCGCCCAGCGCCTGCACAGCCGGGTTGGCGTTGTTCAGCGTATAGGTCCAGGTGCCATTGCTGCCGATCGTGAACTGGCCGTAGGTGGTCGTCACGTTCTGCGCCACGAACACCGCCTGGCCCGCATCGGGGTCCACCACATCGAGCTTGCCGCCCGTGGTGAGCGTACCGTCTTCGGTGACGCTGCCCTTGTCGGAGCCGGGGGTGGCCGGCGAGATGATCGCGCCATCATCGGCACCGTTGATGGTGATCTTGATGGTCGTGGTCGCCGAACCGTCGCTGCTGGTGACCGTGTAGGTCTCCACCACCGATTCGCCGGTCTTGAGGTACTGGACCTTGCTGTTGTCGACCGAGTAGCTGTAGGTGCCGTTGGTGTTGAACACCAGCGTGCCCAGCGCCGTGCCGCTGCCGCCGTAGACCGCGCCGGCCTTGAAGCTGCTCTGGCCCGCATCCACATCCGAGATCGAGACCGAGCCCGAAGCCAGCAGCTTGCCGCCGACCACGTTCACGTCCTCCGTCACCGCCGACACGCCCGTGCCCAGCGTGGGCACGTCGTTGGTGCCGTTGATGGTGATCACGACATTGGCCTTGGTGCCATCGGCCGTGCTCACTTCGCGGGTCTCGGTCAGCGTCTGGCCTGCGCCCAGCGCCTGCACGGCCGGGTTGGCGTTGTTCAGCGTATAGGTCCAGGTGCCGTTGCTGCCGATGGTGAACTGGCCGTAGGTGGTCGTCACGTTCTGCGCCACGAACACCGCCTGGCCCGCATCCGGGTCCACCACATCGAGCTTGCCGCCCGTGGTGAGCGTGCCGTCTTCGGTGACGCTGCCCTTGTCGGAGCCGGGGGTGGCTGGCGAGATGATCGCGCCATCATCGGCACCGTTGATGGTGATCTTGATGGTCGTGGTCGCCGAGCCGTCGCTGCTGGTGACCGTGTAGGTCTCCACCACCGATTCGCCGGTCTTGAGGTACTGGACCTTGCTGTTGTCGACTGAGTAGCTGTAGGTGCCGTTGGTGTTGAACACCAGCGTGCCCAGCGCCGTGCCGCTGCCGCCATAGACCGCGCCGGCCTTGAAGCTGCTCTGGCCCGCATCCACGTCCGAGATCGAGACCGAGCCCGAAGCCAGCAGCTTGCCGCCGACCACGTTCACGTCCTCCGTCACCGCGGACACGCCCGTGCCCAGCGTGGGCACGTCGTTGGTGCCGTTGATGGTGATCACGACATTGGCCTTGGTGCCATCGGCCGTGCTCACTTCGCGGGTCTCGGTCAGCGTCTGGCCCGCGCCCAGCGCCTGCACGGCCGGGTTGGCGTTGTTCAGCGTATAGGTCCAGGTGCCATTGCTGCCGATGGTGAACTGGCCATAGGTGGTCGTCACGTTCTGCGCCACGAACACCGCCTGGCCCGCATCGGGATCCACCACATCGAGCTTGCCGCCCGTGGTGAGCGTGCCGTCCTCGGTGACGCTGCCCTTGTCGGAGCCGGGGGTGGCCGGCGTGACCACGGCGCCCGAATCCTGGCCCTGGATGCGGATGACGATGGTGCTGGTCCTGGTCTGATCGAAGCTGGTGACCGTATAGGTCTCGACCACGGACTCGCCGCTCTTCAGGTACGCCACCTTGCTGTTGTCGACCGAGTAGCTGTAGGAGCCATCGGCATTGAAGGTCAGCGTGCCCAGAGCGGTGTTGGCGTTGGCGACCGGGCCGTCGACCCTGGTCAGCACGGCGCCCGTCTGGAACCGGGCTTCGCCGGCATCGGCATCGGTGATGGTCAGCGCGCCGATCGCCGTCAGCACGCCACCGGCCGCGTTCGGATTCTCGGTGATGGTCCTGTCCGCCTGGCTCAGCTGCGGCAGGTCGTTGGTGCCGGTAATCGTCACATTGACCTGAGCCAGCGTGCCGTCCGCCGTGCGCACGGTCACCGTCTCGGTCAGCGTCTGGCCTTCGCGCAGTTGCTGGATGACCGGGTCGTTGTTGTTCAGGCGGTAGTTCCAGTTGCCATCGTTGGTGATGGTGAACTTGCCGTACTGCACCGCCACATCGCGCTGTTCGACGAAATAGGACTGGTTGGCATCGGCATCGGTCACGTTCAGCTTGCCGCTGGCATCGGTCGTGACGTCCTCCTTCAGCGTTGCGGTGTTGTTGCCGGTGACGACCGCGCCATCGTTGGCGCCGTTGATGGTGACCGTGATCTGCTGGGTCTTGGTGCCGCCATTGCCATCATTGACCGTGACGGTGATGGTGTCGCTGACCTGCTGGTTCGCCACCAGTGCCTGGACGGCGGCGCTGTCGTTGTCCAATGCGTAGGTCCACTTGCCGGTGCCGTCCACCGTGAAAGAGCCGTACTGGCCCGCGCCATTGTTGTTGACGGACCAGGTATGGGTGTCGTTGGTGTCGACGTCGGACACGGTCAACTGGCCGTCGATGCGTGTGACGCCGTCTTCGGTGACGGTGCCGGTGCTGACGCCGCTGATCGTCGGCGCGTCGTTGTTGCCCTGGATGGTGATCGTGACGCTGGTCTTGCTGCCATCGGCGGTGGTCACTTGCACCACCTCGCTCATGGTCTCGCCCTTGCCCAGTGCTTGCACGTCGGCGTTGGTGTTGTTCAGCGCATAGGTCCAGTTGCCATTGGCATCGATGGTGAACGTGCCATAGGTTGTGGCTACGCCGGTCTGCGCCACAAAGCTCGACTGACCCGCATCGGCATCGACCACGGTCAGCTTGCCGGTCGTCGTCAAAGACAGATCCTCGGTGACCGTGCCCGTAGCGGCGCCGGTGATCACCGGAGCGTCGTTGGCGCCATTGATTGTGACCGTGATCTGCTGGGTGTCGGTGCCGCCATTGCCATCATCAACCGTGACGGTGATGGTGTCGCTGACGCTCTGGCCGGCAGTCAGCGCCTGCACTGCGGCGCTGGAGTTGTCGAGGGTGTAGGTCCACTTGCCGGTGTTGTCCACCGTGAAGCTGCCGTACTGGCCCGCGCCATTGTTATTCACGCTCCAGGTGTGGCTATCCGTCGAGTCCACATCCGAGACAGCCAGCTGGCCGTCAATGGTAGTGGTGCCATCTTCGGTCACCGTACCCGTGCTGGTGCCAGAGATCGTTGGCTCATCGTTATTACCGGTGATGGTGATCGTGACGCTGGTCTTGGTGCCATCGGCCGTAAACACTTCGCGCACTTCGGTCAGCGTCTTGCCCTGGCCCAGTGCCTGGACAGTGGCATTGGCATTGTCCAGCGCATAGGTCCAGTTGCCGTTGGCGTCGATGGTGAACGTGCCATAGGTCATCGGCGCATCGGTCTGCGCCACGAACGACGACTGACCCGCATCAGCATCGACCACGGTCAGCTTGCCAGTGGCTGTCAGAGCCAAGTCTTCGGTGACGGCGCCCGTAGCAGCGCCGGTGATCACCGGCGCGTCGTTGGCGCCATTGATCGTGACCGTGATCTGCTGGGTGTCGGTGCCGCCATTGCCGTCATCAACTGTGACGGTGATGGTGTCGCTGACGCTCTGGCCGGCGATCAGGGCCTGCACTGCGGCGCTGGAATTGTCGAGGGTGTAAGTCCACTTGCCGGTGTTGTCCACCGTGAAGCTGCCGTACTGGCCAGCACCATTGTTGTTGACCGACCAGGTGTGGCTGTCCGTCGAGTCCACATCGGACACCGCCAGTTGGCCGTCAATGGTCGTGGTGCTATCTTCGGTGACTGCACCGGTGCTCACACCGCTGATCGTCGGCTCGTCGTTATTGCCGGTGATGGTGATCGTGACGCTGGTCTTGGTGCCATCGGCCGTGAACACTTCACGCACTTCGGTCAGCGTCTTGCCCTGGCCCAGTGCCTGGACAGTGGCGTTGGTGTTGTCCAGCGCATAGGTCCAGTTGCCATTGGCGTCGATGGTGAAGGTGCCATAGGTCATGGCTTCGCCGGTCTGCGCCACAAAGCTGGACTGACCCGCATCGGCATCGACCACGGTGAGTTTGCCGGTGGCTGTCAGAGCCAGGTCTTCGGTGACGGCGCCGGTGGCGGCGCCCGTGATCACCGGAGCGTCGTTCGCGCCATTGATCGTGACCGTGATCAGTTGGGTATCCGTGCCGCCATTGCCATCATTGACCGTGACGGTAATGGTATCGCTGACGCTCTGTCCGGCGATCAGGGCCTGCACTGCGGCGCTGGAGTTGTCGAGGGTGTAGGTCCACTTGCCGGTGTTGTCCACAGAGAAGCTGCCGTACTGGCCCGCACCATTGTTGTTCACGCTCCAGGTGTGGCTGTCCGTCGAGTCCACATCGGACACCGCCAGCTGGCCATCGATGGTGGTGGTGCCATCTTCGGTCACCGTACCCGTGCTGGTGCCCGAGATCGTCGGCTCGTCGTTATTGCCCGTGATGGTGATCGTGACGCTGGTCTTGGTGCCATCGGCCGTAAACACTTCGCGCACTTCGGTCAGCGTCTTGCCCTGGCCCAGTGCCTGGACGGTGGCATTGGCATTGTCCAGCGCATAGGTCCAGTTGCCGTTGGCGTCGATGGTGAAGGTGCCATAGGTCATGGCTTCGCCGGTCTGCGCCACAAAGCTGGACTGGCCCGCATCGGCATCGACCACGGTCAGCTTGCCGGTGGCCGTCAACGCCAGGTCTTCGGTGACGGCGCCGGTGGCGGCGCCCGTGATCACCGGCGCGTCATTCGCGCCATTGATCGTGACCGTGATCTGCTGGGTGTCGGTGCCGCCATTGCCATCATCAACCGTGACGGTGATGGTGTCGCTGACGCTCTGGCCGGCAGTCAGCGCCTGCACTGCGGCGCTGGAGTTGTCGAGGGTGTAGGTCCACTTGCCGGTGTTGTCCACCGTGAAGCTGCCGTACTGGCCCGCGCCATTGTTATTCACGCTCCAGGTATGGGTGTCGGTGGAGTCCACATCCGCCACGGCCAGCTGGCCGTCAATGGTCGTCGTACCGTCTTCGGTCACCGCACCGGTGCTGGTGCCAGAGATGGTTGGCTCGTCGTTATTGCCGGTGATGGTGATGGTGACGCTGGTCTTGGTACCGTCGGCCGTGAACACCTCACGCACTTCGGTCAGCGTCTTGCCCTGGCCCAGTGCCTGGACAGTGGCGTTGGTGTTGTCCAGCGCATAGGTCCAGTTGCCATTGGCGTCGATGGTGAAGGTGCCATAGGTCATCGCTTCGCCGGTCTGCGCCACAAAGCTGGACTGACCCGCATCGGCATCGACCACGGTGAGTTTGCCGGTGGCTGTCAGAGCCAGGTCTTCGGTGACGGCGCCGGTGGCGGCGCCCGTGATCACCGGAGCGTCGTTCGCGCCATTGATCGTGACCGTGATCAGTTGGGTATCCGTGCCGCCATTGCCATCATTGACCGTGACGGTGATGGTGTCGCTGACGCTCTGGCCGGCAATCAGTGCCTGCACTGCAGCGCTGGAGTTATCGAGGGTGTAAGTCCACTTGCCGGTGTTGTCCACCGAGAAGCTGCCGTACTGGCCCGCGCCATTGTTATTCACGCTCCAGGTGTGGCTGTCCGTCGAGTCCACATCGGACACCGCCAGCTGGCCATCGATGGTGGTGGTGCCATCTTCGGTCACCGTACCCGTGCTGGTGCCCGAGATCGTCGGCTCGTCGTTATTGCCCGTGATGGTGATCGTGACGCTGGTCTTGGTGCCATCGGCCGTGAACACCTCACGCACTTCGGTCAGCGTCTTGCCCTGGCCCAGCGCCTGGACGGTGGCGTTGGCATTGTCCAGCGCATAGGTCCAGTTGCCATTGGCATTGATGGTGAAGGTGCCATAGGTCATGGCTTCGCCGGTCTGCGCAACAAAGCTGGACTGGCCGGCATCGGCATCGACCACGGTTAGTTTGCCGGTGGCTGTCAGAGACAGGTCTTCGGTGACCGCGCCGGTGGCGGCGCCGGTGATTGAGGGCGCGTCATCGGCGCCATTGATGGTGATGGTGATGGTCGTGCTGGCCGAGCCGTCGAGGCTGGTGACGGTATAGGTCTCAACGACCGAATCGCCAGTCTTGAGATATTGCACCGCGCTGTTGTCGACCGAATAGCTGTAGCTGCCATCGGTGTTGAACACCAGCGTGCCCAATGCCGTGCCCGAGCCGGTAAACACTGCGGTCGGTTGGAAGCTGCTCTGACCCGCATCGATATCGCTGATCGACACCGCACCCGAAGTCACAAGCTTGCCGTTCACGACGGCCACATCTTCCGTGACCGAACCCACACCGGTGCCCAGGGTCGGCACATCATTCGTGCCATTGATGGTGATCACCACATTGGCTGTCGTGCCGTCGGCCGTGCGCACTTCACGCGTTTCGGTCAGGCTCTGGCCCGCGCCCAGGGCCTGAACAGCCGGGTTGGCGTTGTTCAGCGCGTAGGTCCAGGTGCCATCGGTGCCAATGGTGAACTGGCCATAGGTCGTCGCCACATTCTGCGCAACGAACACGGCCTGGCCCGCATCGGGATCAGTCACATTGAGCTTGCCGCCCGCCGTCAACTGGCCGTCTTCGGTAACGGAACCCAGATCGGAGCCTGGAGTTGCCGGGACGATCACCGCGCCGTCATCGGCGCCATTGATCGTGATGGTGATGGTCGTGCTGGCCGAGCCATCGAGGCTGGTGACGGTGTAGGTCTCAACGACCGAATCACCGGTCTTGAGATATTGCACCGCGCTGTTGTCGACCGAGTAGCTATAGCTGCCATCGGTGTTGAACACCAGCGTGCCCAGTGCTGTGCCGGTGCCATTGAAAACGGCATTGGGTTGGAAGCTGCTCTGACCCGCATCGATATCGCTGATCGACACCAAGCCCGACGTGACGAGCTGACCATTGGTCACCGCCACATCTTCCGTGACAGAACCCACACCCGTGCCCAGGGTCGGCACATCATTCGTGCCATTGATGGTGATCACCACATTGGCCGCCGTGCCGTCGGCGGTGCGCACTTCACGTGTCTCGGTCAGGGTCTGGCCCGCGCCCAGCGCCTGAACAGCCGGGTTGGCGTTGTCCAGCGCATAGGTCCAGGTGCCATCGGTGCCGATGGTGAACTGGCCATAGGTCGTCGCCACATTCTGCGCAACAAACACGGCCTGGCCCGCATCGGGATCGGTCACATTGAGCTTGCCGCCCGCCGTCAGCTGGCCATCTTCGGTCACCGAACCCAGATCGGAGCCGGGCGTGGCCGGAACGATCACCGCGCCGTCATCGGCGCCATTGATCGTGATGGTGATGGTCGTGCTGGCCGAGCCGTCGAGGCTGGTAACGGTGTAGGTCTCAACGACCGAATCACCGGTCTTGAGGTATTGCACCGCGCTGTTGTCGACCGAGTAGCTATAGCTGCCATCGGTGTTGAACACCAGCGTGCCCAGTGCTGTGCCGGTGCCGTTGAAAACGGCATTGGACTGGAAACTGCTCTGGCCGGCATCGATATCTGCAATCGATACGGAGCCCGAAGTCACGAGTTGGCCGTTCACGACGGCCACATCTTCCGTGACCGAACCCACACCCGTGCCCAGCGTAGGCACATCATTCGTGCCATTGATGGTGATCACCACATTGGCCGTCGTGCCGTCGGCGGTGCGCACTTCACGCGTTTCGGTCAGGGTCTGGCCCGCGCCCAGGGCCTGCACAGCCGGGTTGGCGTTGTTCAGCGCGTAGGTCCAAGTGCCATCGGTGCCGATGGTGAACTGGCCATAGGTCGTCGCCACATTCTGCGCAACGAACACGGCCTGGCCCGCATCGGGATCGGTCACATTGAGCTTGCCGCCCGCCGTCAACTGACCGTCTTCGGTGACGGAACCCAAGTCGGAGCCGGGCGTGGCCGGAACGATCACCGCGCCGTCATCGGCGCCATTGATGGTGATGGTGATGGTCGTGCGGGCCGAGCCGTCAAGGCTGGTGACGGTGTAGGTCTCAACGACCGAATCGCCAGTCTTGAGGTATTGCACCGCGCTGTTGTCGACCGAGTAGCTATAGCTGCCATCGGTGTTGAACACCAGCGTGCCCAGTGCCGTGCCCGAGCCGGTAAACACTGCGGTCGGCTGGAAGCTGTTCTGGCCCGCGTCGATATCGCTGATCGACACCACGCCCGAAGTCACGAGCTGGCCGTTCACGACAGCCACATCTTCCGTGACCGAACCCACACCGGTGCCCAGGGTCGGCACATCATTCGTGCCATTGATGGTGATCACCACATTGGCCGTCGTGCCGTCGGCGGTGCGCACTTCGCGCGTCTCGGTCAGGGTCTGGCCAGCGCCCAGTGCCTGAACAGCCGGGTTGGCGTTGTCCAGCGCATAGGTCCACGTGCCATCGGTGCCGATGGTGAACTGGCCATAGGTCGTCGCCACATTCTGCGCAACGAACACGGCCTGGCCCGCATCGGGGTCGGTCACATTGAGCTTGCCGCCCGCCGTCAGCTGGCCGTCTTCGGTGACGGAACCCAGATCGGAACCCGGAGTTGCCGGCGCAATCACCGCGCCGTCATCGGCGCCATTGATCGTGATGGTAATGGTCGTGCTGGCCGAGCCGTCGAGGCTGGTAACGGTATAGGTCTCAACGACCGAATCGCCGGTCTTCAGGTATTGCACCGCGCTGTTGTCGACCGAGTAGCTGTACGTGCCGTCGGTATTGAACACCAGCGTGCCCAGTGCTGTGCCGGTGCCGTTGAAAACGGCATTGGGGTGGAAGCTGCTCTGACCCGCATCGATATCGCTGATCGACACCACGCCCGACGTGACGAGCTGACCATTGGTCACCGCCACATCTTCCGTGACAGAACCCACACCGGTGCCCAGGGTCGGCACATCATTTGTGCCATTGATGGTGATCACCACATTGGCCGTCGTGCCGTCGGCGGTGCGCACTTCACGCGTTTCAGTCAGGGTCTGACCCGCGCCCAGTGCCTGCACAGCCGGGTTGGCGTTGTTCAGCGCATAGGTCCAGGTGCCATCGGTGCCGATGGTGAACTGGCCATAGGCCGTCGTCACATTCTGCGCAACGAACACCGCCTGGCCCGCATCGGGGTCGGTCACATTGAGCTTGCCGCCCGCCGTCAACTGGCCGTCTTCGGTAACGGAACCGAGATCGGAACCCGGAGTTGCCGGCGCAATCACCGCGCCGTCATCGGCGCCATTGATGGTGATGGTGATGGTCGTGCTGGCCGAGCCATCAAGGCTGGTGACGGTGTAAGTTTCAACGACCGAATCGCCGGTCTTGAGATATTGCACCGCGCTGTTGTCGACCGAGTAGCTGTAGCTGCCATCGGTGTTGAACACCAGTGTGCCCAATGCCGTGCCCGAGCCGGTAAACACTGCGGTCGGCTGGAAGCTGCTCTGGCCCGCATCGATATCGCTGATCGACACCGAACCCGAGGTCACCAACTGACCATTGGCCACTGCCACATCTTCGGTCACCGAACCAACACCGGTGCCCAGCGTCGGCACATCATTCGTGCCATTGATGGTGATCACCACATTGGCTGTCGTGCCGTCGGCGGTGCGCACTTCGCGCGTCTCGGTCAGGGTCTGGCCAGCGCCCAGGGCCTGCACAGCCGGGTTGGCGTTGTTCAGCGCGTAGGTCCAAGTGCCATCGGTGCCAATGGTGAACTGGCCATAAGTGGTCGCCACATTCTGCGCAACGAACACGGCCTGGCCCGCATCGGGATCGGTCACATTGAGCTTGCCACCCGCCGTCAACTGGCCGTCTTCGGTAACGGAACCCAGATCGGAGCCCGGCGTGGCCGGAACGATCACCGCGCCGTCATCGGCGCCATTGATGGTGATGGTGATGGTCGTGCTGGCCGAGCCGTCGAGGCTGGTGACGGTATAGGTCTCAACGACCGAATCGCCAGTCTTGAGATATTGCACCGCGCTGTTGTCGACCGAATAGCTGTAGGTGCCATCGGTGTTGAACACCAGCGTGCCCAATGCCGTGCCCGAGCCGGTAAACACTGCGGTCGGCTGGAAGCTGTTCTGGCCCGCATCGATATCGCTGATCGACACCGCACCCGAAGTCACGAGCTGGCCGTTCACGACAGCCACATCTTCCGTGACAGAACCCACACCGGTGCCCAGGGTCGGCACATCATTCGTGCCATTGATGGTGATCACCACATTGGCCATCGTGCCGTCGGCGGTGCGCACTTCACGCGTCTCGGTCAGGGTCTGGCCCGCGCCCAGTGCCTGCACAGCCGGGTTGGCGTTGTTCAGCGCATAGGTCCAGGTGCCATCGGTGCCGATGGTGAACTGGCCATAGGTCGTCGTCACATTCTGCGCAACGAACACGGCCTGGCCCGCATCGGGGTCGGTCACATTGAGCTTGCCGCCCGCCGTCAGTTGGCCGTCTTCGGTAACGGAACCCAGATCCGAGCCTGGAGTTGCCGGAACGATCACCGCGCCGTCATCGGCGCCATTGATGGTGATGGTGATGGTCGTGCGGGCCGAGCCGTCAAGGCTGGTGACGGTGTAGGTTTCAACGACCGAATCGCCAGTCTTGAGGTATTGCACCGCGCTGTTGTCGACCGAGTAGCTATAGCTGCCATCGGTGTTGAACACCAGCGTGCCCAATGCCGTGCCCGAGCCGGTAAACACTGCGGTCGGTTGGAAGCTGCTCTGACCCGCATCGATATCGCTGATCGACACCAAGCCCGACGTGACGAGCTGACCATTGGTCACCGCCACATCTTCCGTGACAGAACCCACACCCGTGCCCAGGGTCGGCACATCATTCGTGCCATTGATGGTGATCACCACATTGGCCGCCGTGCCGTCGGCGGTGCGCACTTCGCGCGTCTCGGTCAGGGTCTGGCCCGCCCCCAGCGCCTGAACAGCCGGGTTGGCGTTGTCCAGCGCATAGGTCCAGGTGCCATCGGTGCCGATGGTGAACTGGCCATAGGTCGTCGCCACATTCTGCGCAACAAACACGGCCTGGCCCGCATCGGGGTCGGTCACATTGAGCTTGCCGCCCGCCGTCAGCTGGCCGTCTTCGGTAACGGAACCCAGATCGGAGCCCGGCGTGGCCGGCGTGATGACCGCGCCGTCGTCCGCACCCTCGATGATCACGGTGACGGTCTGCGTGGCCGTGCCGCCATGGCCGTCGTTCACGGTGACGGTGATGGTGTCGGCAAGCTGCTCGCCCGCCTTCAGGCCCTGCACATCGGGATTGCCGGCGCCTGGCACATAGGTCCAGCGGCCCGACTGGTCGACGGTGAAATTGCCGTACTGGCCCTGGCCGCCGTTCTCCACGGTCCAGGTGTGGGTGTCGCTGGCGTCGACATCGGTCACCACCAGCTGGCCAGTGACCGGCGTGGTCTGGTCTTCCGATACCTCCAGCGAGATCTGGCCCGACAGCACGGGCGCATCGTTGGTGCCGACGATGGTGATCGTCAGGCTGCTCGACGAGCTCACGCCATTGGCATCGACCAGGGTGTAGGTGAAGCTTTCCGTGACGGTTTCGCCCTCGGCCAGCGATTGCACCGCCGTCAGGCCGTTGTCGAGTTGGTAGCTGTAGCTGCCATCGGCGTTCAGCGTGAGCTGGCCGTATTGGCCCTGGCCGTTGCCCGCCAGCACCACCTGGTGCTGGGCCTGCGAACCCGTGCCCAGCGTGTCGTTGGCCAGCACATTGCCGGTCAGCGGCTGGGCCGCATCTTCAAGGGTCGAGCCCGCATCGGCATTCGCCTGGGGGATGGCAGGAGCAGGTTCGGCCACCGGTGGTGTGGCGTCGAGCGCCACGCCTGCGCCGCTGAACTGCTGCAGCTCGGGCGTGGGGGTCGCCACGTTGTCGTAGGCAATCGCCAGCGGCACGGTGTTTTCCAGGATGCCGGCCAGGCGCACGAAGGTGCTGCCGCCTTCACTGCCGCCCGTCAGACCGGCAGCCGTGGGATCGAGGTCGGCAAACGGATCCTGGCCGGCGTTGATGGCGGCAAGGATCTGGTCGATTTCCGTGGGCACCGGCGGTGCGACCGCGGCTTCCTGCGGCTGCGGCGGGTTGACCAGATCGGCCGTGAGCAGCAGTTCCTGGTTCTCGCCGATGATCAGCGGCGGCTGGCCGTCGGCCTGCAACTGCACCGAGCCGCCAGACGAGGTGACGATCACCGCGTCGGCCGGAATGCGCATGCCTTCGTGGATGGGAGTCAGGCTGCCATCGGTGCCCCGGATCCAGGCTTGCCCGGTGAGTTGCGTGACGAGAACGGTTTGTGCTGCGGCCATGGTGCTCTGAAACTCCAGTCAGGGGGAGAGGAAGCGCCAGACGGTCTTCCTCCAATAATTGCAACAGATAGTAGGGATTGGTTGGGAGCTGGGCTATTGGCGCCAAAGCCAATACGCCCAGGTTTTCGGCGTGCGGAAATAAAAAAACCCCGGTCCTGCAGCGGCGGGACCTGGGTTCGGTAGATACAAGCGAGGCGCGCTCAGGCCGGCTGCGGACGGCCTATGCCGTGGACCTTGAGCGCCAGCATCAGCCGGTCTTCGACCTGCAGCTTCTCGAAGACCGCCGACAGGTGGGCGCGCACCGTGCGTTCGCTGATCGACATGCGTTCGGCGATCTGCGCATTGCTCTCGCCCAGCGAGGCATAGCGCGCCACCTCCTGCTCGCGCGGCGACAGCGCCTGCGCCCAGTGGTCTCCGGGCTCGGGCAGGCGGGCGTCGACATCGCGCAGCAGGCGCTGCAGCAGCGAGCGCCCCAGCCAGATATTGCCGCCCGCCAGGCTCTGCAGCATCTGCGCCAGCACCTCGGCGCCCGACTGTGCATGGGCGTAGCCGCTGGCGCCCTTGGCCAACAGCTGCCGGCCCTCGTCGTCGCTCGGACGGTTGCTCAGCACCAGCACCTTGGCGTCTTGCAGCAGGCCGCTCCATGCGGCGTCGCCGCTGGCCGGCAGTTGCGGCAAGGCCGCATCGAGCACGACCAGGCTGCGGCCCTGCTGCTTCCAACGTTGCAGATCGGCGAGGCCCTGGCCACGCGCCGGCAGCCACTGCGGGCCTGCAATCCGCTGCCAGGCTTGCCACAACGCGGCGTCCTGGGTCAGCATCAATACCGGCAATGCATTCATACGATTTTCTTGCGAAGGGCTCTGCACGTCGTGTCTACCTGCCTGTTGTCTGTTGTCACGCGCCTGGCTCAGCGCTCGGTCAATGCGTTGGCCTTGGTGCGCAGAATGGGCTTGAGCAGATACTGCAGCAGCGTGCGCTTGCCGGTGAGGATGTGCACCTCGGCCTGCATGCCGGGAATGATCGGGCGCGAGTTGTCGCCCACGTCGGCGCGGTCGGTGCGCACCTTCACCACATAGAAGGAGTTGCCCTTCTCGTCGGTGATGGTGTTGGCGCCGATCTGCTCGAGCCGGCCCTTCAAGCCGCCATAGATCGCGAAGTCATAGGCCGAGAACTTGACCTCGGCCTCCTGGCCCGGGTGCAGGAATCCGATGTCGCGCGGATTGATCTGCACCTCCATCAGCAGCGTGTCGTCCAGCGGCACGATATCCAGGATGTCCTTGCCCGGCTGCACCACGCCGCCGACGGTGTTGGCCATCAGCGTGTTGACGGTGCCGCGCACCGGCGAGCGCACTTCGGCCAGGCGCACGCGGTTTTCCAGCGCCACCTGGCCCTGCTCCAGCGTGCCCAGCTTGGCGCGGGTTTCGGACAGCTCGGCCCGCGCCAGGTTGCGCGCGGTCAGCTCCGACTCCTGGATCTTGCGTTCGGCTTCCTGGATCGCGGCCTGGATGCGGCCGATCTGCGCGCCGGCGGCACGCGCCTCGCCGCAAAAGCGTGCGACATCGCGCTGCAGGCGCAGCAGGTCGACTTCGGACACCGCGCCGCTCTTGAGCAGCGGCCGGGTCACGTTGAGTTCTTCCGACGTGAGGTTGCAGCTCGACGTCGCCTGGTCGCGGTTGGCCTGGCTCTCGCGCAGCTCCTGCTGGCGTTGGCGCAGCTGATCGCGTGCGATGTTGACGGTGGCGTTGAGTTCCTGGGTGCGGGTCTCCCACAGCCGGCGCTCCTGCTCCACGATCTGCGGCGCCGCGGCCTGCAGTTCCGCCGGCACGCTGAACGCATCGCCATTGGCCAGCGCCTGCAGCCGCGCGGCCTTGGCCTGCAGCGACAACAGTTCGGCGCGGTTCTCGCCCAGCGACGAGCTGTAGCGCGTCGGGTCGATGCGCAGCAGCACCTGGTCCTTCTCCACGCGCTGGCCGGGACGCACCAGCAGTTCCTGCACGATACCGCCGTCGAGGCTTTGCACCACCTGCACCTGGCGCGACGGCACGACCTTGCCCTGGCCGCGCACCACTTCGTCGATGCGGCCGAACGCGGCCCAGATCAACAGCGCCAGCAGCGCGAGCAGCGACGCCCAGATCAGCAGCCGCGAGCCGCGCGCCTGCTGCTGGCCCGCCGCCCACTGGGCATCGGCCTTGAGATCGTCGCTCTGGTGCGTGCCCACGCTTTCGCTGCCATCGAGCAGCCAGCGCGACAGCTGCTGCGAGCGCGCGCGCAGCGCGGCCTTGAGCCGGCCTTCGCGTGCCACGGGCTTTTCGGCGGGTGTTGGTTTGTTTTCTTTCATGCCCGGGCTCCCGTTGCGCCAATGCGGCCCTGCTTCAGGGCTTCAATGACCTGGTCCTTGGCGCCATCGGCGACGATGCGTCCGCCGTCGATCACGATCAGGCGGTCGACCAGAGTCAACAGCGCCGTGCGGTGCGTCACCAGCAGCACGGTCTTGCCCGCGGATGCGTCCTGCAGGCGGCGCTTGAGCTGGGCTTCGCTCTGGTTGTCGAGGTTGCTGCTGGGCTCATCGAGCAGCAGCATGGGCGGGTCGTTGATCAGCGCGCGCGCCACCGCGATCGACTGGCGCTGGCCGCCCGAAAGCGACTCGCCGCGCTCGCCGATGTTCATGCCATAGCCCTTTGGATGCTGGGCCGCGAATTCATCGACGCCCGCAATGCGCGCCGCCTGCAGCATCTCGCGCTCGCCGGCCTGCGGCGCGCCGATCAGCAGGTTGTGCTTGAGGCTGCCGTAGAACAGCATCGGATCCTGGGGCACATGGCCGATCGCGCGGCGCAGGTCCACGGGGTCGATCTGGCGCGCATCGATGCCGTCGATCAGCACCGCGCCTTCGGTCGGCTGGTACAGGCCCAGCACCAGCTTCTCCAGCGTGGTCTTGCCCGAACCGATGCGCCCGATCAGTCCCACGCGCTCGCCGGGCTTGACGGCAAAGCTCACGCCCGACAGGCTGGCCTGGTCGCTGCCCGGATAGCTGAAGCTCACGTTGCGGAACTCGATGGCGCCGCGCAGATCGGGCCGCGACACGAACTCGCGGTCGGCGGCGTGCTCGACCGGCATCTTCATGTAGTTGTCGATCGAATGCAGCGAGGTGCGCGCATTGTGGAACTGCATCATCAGCCCCGCCACCTGGCCGAAGGGCGCGAGGCAGCGGCCGGCAATCATCGACGCGGCAATGATGCCGCCCATCGACAGCGCCGATTCCTGCACCTGGTACACGCCGATGATCACCACCGCCACGCTCACCAGTTGCTGCATGGTCTGCACGAAGTTCACCGTGCCCGAGGAGATGAACTTGATCTTGCCGCCCATGTAGGCGATGTACTGGGTCGAGCTCTCCCACAGCCGCTGCACGCCGCTCTGGGCATTGAGCGTCTTGACGGCTTCGAGGTTGGTGAGCGACTCCACCAGCAGCGCATTGCGCTGCGACGAGGCCTGGAAGGTCTTGAGCGTGAGGCTTTCCATGCGCGCCTGGGCCCAGAACGACACCGCCAGGATGGCCAGGATCGCCACGATGGGCGGAATCAGCATCCACGGCGAGATCCACACCAACGCCAGCAGGAACAGCAGCACGAACGGCAGGTCGACCAGCGTGGTCAGGCTGGCCGAGGCAATGAAGTCGCGCACCGATTCGAACGAGCGCAGGTTGGCGGCAAACGAGCCCACCGACGCCGGCCGGGCTTCCATGCGCAGGTCCAGCACGCGCTCCATGATCTGCGCCGACAGCTGCACGTCGACGCGCTTGCTCGCCGCATCGACCACATAGGCACGCGCCGTGCTCAGCACGAAATTGAAGACCAGCACCAGCGAGATGCCGATGGCCAGCACCCACAGCGTTTCCACCGCATTGTTGGGCACGACACGGTCATAGACGTTCATGCTGAACAGCGGCATCGCCAGCGCGAACAGATTGATCAGGATCGCAGCCATCAGCGCATCGCGGTACAGGCGGCGGTTGTCCAGCACCACGGCCCAGAACCAGTGGCCGCTGCGCGGCTCGAGCCCCGGCTGCACCGAGCGCTGCTCGAAGCGGAACTGCGGGCGCACGAAGCACATCATGCCGGCGTACTCCTGCAGCAGCGTGGCGCGCTCGACCTCGACCGGGCTGCCGATCTCGGGATACTGGACCAGGAAACGGCCTTCGGGAAGGGCCTTGAGCAGCAGGCAGGCGCGGTTGCCTTCGAGCAGCAGGATGGCTGGCAGCAGGCCTTCGGGCACGCCGTCGAGCTCGCGCTGCACGATGCGCGTCGTGAAGTTGGCGCGCGCGGCCGCACGCGCCAGCAGCGAGGGCGTGAGGCGCTGGTCGACCAGCGGCAGCCCATTGCTCAGGGCCTGCGCCGAATAGGGGTGGCCATGCAGCTGCGTCAGCTGCACCAGGCAATCGAGCAGTGGATCGGAATGGACCGCACCCGCAGCCCCAGCGGCGGGCGCGGGCGGCGGGCCGGCACCCTGGTCGGGCACCGCCGGCGGATCCTCGGGGTTCTCAAGTTCTGAATACGGCATCGTCACCCTTCCCCACTACAAAAGCTCTTCGTCGTCGTCTATCAGGTCCAGCGAACCACGTACTTTCTCGCGCACCCGCTTGCGCTGGTTCAGCTTCTCCAGCGCCTGCGGCGGCAGGTCGGTCAGGCGCAAGGTGCCATTGGCCAGCAAGGCCTCGATCAGATCCTCCAGGACGCGGATGAAGTCCGCGTCCAGCGCGGACAGCTCGCGCCGGGATTCCTCGGAGGGGGGCGGTGTGCTTTTTTCCATGGCGGTATGGCTCCTGGCGCGTGAAGTCCTCAACGGCGGATGGGCGCCGACAGCGTGGTGTTCGGAACGATGGTCGGCGGCGTCACAGCCGCTGGCGCCGTCGCGGGGACGGCCAAAGCCGCGGGGTCTGCGGCGGGCATCGCCATCGCCGCCACCGGCAGCAGATTCGAGGTGTCCGGCACGGCGGCATTGCAGCTGCGCAGCACATCGTCGGGCACCACCAGCGCCTGCTGCTCCTGCGGGCGGCTCGCGTCATGCGGCTGGGCCAGGCCCAGCACCGGCAGGATCTCGCTGGACTGGAACAGCCACTGGTACTGCGCCTTCTTCAGGTCGTACTGCGCATTGACCAGCGCGCGCTGCGCATCGAACAGCTCGTTTTCGGTGTTCAGCAGATCGAGCAGCGAGCGCTGGCCGATGCGGAACTGCTGCTGGTAGGCCACGCGCACCTTGGAGGTCGACAGCACATGCTCCTCCAGGAACGGCAGCTGCTGGCGCAGGCGCTGCATGTTGTTCCAGTTGATCGACATTTCCTGCAGCAGATTGCGGCAGGTGTAGTCGCGCACGTCGTGGGCCGCATAACCCTGCGCAATGGTCTGGCGCACGCGCGCCTCGTCCGCGCCGCCGCGGTACAGGTTGTAGGTCATCATGACCTGCACGCGCGAGCTCTGCACGTTCCAGTAGGCGGGCGTCGACTGCTCGCGGTCGCGGCCCGTCGAGGCCACGAACTCCACCTTGGGCAGATTCGCGCCCTTGGCGGCCTTCTGTCCGGCATCGGCAGCCTGCAGCAGCGCCTGCTTGGACAGCAGCTGCGGATTGGCGCGCAGTGCATCGCCGAAGTCGCGCGCCATGCCGGGTGCGGGCACGCGGCTGGTGACATCGGGCACCGGGTCCAGCACCGCGGGCGGGAACTCGCCGACCAGGCGGCGGTAGCGCTGCTGCACGTCGTTGAGGTTGTTGGACTCGGTCATCAGGTTGGACTGTGCCAGCGAGACGCGCCCGGCCGATTGCTCCAGGTCAACGCCACGGCCCACGCCCGACTGCTGGCGCTCGCGCAACTGGCCCAGCGTCACCTGATGGGTGGTGAAATTCTCGCGCGCCAGGCGCTCCATCTCGCGGTAGCGCTGTACATCGAGATAGGCGCCGACGGACTCATAGGCCAGGCTCTCGGTCGTCGCACGCAGGTCATAGAACTTGGACAGCTTCTCGAAGCCCAGCTGGCGGATGCCATTGCTGGTGGTGAAACCGTCGAAAATCAGCTGGCGCAACTGCAGGTTCCAGCCGGGGCGGTTCCAGTCGGTGGCCGCCGAGCCCTCGGTGCTGCTGCGCCATTCGCGGCCCGCCCAGGCCTGGGCCGACACCTGCGGCAGCAAGGCGCCGCGCGCGACGTTCTGGCCTTCGAGGGAAGAATTCAGATCCTGGAAACGCACCTGGATCTCGGGGTGCGTCATCAGCACCTTCTCGACCACCTTCTGCAAGGCCGCGCCCTGGGCATCGGCCTGCTGCACGGTCAACGCGGTCTGGGCCATGCTTCCTGCAGCCCCCGATGCCAGACCCAACGATGCCACGACGCGTGCAATCTGCTTGAACTTCATTTACTTCTATCCCCTTGATGATGGGCTCCGCCGGGACAATGCGAAGCCGCCCGGCCCTGCCTGAAGCCTGAATGGACGGCAGGACGCTTGTGCCGCCGCTGTCCTCAACCCTTGTCAAAAAATACTGGAACCCCATGTGCCCGGCTGCCACTCAAGCCAGGAGCATCGCAAACCCGGGAGGCATCGATCGCCGATCGCTGCCGACCACCTTCCAACACGCGCGCACGGCCCCATGCCGCACGCAGCGCGAGCGGTATTCGCAAGGAATACCCATGTTCACGTCTTCGCACGAAGGCGGTTTTTGGATGCAAGCGTAGCACACAGATTGTGAGCAAATGCATCCAAAACATTCGCAATATGTCTTAAAACCAGCCAATATTGCCGTATCGGCATTGGGTGGCCCACAGTCTTTCCAGTCGCCTACCCTGAATCTAGCGTTTGTCTTACTCGATATGGCAAATCACCTGTTTCAGGGATGGCGTGATTGGAAACTTGCTGGCAGCCGAACGCAATCCGAGATGATAGCAATTAAAACTATTGTTTCAATTGCAAAATTCAATTACACACTGCCAGTTAGAAAGCTGATTAACCCCATGCCAGTGAGGAAGCACCCATCGGCGGATGCAAACACTTACTTTCCAACAAGAGAAATGGCACGGCTGGCTGCGCCGGAAAGTCGGCAACGCCGTGGATGCCGCCAAGCTCGCCCAGGACGCGTTTTTGCGCCTGTTGACCGTGCCGGCGCGCCGTCTGATGCCGGTGCAAGGCCTGCACGAGCCGCGCGCCTACCTCGCCACGGGAGCGCGGCGGCGGCTCAAGCATCTGCGCCGGCAGTCGCTGGAGCAAAGCTAGCTGGCGGCGCTGGCGGCATTGCCCGAACCGCAGGCGCCCCCGCCCGAGCAGCAACTGTCATCCTGCAGGCGCTAGGAGTTGGACGCCATGCTCGGCCGCTGGCCGTAAAAAATGCGCTGCGCGGCGGCCGCTGTAGGAGCGTGCCGCAAGCTGCGCCGCATGCGCGGAATGCGGCACCCGCTGCGGGATGATGGCAAGGATGAAACTGCTTGCCTTCCTGCTGCTGGTGCTGGGGATCGGAACCTGGTCGCACGGCCGCCATTGGACGCTTCCTGACCACCTCAACCCCTGGGCGCCGCTGGCCTATGAAGCCGCGCCCGACTGGCTCACGGGTTTCAAGCTGCAGCGCCTGAAGGCGGAGCCAGCGGCCTGCCAGGCCTTCATGGCCACGACCCCCTGGCGCTTCCAGGCCGTTCCCGACCGCGACACCGGCCAGGGCTGCGGCTTCAGCAACGCCCTCCAGGTGCGGCAGACCTCGGTCGGCCTGAGTTCCTCCTTTACCCTGAGTTGCCCGGCCTCCGCCTCGCTGGCCCTGTGGGAGCGCCATGTGCTGCAGCCCGCGGCGCAGCAGACGCTGGGCACCGGGGTGCGCCGGCTGGAGCATCTGGGCAGCTATTCGTGCCGCAATGTCTACGGCCGCGAAGCCGGCAACCGCAGCCAGCACGCCACGGCCAACGCGCTGGACATCGCCGGCTTCGTGCTGGACGACGGCCGGCGCATCACGGTGGCGCGCCAGTGGCAGGGCGACACTCCGGCTGCGACGTTCCTGCACACCGTGCACCAGGGCGCATGCCGCTTTTTCAGCGGCGCGCTGGGCCCCGAATACAACCAGGCGCATGCCGACCATTTCCATTTCGACAACGGGCGCTACCGGGTCTGCAGGTAGCCAACCGGGCGCCGGCAGGCGGGCGCCGCGCGGGCATCAGGGCTCGATGTCGTCGAGGCGCAGCCTGCGCCCTTGCCTGACCATTGCTTCGAACTCCTGCGCCGACACCGGCTTGCTGAAGTAGTAGCCCTGGATCTCGTCGCAGCCGTGGGCGCGCAGCATGCGGCAGTGCTCGGCGGTTTCCACGCCTTCGGCAATCACCTTGAGCCGCAGGTTGTGCGCCAGCGTGATGACGGCACGCACGATGGTCGCATCATCGGGCTTGTCGAGCATGTTCTGCACGAAGGACTGGTCGATCTTCAGCGTATCGACACGGAAGTTCTTCAGGTGGCTGAGGTTGGAATAGCCGGTGCCGAAGTCGTCGATGGACAGCTTCACGCCCGCGGCCTTGAGCTGGTCGAAGGTCGCGATCATGCGCTCGACGTCCTGCGCGATCAGGCTTTCCGTCAGCTCCAGCTCCAGCAGCTCGGGCGCGAGCCCGGTCTCCGCCAGCATGCCCAGCGCCCACTGCGCCAGATCCTGCTGCAGCAGCTGGGCCGCGGAAATGTTCACAGCCACGGGGATGCGCGGCAGGCCCGCATCCGACCAGGCCCTGGCCTGCATGCAGGCCGTGCGCAGCACCCAGTCGCTGATCGGCAGGATCAACCCGGATTCCTCGGCCACCGGAATGAACTTGCCCGGTGGAATGAGCCCCAACTGCGGATGGTGCCAGCGCACCAGCGCCTCGCAGCCGATGATCTCGCCGCTGCACAGGTTGACCTTGGGCTGGTACACCAGGCGCAGCTGCCCTGCCGCCGGCGCCAGGCGCAGCAGCGTCTCGAGGTGCACGCGCTCCTGCATGCGCTCGTCCATCTCGGGCGAGAACTTGGCGTAGGTGTTGCGGCCGCCGTGCTTGGCCCGGTACATGGCCTGGTCGGCATTGCGGATCAGCGTTTCCGGATCGACGCCATCCTGGGGGTAGGCGCTCACGCCGATGCTGACCGACAGATGGATCTCGCGCCCCTGCAGCGCCAGCGGCGGCCGGATGCAGGCAATCAGGCCCTCGGCAATGGCCTGCGCCTGGCTCACGTCGTACAGCCCGTCGAGCAGTACCAGGAATTCGTCGCCACCGTGGCGCGCCACGGTGTGGCCCTCGGGCAGCGCGGCCACCAGCCGCGCGCTGATGGCCTTGATGACTTCGTCGCCAAACGGATGGCCGTATGCGTCATTGACCAGCTTGAAACGGTCGAGGTCGAGCAGCAGCACCGCCACCGTCTTGCCGGAAACCTGGGCCTGGGCAATCAGGCGCTGCAGCCGGTCCTGCAGCAGATGCCGGTTGGGCAGGTCGGTGAGCGCATCGTGCGTGGCCAGATGGCGCAGCCGCCGCTCGGCACGCTTGCGCTGCGAGATGTCGCTGCCCAGCCCGACGAAGCCGCGCACGCCTTCATGCGAGAAGCCCACGCCCGTGAACAGGCAGGGCACGCGCGTGCCATCCGACATCTCGTAGCTGGCTTCGAAATGCGCCATGCCGGTTTCCAGCACCTCGGCAATCTTGGCCGCGGCACGCTCGCGTTCATCCACAGGCATGAGGCGGGTCAGTTCCATGCCCTCGAGCTGCTGCGCGCTCATGCCCGTCACCTGCTCGAGATTGCGGTTCCAGCGCTGCAGCCGCGCGTTTTCGTCGCAGTGGTAGAACACGCCGGGCAGGCTGTTGAGCACGGCGTCGGCGTAGTTGCGCTCCTGGCGCAGCGCCGCGGTTTGCGCCGCGAGCTGCGTCTCGCGCAATCCCAGGGCATCCGCCATGCGCACCAGCGCTTCTCCGAGGCGCGCGGTTTCGCGGTATTGCCCCGACGATGGCGCGAGCACCAGCGCATCCGCCGTGCCCGATTCACCCGCGCGTTCGACGCTTTGCGCCAGTTCCGCCAGCGGCCGGCCGATGCGCCGCGCCATGCGTGCCGCGACCAGCATCAGGCCCAGCGCCATGGCCAACGCCATGCCGGCCATCTGGTAGAGCTGGGTGCGCAGCGGCCCGTCGATCAGCGGTGCCTGGCGCGTCGCCACCACCGTCCACGGCAGCCCGCCCTTGAGCTCGATGGTCCTGCTTGCCGCCCAATGCTCCGTGTCGCCCGAGCGCAGCTTGCGGGCACCGGCGCCGCCCGGGCGCTGCAGCCATGCGGCAAGCGCCTCCGGGACGGCCAGCGGATGGGCGTCGACCGCCAGATCGCCGATCAGCCTCGGGTTCGCGCCCTGCTCCACGATCTGCAGCTGCACGCCATACTCACTCGACAGGTAGCGCAGGAAACGGTTGAGCGCCGGCAGGTCGATATCGACATCGAGCGCGCCGATCAGCCCGCCCTGCGCGTCGCGCAAGGCCTTGACGTAGCTCAGTCCCCAGGGCGGCGTTCCTTCGCGGGTGTGCAGCAGCCATTGGTACGAAGGCAGCCACAGGCCCTGCTGCGTTCTGCGCTGCGCCGCCTGGTAGAAGGGCCGCTGCCGCGCGTCGTAGCCGCTGACCGGCTGGGTCGCATGCGGCTCGAAGCCCCGGTCCGTGAGCAGGAAGTTCTCGATGCGGACCGCGTCGGGCCGGGTACCCGGATGCAGCCAGAGCAGGATATCGCCCTGCGCCGTGCGCTCGAGCGTGCCGTATTCGCCATACCGGTCCAGCACCACGCCCAGATAGCTCAGCTCGGGGCGCTGCTCGAACGCCGACAGCGACATCTCCAACACCCTGCGAAGCCCCGCAGCGTTGCCGTCGGCAAACTCCGCGCCGCGCGCCACGCGCTCCACGGAGGCGGCCGTCATCTCGGTGGCCTCGAGCAGCATGCGCAGCCGCTCCTCGGAGCGGTCCAGCGCCTGCATCAGATCCCGCTGGGCGGCCTCCCGGGTATGCGAGATCGCCAGCCATGCCGTGCCGGCCAGCGCTGCAATGCCCACTGCGAGGACCAGCTTGCCGACGTTTCGCACCAGCGCTTGAAAGAACGATCCCACGGGCTTTTGCATTGCTGATTGAAAGAAGACCCAAGATGCTTTGGATTCTCAATCATTTAGCAGAAATGTTACAAGCGATTACTTCAGGGACACACGCACATATAGGGTTGAGGACAAGCCGCCAAGGGGACGAACCGAGAAAACAAAAAACCTCCCGGACCGTTCGGTCGGGGAGGTTTTGCACCAGTGGTTAATTGGTAGGCGCGATTGGACTCGAACCAACGACCCCCACCATGTCAAGGTGGTGCTCTAACCAGCTGAGCTACGCGCCTGTTGTTCGATTCAATAAGTATAGCATCGGGAACCACCCGTTTTTTCCGAACCGCGCGACTTTTTTGCAGATCGCGCGGTTTTCATCAGCGCCGGCGCGCCGAGCGCACGCCCTCGACGCCGGCGACGATGCCCAGCACCTTGCTGAGCCGGCCCGAGTCGGAGACCTCGACGGTGAACGTCATCCAGGCCGTGCCCTTCACCGATTGCGTCTGCACGCCGATCACATTGGTTTTCTCGCGCGCAAACACATCGGAGATGTCGCGCAGCAGGCCCTGGCGGTCGGTGGCTTCGACGGCGACGTCAACCGGGTAGACCGCCGCGCCCACCGCCGCCTTGGGCATGCCCCAGGCGACATCGATGACGCGCTCGCTGCTGCGCGCGGCCATCTCGCGGAAGTTGGAGCAGTCGCTGCGGTGCACGCTCACACCCTTGCCGCGCGTGACGAAGCCGCGGATATCGTCGGGCGGCGCCGGCTTGCAGCACTTGGCCAGCTGCGTCATCAGCGAGTCGATGCCCACCACCAGCACCCCGCCCTTGGGCACGGTGTCGCTGCCGCGCGCCTTGCGCACCGGCGAGAAGGCCTCTTCCTCCTCCTCGGGCTCGGGCGGGCGCAGCACGGCTTCGATGTTGCGCAGCGAGTATTCATCCTTGCCCACGACCTCGAACAGCGCATCGGCCGACTTGAAGCCGAGCTGCACCGCAAGATCCTCGAGCTTGACCGCGGTCTTGCCTTCGCGCTGCAGCAGCTTTTCCACGGCCTCGCGCCCGCGCGCCACGGTCTCGTGCGTGGCCTGGGCGTTGAACCAGGCGCGCACCTTTGCGCGCGCGCGGTGGCTGATCAGGTAGCCCAGCTCGGCGTTGAGCCAGTCGCGCGAAGGCCGGTCTTCCTTGACGGTGGTGATCTCCACGGTCTGGCCGTTTTTCAGCGGCGTGTTCAGCGGCACCATCGCGCCGTCGACGCGCGCGCCGCGGCAGCGGTGGCCCAGGCTGGTGTGCACCGAATAGGCGAAGTCGACGGGCGTGGCGCCCTGGGGCAGCTCGATCACGGCCGCATCGGGCGTGAGCACATAGATGCGGTCCTCGAACAAGCCGCGATGCGAGGGCGTACCCGCCAGGTCGCTGCCCCAGGCCAGCAGCTGGCGCAGCACCGCGATCTTGGCGTCGTACTCGCTGCTCGCGCTGACCCCTGCATAGCCCTTGGCGCCGGCTTCCTTGTAGGCCCAGTGCGCGGCCACGCCATGCTCGGCGTGGTCGTGCATGGCCTGGGTGCGGATCTGGATCTCGATGGCACGGCCGTTCTCGTCGCGCACCACGGTGTGCAGCGACTGGTAGCCGTTGGCCTTGGGGCGCGCGATGTAGTCGTCGAACTCGGCCTCGATGGGCGTGAAATGCTCGTGCACCCACGACAGCGCCGCATAGCAGTCCTTGACGGTCGGCACCACCACGCGCAGCGCGCGGATATCGAACACTTGGTCGAAGTCCAGCGACTTGCCGCGCATCTTCTTGACGATGCTGTAGATATGCTTGGGCCGGCCCTGCACCGTGGCGCTGATGCTGTAGGCGCGCAGATCGCTCTCGAGCCGCCCGCGCAGCTGCTCCATGAAGACTTCACGCTCGGTGCGCTTCTCGTCGAGCAGGCGCGCGATCTCGCGGTAGGTATCGGGCTCGAGAAAGCGGAACGACAGGTCCTCGAGCTCCCACTTGATCTGCCAGATGCCCAGCCGGTTGGCCAGCGGCGCGAACACGTGCAGCGCCTCGCGTGCGATGCCCGGCGACACCGGATGCTTGCTGGCGGCGTAGTAGCGCAGCGTCTGCAGGCGCGAGGCCAGGCGCAGCAGCACCACGCGCAGGTCGCGCGAGAAACCCAGCAGCATCTTGCGCACGGTCTCGGTCTGCGCCGCCGCGTCGTCGACATGGTGGGAGCTGTTCTCGGCGGCGCGCGCCTGCTGCTGCACGCGCATCAGCTTGGTGGTTTCGACGGCCAGCGTGGCGAAGTTCTCGCCGAACACCTTGGAGATCACTTCCTGCGGCCGGTTCAGGTGGAAGCTGGCATGCACCAGGTAGCACGCCGCCTGCATGGTTTCGGAGCCGCCGATGCCCTTGAGGATGGCAGCCACCGCGTCGGCATGGGCCAGGATGTTCTCGCCCGAGGCCATGGTTTCGTTGGCCAGCAGCGGCTCGGCAAACGAGCGCGCGCGCGCCAGCGCATTGGCCTGGTCGGGCATATTGGCGGAGGTGGCCTTGATCAGCTGCGGAACAGGCGCGCTGTGGGCGTCATCGCCGCCGGGGGCAATGGTGAGTCCGCTTTTCATGGCTGTGCTCCCGTGGCCAGCGCCGCCTCCGGCGTATCGGATTGCGGCGCGGTCCAGCCGGGCAACAGGAAGCGCGCGACCAGCGCCACCTGGTCGTCGGCGACCAGCGTGGGCGCATGCCCGACACCCGACAGTGACACGATGCGCGCGCGCGGCCCGCGCTCGGCCATGGCCTGCGCGGTCTCGACCGACAGCAGATCGGACTGCGCGCCGCGGATCAGCAGCGTCTGCGCCCGGATGCTGTCATAGGCCGCCCACAGCCAGGCCTCGCTGGCCAATGCCATTTCGGGGTTCATGGCCTGCAGCGGCATGGCTATGTCGGGGTCGTAATGCAGCTGCAGCCCGCCTTCGAGGCGCGGCCTGAGCATCGGCGCCGTGAGGTCCAGCCACTGCTGCTCGGTGTGCGGCCCGAAGCCCGCGGAAATCAGGCGCAGCGCGTCGGCCGCCTGCAGCAGCGTGGTGAAGACCATGGGCTTGCCCAGGTACTCGCCGATGCGCAGCAGCGCCTGCCATTGCACGCGCGGGCCGACATCGTTGAGCACCAGGCGATGGATGGGCACGGGCGACGCAAAGGGCGTATCGCTGGCCAGCAGCATGCCGATCAGCCCGCCCATGCTGGTGCCGACCCAGTCGAGCGTGGCGATCGGCGCGCGCGCCTGCAGCTGCGCGATCAGCGCCTGCATGTCGGCGGCGTAGCGCGGCAGGCCATAGTCCATGGGGTCGGCCAGCCAGTCGCTGTGGCCGCGGCCGGCGACATCGGGGCAGACCACGCGCGCATGGCGGCTCAGCGCGCGCGCCAGCACGTCGAAGTCGCGTGCCTGGCGCGAGAGCCCATGCACGCAGATGATCACATGCGGGTGATCGGGGTTGCCCGTCGCGTTCCACTCCCAGTAGGCCATGCGGTGCACATCGGACCCCTCGGCCTGCGCCGCGGTGGCGGCACCGGGGCACAGTACGTAGTTGAGCGTAGGTTCATTCATGGGGGCACAATCCAGCAGCACGGTTCGATAATGCATCGTAATTCATTCGGAGACCTTCCATGCTGAAAGGCAAAACTGCGTTAGTCACAGGATCCACCAGCGGCATCGGCCTTGGCATCGCCAAGGCGCTGGCCCAACAGGGCGCGAACGTCGTGCTCAACGGCTTTGGCGATGTCGAGGGCCCGCGCGCCGAGGTGCAGGCCGCAGGCCGGGCGCATGGCGCAAAGGTCGCCTACCACGGCGCGGACATGTCGCGCGTGGCCGACATCGAAGACATGGTGGCCTACAGCGTGCGCAATTTCGGCCAGGTCGACATCCTGGTGAACAACGCCGGCATCCAGCATGTCGCGCCCATCGAGGATTTCGCGCCCGAGCGCTGGGACGCGGTCATTGCGATCAACCTGTCGAGCGCCTTCCATGCCACGCGCCTGGTGCTGCCGTCCATGCAGGCCGCCGACAACGGCAAGGGCTGGGGCCGCATCATCAACGTGGCCTCGGTGCACGGCCTGGTCGGCTCGGCGCAGAAGTCGGCCTATGTCGCCGCCAAGCACGGCCTGGTCGGACTCACCAAGGTCTGCGCGCTGGAAAATGCCACGACGGGCATCACCTGCAACGCCATCTGCCCGGGCTGGGTGCTCACGCCGCTGGTGCAAAAACAAGTCGACGCCAAGGCCGCCGACCAGGGCATCAGCGTGGCCGATGCGACGAAGCAGCTGCTCGCGGAAAAGGAACCCTCGCTGCAGTTCACCACGCCCGAGGAGCTGGGCGCGCTGGCGGTGTTCTTCTGCTCGCCGGCGGGCGCGAATGTGCGCGGCGTGGCCTGGAATATGGACGGGGGCTGGGCGGCGCAGTAATGTAGCCCCCACGTTCGCCCACTTCGTGTGGCTCTCTGCCCCCCGAGGGGGCGCGTTTTGCCTTGGGGCGGCCCGGCGGCAAAACCACCGCCCACGTTCGCCCACTTCGAGCGTATCTGGCTGGGGGCAAAGTCCCTCCGGATGCGGCTTACTTCAGCATCTGCACCGACCCCGACACATTCACCATGACCTGGCTCTTGCCGGCTTCGACGGGAATCGGCGGCGCGGCTTCGGCAGTCATGCTCTTGGCCATCATCGCCACGCGCGGCGCGAAGCCCATGTCGTTGGTATTGACCGACACCTCGCGCACCGTATAGCGCTCGAAGCCGAAGGACTGGGCCAGTGCCTTGGCCTTGGCCTGGAAGCTCTGGATGGCTTCGGTCTGGGCCTGGCCCTCGACCTTTTCGCGGGCCTCGCGCGACAGGCCGAAGCCGGTCTGGCTCACGGGCATGCCGTTGATCTTCGCCGCGGTGCGCGTGATGCGGTCGAAGTCGCGGCCCTGCAGCACGAGTTCGGCGCGGCCCTGCCAGCCGGTGATCTTGCCGTCCTTGTCATTGCGCGGATAGATACCGAAGTTGCCGGTGCGCACTTCCAACTGCCTCGGCTGTGCTTCTGCACGGGCCGTGGCCAGTGCCGCATCCAGCACCTGCTGCAGCTGCGACTGCACGGCGGCCGCATCGCGGCCCTCGCGCGTGGCGGCCAGCGTCATGACCAGCAGATCCTGCGTCACCTCGACGCTGCCCGTGCTCGACAGTTGCAGCACATTGGCGGGTTCGGGCAGGGTTTGCGCGGCCGCCAGCCCGGCGCCGGTGCACAGCGCGCCCGCCACGAGCCATTGGGAGAATTTGTTCATTGGTGCTCCTTCAGTTCAGGCGCCAAAGCATAGCGGTAAAGCACACCCCGCCGTGGCAGAGCGCGGCGTGCATGGATGTAAGTCCTGGCGACACGATTAAGCATGTCGGGCAAAACTTGTAACACTTGGTGAAGGTTCTGGCAAAAACACGGATTTCGCGGATCAAGCTGGTCAGAATGGGCTCTGTTACAAATTGGACCGAGGAAGAAAACATGGGCACACAGACCAACCGCACCGACAAGATCCTGGTGGTCGACGACGACGCGCGCATCCGCGATCTGCTGCGCCGCTACCTGACTCAGGAAGGTTTCGAGATCATGATTGCCGAGGACGGCAAGGCCTTGAACCGCATTTTGCTGCGTGAGACCGTGGATCTGATCGTGCTGGACCTGATGATGCCGGGCGAAGACGGCCTGTCCATCTGCCGCCGCCTGCGCGCCGCCAACGACCGCACGCCGATCATCATGCTGACCGCCAAGGGCGAGGATGTCGACCGCATCGTCGGCCTCGAAGTCGGCGCCGACGACTACCTGGGCAAGCCCTTCAATCCACGCGAACTGCTGGCGCGCATCCACGCCGTGCTGCGCCGCCGCCCGCCGCAGGAAGCGCCTGGCGCCCCTTCCGGCGACAACGAGATCGTGAGCTTCGGCCCGTTTGCCTTCGACCTGGGCACGCGCGTGCTGCAGAAGAACGGCGAGGAACTGCCGCTGACCACGGGCGAATTCGCCATGCTCAAGGCCCTGGTGCGCCACCCGCGCCAGCCGCTGTCGCGCGAGAAGCTGGCGCTGCTGGCGCGCGGGCGCGAGTTCGAGCCTTTCGACCGCAGCCTCGACGTGCAGGTGTCGCGCCTGCGCAAGCTGATCGAGGAAGATCCGGCCGCGCCGCGCTACATCCAGACGGTGTGGGGCGTGGGCTATGTGTTCGTGCCCGACGGCAACAACTGATCACCCTGATCACCTTTTCCTGCCAGGACCATCTGCTTCCCCACCCCGCCCAGGCGCAAGCCACCGATGACTGTTTCCACTGCTCCAGCGCCCGACGCCACCAGCCCGGTCCCGCTTGAATATCCGCATGGCGGCGGCGGTGCGCGTTCGCGCTCGCGGCTGAATCTGAACCTTTTCTGGCGCACCTTCTGCCTGCTGGCGCTGCTGCTGATCGGCAGCATCCTGGCCTGGCTGCAGACGCTGCGCGCCTTCGAATTCGAGCCGCGCACGCTGCACACCGCGCAGCAGGTGGCATCGCTGGTCAATCTGAGCCGCGCGGCGCTGGTGCACGCCGACGCGATCGCGCGCGTCTCGCTGATCAAGACCATGGCCGACCAGGAAGGCGTGCGCATCCTGCCGCGCGAGCCGGGCGACAAGTTCGAGCTGCTCGACCCGAGCGCGCTTGGCGGACGCCTCAACGAGGAGCTGACCTCGCGCCTGGGCCCGGGCACCATCGTTGCACGCAGCGTCAACGGCGAGGCCGGCCTGTGGGTGGGCTTCACCATCAATGGCGACCCGAACTGGCTGCTCATGGACCGCTCGCGCTTCAGTCCCGCGGGCGGGCGCACCTGGCTGGTCTGGCTCATCACCGCGGGCGTGCTGTCGCTGGCCGGCGCCGCCGTGATCGCGCGCCTGATCAACCGGCCGCTGAAACAGCTCAGCGACGCGGCCAACCGCGTGCGCGACGGCGACTTCGATGCCAGCCAGCTCGACGAGCAGGCCGTGACCAGCGAGATCCGCGAGGTCAACATCGGCTTCAACCGCATGGCGCAGAAGCTCTCCAAGCTGGAGCAGGACCGGGCCGTGATGCTGGCCGGCATCTCGCACGACCTGCGCACGCCGCTCGCACGGCTGCGGCTTGAAACCGAGATGAGCGTGGCCGACGACGTGGCGCGCGACCACATGGTGGCCGACATCGTGCAGCTCGACGCGACCATCGACAAGTTCCTCGATTACGCGCGTCCCGACCATGTCACGCTGACCACGGTCAACCTGCATGCCGTGGTGTCGTCATGCGTGTACGCGGTGCAAGACCACCGCGAGCTGCAGATCACGATGAACGTGCCCGAAGGCCTGTACGTGCTGGCCGACGAGATCGAACTGGCGCGCGTGGTCTCCAACCTGCTGGAGAATGCGCGCCGCTATGGCAAGACCGCCGATACCGAGACCACCCAGGTCGAAGTCACGGCCAAGGCACGCGAGCACTGGGTCGTGGTGCGCATCCGCGACCACGGCCGCGGCGTGCCGCCCGAGCAGCTCGCGCGGCTCACGCAGCCCTTCTTCCGCGGCGACTCGGCGCGCACCGCGGCCGCGGGCGCGGGCCTGGGCTTGTCCATCGTCGACAAGACCGTGCAGCGCATGGGCGGCGTGTTCGCGCTGTCGAACGCCTCCTCGGGCGGCCTGGCCGCGCATATCCAGCTGCAGCGCGCGCCGAACCTGCCCGACGGCAAGGACCCCGAGCAGCGCCTGCAGCGCCCGCAGGTCAAGCGCCAGTTGCCGCCGCGCCCGCCCAAGCAGGCCTGAACAGCAGCACCGCGGCACGCGCCTCCATGGCCTGAAGCTGGCCCACCGGGCCCAGCTTCTCGGCGGTCTTGGCCTTGACGTTGACCTGGCCCACCTCCAGCCCCAACGCCTGCGCGATGCACGCGCACATCGCGCCGATATGGGGTGCGAGCTTGGGCGCCTGCGCAATCACCGTGCTGTCGATGTTGCCGATCTCCAGGCCCGTGGCGCGCACGCGCCGCGCGGCCTCGACCAGCAGCTTGACCGAGTCCGCGCCCTTGAACTGCGCATCGGTGTCGGGAAAATGCCGGCCGATGTCGCCCAGCCCCGCGCCGCCGAGCAGCGCGTCGGTGATGGCGTGCAGCAGCACGTCGGCATCGGAATGCCCGAGCAGGCCCATGCTGTGCGGAATGTCCACCCCGCCGATGATCAGCTTGCGCCCTGGCACCAGGGCATGGGTGTCCCAGCCCTCTCCGATACGGAATTGAATTGACATGCGTTGACCCGTCTGCAAAAACGCCGATTATCCGTTGCGCGCACGGCCGCGCGACTCGAGCACGGCCGCGGCCAGCGCGAAGTCCTCCGGGTAGGTGACCTTGAAGTTCTGCGCGCTGCCCGCGACCAGGCGCGGCTGCCGGCCCTGCGCCTCGATGGCGCTGGATTCATCGGTCGCCGCCGCGCCCACGGCCTGCAGCGCCGCGCGCAGCGGGCCCAGGCGGAACATCTGCGGCGTCTGCGCGAGCCATTTGCCTGCGCGCGGCAGCGTTGCCGCAACCCGCGCCACTGCGCCCTCGGCATGCGCCGACTTGAGCGTATCGGGCAGCGGCAGCGCCAGCAGCCCGCCCACCGGGTCGCCAAGGCAGGCATCGATCAGCCGGTCCACGAGCTCCGGCGTCAGCAGGCAGCGCGCCGCATCATGCACCAGCACCCAGTCGGTATCGGCCGCGCCGCGCGCGGCGAGTTCCGCGAGGCCGCCAAGCACGGTATCGGCGCGCGTCGCGCCGCCGCAGGCGGCCACGCTCCACGTCGCCGCTGCCGGCTCCAGCGACTCGAAGAAGCGGTCGCCTGCGCTCACGCCCACCAAGGTGCCCGACAGGCGCGCGACCTGCGCCAGCGCCGCCAGCGTGTGCAGCACCAGCGGCTGGCCCGCGACCGGCTGGTACTGCTTGGGCAGATCGGCACGCTGGCCCGCGGCCAGCGCGCGCGCACCGACGCCGGCACAGGGCACGAAGGCCCAGAGCCTGGCAGGTGCGGCCGGGGTAGCAGCTTTGGCGGACGGGTCAATTGAGGGCGGCAGGGATTCGTTCATGGGCGCCATTCTAGAATCGCTTCTTGCGCCCTGAAACGCGACCAGGCAACCCGCCGGCGCCAACGAATTACCGCATGGAACTGCCCAAACTCACTCCCGGCAAACGATTCACCCTCCCCCGTCCCGTGGGCAGCGCCGACGCGCTGCTGCTGGCGCGCGTCGGAGCCCGCGAAAAGGCCGCGGGCCGCGTCACGGCCATCGTCACGGCCGACGCCAGCGATGCGCAGCGGCTCATGGAAGAGATCGCGTTCTTCGCGCCCGAGCTGCGCTGCGCGTTGTTTCCCGATTGGGAAACCCTGCCCTACGACACCTTCTCCCCGCACCAGGACCTGATCAGCGAACGCCTCGCGACGCTGTGGCGCATCAGCCAGCACGACCATGCGACCGGCGCCGATGTGGTGCTGGTGCCGGCAACGACCGCGCTCTACCGGCTGGCGCCGCCAAGCTTCCTGGCCGGCTACACCTTTCACTTCAAGCTGCGGCAAAAGCTCGACGAGGCCAAGCTCAAGGCGCAGCTCACGCTGGCCGGCTATTCGCATGTCTCGCAGGTCGTGAGCCATGGCGAGTACGCGGTGCGCGGCGGGCTCATCGACCTGTTCCCCATGGGCTCGCCCGTGCCCTACCGCGTCGACCTGTTCGACGACGAGATCGACTCGATCCGCACCTTCGACCCCGACACCCAGCGCAGCCTCTATCCGGTGCCCGAAGTGCGCCTGCTGCCCGGGCGCGAGTTCCCGATGGACGACGACGCGCGCACGCTGTTTCGCAGCCGCTGGCGCGAGCTGCTCGAGGGCGATCCGACGCGCAGCCGCGTCTACAAGGACATGGGCAATGGCGTGGCCACGGCCGGCATCGAGTACTACATGCCGCTGTTCTTCAGCGAGACGGCGACGGTATTCGACTACCTGGGCGAGCAGGCCACGGTGGTGCTGCATGGCGACCTCGAGCCCGCGTTCCAGCATTTCTGGCAGGACACGCGCGAGCGCTACCGCCTGGTGCAGGGCGACCCCGAACGCCCCGCGCTGCCGCCCGAGGCGCTGTTCCTGAGCGCCGAGCAGTTCTACCTGCGCGCCAAGAGCTATGCGCAGCTGGCCGTGCGCGGCGTCGAGGTGCCCGCCGACCAGCTGGCCACGGGCGAGTTCCAGCCCTTGCCCGACCTGTCCGTGGTGCGCGGCGCGGACGATCCGCTGGGGCGCCTGCATGCGCATCTGCGCGCGACCACGCAGCGCACGCTGCTGCTGGCCGAAAGCGACGGCCGGCGCGAAAGCCTGCTGGACTTCTTCCGCGCCTCGCAGCTCAATCCGCCGGCCTTCGATTCGCTGGCCCAGTTCGAGGCCGATACCGGCGAGAGCATCGGCATTGCCACCGCGCCGCTGGCCGCGGGCTTTCGCTGGGGCAGCGCCGGCATCGACTTCGTCACCGAAACCGAACTGTTCGCGGCCGGCCCGACCACGCGCCGGCGCAAGAAGCAGGAGCAGGTCAGCGATGTCGAGGCACTGATCAAGGACCTGTCCGAGCTGAACATCGGCGACCCGGTGGTGCACAGCCAGCATGGCATCGGCCGCTACCAGGGCCTGGTCAACATGGACATCGGCCAGCAGAACCCGGACGGCAGCCCGGCGCTGCAGGAGTTCCTGCACCTGGCCTACGCGGGCGACGCCGTGCTGTATGTGCCGGTGAGCCAGCTGCAGCTGATCAGCCGCTACACCGGCATGTCGCCCGAGGACGCGCCGCTGCACAAGCTCGGCGGCAACCAGTGGGAAAAAGCCAAGCGCAAGGCCGCCGAACAGGTGCGCGACTCGGCCGCCGAGCTGCTCAACATCTACGCGCGCCGCGCCGCGCGCCAGGGCCATGCCTTCCGCTACAGCCCGCAGGACTACGAGACCTTTGCCAACGACTTCGGCTTCGAGGAAACCGCCGACCAGAAGGCCGCGATCCACGCCGTGGTGCATGACATGATCAGCCCCCAGCCCATGGACCGGCTGGTCTGCGGCGATGTCGGTTTCGGCAAGACCGAGGTCGCGCTGCGCGCGGCGTTCATTGCCGTCACGGGCGGCCGGCAGGTGGCGTTCCTCGCGCCCACCACGCTCTTGGCCGAGCAGCACTACCGCACGCTGGTCGACCGCTTCGCCAAGTGGCCGATCCGCGTCGCCGAGGTCTCGCGCTTTCGCTCGGGCAAGGAGATCACGGCCGCCGTCAAGGGCATTGCCGACGGCACGGTGGACATCGTGGTCGGCACGCACAAGCTGCTGTCGGAGTCCACGCAGTTCCACAACCTGGGCCTGCTGATCATCGACGAGGAGCACCGCTTCGGCGTGCGCCACAAGGAGCAGATGAAGGCGCTGCGCGCCGAAGTCGATGTGCTCACGCTCACCGCCACGCCGATTCCGCGCACCATGGGCATGGCGCTCGAAGGCCTGCGCGACCTGAGCGTCATCGCCACCGCGCCGCAGCGCCGCCTGGCGATCAAGACCTTCGTGCGCAACGAGGGCACGGGCGTGATCCGCGAAGCCGTGCTGCGCGAACTCAAGCGCGGCGGCCAGTGCTACTTCCTGCACAACGAGGTCGAGACCATTGAGAACCGGCGCCAGAAGCTCGAGGAGATCCTGCCCGAGGCGCGCATTGCCGTGGCCCACGGCCAGATGCCCGAGCGCGAGCTCGAGCGCGTGATGCGCGATTTCGTCGCCCAGCGCTACAACATCCTGCTGTGCTCGACCATCATCGAGACCGGCATCGACGTGCCCAGCGCCAACACCATCCTGATCAGCCGCGCCGACAAGTTCGGCCTGGCGCAGCTGCACCAGTTGCGCGGGCGCGTGGGCCGCAGCCACCACCAGGCCTATGCCTATCTGATGGTGCCCGACATCGACAGCCTGACCAAGCAGGCGCAGCAGCGCCTCGATGCGATCCAGCAGATGGAGGAACTGGGCAGCGGCTTCTACCTGGCGATGCACGACCTCGAGATCCGCGGCGCGGGCGAGGTGCTGGGCGAGAACCAGAGCGGCAACATGCTCGAGGTCGGTTTCCAGCTCTACAACGAGATGCTGTCCGAGGCCGTGCGCTCGCTCAAGGAGGGCAAGGAGCCCGACCTGCTGTCGCCGATGTCGGCCTCCACCGATATCAACCTGCATGCACCGGCCCTGCTGCCCGACAGCTATTGCGGCGATGTGCATCTGCGCCTGTCGTTCTACAAGAAGCTGGCCACAGCCAGGACCAGCGAGCAGATCGACAACCTGCTCGAGGAGATCGTCGACCGTTTCGGCAAGCTGCCGCCGCAGGCGCAGACGCTGATCGACGTGCACCGCCTGCGCGTGCTGAGCCAGCCCTATGGCGTGGTGAAGGTCGATGCCGCGCCGGGTGTGATCAACATCACCTTCAAGCCGCAGCCGCCGATCGACCCGATGAGCATCATCGGCCTGATCCAGAAGAACAAGCACATCAAGCTCGCGGGCAACGAGAAGCTGCGCATCGAGCGCGCGCTGCCCGACCCGATGGCGCGCGCCCAGCTGGTGCGCGACGTGCTGCGCAGCCTGGGCCAGCCGCTCAAGGCCGACGCCGCCGTCGCCGCGTAGATACCCGAGGGCGCACACCGGCGCCTCGGGAATTTCCTGCAGCTGTGGCAAAAAGGTCCTGGACGGGAACTACCAGCCTGGATGCCGCTGCCTGGCACAAGAATTGCAAAAGTCCAGCGGCAGGCGCGTTGCCTGCCGCTGCTTCCTTTGCAAAGGTCTGTCCATGCACATTCGTCGCCTGATTCCCGCCCTTGCCTGCGCGCTGCTTGCGGGCGCGGCCGCCTCTGCCGCACTGGGGCAGGGCGCCTATCCCGACCATCCCGTGAAGGTCGTGGTGGCGCTGCCCGCGGGCGGCAGTGCCGACATGATCGCGCGCACGGTGAGCCAGAAGCTGGCCGCCGAGCTGGGCCAGCCCTTCGTGGTGGAAAACCGCGCCGGCGCCTCGGGCCAGATCGGCCTGGGCGCGGTGGCGCGCGCGCCGGCCGACGGCTACACGCTCACGGTCTCGCCCGCATCGTTCCTCACCACCAACAAGGCGATCTTCAAGTCCCTGCCCTACGATCCGCAGGCCGACTTCGTGCCCGTCACGCGGCTGGTCAACCAGCCGATGGTGCTGGTCGTCAAGGACAAGCAGAAATTCCCCAGCGTCGCCGCCGTGGTGGCCGCTGCCCGGGCCGCGCCCGGCAAGCTGACCTATGCTTCATCCGGCGACGGCAGTCCCCAGCATCTGGCGGCGCTGATGTTCGAGACCCGCACCAAGGCCAGCATGCTGCACGTGCCCTACAAGGGCGGCGCGCCCGCGGTCAACGACACGCTGGCCGGCAATGTCGACATGCTGTTCGCGGTGCTGCCCGAAGCGCTGCCGCATATCCAGGCCGGCAAGCTGCATGCGCTGGGCCTGCTCAGCCCGCAACGCTCGCCGGTGCTGACCGGCACGCCCACGATGGCCGAAAGCGGCTACCCCGACTTGAACCTGTCCGCCTGGGTCGGCCTGCTGGCACCGGCCAAGACGCCGCAGCCGGTGATCGACAAGCTGCAGCGCGCGGTGCAGGGCATCCTGGCCGGCGACATCAAGGCCAGGCTCGGCGAGAACGGCATGGAAGTCGCGCCCTCGACACCGCAGCAGCTGCAGCAGGCCATTGCCGAGGAAATCAAGCTGCATGCCGAACTGGTCAAGGCCGCGGGCATCACGCCGCAGTGAACCCCTGCGCGGGCGCCGGGCGCGGTGCTCGAGGCGATAATGCTCGCTCCTGGCGCTGCCTGCGCGCCGCCTTTTCATCCCTTCCACTTTCCCGCCCCACAATGAGCGCCGCTACCGAATTTGCCCTGGGCCTGATGGTCCAGCGTACCCCCGTGCCCCTGCGCCTGAGCGACTACCGGCTCATCTGCTTCGACATGGACTCGACGCTGATCAACATCGAGTGCGTCGACGAGATTGCCGATGCCACCGGCAAGAAGGCCGAAGTCGCGGCCATCACCGAAGCCACGATGCGCGGCGAGATCGCCGACTTCAAGGAAAGCCTGCGCCAGCGCGTGGCGCTGCTCAAGGGCGTGACCGAAGCCGACATGGCCGGCGTGCGCAGCGAGCGCCTGCAACTGTCGCCGGGCGCGCAGGCGCTGGTGCAGGCCTGCAAGCAGGCCGGGCTCAAGGTACTGCTGGTCTCGGGCGGGTTCACCTACTTCGCCGAACATGTGCGCGGCCTGCTGGACATCGACTTCGTGCGCGCCAACGTGCTGGAGATGAAGGACGGCGTGCTGACCGGCGCGATGGTCGACCAGCCCTGGGGCGATATCTGCGACGGCGCGGAAAAGCGCCGCACCATGCTCGAAGTCGCCTCGCTGCTGGGCATCGCGCCCGCGCAGTGCATTGCGGTGGGCGACGGCTCGAACGACCTGCCGATGATGGCGGCTTCCGGCCTGTCGGTGGCCTTCCACGCCAAGCCGCGCGTGCGCGCCGAGGCGCAGATCGCGATCAACCAGGGCGGCCTCGACCGCCTGCTGGAAGTGCTGCGCTGAGCGCACGCCCGCGGTAGCCTATGGGGCGCCAGGGCATTTGCCCGCGGCGCCCGGCGCGCGCCCCTAGAATCAGGGCTCGCGCGCATACAACGATTTCCTCCAGCGTGCGCATCGCTGCCATGCCCTGCCCGTTTTCGCGGCACGGCTTGAATTTCCGCGCAGCCCCCCCATGTATCTATCGTGAGCCTGATGGCCTGGCTGCCTGCGCAGCCGACCGCAGCCGCCGCATGGGTCACATTCTTTGTTGACTTTTCATTTGAGGAATCTCCGTGAACATTTCCTACCGCGCCACTGTTTCCGTGCTTGCCATGACCTGCGCTGCCCTGCTGGCACCCAGCCTGGCACACGCCAAACGCATGGGCGGCTCCAAGTCCGTGCGTCCCGCGACCATTGGCCGCACGGCCCCTGCGCCGGCACCGGTGGCAGCGCCTACGGCTGCCGCACGTCCGGCTCCGGCCGCCACGCCGGCAGCCGCCGCTCCGGCCGCACCTGCTGCAGCGGCAGCGCCCGCAGCCGCCGCAGCGCCCGTGCGCAGCGGCCCGGGCATGATGGGCACCATGGGCGCGGCCGCGGTTGGCGCCGTGGCCGGCAGCATGGTCGGCAACGCCATTGCCGGCCCCTCGGGCGACAAGGCGGCGGAAGCCAAGGCCGCCGAAGCCAAGGCAGCAGAAGCCGAGGCCGCCGACCTGCAACGCAAGGCCGACGAAGCCAAGGCCAAGGCCGAAGCCGCACGCGCTGCGGTGAAGTAAACCGGTGTCCGGGCTTGACCCGGACATGCCAAACGAAACGGAGCCTCAGGGCTCCGTTTTTTGTGGGCGGGGGTCGCGTCCAATGCTCTTTTCACGCACTGTTCCCCACGCCACTCACCTTCTCAACGGCTCCAGCAAATGCGCGAGCCCGTTGTGGTCGAGCTCATACATCAGCGCCAGCAGCCGCCCCAGGTCTCCGCGCGGAAATCCTTCGCGTGCCATCCACATCAGGTAGTGGCCGGGCAGATCGGCAATGCAGCGGCCCTGGTATTTGCCATAGGGCATCTGCACGGTGAGAAGGCGCTGAAGTTGTTCCGAGTCCATTCCGGGATTGTGCTTCAGCCCGTGGCAGCGCCGCGCAAAGCCGGCAGCACCTGCTGCGCGAACAGCTGCATGGCGGCCAGCGCGGCCTCATTGCTCCACAGCCCGTTGGCATTGAACACGCAGCGCAGGCTGCCGATGCCCGTGCGCATCTGCAGCGCGCGGATCTGCGCATGGCATTGCTCCGGCGTGCCATGGATGAACTGCTCGCGCAGCAGCTTGGCCCTGTCGATCGGCGGCACATCGGCCGGGAGCACGCCGCGCTTGCCGGCGTAATAGATACGGCGCGCATGGAGCTTGTCCCAGAGGCCGTCCAGCTGCTGCTGCACCTGGGCTGCATTGGCGCCAATGCAGACATAGCGCGCCAGCGACGAACGCGCCAGCAGCGCGGAGACGTCGGCGCCCTGCTGCGCGGCCAGGCCCGCCAGCCGCTCCAGTTGCGCACCCTCGGGCGGCTCCAGGCTCAGCAGCAGGGGCAGGTCTTCGGCCAGTGCAAAGCCCAGGGTTTCGGGGGTCGAGCCGGCGACGTAGACCGGCGGATGGGGCCGCTGCACGGGCCGCGCCATCAGCTGGCGGGGCGCGAAATTCCACAGCGTGCCGTCCGATGCCACGCTATCGCCACGCAAGGCATTGCGCAGCAGCCGCGCGCCCTGCTCGAAGCGCGCGCGCGTGCTCGCGGAATCGATTTCAAGGCATTCCAGCGACGCCGGTTCGGTGCCGCGGCCTATGCCCACGTCGATGCGTCCGCCGCTCTGGAAGTCGAGCTGCGCGATCTCCTCGGCCAGCATCAGCGGGTGGTGCAGCGGCAGCACCAGCACCGCCGTGCCCACGCGCAGCCGCTCGGTGCGTGCCAGCAGCGCGGCCGCCAGCAGCAGCGGCGACGGGTAGGGCCAGTCGCTTTGCGGCACGCGAAACTCGCTGAACCATACGCCGTCGTAGCCCCAGCGATCGGCCTGCTCGAAGATCGCCGCAAAGGCCCGGGCATCGCCCGCCATGGCCTCGCGCGTCCAGCCGGCGATGTCAATGCGCATTGGAATCCTCCTGGCTGCGCGCCCGCAGCAGCGTGTGGGGCGGCACCGCGATGCGCTCGAAATGCACGCCAAACACGGCATCGAGCCGCGGGTCCTGCAGCAGTTCGGAGGGCGCGCCATCCAGGGCCACGCGGCCCTGCTGCATGACGATCACGCGCTCGAAGCATTCAAAGGCCAGGTCGAGATCGTGCATCGCCACCACCACCAGGTGTTCGCGCCCGCGCCGCGCGAGCGCCTGCACCAAAGCCAGCCGGTGCTGCACATCGAGCGCCGCGCCCGGCTCGTCGGCCAGCAGCAGCGGCGGATCGGTGGCCAGCACCGCGGCCAGCATGCCGCGCGCGCGCTCGCCGCCCGACAGCGTGCTCCAGCGCCGCTGCGCCAGCGGCTGCAGCCCGGCGCGCGCCAGCACCGGCGCCGCATCCGGCACGCGCATCTGCACCAGTTCATGCAGCGTCACATCCCAATGCGGCTCGAAGCGCTGGGGCATGTAGCCAATATGCGCGGCGCGCGCGGCGACGCCCATTGCCCGCAGCGGCGCGCCCTGCAGTTGCACGCCACCCCGGTCCGGCAACAACTGCCCGGCCAGCACATGCAGCAGCGTGGACTTGCCCGCGCCATTGGGCCCGACCAGCGCCACCGCGCCGCGCTGCGGCAAATCGAGCGCAATGCCGTCGAGCAGGCGGCGTCCCTGGCGTTCCACGCACAGGCCCGCAGCGGTCAGCATGGGAGTCATGCGCGGCCTCCATGCGCGCGCAGCCGACGCGCCAGCAGCACGATGAAAAACGGCCCGCCGGCCACGGCGGTGATCAGGCCCAGCGGCACCTCGGCCGGCGGCAGCACGCTGCGCGCCAGCGCATCGGCCAGCGCCACGACGACCGCCCCCGCCAGCGCGCTGGCCGGCAGCACGCGGCGGTGCAGCGGGCCGACCCACCAGCGCGCGATATGCGGCGCGGCCAGGCCGACGAATGCCACCAGGCCGCCATAGGCCACGGCCGCCGCCACCACCAGCGAACCCAGCAGCACGGCGCGCGGCACGAAGCGCGCGACATCGAGTCCGAAGGATTGCGCCGTGGCATCGCCCAGGCCCAGCAGATCGAGCCCGCGCGCCAGCGCCTGCGTGCCCGCGAGGCAGCCCAGCGTGATCAGCGCCAGCCAGCCCAGCCCGCTCCAGCCGGGAGTCTGGATTCCGCCCAGCACCCAGCTCATCACGACCTGCAGGCTCACGGTTTCATCGGACAGCGCCAGCATCAGAAACGAGCGGATCGCGCCCAGCATCGCCGCCATCGCCACGCCGGCCAGCAGCATGCCCGCGGCATCGAGCGCGCCCGCGACGCGCGCCACGCCCAGCACCAGCAGCGTCGAGCCCCAGGCGCCCGCGAATGCCAGCAGCGGCAGCAGCCACGACTGCGGCAGGCCCAGCGGCACCAGCAGCGCCACCGTGGCACCCAGCGCCGCGCCGCCCGAAGCGCCCAGCAGATAGGGTTCGGCCAGCGGATTGCGGAACACGCCCTGGAATACCGCACCCGACAACCCGAGCAACGCGCCGACGCAGGCGGCGGCCAGCACGCGCGGCACGCGCCATTCCCACAGCAGGCGCGCGCGCAGCGTGTCGCGCTCGGCGAATGCACTCCAGATCTGCGCGGGCGCGGCCCATTCGTGCCCGGCACACACGCCCAGCGCCAGGGCCAACACCAGCAGCGCCCACGCGGGCCACCATGACTTCATGTCCAGCCTTTCCGCTGCAGCTGCAGCACCTGGCGCGCGAGCGATTCGATGCCATCGAAGGTGCGCGGTCCAGGGATCAGGAATTCAGCGCGCGACACCGTGATCGCGCGCTGCGCGCGCACCGCGCGCATGTCGCGCCAGCCCGGGCGGCGCACGAGTTCGTCCAGCCCGGCCTGCGTGCCGGCAAACAGCAGCAAGTCGGGATCGGCCGCCAGCGCCGCCTCGGGCGAGACCTGGGCCAGCGCGCCGATGCCGGGCAGGGCCGGCTGCGTGCCCGCGCGCAGCATCGCCTCGTGGGTATAGGTGCCCGGACGCGCGACCAGCAGCATGCCGTTGCCCATGCGCCCGGTGATCATCAGGCTGCGCGGCGCGGCGTGGCCCGGTTGCGCCAGGCCCTGGTCCACGGCGCGCAGGCGCTGCGCCAGTGCGCCGGCCAGCGCTTCGCCCCGCGCCTCGACGCCCGCGGCCTGCGCCACCAGGCGCACATTGCCCATCACCTCGTCCAGGCTGCGGCTCAGCAGCACCATGACCGGCACGCCGATGCGCTCCATGGGATCGACCAATTGGTGCGCGGCCTGGCGCGCAGGCGTGACGATCACCAGATCGGGCCGCTGCGCCACCACCGCATCGACCGAGAAGCCCAGCCGCCCGCCGACGCGCGGCAGCGCCGCCACTTCCGGCGGAAAGCGCGTGTACTCCTCGACACCAACGATGCGATCCACCAGTCCCAGCGCCGCGACCAGCTCGGTGTTGGACGAGAAGATCGTGACGATGCGCTGCGCGGGCCGCGCCAGCCGCAGCTCGCGCCCCAGCGCATCGCGCAGGCGGATGGGTGCGGCAGCGGGCGCCGACGCCGCGGCCCGCGGCCGTCCGGGAAGCGCAGCCAGGCCCAGCGCCGCGCCGGCTTGCAGCAGCGCGCGCCGATCAGGCAGCGCAGTGGCAGTGCGTGGCATGGTCGTCAGAAGTCCGCCTGCAGCCCGACCAGCCACTCGCGCCCTGGCATCGAGGTGCCGCAGCCGCCGTTCTGGAAGATGGGATTGGCGATGCAGGGCCGCTGGTCCAATGCAATGAAGATCGGATGGCGGTTCAGGTCGAACAGGTTGTTGATGCCCGCGAACAGCTTCACGCCGCGGCTCAGGCGGTACTCGCCGCGCAGGTTCCATACCGTGAACGCGCCCTTGCGGTGGATGAACGTGCTGCTCGGCTCGCCTTGCGGGATCAGCAGGTTTTCCTCGGTGTCGTACCACATCGGCCCGCGCAGCAGCGCCGTGAGCTGCGCGCTCCAGTCGCCGGCATTGCGGTCCGCGCCACGTGCCAGGCGCAGGCCGGCCGCGGCCTCGTACTGGTACATGCGCTGCACGCGGTCGGTGTTGGCAGAAGCCGCCGCGCCCTGGTCCTTCATCGTGAAGTGGTAGTAGCCATTGCCGAACGCGCTGAGCGTGGCGCCGCCCGCCAGTCGGCCAAGATCGCCGTTGGCGCTCAGTTCGAGCCCGCGCGCCACGATGTCGGCGGCGTTGTTGGCGTAGTCCGAGGTATTGGTGCTCGGGCCGCGCGAGACGGTGATGATGCGGTCGGAGATCGTGTTCTGGAACAGCGCGGCATCGACGCGCCACGCCGCCTGGCGCAGCGTGGTGCCGACTTCGAACTGGCGGCTTGATTCCGGCTTCAGGTTCGGGTTGCCGAAGCTGCGCCCGCCGCCCACGGCCGTGAAATCGGCCGACAGTTCGCTGGCCGTCGGCGCGCGAAAACCGGTCGAGGCACTGGCGCGCAGCGCCCAGGCGTCATTGACCTTCCAGGTCGCGCCGGTCGACCAGGTGGTCTGGTCGTAGTCGCGCGCCGTGGTCAGCGCCGCCGCCACATTGGGCGTCTGGTCGAAGCGCGTCTCGCCCCAGGTCTTGCGCACGCCGGCGCGCAGCGTCAGGCGGTTGTCGAGAAAGGTCTGCGCATCCTCGAGATACAGCGCATGCGTGTGCTCGGTCTGGTTGTTGTCATAGGGCGCGACCTGGCCCGCGGGTCCGCCGGGCATGGCCACGCGCTCGCGCTCGGAGCGCAGCCGGTTCTTTTCATAGTCGAAGCCCAGCAGCAGGTCGTTCGTGTCGGACAGGCGCAGTCGCGGCTGCAGCCGCAGGCCGGCCGCGTCGAGCTTGCGCAGGTTGTAGTCGCGCGCGGTGCCGGGCACGGCCGCCGTGCCCGACCTGATCACCGGCGAGGCCCAGTTGAATTCATCCACGTCCTCGAAGGTGTAGAGATGCGCCAGCCAGCTCACGCGCCCGCCGGGCAGGCCGCCTTCGTAGCGCAGGTCGGCCGAGCGGTTGTCGCGGTTGTCGCGGCTGTAGATGTTGGCGCCCGAGCCGCGGAAACCAGCGTTGTAGATGCCGTCCGTGCGCAGCTGCAGCTCGATGCGGTGCAGGTCGGCCAGTTGCCAGCCCAGCGCGCCGGCCGCGCCGCGGCGCTTGTAGCTGGTGTTCTTCAGTTCGCCGCCGCCGCTGCCCGAGCTGTAGTCGTCGCGCCCGCCGAGGTTGGCGCCCAGATACCAGTCCCAGCGCTCGTCGGCGCCGCCGAGCTGCGCGTCCGCGCGCCACAGCCCGGCACTGCCGCCGGCCACCGATGCGCGATTGCCGCCGCCACTGGCGCCGGTGCGCAGGATGATATTGATCACGCCGCCCATGTTCTGGCTGCCATAGACCACCGAGCCCGGGCCGCGCACGATCTCGATGCGCTCCACATCCGACAGGCTCAGTTTCGACAGGTTGGCCGTGCCCGCGCGCCGGCCGTTGAGCAAGACCGCAACCTGGCCGCGGTAGTCGCGGCCCTGGCCGTCGGTGGCCGCGCCGCGCAGGTTCATCGAGGTCTGCGCGGCGGTCCATTCACTGAGAAAGCCCACCGCATGCTCGGCCAACAGGTCGGTGACCGATTGCGCCGACGAACGCTCGATATCGGCGCGCTCGATGGTCTGGGTGGTGGCGGCAATGCGCGAGCGCTCTTCGGGACGCGCGGTGGCGGTGACGAACACCTCGCCCAGCGCGGCCGCCTGAGGCGCGGCGGCCTGGGCGGCGCCGGCCAGCAGGCTCAGCGCGATGGCGGGCGAAAGAGAGAATGAGCGGGCGGCGCGGCCACGTGCCGGCCGCGATCGGTAGGATTGCATGGGATGATTTCAAGGCGCGGCTTCGCTCACCCGCGAAGCCCAGGGACCAAAAACCACCGCGGCAGCACGCTTGCAAGAACGCAGGCACAAGCGGGCCGCGCCCCTGCGCGCACCCAAGCCAGCATGCCTGCCCAGACATGCGCACTCCCGCGGCGTCCGAAGCGATCGCAAAGGCCGGCATCCGGGCTTGCGAAACGCCGCGGGCTGTCGATTGACAGCACTGCGGCTCAGCCCTCGCCTTCCCACGCGCCAGGGCACGCAGTGACTGCCGGTCGGCTGCGACCAGCGTGAGGACCTGAGATTTCGCCTACCGTTGCGGGGGCAGCGCAGGAATTGCCGGCCGGACGGCCAGGCGCACCTGCTTATCGTTGAACCCTGAAACAGGGCACCTCTGGATCTGGGCGCCTTCTGGCGCCTGGCCGCGATTATCACGGAAAGACACACTTTCGCCCAGGACGAAATCGCGGCAGACGACAGGATGGAAACGCCTGGATTGCATAAAAAACCACATTCTTATAACCAGAATGCTGTTTTTGCCGTTGGACTGTGGCGCATCCCACTAAACTACGGGCTGCGCGCCACAAGTTACGGCGCAGAGCGCCATTGCAACTTCCCGAAGAAAGCCTTTGTCATGCTGAAGAAAACCCTTTCCGCGATTGCTCTTGCCACCCTGGCGCTCACCGCCAATGCCGCCGATGTGGTGCTCAAGGTGGCAGCCACCGCCGTGCCGCACGCCGAGATCCTGAACCACGTCAAGCCGGCATTGCAAAAGCAAGGGGTCGAACTGCAGGTGCGCGAATTCAGCGACTATGTGCAGCCCAATGCCGCCGTCGAGGACAAGCAGCTGGACGCGAACTTCTTCCAGCACCAGCCCTACCTCGACAGCTACAACAAGGACCGCAAGAGCTCGCTCGTGGCCGTGCCGAACGGCAAGATCCATGTCGAGCCCTTCGGCGCCTATTCGCGCAAGGTCAAGAACGTCAAGGACCTCAAGGACGGCGCGACCGTGGCCATCCCGAATGACCCGTCGAATGGCGGCCGCGCGCTGCTGCTGCTGGCCAAGCAGGGCTTGATCGAGCTCAAGGACCCGAAGAGCCTGACCCCCACGCCGCTGGACGTGGTGAAGAACCCGAAGAAGCTCAAGTTCCGCGAACTCGAGGCCCCGCTGCTGCCGCGCGCGCTGGCCGATGTGGACCTGGCGCTGATCAACACCAACTACGCGATCGAAGCCAAGCTCAACCCGACCAAGGATGCGCTGTTCATCGAAGGCAAGGATTCGCCCTACGCCAACATCGTCGCCGCGCGCAAGGACCGCGCCAACGACCCGGCGATCGCCAAGCTGATCCAGGCGCTGCATTCCGACGATGTGAAGAAGTTCCTCGCGGACAAGTACCAGGGCGCGGTCGTTCCCGCGTTCTGAACCTTCTGACCGCACGAAAAGCGCTGCCCCGGCAGCGCTTTTTTCATGGCGCGGAGTTCACGCCGCGGTCTCGATCCCGCTCCAGATCCACCATGACAGCGCGAGCATCATCACGCCCGTCAGTGCATCGAGCACGCGCCAGGGCAGCGGGTGCGCGAACACCTGCTGCAGGCGCCGGCCCGCGCTGGCCAGCAGCAGGAACCACAGCAGGCTGGCGCTGGCCGCGCCGGCCACGAATACCGCCTTGAGCGCACCGTCCTGGCGCGCACCGATGCTGCCTACCAGCAGCACGGTGTCCAGATAGACATGCGGATTGAACAGCGTGATCACGACCAGCGTGCCAAGCACGCCGACCAGCCCGCGCTGCGCCGCCTGCGGCTCCTGGATGGCCACATCGGGCGCATAGGCCACGCGCCACAGCGCATAGAGCCCATAGCACAGCAGAAACAGCGCCCCGCCCGCGGACAGCCAGAACGACAGCCCGGGCATGCTTGCCAGCAGTTGCGCCATGCCGGCCACGCCAATGCCGATCAGCAAGGCATCGCTGAGCACGCACCATGCGACGCAGGCCCGCACATGCCGGCCCTGCACCGCCTGGCGCAGCACATAGAGGTTTTGCGCGCCGATGGAGATGAGCAGCGACAGGCACACCGTGAAGCCGGCAATCCAGGAAGAGGAGATCAGGTTTGTCCACATAAGGGAAATTGTCGATCCCGGCAGAAATTAAGTAAAATTAAACTAATTGCAACCACTTGAGACAAACTAATGCTCGACTATTCCGGACTCGAAGCGCTTGCCGCCGTGGTGCGCGAAGGCAGCTTCGAGCGCGCCGCGCGCAAGCTGCACATCACGCCCTCGGCGGTCTCGCAGCGCATCAAGCTGCTCGAGGAGCGCGTGGGACAGGTGCTGGTGCTGCGCGGCCAGCCCTGCACCGGCACCGAAGCCGGGCGCCGGCTGTGCCTGCATGTGGAGCAGGTGGCGCTGCTGGAAAACGAATTGCGCCGCACCAATCCCGCGCTGGTGGCCGAAGGCCAGTCCATGCCGCCCACGCTCAAGCTCGCGGTCAATGCCGACTCGCTGTCATCGTGGTTCATGGAGGCGATGGCCAGCTTCACGCGCGCGGGCAACGAACTGCTGGACATCAGCATCGATGACCAGGACCACACCGCCAAGCGCATCAAGGAAGGCGCGGTCATGGCCGCCGTGACCGCCACCTCCACCAGCATCACCGGCTGCAATACCTGGCCGCTGGGGTCGATGCGCTATGTAGCCGCGGCCAGCCCGGAATTCATGCAGCAGCATTTCGCGCAAGGCGTGACGCCCGAGACCATCGCGCGCGCGCCCATGCTCAGCTACGACCGCAAGGATGCGATGCAGGACAAGTGGCTGCAGGCCCAGGGGCTGGCTTCGCGCCACGGCCCGCCCAAGCACTGGCTGCCATCGGCCTATGCGTTCGTGCGCGCCTGCGAGGCCGGGGTCGGCTGGGCGATGCAGCCGACGCTCATGATCCAGCGCTATCTCGATGCGGGAACGCTGGTGGAAGTGCTGCCCGATACGGCCGTCGACGTGCCGCTTTACTGGGCGCATGCGCGCAATGCGCAAGCCGGCCTGCAACGGCTCACGCATTGCGTGATCACCGCCGCGGCCGGCTGGCTCGAACCTCTGCCCGATGCGCAGCCGTCCGAAGACGACAGGGCGCCGGATCGGCGCGCAGGCTGAAACAGCCTGCCGCGCCGCGGTTTCACTCCTGCTTGTTGAAGACGTAGTGGCGGTTGGCGCGCTCCCAGGCGGCCTTGGCCGCGGGCTCGGCTTCGTCCCACTTCAGGCGCGAGCCCAGGCGGCCGCCGTCCCAGCGCGACGACCAGTCGTTGCGTACTTCCTCCCAGGTCTCGCGGCCCGCGGCGCGGCCTTCCCAGCCGGCGCGGTAGGCCGGGGCATAGTCGTCATAGGTGTAGTCGGCGCGGAAATACTCTTCCTGGTCGTAGGCGCCGCGCCAGTAGGCTTCCTCGGCCGTCGGGTTGATGGCCTCGGCCACGCTGTGCCCCGCCAGGCCACCGGCCACCGCGCCCACCACGGCGCCGACGGCGGCGCCCACCGGGCCGCCGATCGCGCCCGCTGCCGCACCGGCCAGCGCGCCGCCACCTGCGCCGACGCCCGTGCCCACGGGGTGGGCGCCGGGTTCGTCGGTGATGGGATCCAGGTTCAGGTTCTTGTGGTCGGGTGTGCTCATGTTGGCTCCTGCTGAAATGGTGGGACGAGACGCATGGGGCAGTAGTTTTCCGCCTCCACGCGCAACACCTCCAGCTTGCATGAGCGCTTCGAGCTCGCGTGTAGTCCAAAGGGCGGCGGCGCTGCGGGCAAATGGAGTACCGCGGCACAGAAGCCTGCGCGCTTGATCTGCCGCAATGGCCGCACTGCACCGTCCGGCGATAGTGCTGGCATCGCGCCGGAACACCCCGGCCTCACTGGAGCACCTGGATGAAATTGTGGATCGACCTGTTTTCTACCGACTATGGCCTGATGAGCCTGATCGCCATCGTGCTGATCCTCTGCATGGGCGGCTTCTTCCTGCGGCTGTTCCTGGGGAAGATGAAGAGCATCGCGAACAAGGTGCCGGAGTAGCGTCCTGAACCGCCGACCGGCTGCCAGGGATGCCCGTCCATGGCGAGCCTGGCAGGCAATCAGTAATGCGGCGGCAGCTCATCGCGCAGATTGCGCCCGCCGCCCACCCCGTCCGCCGGCACCTGCTGGCGCAGGTGGCGGACTTCGGCGAGCAGCGCGTCGATCTGCTGCTGCTGGCGGTAGATCGTCATGTTGAGCTGGTCCAGCGTGTCCTCGACATAGCTGGCCTTGATCTCCAGTTCGGTGATGCGTTCCTCGGCGCCATCACCCGCGCCCTGTGTCTCGCTCATGCCTGCGCCCGCAGCGCCTGGCCCAGGCGCGCGATGCCGTCTTCGATCTTCGCCACATCGGCCGTGGCAAACGACAGGCGGAAGGTCGAGACATCGGGATTCTGCGCAAAGAACGGCGCGCCGGGCACGAAGGCCACGCCCTGCGCGATGGCGCGCTGGGCCAGCACATTCGCGTCCTGCAGCTGGCCGCGCGCGCCGGTGAGCTTCACCCACAGGAACAGGCCGCCCTGGGGCGCGACAAAGCTCACCGCGTCGCCGAGCTCGCGTTGCAGCGCGGCGCCCATGGCGCGTGCGCGCTCGGCGTAGACCGCGCGCACCTTGGCCAGCGTGGCCGGCATGTGGCCGGCGCGCAGGTACTGGGCCGCCGTGGCCTGCGCAAACGTGCTGGTGTGGGCATCGCTGAACTGCTTGCACATCACCGCGCGGTCGCGCAGCTCGGCCGGCGCCACCAGCCAGCCGATGCGCAGGCCCGGGCTCAGCACCTTGCTCAGGCTGCCGCAATGCGCGAGCCACTCGCGGCTGCCCGGCACTTCGAACGACAGCGCCAGCAGGCTCGGCGGCGGCGCCGCGTCGAAGTACAGATCGCCATAGGGATCGTCCTCGACCACCAGGGTCTGGTACTTGACGGCCAGCTCCAGCACCTTGCGGCGGCGCTCGAGCGACAGCGTGGCGCCGCTGGGGTTGCCGAAGGTGGGAATCAGGTAGACCAGCTTGGGCTTGTGCTCGGCAATCAGCTTTTCCAGCTGCTCGACATCGACGCCGTGGTCGTCGATCGGCGCGCTGATCACTTCCGCGCCATAGAGGCGGAAGCACTGGATGGTGGCCAGAAAGGTCGGTCCTTCGACGATCACCTTGTCCCCGGGGCTGATCATGGTCTTGCCCAGCAGGTCCAGCGCCTGCTGGCTGCCGGTGGTGACCAGCAGGTCGGTCGGAGCCACGCCCGTCACGCCCTTGGCGGACATCAGCGCGGCCAGCTGTTCACGCAGCGGCTGGTAGCCTTCGGTGGCACCGTACTGCAGCGCACCGCCCGCCTCTTCGGTCAGCGCGGCCTCGGTGGCGGCGCGGATGCCGGCGACGTCGAACATCGCGCTGTCGGGAAAGCCGCCGGCAAAGCTGATGATGCCCGGCTTGCCCAGCAGCTTGAAAAGTTCACGGATTGCGGAGGTCTCCACATTGTTCAGGCGCTCGGCGAATTGCATAGATGGTCCGTTTCAGCAACAAAAATCAATGGCAGTCGTTCGGGCTGCCAACCCTGCATTTTTCATCAAATTCACATCGCGTGCGCGCGCTGGCGCACGCCCCCCCCGGAAACGGCGCCGCGCGGCCAGCGGGTTTTGCCCCACAATCGGCTTTTGCCCCGCGTTCCCGCCATGAAGACTGCGCAGATCGTTCCCTTTTTCGCCACGCTCAAGGCCGCCAATCCCATGCCCAACACCGAGCTCGAGTACACGACGGTGTTCGAGCTGCTGACGGCCGTGCTGCTTTCGGCCCAGGCCACCGATGTCGGCGTCAACAAGGCAACGCGCCGGCTGTTTCCCGTGGCCAATACGCCGCAGGCGATCCTGGACCTGGGACTCGAGGGGCTGGAGTCGTATATCAAGACCATCGGGCTGTACCACAGCAAGGCCCGGCATCTGATGGAGACCTGCCGCCGGTTGATCGAGCGCCATGGCGGGCAGGTGCCGCGCACGCGCGAGGCGCTGGAGGACCTGCCGGGCGTGGGCCGCAAGACCGCCAATGTGGTGCTCAATGTCGCGTTCGGCGAGCCGACCATGGCCGTGGACACGCACATCTTTCGCGTCAGCAACCGCACCGGCCTGGCGCCGGGCGCCAATCCGCTGGCCGTCGAAAAGCAGCTGCTCAAGCGCGTGCCCGCGCAGTACGCGGTCGACTCGCACCACTGGCTGATCCTGCTGGGCCGCTATGTCTGCCAGGCGCGCAAGCCGCGCTGCTGGGAGTGCATCGTGGCCAGCTACTGCGACTTCCAGCCGAAAACGCCCGCGCCGCAGGGCTGACGCGGGCGCCGCGGCGGTTTCACGCGAAGTCGTCGCCCCGCGTCAGGGGCGCATGGCGGTAGCTGGCCGGCGTGCGCGAGAGCTTCACCGGCGCACCCACGCCCTGGTAGCCCGGCAGCTCCACGCGCAAGCCGCGGTGCAGCGTATGCGGATGGTCGAGCGCCGCATCGACGGCCTGCACCGGCGCGGCCGGCACGCCGATTTCCATCAGCTCGGTGGCCAGCCTGTCGCCATCGAAGCCTGCGAGGGCCTGCTCCAGCAACGCCTTGAGCGCGTCGCGGTGCACCGAGCGCTGGCCCGCCGTGACAAAGCGCGCGTCCTGCACCAGCGCCGCGCAGCCAATGTGCGCGCACAGCAGCCGGAACTGCCGGTCGTTGCCGACGGCAAAGAACACCGGGATGGTGCCGGTCTGCAGCACGTCGTAGGGCGCGATGTTGGGATGGGCATTGCCCGAGCGCTGCGGCGTCTTGCCGTCCATGAACCAGTTGGCCGCATGCGGGTGCAGCAGCGAGATGCCGCTGTCGTAGAGCGCGGCGTCGACGAGCTGGCCCAGGCCGCTGCGCTGGCGCTCGTGCAGCGCCATCATCACGCCGATCACCGCGTTCATGCCGGTGACCATGTCCACGACCGGCAGGCCGACGCGCAGTGGCCCGCCATCGCGCTCGCCGTTGACGCTCATCAGTCCGGTCATGGCCTGGATCGCGGCGTCGTAGCCGGGCCAGGCGCCCAGCGGGCCGTCCTCGCCGAAGCCACTGACGCGGCACCAGACCAGCCGCGGAAAGCGCTCGCGCATCTGCGCGTAGCCAACGCCCCATTTCTCCATCGTGCCGATCTTGAAGTTCTCGATCAGCACATCGGCCTGCGCCATCAGCGCCAGCAGCTTTTCCTGGCCCGACGCCGAAGACAGGTCGAGGAACTGCAGGCGCTTGTTGCGGTTGAGGCCATGGTAGTACGAGGCCACGCCGTCCTTGAACGGCGGGCCCCAGGCGCGCGTGTCGTCGCCGCTGGGCGGCTCGACCTTGAGCACGTCCGCGCCATGGTCGCCCAGGATCTGCCCGCACAGCGGGCCGCCCAGGATGCGCGAGAGATCGAGCACGCGCAGGCCCTGCAGCGCGCCGGTCGTCGGGATTCTTGTCGTGTCCATGGGGGTTTCAATCCAGTTTTGCACCCGAGGCGTCGACCACGGTTTTCCACTTGGCCATTTCTTCCTTGATGAAGCGCGCCAGGCCTTCAGGGGTCTGGTCCGATGCGGCTTCGAGGCCTTGCGCGGCGAAGCTGCTGCGCACCTTGTCCTTTTGCAGCGCCTGCACGAAAGCGCTGTTGAGCCTGGCGATGCGCTCGGGCGGCGTGCCCGCGGGCGCCACCACGCCAAAGAACACGCTCACGTCGTAGCCCGGCAGGCCCTGCTCGGCAATGGACGGGATGTCGGGCATGGCCTGCGAACGCTTTTCCGTCGCCACGCCAATCGCCTTGAGCCGGCCGGCCTTGATGTAGGGCATGGCCGTGAGGATGTCGGTGAAGCTCATCTGCACCTGGCCGGCAATCAGGTCGTTGAGGGCCGGGCCCGTGCCCTTGTAGGGCACATGCTGGAGCGAGGTACCGGCCATGCGGTTGAACAGCACGCCCGCGAGATGCGAGGAGGCGCCGTTGCCCGACGAGGCGTAGTTGAGGCTTTTCGGCTGGGCCTTGTCGAGCGCGATCAGTTCCTTGAGGTTGCTGGCCTTGACGCTCGGATTCACCACCAGGATGTTGGGCAGGTAGCCGACGCGGATGATGGGTGCGAAGCTGGTCGCGGGATCGTAGGTGATCTTGCTGTAGAGGCTCTTGTTGATGGCCAGCGGCCCCGAGGTGCCGAACATGATGGTGTAGCCATCGGGCTTGGCGCGCGCCACGCCATCGGCGCCGATGTTGCCGCCGGCGCCGGCCTTGTTCTCGACGATCACGCTCTGGCCGATTTCCTCGGTCAGTGCCGCGGCCAGCGTGCGCGCCATCGCGTCAGTGGGCCCGCCCGGCGGAAACGGCACGACGAAGTTGATCGGCTTCGATGGAAAGGCCTCGCCCTGGGCCAGGGCCGGGGTGGCGGCGGTGCAGGCCAGCGCACAGGCCAGCAGGAATCGACGGGTGGTCATGGTGTTGTCTCCTTTTATGAATCTCTTGCGCAAGCCTCAATGCGCCGGCTGCGCCCAGTCCGCGGGTATTTGCAGGTCCTGCAGCGGATCGCGCGGCAGCACGCGGTGCACCAGCACCAGCTGGGCCCAGCGCATGCGTTCGGCGCTGGCGGTGCGGCTGGCCTCCCAGGCCATGGCAATCGCCGTGAAGCTGTTGTAGAGCGCCGAGGCCGCGGTGCGCGCCAGGCGCTCGCCCTCGGCATTGGCATCGACCGCGGCCGCGGCAAACGCCGCCGCGCGCTCGAGCGCAGCGTGCAATGCCTGTTTGAACGCGGGCGCGGCATCGGTCTGCGCGAGCAGCCCGGCTGCGTGCTGCTGCAGCGCGGGCAGCGAGCCTTCGCGGCGGATCGCGCGCAGCACGTCGAGCGCGACAATGTTGCTGGTGCCTTCCCAGATCGAGCCCAGGTGGGCATCGCGCACCAGCCGCGGATCGCTCCACTCCTCGATGTAGCCGCAGCCGCCGCGCACTTCCATCGCATCGCCCGTGACCTGGCGCGCATCGCGGCAGGCGCGGAACTTGATCAGCGGCGTGAGAATGCGCAGCAGCGCGTAGCCGCCCTCCTCGCCCGCGTCCGATCGCTGCAGTGCCTGCGCGGTCTGCAGCAGCATGCTGCGCGCCTGCTCCGAGCGGATGCGCAGCTTGTCGAGCTGGCGGCGCATCAGCGGCATGTCCTGCAGCGCCTTGCCGAAGGCCTGTCGTTGCTGCGCGATGTACTCGGCTTCGGCGACGGCGCGGCGCATCATGCCCGCGGCGCGCACGCCGTTCGACAGGCGCGAGTTGTTCACCATGTCGGCCATCTGCGCGAAGCCGCGGCCCTGCTCGCCGACCAGATAGGCCACCGCGCCGTCGAGCTGGATCTCGCCGCTCGCCATGGAGCGCGTGCCGAGCTTTTCCTTGAGCCGAATGATGCGGTAGTGGTTGCTGCTGCCGTCGTCGAGCGTGCGCGGCAGCAGGAACAGCGACACCCCCTTCATGCCCGCGGGATCACCTTCGACGCGCGCCAGCACCATGGCAAACGCCGCATCGGGGTTGGAGCAGAACCATTTGTCGCCGGTGAGGCGCCAGGCGCCGTCGGCATCGCGCCGCGCCAGCGTCTGCGTGTTGGCGATGTCGGAGCCGGCGGCCTGCTCGGTCATGAACATCGCGCCCTGGGCCTGGTCGTCGAAATCGGTGGCGGTGAGTTGCGGCCAGTATTTGGCGACCAATTCCGGCGCACCGAACTTGCGCAGCGTGCGCGTCAGCGAGTCGGTCATGGACAGCGGGCAGCACAGTCCGAACTCGGCCTGCACGAACAGATAGGTCAGCGCGTACTTGGCCAGCGGCGGCAGCTTGCCGGCCCAGTCCAGCACGCCCTCGCGGTGCGACATGATGGCCAGGCTGAATTCGCCATAGGCCACGCGCTCCATCTCCACATAGGCCGGGTGCTTGTCGATGCGCTGGGCGTCGCGCCCGCTGCGCGTGCGGTGGGCCAGCGTCGGGGGGTTCTTGTCGGCCACCAGAGCCAGTTCATCGAGCCGGCCGCCGGCCAGCGCGCCCATGCGCGACAGGTAGGGCTGGAGGTGCGCATTCACGTCGGGCGGCAGATACAGCTGCAGCAGCGGCGCGAACTGCGCGTCGGTGGTGTACAGGTTGCTGCCATGGCGGTCGGGAACCGGATGGGATGTGGCGGCGCTGCGGGCGCCCTCGGCGGTTTGCATGTGCTTTGTCTCCTCGAAACCAGGCGGCCTCCACGGCCGCATGGAACAAATTCTGGAAACTCAAGCCATTCGCGTCAAATATTATTAAAGTATTGATTCATATTTCCAAGCAATGGATGGAACGGCCCGTCCCGTGTCACCACCCCGCATGATCCATCTCGAAACCCGCCAGCTGCAGTACTTCGTGGTGCTGGCCGAGGAGCTGCATTTCAGCCGCGCGGCCAAGCGCCTGTGCATTTCCCAGCCGCCGCTGAGCATGGCCATCAAGCAGCTCGAAGGCACGCTCCAAGCCCAGCTGTTCGAGCGCAACAGCCGCGGCGTGCGCCTGACGCATGCGGGCCGGCACCTGCTGGCGCAGGCGCGCGACATCCTTGAACGCACGCGCCGCGCCGCGGCCGACACGCGCGCCGTGGCGCAGGGCATGGCCGGCAGCCTGCGCCTGGGTTTTGTCGGCTCGAGCATGTACCGCGGCCTGCCCGAGGCGCTGGAACTGATGCGCGCCCAATACCCCGATGTGCGCGTGGACCTGCTGGAACTCAACAGCATCGACCAGCTCGCGGCGCTGCAAAGCGGCAAGATCGACCTGGGGCTGATGCATACGCTCGCGCCGCCCGCAGGGATGCGCGCGCAGGTGGTGGTCAGCGAGCCTTTCATTGCCTGCCTTCCGGCGCGCCACCCGCTGGCGGCGCAGGACAGGATCGCGATGGCGCAGCTGGCCAATGAACGCCTGATCCTGTTTTCCGAAGCCGTGTCGCCCGAGTACTTCGGTGTGATCCGCAGCATGTGCCAGAAGGCGGGGTTCGATCCCGAACTGCGGCATGAGGTGCGCCACTGGTTGTCGGTGCTGTCGCTGGTCGGCACGGGCCAGGGCGTGTCGCTGGTGCCCGCCTGCCTGCAGCGCGCGGGCATGCAAGGGCTGGTGTTCAAGCCGCTGGCCCGCAAGGCGCCGCTGTCGGTGCTGCAGGCGATGTGGCGCCCTGACCCCGAACACCCGCTGGTGCCTATCCTGCTGGGCCACCTGCAGTCGGTGGTGAAAAAGCAGCGCCCGGCTGCCTCGGGCCGGCGTTGAGCGTTCAGGCGCTGGCCGTTTCGGCCTGCTGGCGCGCGACGCCGGCAGAGTCGAAGCTGGCCATCTCGCCGAGCATGGCGCAAGCCGATTGCAGCAGCGGCCAGGCCAGCGCCGCGCCCGAGCCTTCGCCCAGGCGCAGTCCCCAGTCCAGCAGCGGCTCGGCGCCCAGTGCCTGCAGCATGATGGTGTGGCCCGGCTCGCCCGAACGGTGGGCAAACACGCAGCGCTCGAGCACGGCCGGGCGCAGCCGGCTCGCCACCAGCACCGCGGCCGTCGTGATGAAGCCATCGACGACGATCACGCGCCGCTCCTGCGCCGCCTGCAGCACGGCCCCGACCATGGCCGCGATCTCGAAACCGCCCATGGCGGCCAGTACCTCGAGCGGCTCCTGCGCCTGGTGGTGGAAGGCCAGCACGCTGCGCAGCACCGCGATCTTGCGCGCCACGCCCGCGGCATTGAGCCCGGTGCCCGCGCCCGTGACCTGCGCCACATCCACTGCGCACAGCCGCGCCAGCAGCAGCGAGGCGCTGGAGGTATTGCCAATGCCCATCTCACCCAGCAGCAGGGCATTGCCCGGCAGCGCGCGCACCAGCTGCGCGCCCTCGTGCATGGCGGTGTCGCATTGCGCGGCGTTCATGGCCGCCGCCGAAGAACAGTCGCGCGTGCCATGCGCCACCTTGCAGTCCCACAGCCGGGGCTGGCCGGCCACATAGGGCCGCTGGGGCAGATCGCGCGCCACGCCGCAATCGGCGACATGCAGCGCCAGCCCGTTCTGCCGCGCCAGCACACTCACCGCCGCACCGCCCGCGAGAAAGTTCTCCACCATCTGCCAGGTGACATCGACGGGATAGGCCGAGACGCCGCGCGCCGCCAGGCCATGGTCGGCGGCAAACACCACCATCTGCGGCTGTTCGAGCCGCGGCGCTTCGGAGTGCAGGATGCAGGCCAGCCGGTGCGCGAGGCGCTCGAGCATTCCCAGCGCGCCCAGCGGCTTGGTCTTCTGGTCGATCAGCGCTTGCACGCGCGCGTTCCATGCGGGGTCGTGGATGGAAGGGATTTCAGGCAAAAAACGAGTCATTGCAAACCGGCCGGCGGAAGTCCAAAGAAAGGAGTATCGCCGGGCGGCGCAGCATCGGCGAAGATGCTGCATCAACCGCGCGCGATCCGCATGGTCTTGCCGCGCGCAAGAAAAAGGGCCCCGCGGGGCCCTCATGCAATGCCAGGCGGCGCTCAGGGACGCACGGGAACCTGCTCGGTGTATTCGCGCAGCATGCCGCCGTCGCGCACGCTGCCGCTGCTTTCACCCGAGCGCACCCGCTCGGCGCAGGAGCGACGGTCATCGGCATTGCGGAACACATCGCAGCGGGCCAGCGCATTGCGCTGGTACTGGTCCATGTCCTGGCCACGCGGCATGCGGCCGGCGCGTTCTTCGGCGCGCACGGCAGCAGCTTCGTGCTGCTGCGGGTTGGCGTACTTGCCGCGCTGGCCCTGGTGACGCTCCCCCTTGGGCGCACGTTGCATCTTCTGGCCTTCGGCGCTGCGCGCTTGCGAAGGCGCAGCCTGGGACGGCATTTGCGCTTGCGCAGCCGAGGTGCCCGTGGCAGCAGGCTGAGTCGCCGTCTGGGCATTGGTGGTGGTGGCGGACAGCGGCCGGGGCGTCTCCTGTGCTTGGACGGCGCCCAGGGCGCAGATCGCGGCGGCACACAGAGTCATTTGAACGGAGCGGGACCAGGTGGATGTCATGGTGGTTATCTCCTCGGTAAATGGAAGAATGGACGGTGGCGAGACCACTGCGGCGTTACATTCCAGAGCTTGGGGCAGTTCACTGTCCAGCCTTATCAGTTCAGCCCGCCTGCGGTTGCAGGAGCGAACCTACATTCCCGGTGCCGCAGCGGCAGAGCGAGAAAAAGGCCCCGCAGGGCCTTTTCGACAGCACCTGCGGCTTGCGCCGCAGCAGGGCTTATCGGCCCGTGGGCGAACCGGCGGTCGAGGGCGAAGCCTGCGAAGGCTTCATCGCTTCCATTTGCGACTGCGAAGGACCGTGGTTCGTCGAGTGCGATGCAGGTGCGTCCTTGCGGCCATCGGTCGAACGGGCGTTGGTGGGCGAAGCCTGCGAGGGCTGGCGCGCTTCCATGGACGACTTCGAAGGTGCGGTGGCTTGCGGCGTGTGGTCGCGCACGCCGTCCGGATTGCGGGCCTGGCTGGGCGAAGCCTGCGAAGGCGTCTGAGTGCTCGACGACTCCTGCAGCTTGTTGGGCTGCTGGGCGCTGGCCATGCCGGCGGCGCCGAAGGCCACGGCGCACAGGGTCAGTTGCAGGGTACGGGACAGGGTCGATTGCTGGGTCATGGTGGCTTTCCTCATAGTGAAGGGTTCGGACAGAAGAAGCTGCTGCGACAACCTCGTCGGTACGTACCAAGCTTGAGGCCGTTCCCTTTTGCGCCTTATCAGTTCAGCCCGCCTGAGGTTGAAGGAGTGAACCTACAACCTCTTTTCAGCCCTGCGCGAACCAGCTGTCGACCCCCGCGGCAAGCCGCTCGAAGACACTGTCCAGCGTGGGCACGTCGGCGCCCAGCAGGGCCTGCACCACCGCGGCGTTCTCCAGCATGCCATGCCAGTAGCTGCCCAGGATGCGGCCGTCGGCGCTCTGCCACAGCAAGCCGGGCACGCGTTCATGCGCGACCATGCCGGCCGCCAGCATGTCGCCGCGCAAGCGGGTCTGGCCGTGGTGGATCTCATAGACCTGCAACTCCAGCTGCGACAGCGCCTGCCACGGCGGCGCGATGTCCGGCAGGCGCACCTGGGCATGCAGCAGCCGCTTTTCCACATCGAACACCGTCACCAGCGGCAGCAACCCCAGCCCGGCTTCATTGCCGTCGACGCCATGCAGGTCGATCAAGGCCTCGCCCAGCATCTGCAGTCCGCCGCAGATGCCCCAGAGCCGCCCGCCTCGCGCCACATGGGCGGCGAGCGCGGCATCGAGCCCCTGGGCGCGCAGCCAGCGCAGGTCGCTGGCCGTGGCCTTGGAGCCGGGCAGGATCACCCAGTCGGCGCCCAGCAGCTGCGCCGGGCTGCGCGCCCAGACCACGCGCACGCCGGGAACGTTCAGCAGCGGCTGGAACTCGTCGAGATTGCTGGCGCGCGGATAGGCGATCACCGCCACCGTGGCCTGCACCGGCGCGCCCGCCGCGCCGTCGGCGGTGGCAGCGTCGTGCGCCCCATCCTCCTCGGGCAGGCCGTGCTGCGCCAGCCGCGGAATCGTCGCCACGACCGGCACGCCTGTCAGTTCCTCGAGCATCTGCGGGCCGGGCGCCAGCAGCCGCGCGTCGCCGCGGAATTTGTTGAGCACGAAACCCCGGATCAGCGCGCGCTCGTCGGCCGGCAGCAGCGCCCAGGTGCCGTAGAGGTGCGCAAATGCGCCGCCGCGGTCGATGTCGCTGACCAGCAGGCAGTGCGCCTGCGCATGGCGTGCGACGCGCATGTTGACGATATCGCTGCTGTGCAGGTTGATCTCGGCCGGCGAGCCCGCGCCCTCGATCACGACGACATCGTTCTCGCCGCGCAGCGCGTCGAGCGCCTGCGCGATGTGCGGCCAGACATGGGCGCCGCGCTCGCGCCAGGGCAGTTGGGTCAGCGCGTGGTCGACCTGCCCGAGCAACACCACCTGGCTGCGCATGTCGGCCTCGGGCTTGAGCAGCAGCGGATTCATGCGCACCTCGGGCACGCAGCCCGCGGCCAGCGCCTGCAGGTATTGCGCCGTGCCGATCTCGCCCCAGGCGCCGCCTGCGGCGGGCACCACGCGCGCGTGGTTGCTCATGTTCTGCGCCTTGAACGGCGCCACCTTGAAACCCTGCTGGCGGTACCAGCGGCACAGCGCCGTGGCCACCCAGCTCTTGCCCGCGCCGCTGCTGGTGCCGAGCACCATCACGCAAAGGGCCGGGCGCTGGCCGGGTGTGGGCAACGGAAGGTGCGTCGAGTGGGTCTTCATGTGTTTCCATCGAGAAGCTCAGCAGCCTGCCAGGCCCGGGCCAGCGCCTGCTGCGATGCCGGGGGCAGCACCCCCAGCCGTACCGCGCCGGCCAGCCCGAAGCTGCCCGTGTCGCGCAATTTGATGCCATGTTCGCGGCGCAGCCAGGCCAGGCGCGCGCCCATGCGCGCGGCCTCGGCCTGCGGCCAGCGCGCCACCAGGTAGTTCGCCAGGCTGCCAGCTTCTATCTGCCAGCCCAGCGCCGCACACAGTGCGATCTGCGCCGTTTTCCACTGCGCGAGCTGCACCCGGCTGGCGGCCAGCCACTGCTGCACCGCCGGCAAGGTCCAGGCTTCGAGAAAGGCCACGCCATGCGCGCCCACGACCCACGACGGCGCGAGGGCCAGCAGCGCCTCGACATCGGCCTGCGCGCCTTCCGGCGCAATGGCATAGGCAGCGCGCACGCCGGTCATGCCCAGCGCCTTGTTGGGTGTCCAGACCTGCCAGGCGCCCGCGGGCAAGGCGCTGCGCTGGCCGTCGAGACGCAGCGGCTGGTAGGCGCAGTCGAGCACATGCAGATGCGGGCCAGGCTGGGCGCACGCGAGCCACTGCGCCAGCGCCGGGTCGGCACGGCCCAGCGGACTCGAGGGTTCGCACGCCCAGTGCAGCGCCGGCGCAGGGCCATCCAGCGCGAGCCGGCGTGAGATTGTCAGTCCCCAGACGCGGGCCGCCTGCGCATAGTCGCCATAGCTGTGGTCGGGCAGCACGGCGTGGCGCAGGCCCCGGCGCGCCGCATGCGCGCTGATGCGGTGGATGAACTCGCTGGCGCTGCCGGCCGGCACGATGCGTGCGCCATCGACGCCGTGGAAGACGCCAAGCCGCGCGCGCAGCGCCGTGTAGGCCGGATCGGGATACTGCTGCGCATGCGCGGCCTGCAACGCCTGCACGGCATCGGGACAGGGGCCGCAGCTGTTGGCGTTGGTCGAGAAATCATGCGCGGCCACGCCCAGCGCATCGGGGCCGCCATGCAGGTTGTCAGCCATGGGAACTCCCCAGTGCGGCCAGGCCGGCCAGCAGTGCCAGCCCGGCCAGCCAATGCACGGCGCGGCGCGCCATGCACAGGCCGCGCACCAAATCCTGCGCGTCGGGCGCGCGGCCCTGGGCGTGCAGCACGTAGGCGCCGGGCTTGCCCAGGCGCACATCGAGCGCCAGCGCCAGCGCGGCCATGGGCCAGCCGCCGTTGGGCGATGGCGTGCGCCGGCTTTCCTGCCGCAGCCGCGCCCATGGCAATCCACCGGCGGCCAGCGCCAGCAACAGCGCCGTGATGCGCGCCGGAATCCATGACAGCAGATCGTCGGCATGCGCGGCCCATTTGCCGCCCCACTGCCAGTAGCGCCCGCCGCGCCAGCCGGGATAGCCCCACATCGCGTCGGCGGTGTTGGCAAAGCGGTACAGCGCCGCACCCGGAAGGCCCAGCAGCGCAAACCAGAACAGCGGCGCCACCAGCGAATCGTTGAGGTTCTCGGCCAGTGTCTCGAGCGCGCTTTCGCGCACTTCGGCCGCGCTCAGCTGCGTCACATCGCGGCTCACCAGCCACGACAGGCGCTCGCGCCCCGCGGCCAGCGATTGCTGCAGTGCCGCCTCCACGGCCTGCACCTCGGATTGCAGCATGCGCCAGGCAAACAGCGGCTTGAGCAGCAGGGCCAGCAGCGGCACGGCCAGCCAGGCCGGCGCCAGCGCGAGCCCGCATTGCAGTGCCGCGTAGAGGGCCGCAATGCCTGCGGCCATCAGGCACCAGGCGAAGGCGCCACGCGCCCAGCACGCCAGATCGGGATCGGTGGCTTCGGGTGCGCCCACCCAGCGGCTGGCGCCGCCCAGCAGCTGCCCCATGCCGACCACGGGATGCACGCGCGCCGGCGGCTCGCCCCACAGGGAGTCGATCAGCAGCGCCAGCAGCAGCGCCGCCGCGGCGGCGCCCGCGCCGCCCACGCCCACGCCCTCAGCCCACATCGCCACCCTCGCCACCCGCGGCCTGCCGGCCCCAGGTTTCATCGAACAGCATGTCGGCGAGGTCCGCGCGCTGCGCCCATTTCTCCTGCTGCAGCATGGGCTCGGCATAGAACGCCGGCACCGGCCCCAGGCACAGCACCGCCAGCGGGCGGCTGCCCTCGGGCATGCCCAGCAGCGCGGCCAGCGCCACGGGATCGAACAGCGACACCCAGCCCATGCCCAGCCCCTCCGCGCGCGCCGCCAGCCACAGGTTCTGGATGGCGCAGGCCGCCGAGGCCACATCCATCTCGGGCAGCGTGCGCCGGCCGAACACATGCTGCTCGCGGCCGGGCGGCATGGCCAGCACCAGCACTTCGGCGGCATCGAGCACGCCCTGCACCTTCAGGCGCATGAACTCGCCTTCGCGCTCGCCCAGGGCCTCGGCGGTGCACAGGCGTTCGGCCTCGACCAGCGCATGGATGCGTTCGCGCATCGCCCGGTCGCGCACGCGCAAGAAGCGCCAGGGCTGCATGAAGCCGACGCTGGGCGCGTGGTGCGCGGCGCGCAGCAGGCGCAGCAGCACCTGCGGCGCCACCACGCCGCCGCTGAAGTGGCGCATGTCGCGGCGCTCGTGAATGGCGCGATAGACCGCGGCGCGGTCCGCCGCATCGAACGGCTGCGCCGCCAGCGTGGGCCCGGGAAGCCCGCCGGGCGCGTCAGAGGATGGAAGATGGCTCATGTCTGGGGTCATTTTCCCCGCCCCGGGATCAGTCTTCAATGCCGCGTTGCGCGGGCACGCCGGCCTGGAATGCGTGCTTGATCAGCGTCATCTCGGTCACGGTATCGGCAATCTCGATGATCTCGGGCGGGCAGCGCCGGCCCGTCAGCACCACATGCACGTCGCGCGGGCGTTCGCGCAGCGTCTGCAGCACGGGCTCCAGCGGCAGCCAGCCATAGATCAGCGGATAGGTGATCTCGTCGAGCACCACCATGAAATGCTCGCCCGACAGGATGGCCGCGCGCGCGCGCTCCCAGCCCTCGCGCGCGAGCTGCGCCGAGTGTTCCTGGTCCTGGCTCTTCCAGCTGAAGCCGTCGCCCAGGCCCTGGATGGGCATGCCCAGCTGTTCGAACATGCGGTGCTCGCCGAAGCGCGCCGTGGGCACCTTCATGAACTGAAAGATCTTCACCGACTTGCCACGGCCGTGCGCGCGCAGCGCCAGGCCGAAGGCGGCCGTGCTCTTGCCCTTGCCATTGCCGGTGTTGACCAGCACCAGCCCGCGGCGTTCGCCTTCGGGCTTCTCATAGGGCTTCACGGTGGGGGCTTGTTCGATTTCCATGGTTTTCCACTTCCAATGCGTAAGAGTGAGCAACGCCGCAGCTGCGACGTTTGTAAAAGGTCGCGCAGGCGTCACGACGGGTGCGCGCGCGGGGCCAGGCGCGGCAAGGCCACCCACTGGTCATCGATGGCGCGCACCTGGATGCGGTGGTCGAAAACCTGCTCGAGCGCCGCATGCGAGGCCGCGTCGGCGCTGCGGCCGTGGTGCAGCACCCGGCCCTGCGCCAGCACCAGCAGGTCCTGCGACTGCAGCGCCATCGAGATCTCGTGCAGCACGCTCACCACCGTGGTGCCGCGCGCCACGAGTTCCCGCATGCAATGCAGCCAGTCGGTCTGGTGCGGCGGATCGAGATTGGCCAGCGGCTCGTCCATCAGCAGCACCGGGGCCTGCACCGCCAGCGCGCGCGCCAGCAGCACGCGCTGGCGTTCGCCGCCCGACAGCTGGCCCAGGCTGCGCGCGCGCCAGTCCCAGGCCTGCGTGCGGCGCAGCGCCTGCTCGACGGCGGCATGGTCGTGCGCCGAGGGCGCGGCGAGCCAGGATTGGTGCGGCAGCCGGCCCAGCATGGCCACGTCGTACACCGACATTTCCGTGGGCGCGGCCTGGTTCTGCCCCAGCCAGGCCAGCGTTCTTGCGCGCTCGCGCCCTGGCCAGTGCGCCAGCGCGCGGCCCTGCAGCAGCACCTGCCCGCGGGCCTCGCCCATGCCGGCCAGCGCGCGCAGCAGCGTCGATTTGCCCGCGCCGTTCGGGCCGACGATGCTGGTCCAGCGGCCCGTGGCAAGGCGCAGCGTGAGATCGTGCAGCACCGGCCGGCCGCCCAGCGAGACCGACAATCCTTGCGTCTGCAGCGCCCAGGCGCCGCCGGCCTGCAGCGTACTCATGCGCTCTCCTGCAGTGGACGCCGGTGCATCAGCCACAGCAGATAGCTGCCGCCCAGCACCGCCGTGAGCACGCCCACCGGCAGCTCCTGCGGCGCCACGAGCCAGCGCGCCAACAGGTCGGCGCCCAGCAGCAGCACCGCGCCCATGCCGGCGCTCAGCAGCAGCAGCCAGCGGTGCATGGCGCGCACCAGCGAGCGCACCAGGTGCGGCGCGGCCAGGCCCACAAAAGCAATCAGCCCGCATTGCGCCACGGCCGTGCCCGTGGCCAGCGCCAGCAGCAGGATCAGCAGCAGACGCAGCGGCGCCAGCGGCAAGCCCAGGCTTTGCGCCGTGGCTTCGCCCAGCGCGAGCCCGTCCAGCACGCGGCCCAGCGCCCAGGCCGCAAGCAGCACGGCAGCCAGCACCGCAGCCATCAGCGCACACGCATCCCAGCCAATGAAGGCCGTGCTGCCGAGCATGAACGATTGCATGGACTGCAGGATCTCGGGCGTCAGCAGCAGCACCATCGACGAGGCCGCGCCCAGCACCACGCCCACCACCACGCCGGCCAGCAGCAGCCGCAGCGTGTCATGCGCGCCTTTGGCCAGCACCAGCGTCAGCAGCACCGCGCCCGCGGCCCCGGCAAACGCTGCGCCGGTGATGCCCAGGCGCAGCAGGCCCTGCAGCGCAAACGGCGATGCCCCGAGCGCCGCCATCGACAGCGCCACGCCCAGCGAAGCACCGGAGGCACTGCCCAGCAGATAGGGGTCAGCCAACGGATTGCGGAACACGCCCTGGGCCACCGCACCCGCGAGCCCCAAGAGCGCGCCGGCCAGCCAGGCGCCGAGCGTGCGCGGCAGGCGGATGTCGCGCACGATCTGCCAGGCCAGTGGATCGGCGCGCAGATTCCAGACGCTTTCCCAGCCGGTGCTGCCGACCCCCGCGCCCAGCAACAGCAGCATCAGGCTCGCCAGCAGCAATGCCAGCGCGAGCCAGCGCGGATGCAGCCGGTGGGCATTCATGGATAAAGCCTTTGCAGGCAGCGCGCCATGGCCATCGCCGCTTCGGGCAGTCGCGGGCTGGGGCGGATCATCAGATCCGCTTGCGTCCCCGCAAAGCGGCACACGCGGCCGGACTGCATGGCGCGCAGCGAGGACCAGCCGGGATAGGGCTCGCGGCTGTCGCCCAGGCTGCGCTGCGCGCCCATCAGCAGGTCTGGATCGGCACGCACGACATACTCGGGATTGAGCCGCGGAAACGGCCCGAGCGCCGCGGGCACGATATTCACCAGCCCCAGCCGCGTCAGCGTCTCGCCGATGAAGGAGCTTTCGCCCGCGGCGACCGGGCCGCGGCTGGCATCGAAATACACGCGCTGGCCGCGCGCCTGGGCGGGTACCGCCTGCGCGGCCTGGACCAGTCCTTGTTCGATCCTCGCCCAAAGCGGCTCGGCGCCCTGCTCCGGTGGCAGCGCCAGCATGGCCGCCAGTGTCCGCAGCACCGCGCGCACGTCGGCATGCGTGCGCGGCTCGAAAGCAATCACCTTCAGGCCCAGCGCCTCCAGCCGTGGAATGGCGCGCGACGCCACCGACACCAGCACCACGTCCGGGCGCAGCGCCAGCACCGCCTCGACATTCGGCTCCAGATTGCCGCCCAGGCGCGGCAGTTGCGCCAGCGCCGGCGGCCAGGTCGTATAGCGGTCGACACCCACGATGCGCGCGCACGCGCCCAGCGCGCACACCGATTCGGCCAGCGACGGCAGCAGGCTCACGATGCGCTGCGGCGATGCCGACAGCCGCACCACCTTGCCACGCGCGTCCGTCAGAACGATGGGCGCAGCCACGCGCTGGCCGGCCCGCGCCTCCACCGCAATTGCAGGAGCCGCCACCGGCGCCGCACCGGCCGAGCCGTCGGCCGGGCCAGCGCCCACTGCCATTGCGGGCAAGCCCCCCAGCCCCAACCCCAGCGCAGCAGCAAGCACCGGCATCCACACCGACACCCGCTGCCTCCCCCTTGCATGTAAGCTGAATTCAGCAGTCATTGGCCCGCCTTCAACACGAGCGGCAAGCCCGCACACATCAGCGTTGCATGGCTGCAGGCCGCAGCCACCTGCTGGTTGAGCGCGCCCAGCGCATCGACAAAGGCGCGCACTTCGCGGCCCAGCGGAATCACGCCCAGGCCGATCTCATTGCCGACGATCACCACCGGCCCGGGCGCCTGCGCCAGCGCGGCCAGGAACGCCGTGCGCTGCGCTGGCCAGTCCTGGGCCGGGGCTGGCGCGTCTGGCATGGGCATCATCCAGTTGGTGAGCCACATCGTGAGGCAGTCGATGACCACCAGGCAACCGGGCTGGCTGTGCAGGCGCAATGCCGCCGCGAGATCGAGCGGTACCTCGGCCGTGCGCATGCCGGGCACGCGCTCGGCGCGGTCGTGCCGATGGCGCGTGATCCGGGCCTGCATCTCGGCATCGTAGGCGCGGCCCGTCGCGAGCAGCCAGGCGCTGTGCGCGGGCGACTGCGTCATCCATGCCCGCGCCAGCTCCTCGGCCCGCCGCGACTTGCCGCTTTTCTGGCCGCCCAGGATCAGTTCACTGCGGGCTGCGCTCATGCGCCCTCCTGCGATGCTTCGTGCGCGCCCAGCAGCGCGGCAATGGCGCGCGGATGCGACGCAAACCAGGCATGGAAAAAACTCGCGTGCAGGCTGCCATGCCGGTACAGCCATTCACCGCCAGCATCGGCCGCATCGGCATTGGGACGCGCGCTGCGCCCGGCCACGGGCGCGGAGCTGTCGAGCCGGGCGTAGTGGAAGCTATGGCCGCGCAGCGTGCCCCAGGGCGTGGGCAGCTGCTGCATGCCCAGGCCGGCGAGGCGCTTTTGCATCTGCGCCTTGCCGGGCATCAGGCCCCACAGGGGCGTGTACTGGCCGTCGCTCGCGGCAATGCCTTCGCACAGCGCCAGCATGCCGCCGCATTCGGCCCAGATCGCCTTGCCCGCCTGCCAGTGGGCCAGCAGGTCGGACCGCAAGCCGGTCTGCGCCGCCAGCCGCGCGGCGTGCAGTTCGGGATAACCGCCAGGCAGCCACAGCGCATCGCAGTCGGGCAGCCGCTCGCCGGCGAGCGGCGAGAAAAAGCGCAGCTGCGCGCCCATGGCCTGCAGGCAGTCGAGGTTGGCGGGATAGATGAAACTGAAGGCCGCGTCGCGCGCCACGGCAATGGTGCGGCCCGCAAGCCACGGCCCCATTGCTTCGGGCGCATCAGCCGCTGCCGACGCTGGGGCGGGCGGTGCAAATGACACGCTCCATTCCTGCCAGTCCTCCCAGCTGCGCTGGCCCAGCGGCGTCTGCGCCAGCGCATCGGCGGCCGCGTCGAGCCGCTGCAGGCCGTCACCGAGTTCCTGCGCCGCGACCAGCCCCAGATGGCGTTGCGGCAGCAGCGCGGCCGTGCCCGCATCGGCGGCGATGCGCTGCACCGCGCCCAGCCAGCGGCTGTCGGCGTGTACTCCGCCCTGCAGCAGCTGCGCATGGCGCGCGCTGGCCACACGGTTGGCCAGCACGCCGGCCCAGCGCAATCCAGGCTGGAAGTGCTGCAGGCCGAAAGCCACCGCGCCCAGCGTGGCCGACATGCCCGAGGCGTCGATCACCGCGAGCACGGGAATATCCAGCAGCCGCGCCAGGTCGGCGGCGCTTGGCTGGCCGTCGAACAGGCCCATCACGCCCTCGATCAATATCAGGTCGGCGCGCAACGCCGCCGCATGCAGCCGCGCACGCACGTCCGCTTCGCCCGTCATCCACAGGTCCAGCGAATGCACCGGCGCGCCGCTGGCCAGCTGATGCCAATGCGGGTCGAGATAGTCGGGCCCGCATTTGAACACCTGCACGCGCCGGCCGGCGCGCGCGTGCAGCCGCGCCAGCGCGGCCGTGAGCGTGGTCTTGCCCTGGCCCGAGGCCGGTGCGGTGATCAGCAGCGCCGGGCAGCGTATGGAATTCAAGGCGTGGAAGTCCATTGCAGGCTCATGAAGAAGCGCCGGCCTTCGGTGGCGTAGGTGGCAGCGGTTTCGTAATACTTGTCGAATGCATTGTCCAGGCGCGCCAGCAGCTTCCAGTCGCGCGCCAGCTGCCGCGTGGCCGAAAGATTCCACAGCGCATACCCGCCCAGCACGCGGGTGTTGGCGGCATCGTCGTAACGGCGCGCGCTCCACTGCACATCGGCAGCCCACTGCCAGCCGGCAATGCTGCGGCTTGCGCCCAGCGTGCCGAACTGGCGCGGGCGGCGCGCCAGGTACAGGCCGGTGGCGCCATCGCGCGCCGCGTTGAAGTCCAGCGACGCATGCCAGCGTGTGCCGGCGGCATGGGTGGAACCGGCCAGCGTCACGCCCTGGTATTCGGCCTGGGCGACACTGACATAGCAGCCTTGCGAACTCGCACAGCCGCGCGCACCGGTCTGGAACGATACCTGGTCGCTGATGCGGTTGCGATACGCGGTGGCGGAAAACGCGTCGCGCCCGGCCTGGTAACGCAGGCCCAGTTCCAGGTTGCGGCCGTTTTCCGGGGTCAGCGCGGCGCTGCCGTAACTGCTGAAACGCTGGAAGAGCGTCGGCGCGCGAAACGCCGTTGCCGCCGTCGCCGTCGCACGCCACCGCGGCGTGAGATCGTAGCCATAGCTCAGGCTGCCGGTGTTCTTGCCGCCGAACTCGCTGTCATCGTCATGCCGCAGCTGGGCCTGGAGGTGCTGCGCGCCCGCATGCCACTGGTAGCCGAGTGCGAGCGCGTTCTGCGCGCGCTTGCGGTCGATGGGCGCATTCTGCAGCGCGTCTTCGCGCCGCTCCAGCGTGGCCGAGAGGCTCTGGGCGCCCAGGCGCCACTGGTTCTGCCACGACAAGCCGCGCAGCTGCGTGGTGGTCAGATAGGGCGTGGGCGTGGTTTCATACCGGTCTTCCGACGTGTTCAGCGCCAGCTGGCTGCTCCAGCGCTCGCTCCACTGCGCGCTCCAGTCCAGGCCCGCAGCATGCATGCGGTGCTTTGCGCGGTCATCCACGCCAAGCCGCGGACTGTTGTCGTAGGCCGCATCCATGTCGCTGGCCAGCAGCGAAGCACTCAGCCGGTGGCGCGCATCGATGCGCCAGCCCAGGCGGGCCGCGCCCGACAGGCTGTCATAGCCGTCGCGGTCAGGGTTGCGGCTGGGGCGCACGTCGAATCCGTCGCTGCGCTCGCTGGCGATATCCAGCGCATAGTCCCAGGCCTGATGCACGCCGCTGATGCCGGCTTGAGCGCGCCGCGTGCCGTTCGAGCCCAGACCCAGCGACAAGGACCCTGTCGGTGCCTGCTCGCCACGGCGCGTGAAGATCTGCACCACGCCGCCCATCGCATCGGAGCCGTAGATCGCGGCCGCGGGTCCGCGCAGCACTTCGATGCGATCGATCATGGCCAGCGGAATGCTTTCCCAGCTCGGGCCGCCGCTGCCGCTTTGCGAGGAAAAGCGCACGCCGTCGATATAAACCGCGGTATAGGCCGTGTCGGCGCCGCGCAGCATCAGGCTGGTGGTGTTGCCGATGCCGCCATTGCGCACCATCTGTATGCCTGGCACGCGCACCAGCAGATCGGCGACCCCGGTGGCGCCACTGGCCTCGATGGTCGCGCGGTCGATCACCGACAGGTCGGCCAGCAGTTGCTCGGCGGACTGCGGCGCGCGTGCGGCCGTGACCACGGTTTCGGTCATGGCCGGAACCTCACCCCAGGCCTGCGTGCCCGAACAGGCGATGGCAAGCGCCAGGGCGCAGCTGCACGCAGCCAGAGGCGCTGCCGTGCCGGAAAAAGCGTGAAGCATGAAAATCAACATGAAGCCACCCGGCGCCGACCTCCCCGTCGGCAAATGGGTTTAAAGCGGTCCGCGTCGCAGGCGACGGCGGGCCACACCTCGTTGGCCGGTATCCGGGCTGGGCGGAGCACACTCTTGCAGGCCTTCCCAGCGCAAGGCCAGTGGCAGTGAAGAAGAGGCGAGCATTGGAAACACTCATCCGCTGACCGTTGCGGGGGCAGCGCAGGCACGGAACGCGGGCGCGCATTCCTCCCTGCTTCCCGTTGAACTGCGTGCCTGCGAACCAGGCACATGAGCACCAACGGCGGCCATTGTAGCCGCGCCCTGCCGCACGGGGTTTCGCACACCCGGGCTCGTACTGGGCACACTGGGATGGGATGCTTGTAGGACAACGGAGAAAACGCGCATGGAACCACTCCCTGTGCTACTGTTTCTTACGTTCATCCAGGGCTACAGGTTCTACAATCGGTCCGTCTATGTCTGCCCCGTCACCCCTCGACCTTATCTCCGACCGCGTGGAGCGACTTTTGTTGCGCCACGAGGAGCTCCAGCGCACCAACGCCCTGCTTGCCGAGCAGGTTGCAGCCTTGACCCAGGAGCGCGATTCGCTGCGTTCGCGGCTGAGCGCGGCGCGGGCCCGCGTCGATGCGTTGATCGAGCGCCTGCCCAGCAACGAAGGGGCCGGCGCATGAAGCAGCTCGATGTCCAGATCCTGCACCAGAACTACCTGCTGAGCTGCCCCGAGGGCCACGAGGAGCGGCTGCTTGAAGCGGTGGACCGTGTCAACGACACCATGGGCCGCATCCGCGACGCCGGCAAGGTGCGCTCGCGCGAACGCGTGGCCGTGCTGGCTGCGCTCAACATGGCCTTCGACATCGTGACGCTGGAGCGCAGACCCGCGCCCGCGGCTGCCGAACCTGAACCCGTGCCTGAAACCAGCGCGGAAGACGAAGCCTGGGCCCAGGCGGCAATGATCCAGCAGCAGGCCGATGCGCAACGCATCGTGGCCCTGCTCGAGCGCCTCGATCAGGCGCTTGAAGCCGACGCGCAACTGCTGTAAAAATTTGCGCCTCCAGCAGTGGGGTCGGACCATCCAGATTACAATGAAGACGTCTGCAAATCTGCTGGGCTTTATATTTCCTTGAACCAATGCTCATTGAGCCCGGGCTTGGTACATCGCTTGGTGAGCGTGATCGTCTCGCGTCAGATGAACCCAACGTCAAGCTGCCCTTGCCCACCTGAACCCCGGTTCAGGATGCCGGTCTGGTGGAATTTGCAGACACCAACATGAATGACGGCCCGCAGGGCCGTTGCTCCGCGGAGTTCTTTTCTGGAGAGCCGCTGCTTTCAAAGCCTGCTTCTGGAAATCCGTTGTTTTGAAAAGTCCGCTTGTTGCGGACTTTTTTTTGCCTGCGATGCAAGTCAGGCGCGACAAAAAGCCGCAGTTCCCGGCGAAGGAAACTGCGGCTTTTGCGCCTGAAATCAGGCTGTCAGCCCTGGGCCGCGAGCGGCCCGGGCCTGCTCATCCACTCACTGGCCGTGGATACGCTTGGCATCGGCCACGCACTTGTCCTTGACGTCGCCGCTCAGGGCATCGCAGCGCTCGCGGGCTGCCTTGTACTCGGCTTCGCGCACGTTCTCGTTGGCGTCCTTGCGGGCTTCGGAGACATCGGCGGCGCGCTTGGTGCCAGAGACGTTGCTTTCGTTGCGCGCCTCGGAGACCTTGGCGGCTTCGAGAGCCTTCACATGGGCGGCCTTGGCGTCCTTGACGCAGACGTCCTTGGGGTTGCCCTTCAGGTCGTCACACTTTTCCTTGGCGACGTCGTAGTCGGCATCGGCCTTGGCCTTGGCGACATTGTGGCGATGGCGCTCGCTGGCATCGCGGCGGTACTCGAGTTCGGCTTCGGCGACCTTTTCGCGGCCCTTGGCTTCCTTCTCGCACACATCCTTGGCATTGTCCTTCAAGGTGTTGCACTGGGCTTTGGCCGCCTTGTAATCGGCGCTGATCTGGTCCTTGGCGGCCTTGTGCTCTGCGGGAGTCACCGCAAACACCGAGGACATGCAGGCGACAGCGAAGACAGCGGTAATTTTATGCTTGAATTTCATGATTATCTCCTTATTTTCGTTTCCAGCGGATCACGGCGAAAATGGATTATTTTTGGTTTTGCCGTTTGAAACCGCGAGTTAATGAATTGGTATTGTCAGGCCGTTTAATCGTCGAAACGGAAATCGGGATTGCGGGCTTGCCAGTCCTTCAACTGGTTCTCCGCCTCTTCCTTGACCAGACCCTGGCGCTCCTGGATGCGGCCGATGAACTGGTCTCGCTTGCCGGCAACGACATCAAGATCGTCATCGGTGAGCTTGCCCCATTGCTCACGGATCTTGCCCTTGAATTGTTTCCAGTTTCCTGCAACTCGATCTTCGTTCATACAAAATCCTTTTTATATTAGCGAGCCGGTCACCCAGCCCGCTGTTTCAAAACACATTCACTCGAAAGCGAAATGTGTAGTTAATGTATGACGGGTTTCAACGGCGCATTGTGGGAAAGGAAGTTTTGACGCAGTCGGCTTTTGCCTACAGCCGATTTAAATGAAATCAACCGAAAAATACAGACAATAGCTGGAATTGATTGATATCGAGCGATTGTGGAGCCTGGCCGCTTGCAGAAGCGGCATCGATACAGGGCATTACCCGCGCCGCAAATCAGTTGCCGGTGGTGGGCAAGCCCAGTTGCCCGGGCCCTCGCCACCCGCTTGGCGTGACGACTCTGCAGGCCGTCCGCAGCAGCCGTTATTGCCGCTCAGCGCTGCCGCCTTGCAGGTCCACCTCGGCGCCGCCGTGCAGCGCGGCGCGCCAGTCGTCCTCCACCAAGACGCCCAGCTCGCTCATGCGCGCACCAAAGGCATCGGGCGGCAACCCGGGAGAACACAGGAAACCCTGGAAGAAATGGCAATGCAGCGCCCGCAGGCAGTCGCGCTGCTCCCCCGTCTCCACGCCTTCGGCAACGACCTCGGTGCCCAGGGCCTTGCCCAGGCTGATGATCGCACTGACGATGGCGCGGTCGCCTGCGTCATGCGGCAGGCCGCGCACGAAGGACTGGTCGATCTTGATCTTGGCGATCGGCAGCTTCTTGAGATAGCCGAGGCTGGAGTAGCCGGTGCCGAAATCATCGATGACCAGGCCCACGCCCAGATCGGCAATCGAGCGCACGCGCGCCGCCATCTCCTGCGCGTCCTGCAGCAGGATGCTTTCGGTCAATTCCAGTTCCAGCAGATGGGAGGGCAGGCCATGGTGCGCCAGCAGCGACCGAAGCCGCTCGACGAAGTCGGGCTGGCGGAACTCCAGTGCGGACACATTGACCGACACCTTCAGCGGCAGTCCCTTTTCGCTCCAGCGCGCAGCCTCGCGGATCGACTGCTCGAGCACCCAGGCGCCCAGCGTGACGATGTAGCCCGACTCCTCGGCCATGGGAATGAAGACCCCGGGCGACACCACGCCGAAATCGGGATCGGTCCAGCGCAGCAGCGCCTCGGCGCCCACGATCCGGTTGCTGCCGATATGCACCTGCGGCTGGAAGAAAACCGCCATGCGCCCGTGCTCGAGCGCCTGGCGCATCGCATGCTCGAGCTTCATGCGCGACAGCAGCCCCGAGTTCATCTGCGGCTGGTAGAAGCTGTAGTGCCCGCGGCCGCGTTCCTTGACGCGGTACATCGCGGTATCGGCCTGCATGATCAGTTCATCGAGCGTGTGGCCATGGCCTGGATACTGGGCCACGCCGATGCTGCACTGCACCGAGAATCCGATTCCGTCCAGCAGGAAGGGGCGCAGCATCTCGCGCAGGATGCGCTGCGCGACGCTCGCGGCCAGGGCCTCGTCGCAGCCCTGCAGATAGAGCACGAACTCATCGCCCCCCAGCCGGCTGAGCATATCGTCCGAGCGCAGGCAGGACAGCAGGCGCTCCGCGACCAGCTTCAGCACGCGGTCGCCGAACTGGTGGCCCAGCGAGTCGTTGATGATCTTGAAGTGGTCGAGATCGATGAACAGGATGGCAAACACTTCGCGCGTGTCCGCGGCCCGCTCGATGGCCTGGGCCACATGAGCGGCCAGGCTCAGGCGGTTGGGCAGCCCGGTGAGCGCATCGCTGAAGGCCAGCTCCTCGATGCGCTGTTGGGCCTGCTGCTGCTGCGTCAGGTCGCGCATGAAGCCGATGGTCTGGAACACCACGTCCTGCGCATCGCGCAGCGCCACCCAGGACAGGCGCACCGCGCAGCGCTGCTGCGCGCCCTGCTCCAGCCAGAGATTGCCCTGCCAGAAGCCGCCGCTGCTCCACTCCTGGGCCGCGGCGCCGTACCAGTTGGCCGGTGCGCTGCAGCCGAACATCTCGCGCACGCTGCGTCCGGCGACCTCGTGGTCGCCCATCAGCCGCAGGCACGCGGGATTGGCACGCACCAGCCGGTGCCCGGCATCGGCAATGAAGATCGCGTCAAGGCTGCAGTCGAACACGCGCGCTGCCAGCTGCAATCCGGCCTGGACCTCGACTTCGCGCGTGATGTCGCGGTAGGTGTGGATCCGGCCCACGGGCGCGCCGCGCTTGAGCTGGGGCACGGAGCGGCGCTCGATGATCTTCCCGCCTTCGAGCGCCAGCACGTCGGTGCTGTCGATCAGCGGCTGGCGCCGCAGTTCCTCGAGGCGCAGCGCATAGCCCTCGCGGTCCAGCACCTTGGCGGCCATGTAGTCGAGGATGGAGGCATCGTTGCGCTCCACCAGCATGTGCCGGGGCAGGTCCCAGATCGCCGCCAGGCGGTGGTTGAAGGCGCGGATGCTGCCGTCCTGGCTGCAGACCAGCATGCCGTCGGCCGTCGAATCCAGCGTGGCGCGCAGGTCGGACAGCAGGCCTTCGAGTTCATGCTCGGTATGCGCCTGCTCGCTGCGGTCCAGCATCGTCAGCAGCAGCCAGCCAGAATCGCTGCCCGAGGGGCCGGCAATGCGCTCCAGGCGCTGTTCGACCGGACGCAGCAGGCCATCGCGGCACTGCACCTGGGTCAGTGTCTGCGAGCCCGTCTGCCACTGGCTCGCATCCTCCCAGAGGCACAGGTCCTGCGGCGTCGCGGCCAGCGCCTGCACCGGCATGCCATGCATGGCTTGGCGGTCGTAGCCCGAGAGCTTCGCGGCCGCGCGGTTGGCAAAGCGGATGCACAGCGTGTCTTCGTCGATCAACCACACGGCTTCGAGCAGCGCATCGAGAGTCTGGTGCCAGAAAGCTTCGAACGGATGGCTCATGCTGCGCCCGCCTGCGCATTGCCGGGCTCCACCGCACGTTCGAAGAAATAGCAGATACGCTGGCGCGGCGAGAGATAGCTCAGCACCTCGCGCGGCAACTGGTCGAGGCGCAGGCTGCGCCGGATGCTGATCCCGGCGCACTTCTCGAGATCCAGCGGCTGCGCCAGCGCTGCCGGCACGCTGGCGTCGTACACCAGCACCTCGGGCTTGAGCGGACGCGAGCTGTTGACCGATACCACCATCGCGTAACGCCCATCGGCGAGCTGCACCACCGAGCCGGGCGGATAGACGCCCATCATGCGGATGAAGGCGCGCAGCATCACGGCGTCGAAGCGCTCGCGTTGCTGGGAGTACAGCGCGGACAAGGCCTCGTGCGGGGTCTGGCCGGTCTGCGCATGCTCGGGATTGCACTGGCGGTCATAGGCGTTGACCAGGCACAGCACCTTGCCCGCCGGGCTCAGGTCCTCGTCGATCAGGTGCAGCGGAAAGCCGCTGCCGTCGGCAAATTCGTGGTGCTGGGCAATGGCCGTCAGCACCTCGCTGGATGCCCCCATGCCCATCGCCAGAGCCACCGAATCGCCCACATGGCGCTCGTATTGCGCACGCGTCGGCAAAGGCGCCCCGGGCGCCGAGTCCTTGCCTATGTCGTGCAAGAGCGCTGCCATGCCCAGCTCCTGCAACTGGGCGGCACCCATGCCCAGCGCCTTGCCCAGCAGCAGGCTCAGCACGGTGACGTTGATCGGATGCTCGGCCTGGCGGTTGCCCGAGGTTTCGGACAGCAGCCGGATCACCAGGTCGCCCGTGGGCAGCACATCCTGCAGGTAGCTCTGCACCATGGCGCCGGCGCGGGCCATGGCCTGCGCCGGTTCGGTGGCGGCATTGGCCTGGAGCTGCAAGTAGTCCTGCGCGGCAGCGCGATAGCGTGCATCGCAGCACTGCCAGCGCTGCGCGCTGCGCGCCGGCGCTGCCTCGGGCTCTGGCGCGGCTGCATCCGAAGCGGGAGCCGGGAGTTGCTGCGCCTCCACACGCGCATCGATGGTCGCATGCGCATCGGAGACAGCATCGGCAATGCCGGCATCCGCAGCTTCGGAAGCAACGATGTCGCTGCGGTCGGGAAAATAACGGATGGCATCCAGCCCGAGCGCCTGGACGGTCTGGAGCTGGCTATCGGAGGCAATGCGAAAGCTGTTGACGGGAAAAGGATGGCGCATCCAGCCGACTTCCAGCTGGATGTACATGCCTACGCGCAAGGCTTGCGGATTGATCAGGACAGATGAGTTCACACTGAAAGCGTACTGTACAAAAGGTTGCACAACTGCCCGTTTGTTTCGACGATTATCGCCAGTTCTTGAGGGGTGGGCGTGGCTTTGCGATAGTGTGCAGCTTTTTTGCACCGGGCCAGGCGATCATGCGCCAGTTGAAGGAACCCGCGAGACAGGCGTCAGCGGGGCCACTGATGGGGCCTGATGCAGCACCGCGCTGCCCGGCATTGCGCTGCCCGGCATTACGCTGCCCGGCATTGCGATGCCCGGCCTAGCGGCACCAAAGCGAAGGCTTGTAGACCAGGTCCATCCACAGCGCCCAGGCGGCCACGCCAAACAGCAGCAGCCCTGCGGCGCGGCTGCCCCAATGCGCGCGCAAGCCATTGAGCCGGCCGCGCAGACGGCCCCAGAGCCAGGGGGCGGCCAGCAGCCAAAGCCCGCTGCCCAGCGCAAATGCCGCCATGGACAACGCACCCGCCAGCGCCCCGCCGCTGAGCGCGGCCACGAGCAGCGCCGAATACAGCAGGCCGCAGGGCATCAACGCCCAGACGAAGCCCGAGGCAAAGCTGCCTCCCGGCGCCGCCACCACGGGCTGCACGCGCCGCCACAGCGCGCGGCCCGCGCCTTCGATCCATGCTGGCTGGCGCGCCTGCACCATCATCAGGATGCCCCAGAGCATGATGCCCAGATGCATGAAGGTCCAGACCGGCTGCATGGCCGTGGTGCGCATATTGAGCCAGGCCAGCCCTTCGACCGCGACGGCGGCCAGCGCGCCCAGGCTGGCGTAACCTGCGACCCGGCCCGCGTGAAACAGCGTGCCGCGCAGCCATAGCCGGCTGCGCCGGCCATGCACCTGCACCACGCTGCCCCCCGTGGCCCCCGCCGACGTGACCACGGCGCAGGGCGCGGCGCACATGGCAAGGCAATGCGGGCCGCCCATGAGGCCCATCACGGCAGCAGTCCAGATCAGGCTAAGCAACATGGTGGCAGGAAAGAGGGGTGGAAAGACGGCGCTGCGGCCGTCCAGGCTGCGGCCAGCTTAACCTGACGCGCGGCAAAAAAACCTAGGGATGCTTTGCACAAACCTCGCGAGCCGTGCTGCCAACAGCCGCAGGGATTTGTGCAGAGGTACCTAGATGATGCGTGAAAACCGTGCGCGGTTGCGGTCGGCCTGCAAATAGCGGTCGAACGTCATGGCTACTGCGCGCACGAAATACCAGCCCATCGCGGTCACGCGCAGGCTTTCGGCGTCGATTTCCACCATGCCCTGGGACTGCAACTCGGCCAGCATCTCCAGTTCGGCTGCGAAATAGCGCCGCGAATCGATCAGCCAGGCCTGGTCCAGCGCCTCGAACAGCACTTCGCCCTGGCACATCAGCGCCATGATCACGGCGCGCCGGATCAGGTCGTCGCGGCCCAGCGCCAGCCCGCGCACCACGGGCAGCCGGCCCTGGTCGAGGAAGTCGTAGTACTCGTCGAGGTCCTTCGCATTCTGGCTGTAGGTCGCCCCTACCCGGCCGATGGCCGAGACGCCCAGCGCAATCAGGTCGCAGTCGGGCTGGGTGCTGTAGCCCTGGAAGTTGCGGTGCAGGCGTCCCTGGCGCTTGGCCACGGCCAGCGCGTCCGTGGGCAGCGCGAAATGGTCCATGCCCACATAGACATAGCCGGCCTGCTCGAAGCTCTCCAGCGCGCGCGCCAGCATCGCCAGCTTGGCGGCCGCGCCCGGCAGCGCCGCGGTATCGATGCGCCGCTGCGGCTTGAAGCGCTCGGGCAGGTGGGCATAGGCATAGAGCGCGATGCGGTCGGGCCGCAGCTCGCCGACCTGGGCCAGCGTGCGCTCGAACGACTGCGGCGTCTGGCATGGCAGGCCGTAGATCAGGTCGACATTGACCGATTCGAAACCCAGCGCGCGCGCCGCCTGCACCAGCGCGAAGACCTGGCTCGCCGGTTGCTCGCGGTGCACGGCCTTCTGCACGTCGGCGTCGAAGTCCTGCACGCCGAAGCTCAAGCGGTTGAAGCCCAGCTGCGCCAGATAGGCCAGGCGTTCGGGCGTGACGGTGCGCGGATCGACCTCGATCGAATACTCGCCGCCGGGCTGGAAGTTGAAATGGCTGCGCAGCAGCGCCATCAACTCCGCCAGGCCGGCGTCGCTCAGAAAGGTCGGCGTGCCGCCGCCCAGATGCAGCTGGCTCACGGGCTGGCCGGTGCCGCAGTGTTCGGTATGCAGCGCGATCTCGCGCGCCAGGTATTGCAGATAGGTCTGCGCGCGCTCGGGATGGCGCGTGACGATCTTGTTGCAGGCGCAGTAGTAGCACAGCGACTCGCAAAACGGGATGTGCACATACAGCGACAGCGGCCGCGCCAGACCGGGCGCGCCCTGGCGGCGCTGCTGAAGCGCCAGGATGTAGTCCTCCTGGCCGAAGGCCTCGACAAAACGGTCGGCGGTAGGGAACGAGGTATAGCGCGGGCCCGGCACGTCAAAGCGCTGCAACAGCTCGGGGGTGATTGCGGTCATGGGGGGTTTCCTTGGGCTTTGGGCTACTGTGCCGCAAGGCACCCTGCCGGACCTTGATGTCGATCAAGACTTGCGCACGCCACGCCTGCGACAATTTGATGCATGTCAGCGGCGGCCAGAGGTATCGGACGCTGCACGCGCCGGCGTTCCATGCGATAAAGGGGGTTGGCCCCGTCCACCCCGAGGTCCCATCAATGAGTCTACAAGCGATCAAAGCCTCCTGTTCCAACTGCAACCTGCGCGAGCTGTGCCTGCCCATCGGCCTGAACGAAGACCAGATGCAGCGCATCGACACCATCGTCGCGGTGCGGCGCAAGGTCAAGCGCGGCAGCCTGCTGTTCCACAACGGCGAGCCGTTTTCCTCGCTGTACGCGATCCGCACGGGCTTTTTCAAGACCTGCGTGGCGACCGAAGACGGCCGCGACCAGGTCACCGGGTTCCAGATGGCCGGGGAGATCATCGGCCTCGACGGCATCGTCAACGACCGCCATACCTGCGACGCCGTGGCGCTCGAGGACGCCGAAGTCTGCGTGATGCCGTTCGACCGGCTGGAGGAGCTCTCGCGCGAGGTCACGGTGCTGCAGAACCACGTGCACAAGGTCATGAGCCGCGAGATCGTGCGCGAGCATGGCGTCATGCTGCTGCTGGGCAGCATGCGGGCCGAGGAACGGCTCGCGGCCTTTGTGCTGAACCTGGTGCAGCGCCTGCATGCGCGCGGCTTCTCGCAGTCGGAACTGGTGCTGCGCATGACGCGCGAGGAAATCGGCAGCTACCTGGGCCTCAAGCTTGAAACCGTGAGCCGCACCTTCTCGAAATTCGTCGAGGACGGCATCGTCGAGGTCAAGCAGCGGCATATCCGCATCCTGGATACGGACGCACTCAAGCGCATCGTCAACAGCCAGCGCTGCGACTAGGCGTCGTCTCAGGAAGGACGCACCGGGGTGCGGCGGCGATGCCGCAGGGGCCCTTCACTGCCCCAGCTGTTGACCTCGGCCGGGCGCAGGCCGAGCAGACAGGTCAAGGCCCCGGCGGCGCTGATGACCAGCCAGAACACGAAGAAGGACAGCGTGTAGAAAGCCTGCCGGCTCCAGTCGAGCGCGGCGCCCTGCCACTGGATCTGGGCGGGATCGACCACGGCAAACACCAGCATTTCCATTGCGCAGGCAGCGAGAAATGCCGGCCAGAGAATCCACATCAAGCGTCTTGCCCACATCGGGAACTCCTTTTGCAGCCAGGCTTTCATTCTGCCGGCAAGCACGCAGGAGGACGCTGCGGAAAACCCGCGGACGGGTTTCAGCGGTCGACGGGCGCGAGTTCGGCCGGGGTGGCCGCATGGTTGCGGCCGGTCATCGCGGGCGCCAGGCGCATGTCGGGGGTCTCTGACAGCGTCTTGTTGATCTCGCTGCCGTGGCGGTAGTAATCCGGGTCGATCACCGGATCGGGGTGCGTGGCGGCAATCCAGAAGGTGACCACGCCCGCCACGACCACGACGGCCGGGCCGCCGATGACCATCCAGACGAAACCGAATTTCCACCAGGGGCGGGGATCGTGTGCGGGAGAGGTTTTCTGTGTCATGGGGGGCTTTCAATGGGGCGCCCAGCGCGCGGCACGCTGAACGGAAAAAGGGCGATGCACGCGCATCGCCCCCGGCCTGGCGTGCTCAGTGAGCAGCGCCTGCCTTGTTGGAGAGGCTCCAGACATAGGACGTCAGGACGCCGATCTGGCCTTCGGTCAGCTTGTCCTTTTGCGCCGGCATCTGGTTTTGCTTGCCGTGGGTGACGATGTCGATGATCGCCGCCTCACCCCAGCCGTGCAGCCAGACGTCGTCGGTCAGGTTGGGCGCGCCCATGGCCTGGTTGCCCTTGCCGTCCATGCCGTGGCAGGCCGCGCAGGCCGTGAAATGCGACTTGCCCAGCGAGGCGCGCAGCGAGTCGTTCGGGCTGCCCGACAGGCTCAGCACGTAGTGCGCCAGGTTGCGCACGTCTTCGGGCGTGCCCACCGCAGCGGCCATCGGCGGCATGATGCCGAAACGGCCTTCGGTGATGGTCTGCTGGATCTGCTCGGGCGCGCCGCCATGCAGCCAGTCGCCATCCGTCAGGTTGGGAAAGCTCTTGCCGCCACGCGCGTCCGAGCCATGGCACTGCGCGCAGTTGTTCATGAACAGGCGCTCGCCAATGGCCATCGCCTGCGGATCCTCGGCGCGCTGCTCGGGCGTCATGCCCGCGAAGCGCGCATACAGCGGCTCGATCTGCGCCTTGGCCTTGGCCATCTCGGCCTCGTAGGCGCCGACTTGCGACCAGCCGAGCTTGCCCGACATCGATCCCAGGCCCGGATAGGCCGCGAGATAGACGATGCCGAAGATCACGGTGATCACGAACAGCCAGACCCACCAGCGCGGCAGCGGGTTGTTCAGCTCGCGCAGGTCGCCGTCCCAGACATGGCCGGTGGTGCTGTCTTCGGCGGACACGACCTTCTTGCGGCCCGTGAAGAACAGCAGCAACGCGCAAAACAGGATGCCGCCGAGGGTCAGTACGATCACGAAGATCGACCAGAAATTGTTTACGAAATCGCTCATGGGTGGTTCTCGTTATGCAGGCAGGACGCTTCAGTCCTGCGCGAACGGCAGTTGCGCTGCCTCGTCGAAGCGTGCCTGGTTGCGGCGGGCATAGGCCCACCACCAGATGCCGACAAAGATGGCAAACGACGCCAGCGTGACCACGATGCGCATGGTAGTGATGATGTCCATGTGTGGCCTCCCTACTTGAGCGCGGTGCCCAGCACCTGCAGATAGGCGATCACGGCTTCCATTTCCGTCTTGCCCTTGACCTCATCGGTCGACGCCTTGATCTCGTCGTCCGTGTACGGCACGCCGACCTTGCGCAGCGCGGTCATGTGCGAAGCAATGGTCGCGTGGTCCGCCGGCGTCTTCTCCAGCCACGAGTAGGCCGGCATGTTCGACTCGGGCACCACGTCGCGCGGGTTGTTCAGGTGGATGCGGTGCCATTCGTCGCTGTACTTGCCGCCCACGCGGTGCAGGTCGGGTCCGGTGCGCTTCGAGCCCCACTGGAACGGGTGGTCATAGACGAACTCGCCGGCCACCGAGTAGTGGCCATAGCGCAGCGTCTCGGCGTAGAACGGGCGGATCATCTGCGAGTGGCAGTTGTAGCAGCCTTCGCGCTGGTAGATGTCGCGGCCGACCAGCTGCAGCGAGGTGTAGGGCTTGACGCCCTGCACCGCCTCGGTGGTGGACTTCTGGTAGAACAGCGGCACGATCTCGGCGAGGCCGCCGATAGCCACCGTCAGCAGCGTCAGCACGATCAGCCAGAAGTTGCTGGTTTCGACCTTCTCGTGGGAGAAGCCGCTGGTTTTCTTGTTTTGTTCAGACATGTGGGCTCCTCAGGCGTGCGACGGGTTCACTGCGGGAATCAGCACCTTGACCGAGCGGCCGTTGATGGCAGTCATCCAGGTGTTCCAGGCCATGACCAGCATGCCGCCCAGGTACAGCAGGCCGCCGACCACGCGGATCACGTAGAACGGATAGGTCGCCTTGACGCTTTCCACAAAGGTATAGGTCAGCGTGCCGTCGGGGTTGACCGCACGCCACATCAGGCCCTGCATCACGCCGGCAATCCACATCGCGGCGATGTACAGCACGATGCCGATGGTCGCCATCCAGAAGTGCAGCTCGATGGCCGGCACCGAGTACATCTTGTCCTTGCCGAACAGGCGCGGGATCAGGTAGTACAGCGAGCCCATGGTGATCAGGCCGACCCAGCCGAGCGCGCCGGAGTGCACGTGGCCAATGGTCCAGTCGGTGTAGTGCGACAGCGCGTTGACGGTCTTGATGGCCATCATCGGGCCCTCGAAGGTCGACATGCCGTAGAACGACAGCGCGACGATCAGGAAGCGCAGGATGGGGTCGTCGCGCAGCTTGTGCCAGGCGCCCGACAGCGTCATCACGCCGTTGATCATGCCGCCCCAGCTCGGCGCCAGCAGGATGATGGAGAACACCATGCCGACGGACTGCGTCCAGTCGGGCAGCGCCGTGTAGTGCAGGTGGTGCGGGCCGGCCCACATGTAGGTGAAGATCAGCGCCCAGAAGTGCACGATCGACAGGCGGTAGCTGTACACCGGACGGCCGGCTTGCTTCGGGATGAAGTAGTACATCATGCCCAGGAAGCCTGCCGTGAGCAGGAAGCCCACGGCGTTGTGGCCGTACCACCACTGGATCATCGCATCCTGCACGCCGGCATAGGCCGAGTAGCTCTTCATCAGGCCTGCGGGCATGGAGATGTTGTTGAAGATGTGCAGCAGCGCGATGGCGATGATGTAGGCGCCGAAGAACCAGTTGGCCACGTAGATGTGCTTGACCTTGCGGATGCCGATGGTGCCGAAGAACACGATGGCGTAGCTGACCCAGGTCACCAGGATCAGCAGGTCGATCGGCCACTCGAGTTCAGCGTATTCCTTGCCCTGGGTATAGCCCATGGGCAGGCTGATCACGGCGCCGACGATCACCAGCTGCCAGCACCAGAAAGTCAGGCTCGCGAGCTTGGGCATGAACAGCCCGGTCTGGCAGGTGCGCTGCACCACGTAGTAGCTGGTGGCGAACAGCGCACTGCCGCCAAACGCAAAGATCACCGCATTGGTGTGCAGCGGCCGCAGGCGGCCGAAGCTGAGCCATGGCACGCCGAAATTGAGTTCGGGCCATGCCAGCTGGGCGGCGACGAGCACGCCGACGGCCATGCCGATCACCCCCCACACGACCGCCATGATTGAAAACTGTCTTACGACCTTGTCGTCGTAATGCACAGCACTGTTTTTTAGAGCATCCATCGCGCACCTCTTGTATTGCTTGCAAAGTGTTCATCCATCGGACTTCTGGTGTATTGATACATGTCAATCGTTTCTCAGAATCCGCTCCCCCTCTTGTTCCACACTCTCGAACTGTCCCCGGTAAACCGCCCACCACAGGGCGGCGACAATGGCCAGGACCAGGACCACTGACAACGGAATGAGTAGATACAGGACTTCCATCAGACGGCTCCCGAAAGCGCTGGCGCCGGCCCCGTCACGGCGGGCGCGGCGGCAGCGGATGGCTGCAGCGGCATGGCGCGCGCCAGCCGCGCGGCGTTGAGCACCACCAGCAGCGAGCTGAGCGCCATGCCCAGGCCGGCGAGCCAGGCCGGCATCCAGCCGGCCAGCGCCAGCGGCACCGACACCGCGTTGTAGGCGGCGGCCCAGCCCAGGTTCTGGCGCACGATGCGCAGCGTGCGCCGCGCGAGCAGCAGGGTCTGGGCCACCAGCTCCAGATGGTCGCCCAGCACGACGAAATCGGAGCGCGACCGTGCCAGCGGCACCGCCCGGCCAAACGCAAACGAGACATGGGCGCCGGCAAGCACCGGGCCGTCATTGAGGCCGTCGCCCACCATCGCAACCTGGCGGCCCGCGGCCTGCGCCGCCTGCAGGCGCGCGAGCTTGTCCTGCGGCGTGCAGTCCCCCACGGCGGTGGCGATGCCGGTCTGCGCGGCGACGCGCTGCACGGCCGCATCGCGGTCGCCCGACAGCAGCATCACCTCGATACCCGCGGCACGCAACTGCGCGACCACGGCAGGTGCCTCGGCACGCAGGTCTTCGCTGAGATCAAAGCGCAGCAGCTCGCGCGGCGCGCCTTCGCCATCTTCGGTCAGCACGACCTGCTGCAACGCCGATCCGGCCTGTTCCAGCGCGCCCGTGTGGCGCAGCGAACCCAGGCGCAGATGGCGCGGCTTTGCGGGATGTTCGATGTCGCTTACGGTGGCAAGCATGCCGAAGCCCGCACGTTCGTGCACCTGCATGATCTGCCAGCGGTCGGCGAGCGCGGCGGCATCTGCATTGGCGTCAGCGGCACGCGCCACGGCGCGGGACGCGGGATGCACCGACTGGCGCGCCAGCAAGCCGGCCAGCGCCAGCGCCTCGGCGGCATCGACGCCGCTGCCTGGCTGCAGGCTGCGCACGGCCATGCCGTCGCGCGTGAGCGTGCCGGTCTTGTCGAACACCAGCGTGTCGACCGCGGCCAGCGCCTCGAGGCCTTGCAGATTGCGCACCAGCACGCCGCTGCGCGCCAGCGTGCCCGCGGCCGTAAGCATGGCCACGGGCGTGGCCAGCGACAGCGCGCAGGGGCAGGTCACGATCAGCACCGCGGCCGCGACCATTAGCGCCTGGCTCGGACTGGTGGACCACCACCACGCTGCAGCCAGCGCCGCCGCCGCCAGCACCGCGACCAGGAACGGCCGCGCGACGCGGTCGGCCAGCTGCGCCAGCCGCGGCTTTTGCATCGAGGCGCTTTCCATCAGCGCCACGATCTGCGCGAACTGCGTGCCCTCGCCCACGGCCGTGAGCTTCACCAGCACGGCCGCATCGAGGTTGTAGCTGCCGGCCGCCACGCGGTCGCCCGCATGGCGCAGCACGGGAGTCGATTCGCCGGTCAGCAGCGCCTCGTCGGCATGGGTGCTGCCTTCGCAGATCTCGCCATCGGCAGGAAAGGCTTCGCCAGCCAGCACGCGCACCGTGTCGCCGGCCTGCAGCCGGCGTGTGGCCACGCGCTCCCAGCGGCCGTCGGCGGCGCGCCGCTCGACGCTGTCGGGCAGGCGGTTCATCACCGCTTCGAGCGCGCCCGCGGTGCGGTCGCGCAGCCGCATCTCGAGCAGCCGGCCCGAGAGCAGGAAGAACACGAACATCGTCAGCGAGTCGAAGAACACCTCGGCGCCGAACGGACCCGAGGGATCGAAGGTACCCAGCGTGCTCACGACAAATGTGATCAGCATGCCGAGGGCCACCGGCAGGTCCATGCTCACGCGCCGCGCGCGCACGTCGCGCAGCGCATTGGAGAAGAACGGCCCGCAGGCAAACAGCACCACCGGCAGCGACAGCACCCACGAGGCCCAGCGCAGCAGCGCTTCCATCTCCTGCGTCAGGTCGCCAGGCTTGGACGAGTACGCGGGCCAGGCGTACATCATGACCTGCATCATGCACAGGCCAGCGACCAGCCAGCGCCACAGCGCTCGCCGGCTTTCGCGCTTGCGGACCTCGCGCGCAAACGCATCGCGCGCGGGAAACGCCTGGTAGCCCGCGCGCCCCACGGCCGCCATCCACTGCGAAGGCAGCACCTGGGCGGGATGCCAGACCACGCGCGCGCGCTGCGTGGCGGCGCTGACCTCGGCGCGCTCGACGCCGGGCACGCGCCGCAGCGCCTCCTCGATGGTCAAGGCACAGGCGGCACAATGCATTCCCTGCAGGACCACATGGGAGTCCCAGGGGCGGGAGGCATCAGGTTCGGGATCGTGGGTGGCAGACGGCCCGACCGGCCGCCCAAAGGCACTCCACTCGTGTGGATCGTCCAGCAGCGAAGCGCTGGCTTCGGGGGACATGGGGCCGGAATCGAGCGCTACCGTCTCCGCCGCGGGGGACGGTTCGGGATTCTTGTAGGACATGGCGCAAGCGTAACTCGGGCGCATCATACGCGTATTGATCTTCATCAATTGCGAAAACCCAGATAAGCTTACCCTGCGATCCATCCAAGTTTCATTCCAGGAGGCCGTATGTACCGACGCATTCTCATTGCAACCGATGGTTCCCCGCTGTCCGACCAGGCGATTGAAAGTGGGCTCTCACTCGCGGCGCTGTGCAAGGCCGGCGTGATCGTCGTCAAGGTCGTGCCGCTCTATTCGCGCAGCTATCTCGAGGGCGGTGACTACACCAGCCTCGACGATGTGAAGCGCATCGAGGACCAGTGGGTGCACAGCGCACAACAGCAGCTTGCCGACATCGCAGCGACCGGCGCAGCGCGTGGCGTCACGGTCAAAACCAGCGTGATGAAGTCGGATCTGGTCGCGGAGACGCTCATTGACGTCGCCAAGGAACACGATTGCGACCTGATCGTGATGGCCTCGCACGGCCGCAAGGGCCTCAAGCGCCTGCTGCTGGGCAGCGAAACCCAGCATGTGCTGACGCATTCGACCGTTCCGGTCCTCGTGCTGCGCTGAACGCACCGGCCCTGGCGGCCGGTGCCGGCCGTCGTCAAGCCTTGAACAGTTCCTGGTACTGCGCACGCAGCAGGTTCTTCTGCACCTTGCCCATGGTGTTGCGCGGCAGTTCGTCGACCACGAAGCAGCGCTTGGGGATCTTGAAGTTCGCCAGCTGGCCCTTGAGCGCATCCACCAGCGGCTGGGCCTCGATCCGGGCACCGGGCTTGGCCACCACAACCGCCACGCCGACTTCGCCAAAGTCCGGATGCGGCACGCCCACCAGCGCGCTCTCGGCAACTCCGGGCAGGTCGTTGATGAAGCTTTCGATTTCCGCGGGGTAGACGTTGTAGCCGCCCGAAATGATCAGGTCCTTGCTGCGCCCGACGATGCTCAGGTAGCCGCGCGCGTCGAGCCGGCCGACGTCGCCGGTCTTGAACCAGCCATCGGCGGTGAACTCCTCGGCGGTTTTCTCGGGCATGCGCCAGTAGCCGGAAAACACGTTGGGTCCGCGCACCTGGATGTTGCCGATCTCGTCGACGGCTGCGGCCTCGCCCGCATCGGTCAGCACGCGTACGTCCACGCCCGGCAGCGCAAAGCCCACCGTGCCGGGGCGGCGCTCGGACTGGCCGCCATGCTGCGCATCGGCGGTCCAGGGATTCGATGTCAGCATGATGGTCTCGCTCATGCCATAGCGCTCGAGAATCGTATGGCCCGTGCGCTGCTGCCAGGCCTGGTGGGTCTCGGGCAGCATCGGCGCCGAGCCCGAGATGAACAGCCGCATGTGCGCCGTGGCTTCGCGCGTGAGCCGCGCGTCGGCCAGCATGCGCACGTAGAGCGTGGGCACGCCCATGAACACGGTGGCATCGCGCATGCGGCCGATCACCGCCGCCGGGTCGAACTTCGCGAACCAGAGCATCTTGCTGCCATTGAGCAGCGCGCCATGGATGGCGACGAACAGCCCGTGCACATGGAAGATCGGCAGCGCGTGGATCAGCACGTCGTCCTTCTGCCAGCCCCAGTAGTCCTTGAGCACGCGCGCGTTCGACAGCAGGTTGCCCTGGCTGAGCATCGCGCCCTTGCTGCGGCCCGTGGTGCCGCTGGTGTAGAGAATCGCCGCGAGCTCGTCCTTGCCGCTGGCCACGGGCTCATGCTGGTCGCTGCAGTGCGCGGCGCGCTCGAGCAGGCTGCCGCTGCGGTCGTCGCCGAGCGTGAACACCGACTGCGTGCCGGCCTGGAAGGCGATCTTCGAGACCCAGCCGAAGTTGGCCGGCGCGCAGACCACCACCGCGGGTTCGGCATTGGCAATGAAGTACTCGATCTCGGCGCTCTGGTAGGCGGTGTTGAGCGGCAGGAACACATGGCCGGCGCGCAGCGTGGCGAGGTACAGCAGCAGGGCTTCGACCGACTTCTCGACCTGGACCGCGATGCGGCTGCGCGCCGGCAGGTTCAGCGCCGCGAGCAGGTTGGCGATGCGCGCGCTGGCCTGGTCCAGGTCGCGCCAGCTGTAGAACAGGCTTTGGCCGTCTGCGCCAATGGCTTCGATGGCGGTGGCGTCGAGGTCAGCGGGAAAGGCGGCGCGCAGCGCAGCAAACAGGTTGTCGTCAGAAAGCATGGAAATCCCGCAAAAGGTTCGTCAACGTTCAAAAATTCGGGGTGCGCTTGCCCAGGAAGGCGGCAATGCCTTCGCGGTGTTCGGCGCCATCGGCGTAGCCATACACGTCGCTGCCGGGCATGCCGTGCACGCCTTGCGCCGCCATGGCTTGCGCCGCGCCCAGCGGTGCGGCCAGCAGCGCGCGCAGGATCTGCTTATTGTGCCGCGCGGCCTGCGGCGCGAGCGCGGCAATGCGCCGGGCACTGGCTTCGGCGGCGGCGGTCACGGCGCCGTCTTCGACCACGCTGCCGATGAAGCCGCGCGCGGCCATCTCGGCGGCGCTGAAGGTCGCTGCTTCCAGCAGCATCTGCCGCGCGGTAAGCGCGCCCACGGCCGTCGCGACCAGCGCGGCTTCGCGCGGCGCCATGGGAAATCCGAGGCGCGCGATGGGTGCGCCAAAGCGCGCCGACTGCGCCGCCACGCGCAGGTCGGCGCAGGCCGCGATCTCCACGCCCGCGCCCATGCAGGCGCCGGAGATGGCGGCGACGATGGGCACGTCGCAGTCCAGCATGGCCGACAGCCCGCCCCAGACCGCGTTTTCATGGAAGTCGCGCAGCGCCGCCGCATCGAAGCGAAAGCCCGGGTATTCGGAGATGTCGCCACCCGCGCAGAACGCGGCTTCGCCGCCGTCGCTGCCGCCCTCGACCAGCACGCAGCGCAGCTGCGCATCGGTCTGGAACACCGCAAACGCCGCGCGCAGCTCGCGCCACATCTGCACCGACATCGCATTGCGCTTGCCTGCATGGCACAGCTGCACGCGCACGATGCCTGCCGCATCCGGCGGCACCACCTTCACTTCACCCGACATGCCTTCACTCCACCTTTGCTCCCGAGGCCTTGACCACCTGGGCCCAGCGCTTGATCTCGCCCGACACCATGGCCGCGAACTGCTCCTTGGTCAGGCTGCCGTAGTCGGCGCCGTTTTGCGCCCAGATGGCCTTGATCTCGCTGGTCTGGCCCAGCCGGCGCAGCTCCTCGATCATCTGGTTCTGCTGCTCGACGGGCGTGTTCTTCGGCGCCCACAGGCCGTACCAGGTGGTGATGTTGTACTCGGGCAGGCCGACCTCGGCCGCGCAGGGCACGTCGGGCAGCGAGGGGTTGCGCTTGGCGCCGGAGACCATCAGCGCCTTGATGCGCCCGCCCTTGATGTGCGCCGCCGACGAGCCCAGGCCGTCGAACATCATGTCGACATTGCCGGCGATCAGGTCCTGCAAGGCCGGACCCGCGCCGCGGTAGGGAATGTGCGTGATGAAGGTATTGGTCTGCAGCTTGAACAGCTCGCCCGCGAGATGGTGCGAAGTGCCCGCCCCGGCCGAGGCATAGTTGAAGCTGCCGGGTTTGCGCCGCAGCTCGGCAATCAGGTCCTGGATGGTCTTGGCGCCGACGGTGCGCGGATTGACCACGATCACCTGCGGCACGCTGGCCAGCAGCGCCAGCGGCACGAAGTCGCGTTCGAGGTCATAGTCGAGCCGGGCATAGACCGAGGGCGCGATCACATGGTGGGTGCCGCCCATGAAATAGTTGTAGCCGTCGGCGTGCGCCTTGGCCGCATAGCTCGCGCCCACGGTGCCGCCCGCGCCGCCGCGGTTGTCGATGACCAGCGTCTTGCCGGTGCTCTTGGCGAACTGCGCCGCCAGCGGCCGCGCAAACGCATCGGTGCCGCCGCCCGCGGGAAAGGGCACGACCATGTTGACCGGCTTGGTCGGCCAACCCGACCCCTGCGCCCAGCTGCGGCCCGTGAGCGCGACCATGGCCGCGGCCGCGGCGCGCAGCGCATCGCGGCGCTGCATAGAGATATCCGGCATCGCTTGTCTCCTTTGGTGGTTGTTGTTCAGCGCGCGCAGAAATCACCCCTTGAGAAGCGTTTCTATGTCGCGCGAGACCGGCAGCCGGCCCTGCGCCAGCAGGCTGCGGTGCTTGTCGATCTTCTTCAGGTCGTAGAGATAGTTGACCATCAGCCCGAAGGACTGCCTGGCGCCCTTGGCCGACGGATCGCCGCCCCAGTTCAGGCGCTCGACGCGCGCGCCATTGCCCAGGTGAAAGCGCGCCACCGGATCGAGCGGCCGGCCGTTGTGGCTTTCCTTGCCCAGGTAATGCGCGGCGCACCACAGCAGCGCGCGGCGCACCGGCGACTGCTGGGGCAGCTGCGCGGCCTTCTCGGCGGCTTCGAGCAGGATGGCCGCATCGAGCGTGGCCTGTGGCGCCAGTCCCAGCGCGCGCGCGAGTTCGCCGCGCGGCTTGTCGCTCATCTTTGCGAGCAGCGGCGTGCCGTTCTTGGCCAGCCAGGAGCGGAAGCCCGGAATCGGCGAGAGCGTGGCAAAGGTGCGCAGCCGCGGGAACTCGGCGCTGAGCGTCTGCGCGACATGCTTGATCAGCGAATCGCCGAAGCTCACGCCGCGCAGCCCGGCCTGGGTGTTGCTGATCGAGTAGAAGATGGCGGTGCTGGCGCGGCTGATGTCGGCGGTGGCGGCGTTCTCGTCGAGCAGCGGCGTGATGCTGTCGGACAGATCATCGACCAGCGCCACCTCGACGAAGATCAGCGGCTCGCCCGGCAGCCGCGGGTGGAAGAAGCCGTAGCAGCGGCGGTCGCTGTCGAGCCGGTTCTTCAGGTCGGTCCAGCTGCGGATGTCATGCACCGCCTCATACTGGATCAGCTTCTCCAGCAGAGAGGCCGGCGAGTCCCAGCTCAGCCGCTGCAGTTCGAGGAAGGCGACGTCGAACCAGGTCGAAAACAGATGCTCCAGCTCGGCATCGAGCGCCGCAAAGCGCCGGTCCGACTTGGGCAACTCCAGCAGTTCGGCGCGCAGGTCGAGCAGGAAGCGCATGCCGCCTGAGGGCACCGCGAAGCGCTGCAGCAGCCGCGTGCGCGCCGAGGTCAGCGCGCGGCGCAGCGCGATCTCGGCCTGGCTGCGCTCGACTTCGGAATCGGCTTCGTCATAGTGCTGGCGCGCGCGCTGCAAGCGCTCGGCATCGGGGCCGAACTGCTCGCAGATCAGCAGCCACAGGTCCTGGCGCGCCTCGGGCGCCGCGCTGGCGTACCAGTCGATCACATCCCGGGCACGGCGCCCGCCCTCGACTTCGCTGACCTGCTCGGCGGAAGCCGCCTGCAGGTCCTCCATCAGCCGGCGCAGCACACGCGGCGGCAGCACCTCCGCGCCGCGGCGCAGCGTGGCCTTGAGCCGTTCATGCGTGGAACGCACGGGCGCCGCCTTGGGCGCGGGCTTGGGGTCCTCGGATGCGGCCGTGGCCGGCTCCGAGGTGCGCAGCTTAGACACCCCGCGCGCAATCCATTCCGATGCGAGATTCATGCAGCAGGTCCTTATGACAGATAACCACAGGATCGCATCCTCATGGCCCTGGCGCCATTATGGGTTGCCCTGCCCCGACCTCCTGCCCGCGGGCAGCGCGCGCGCTGTCGCGCGCGCGACCTCAGGCGATGCTGCGCTGCGGCTGGCGCCCGGCCCAGACCCACATGGCCACGCCGGCGGCCATCATCGGCAGGCACAGCCACTGGCCCATGCTCAGGCCCATCGACAGCAGGCCCAGGTAGTCATCGGGCTCGCGGAAGTACTCAGCGATGAAGCGCAGCAGGCCATAGCCGAACAGGAAGGCCGCCGCGACCTGGCCCTGGCGGTGCTCCTTGCGCGCATAGAGCCACAGCAGCACGAACAGCAGCAGGCCTTCGAGCAGGAACTGGTAGATCTGCGAGGGGTGGCGCGGCAGCATCGAGCCGCTTTGCGGGAACACCATGCCCCAGGGCAGGTCCGGGCTCGAAAAGCGGCCCCAGAGCTCGCCGTTGATGAAGTTGCCGATGCGCCCGGCCGCGAGGCCTGTGGGCACGCACGGGGCAACGAAGTCCGCGACCTGCAGCCAGGAGCGGCGGCGCGAATGCGCAAACCACAGCATCGCGCAAATCACGCCCAGCAGCCCGCCATGGAAAGCCATGCCGCCCTGCCAGACGGCAAAGATCTCGAGCGGATGCGACAGGTAATAGCCGGGCTTGTAGAACAGGCAGTAGCCCAGCCGGCCGCCGACCACGACGCCGACCACGCCCAGGAACAGGATGTCCTCGACATCCTTGCGCGTCCAGGCCTGCTCGCCCGTGAGCCGCGAGAACGGCGGATGGCGCAGGCGCCGCGTGCCCAGGAACAGGAACAGGCCGAACGCGGCCAGATAGGTGAGTCCGTACCAGTGCACGGCAATGGGGCCGAGCTGCAGCGCGACGGGATCGATATGGGGATAGGTCAGCATCCGCTGATTGTGCAGTATGAATAGCACCCCCTGAGCGGCTTCGCCGCTTCCCCCTCTCATCCTTCGGTGGAGGGGGACGGCACCATCGCTGCGGGGCGGCCCTTGCTCGGTGCCCCCCGTGAGGGACAAGCCACGTTTTGGCGCCGCTTAGACGCGAAAAACAGCTCAATCCAGCAGCGACAGATCGCGCACCGCGCCCTTGTCCGCCGACATCACCAGCTTGGCATACGCCTTGAGCGCGGCCGAGACCTTGCGTGGGCGCGGTTTGGCGGGTTTCCAGCCCTTGGCGTTCTGGGCTTCGCGGCGGCGCGCGAGTTCCTCGTCGCTGACGAGCACGTTGATCGCGCGGTTCGGGATGTCGATCAGGATGCGGTCGCCGTCCTGCACCAGGCCGATCGCGCCGCCGGCCGCGGCTTCGGGCGAGCAGTGGCCGATGGACAGGCCCGAGGTGCCGCCCGAGAAGCGGCCGTCGGTCAGCAGCGCGCAGGCCTTGCCCAGGCCCTTGGACTTGATGTAGCTGGTCGGGTAGAGCATTTCCTGCATGCCCGGGCCGCCCTTGGGACCTTCGTAGCGCACGATAACGATGTCGCCGGCGACGACCTTGTCGGCCAGGATGTTCTCGACGGCTTCGTCCTGCGATTCGGTCACATGCGCGCGGCCTTCGAACACCAGCAGCGAATCGTCGACCCCCGCGGTCTTGACCACGCAGCCGTCGAGGGCGATGTTGCCCGTGAGCACGGCCAGGCCGCCTTCCTTGGAGAACGCATGCTCGTACGAGCGGATGCAGCCTTCGGCGCGGTCGAGGTCCAGGCTCGGCCAGCGCGTGGCCTGGCTGAACGCGGTCTGCGTCGGAATGCCCGCGGGGCCGGCCTTGTAGAAGGTCTGCACGGCTTCGCTGGGCGCGCGCGCGATGTCCCATTCGTCCAGGGCTTCCTGGAGCGAAGCGCCATAGACCGTAGGCACGTCGGTGTGCAGGCGGCCGGCGCGGTCGAGCTCGCCCAGGATGGCCATGATGCCGCCCGCGCGGTGCACGTCCTCGATGTGGTACTTGTTGGTGTTGGGCGCGACCTTGCACAGCTGCGGCACGGTGCGCGACATGCGGTCGATGTCGGCCATGCCGAAGTCGATCTCGGCTTCCTGGGCAATGGCCAGCAGGTGCAGGATGGTATTTGTCGAGCCGCCCATCGCGATGTCCAGCGTGATCGCGTTCTCGAAGGCCTTCTTGCCCACCGCGCGCGGCAGCGCGCGCTCGTCGTCGCCTTCGTAATAGCGCTTGGCCAGTTCGACGATGGTGCGGCCGGCGCGCAGGAACAGCTGCTCGCGGTCGGCGTGCGTGGCCAGCACCGTGCCATTGCCCGGCAGCGACAGGCCCAGCGCTTCGGTCAGGCAGTTCATCGAGTTGGCGGTGAACATGCCCGAGCACGAACCGCAGGTCGGGCAGGCCGAGCGTTCGACTTCGGCGACCTGCTCGTCGGTGTACTGGTCGTCGGCGGCCATGACCATCGCGTCGACCAGGTCGAGCTTCTTGAACTCGATCTTGTGCGTGGTGGGATTGGCCAGGCGCACCTTGCCGGCCTCCATCGGGCCGCCCGACACGAAGATCACCGGGATGTTCAGGCGCATCGCGGCCATCAGCATGCCGGGGGTGATCTTGTCGCAGTTGGAGATGCACACCAGCGCATCGGCGCAGTGGGCATTCACCATGTATTCGACCGAGTCGGCAATGATGTCGCGGCTGGGCAGCGAATACAGCATGCCGTCGTGGCCCATCGCAATGCCGTCGTCCACCGCGATGGTGTTGAATTCCTTGGCCACGCCGCCCGCCTTCTCGATCTCGCGCGCCACCAGCTGGCCCAGGTCCTTCAGGTGCACGTGGCCGGGCACGAACTGGGTGAAGGAGTTGGCAATGGCAATGATGGGCTTGCTGAAATCTTCGTCCTTCATGCCGGTGGCACGCCACAGGGAGCGCGCACCAGCCATGTTGCGGCCGGCAGTGGAAGTCTTGGAACGGTAGGCGGGCATGGTGATCTCGGGATAGGTTGCGGTAAGGCTCGTGGGGAAGCCCGATTATGTCGCACCTGCACTGCCGCCGCCTGCCGGGGGGGTCAGCGCCGCCGCTGCGTGCCCAGGGCCTGCTTTTGCCGGTCGATGCGCTTTTGCCGGCGGGCCTCTTCCTGCTCCACCACGCGGCGCTTGGTCAGCCCCGAGGCATCGGCATAGCCCCACCAGGCCACCGTGAGCCCATAGGGCAGCAGCAGCCACCACCACGACAGCTGCGCCAGCGGGCCGACCTCGAGGAAGCGCAAAACCGTCAACAACAATGCAATCAGCAACATCCACATGGAAGACTCCTCTGGAAAAGCCCATGATCTGCGTGCCGCCGCAGGCGCCACTACAATTTCCCGCAGAACAAGACACCGACCGAAAGTTTACGATGAAGCGCACCCTGATCACTCTTGCCCTGGCCCTGGGCGCTGCGGCTCCCGCCATGGCCGACCTGGCGCTTGCCAAGGCCAAGAACTGCATGGCCTGCCATGCCGTCGAGAAGAAGCTGGTCGGCCCCTCGTTCAAGGACGTGGCCGCCAAATATGCCAACCAGAAGGATGCTGCCGACAAGCTCGCGGCCAAGATCGTCAAGGGCGGCGGCGGGGTCTGGGGACCGCTGCCGATGCCGGCCAACGCCACGGTGAGCGACGCCGATGCCAAGGCGCTTGCAGCCTGGGTTCTCGACCAGAAGTAAGCACTGCGCCGGTGCGCATGAAAAAGCCGCCCTCGGGCGGCTTTTTGCTGGGCGCGCTTTTTGACTCAGGGAAATTCGCGCGCGGGCGGCACGAAGCCGCGGTCTTCGATGCGGTGCTCATCGAGGCGGCGATCGTCGAGCCGATGCTCCTCGACACGCCGGTCGCGCAGCTGCTGCTCGAGCTGGCCGATATAGGCGGCGTTGCTGTTTTCCAGTTCCTTCGAGCGGGCCTGGGCACGCGCATCCAGCGTGTCGAGGCGCTCGAGCACGGCGTTCTGGCCTTGCAGGTGCTGGGCTTCGAGCACGGCGCGCAGCTCGGTGAAGCGCGAGGCCTCGGCCTTGTCGGCGAGTTCGCGCTGGGCCTGCATCTCCTTGTTGTGGCGGCGCGTCTCGAGCAGCACCGAGGTCTGCAGCGACAGCACATAGGCCACGAAGAAAATGCCCAGCAGCAGCGTCAGGCCCAGCATGATCACGCCCAGCGGCGCCTGCACGGTGGTGATGCCGAGGTTCACGGCGGAGATGGCCGCGAGCGCCGGCCAGTTCAGCGCCGCGAGCGCGGCAATGGCCAGCACGATCAGGGCCAGGATGATGGTTCGGAAATGCATGCTGTTTCTTCTCCTCGATCAACGCGCGGTCCCGGGCTGGGCCGCCTGCCCTGCGTTTTTACCCCAGCCCGGACCCTGCGCGCGATCCGGCAGCGCAAGCGGTGGCGCCGTCCTACAGTCCGCGCGCGACCGGTCAGTTGGCTTCGGACAACTGCTCGAGAATTGCGGGATTTTCCAGCGTGCTGGTGTCCTGCGTGATGGCTTCGCCCTTGGCCAGCGCGCGCAGCAGGCGGCGCATGATCTTGCCGCTGCGGGTCTTGGGCAGGTTGTCGCCGAAGCGGATCTCCTTGGGCTTGGCGATCGGGCCGATTTCCTTGGCCACCCAGTCGCGCAGCTCCTTGGCGATCTGCTTGGCCTCGTCGCCCGTGGGCCGGCCGCGCTTGAGCACCACGAAGGCGCAGATCGCCTCGCCGGTCACGTCGTCGGGCCGGCCGACCACGGCGGCCTCGGCCACGAGATCGGTCTTGGCAACCAGCGCCGACTCGATCTCCATCGTGCCCATGCGGTGGCCCGAGACATTGAGCACGTCGTCGATGCGGCCGGTGATGCGGAAGTAGCTGCGGTCGCTGCTGCGCACCGCGCCGTCGCCGGCGAGGTAGTAGCCCTTGAGCTCCTCGGGAAAGTAGCTCTTTTTGAAGCGCGCCGGATCGTTCCAGATATTGCGGATCATGCTGGGCCAGGGCCGCTTGATGACCAGGATGCCGCCCGTGCCGTCGGCGATGTCGTTGCCCAGCTCGTCGACGATGGCCGCGGTGATGCCCGGCAGCGGCAGCGTGCACGAGCCCGGCACCAGCGGCGTCGCGCCCGGCAGCGGCGTGATCACATGGCCGCCGGTCTCGGTCTGCCAGAAGGTATCGACGATGGGGCAGCGCTCGCCGCCCACATGGCGGTGGTACCACATCCAGGCTTCGGGGTTGATCGGCTCGCCGACGCTGCCCAGCAGGCGCAGGCTCGACAGGTCGCTGCGGTCGGGATGCACCGCGGGATCGGCTTCGGCGGCCTTGATCAGCGAGCGGATGGCGGTGGGCGCGGTGTAGAAGATCGAGCAGCGGTGGCGCTCGATCATCTGCCAGAAGCGGCCGGCATTGGGGAAGGTGGGCACGCCCTCGAACACCACCTGCGTCGCGCCCGCGGCCAGCGGGCCGTAGGCGACATAGGTGTGGCCCGTGATCCAGCCGATGTCGGCGGTGCACCAGAACACGTCGTCGGGGCGCAGGTCGAAGGTCCAGTCCATGGTCAGCTTGGCCCACAGCAGGTAGCCGCCGGTGCTGTGCTGCACGCCCTTGGGCTTGCCCGTGGAGCCGCTGGTGTAGAGGATGAACAGCGGATGCTCGGCGCCCACGGCCACGGGCGCGCACTCGGCGGGCTGGCCGGCGAGCACTTCGGCAAAGGTCTTGTCGCGGCCGGGCTGCATGGCGCAGGCCGTGGCCGTGCGTTCGTAGACCAGCACCTGGCGCACGCTGGGGCACTCGCCCGAAGCCAGCGCGTCGTCGACGATGGCCTTGAGCGGCAGCTCCTTGCCGCCGCGCAGCTGGTAGTTGGCGGTGATGACCACCACCGCGCCCGCATCGATGATGCGCTCCTGCACGGCCTTGGCCGAGAAGCCGCCGAACACCACGCTGTGCGTGGCGCCGATGCGCGCGCAGGCCTGCATCGCCACCACGCCCTCGATGGTCATGGGCATGTAGATCAGCACGCGGTCGCCCTTTTGCACGCCCTGGGCCTTGAGCGCGTTGGCGAAGCGGGCCACGCGCTCGAGCAGCTCGCGGTAGCTGACGCGCGTCACCGCGCCGTCATCGGCCTCGAAGATGATCGCCGTCTTGTGCTCGACGGGCGTGCCCATGTGGCGGTCGAGGCAGTTGGCGCTGGCGTTGAGCTCGCCATCGGCAAACCACTGGAAGAACGGCGCGTTCGAGCTGTCGAGCGTCTGGCTGAAAGGCTTGTTCCAGTCGAGGTGCTCGCGCGCCAGCCGCGCCCAGAAGCCTTCGTAGTCGGCCTCGGCCTCGGCGCACAGCGCCTGGTAGGCGGGCATTCCGGAAATGCGCGCGGCTTGGGCAAATTCCGCGGGCGGGGGGAAAACACGGTTCTCGACGAGGACGGATTCAATCGCGGATGGCGAAGCGCTCATGGTAATTCTGTCTCCTAGGCAGTTCGGTTCATTGTGCCGCGACTGTCGCCTGCGGGTCTTACACGTCACTGACTGGACGGCGCCGTGCCGGTCCGTCATGGCAGCCTGTGCGTTCAACCCCAGGCCACACCGCCGGTCAGGCCGCACCGATACAATCGCGCACCTATTCCTTTGCCTTTTCCACACCCATGGACACCCCCAATCCCCCGGGCCTCCCAGCCTCTTCCAAGATGGGCCTGCTGGCCTCCTTCATCTTTGCCAGCCGCTGGTTGCAGGTGCCGCTGTATCTGGGCCTGATCCTGGCGCAAGGCGTCTACGTCTGGCATTTCCTGCTGGAGCTGTGGCACCTGGTCGAGGCCGCGTTCGGCAGCCAGGAAGCGCTGCAGGCGCTGGTCACGAGCATCGGCTACAAGCCCGACGCGCCGCTGACCAGCCTCAACGAAACCGTGATCATGCTGGTGGTGCTGGCGCTGATCGACGTGGTCATGATCTCCAACCTGTTGATCATGGTGATCATCGGCGGCTACGAGACCTTCGTCAGCCGGCTGAACATCGAGGGCCACCCCGACCAGCCCGAATGGCTGAGCCATGTCGACGCCACCGTGCTCAAGGTCAAGCTGGGCCTGTCGATCATCGGCATCAGCTCGATCCACCTGCTCAAGACCTTCATCAACGCCGCCAACTACGACTCCAAGGTGCTGATTGCGCAGACGGCAATCCATATTGCCTTCCTGCTGAGCGCACTGGCCATCGCCTTCACCGACCGCCTGCTGCGCAACAACACCCTGCGCAGCCACTGAACGCTGCGCATCCAGCGCCTAGCAAACCCGCCCCGCGCTCCGCGGCGCGGGTTTTTTTACGCCCGGCGTGGACTGCCGAGCAAAAAACGCGCGCGTGATAACACAGCCCAAAAAAACCTTTTATTGACAGAAAAACACTCAATTCATACAATTCAACGCTTCTTTACAACCTGCCATGCAGGTAATCGATGCGTTTCCTGACGTTTCGATCCACTTCAGGCGGCGTTGCCTTGGCAGCCCCGTCATCGGGCCGATCGTGGTCCTGATGCCCAGTGCGGCGGTTTTCACCACCACTGGATCGCCGGCAGACAGGTGTCGATCACCGCGTTGTTGCTGCGTTTTGCCTGGCTCCCCGAGCCCATGTGCTGCGCTCATTTCCGGCGTGCACCAGCCCTTCGCGGTCGCTGGTGGGCCTTGCATCAGGTGCTGCCTTCGGCCTTGCACGCCAGCCTTTTTCGCGAAAGCGCTGGACTGTATCCAATCCAACGAGGGAGAGAGAAACAGTGGCCAAACAGATCACCATCGAACATGTCTTCAAGGTCTTCGGCGATGCGCCGCAGGACGCGCTGGACCTGGTCCAGCAGGGCATGAGCAAATCCGAGATCCTCGCGCGCACCGGCCAGTCGATCGGCGTGTTCGATGCCGACTTCGAGATCCAGGCCGGCGAGATCTTCGTCATCATGGGCCTGTCGGGCTCGGGCAAGTCCACGCTGGTGCGCATGCTCAACCGCCTGATCGAGCCCACCTCGGGCCGCATCCTGGTGGACGGCACCGACCTGGGCAGCCTGAGCCCCCGGGAACTGCGCGCGCTGCGCCGCAAGGACATCTCCATGGTGTTCCAGTCATTCGCGCTGCTGCCGCACGTGAACGTGCTGGACAACACGGCGTTCGGCCTGGAACTCGCCGGTGTCGACCGCGCCGAACGCCAGGCCGCGGCCCAGGCCGCGCTGGAGCAGGTCGGCCTCGACGGCTGGGGCGCGAGCTACCCCGACGAGCTCTCGGGCGGCATGCAGCAGCGCGTCGGCCTGGCGCGGGCGCTGGCCTCCGATCCGTCCATCCTGCTGATGGACGAAGCCTTCTCGGCGCTCGACCCCATCATCCGCACCGAGATGCAGTCCGAGCTGCTGCGCCTGCAGGAAGTCAAGCGCCGCACCATCGTCTTCATCTCGCATGACCTCGACGAAGCCATGCGCATCGGCGACCGCATTGCGATCATGAAGGACGGCCAGGTGATCCAGGTCGGCACGCCCGACGACATCCTGCGCAACCCGGCCAACGACTACGTGAGCCACTTCATCCGCGGCGTCGATGCCGCGGCCGTGTTCAAGGCCGGCGACATCGCGCGCCGCGCGCTCACCGTGGTCAACGAGCACAGCGACCGCGGCTGCCGTCCGGCGCTGCGCATGATCGAGGAATCGGACCGCGACTTCGCCTACGTGCTGAGCCCGCGCCAGCGCTACCTGGGCACGGTGTCGGCCGAGTCGCTGCGCCGCGCGCTGCAGGGCCATGTCGGCACGCTGGGGCTGCAGCATGCGTATCTCGACAACGTGCCCTCGATTGCCGTGGATGCGCCCGTGGCCAACCTGTTCGGCCAGGTCGCGGCCGCGCCCTGCGCGCTGCCCGTGGTGCAGGCCGACGGACGCTTTGCGGGCGTGGTCAGCAAGACCATGCTGCTCAAGTTCCTCGACCGCGACACGCCGCCCGTGCCGCCAAGCCCGCCCTCCTCCGTCACCGCAACCACCGGGAGCGCCGCATGAGCAGTACCGCCGTGAACACCCCCTCCGCCGCCGGCGCGCAACTGGCCCAGGTCAGCACCGATGCGCTTGACTCCACCACCATGGACATGTCCGCAATGCCCCTGCCGCTGACCGACGTGCCCGCGGATACCGCCGCCAGCGTCGCCGATCCCGTTGCCGCGATGGACCCCTGGACACTGGGCAACAGCGGCGGCGTCCAAGCCGGCAACACCGACTGGCTCGACGGCCCGCGCCTGGTCAACGATGCCCTGGGTGGCGCTTCTTCCGACACCCCGGCCACGCTGGCGCAAATGCTCGACGTGCAGCACTGGATGGGCGACTCGGCCCAGGTGCAGAACAGCATCAACCACGGCCTCGAATGGGTCGTCACGCATTTCCGGCCCTTCTTCCAGACGGTGCGCGCGCCCATCGATGCCACGCTGACAGGCGTCGAGGGCCTGCTCACGAGCGTGCCATCGATGGTCATGATTGCCGTCATGGTGCTGCTGGCCTGGCAGTTCGCGGGCCGCGCGATCGCCATCGGCACGCTGGTCTCGCTGGCCATCGTCGCGCTGCTGGGCATCTGGCCCGAGGCCATGGTCACGCTGTCGCTGGTGCTGACCTCGCTGGCGTTCTGCATTCTGATCGGCCTGCCGGTGGGGATTGCGCTGGCCGCGAGCGAACGTGCCCAGCGCTGGACGCGTCCGTTCCTGGATGCGATGCAGACCACGCCGGCGTTCGTCTACCTGGTGCCCGTGGTCATGCTGTTCGGCATTGGCAACGTGCCGGGCGTGATCGTGACCATCGTGTTCGCGCTGCCGCCGCTGATCCGCCTCACCAACCTGGGCATCCGCCAGGTGCGCCCCGACCTGATCGAAGCCAGCCGCGCTTATGGCGCCTCGCCGCTGCAGATGCTGTTCAAGGTGCAGCTGCCGCTGGCCATGCCGTCCATCATGGCCGGCATCAACCAGGCGCTGATGCTGTCGCTGTCGATGGTGGTGATTGCCTCGATGATTGCCGTCGGCGGCCTGGGACAGATGGTGCTGCGCGGCATCGGCCGCCTCGACATGGGCCTGGCCACCGTGGGCGGCCTGGGCATCGTGCTGCTGGCCATCGCGCTGGACCGCATCACCCAGGCCATGGGCAAGCCCCAGCGCGGCGGCGAAGGCTGGACGCAGCGCGGCCCGCTGGGCTGGGTGCTGCGCAGCCTGCGCTCCCGCCCGGCCCCGGCGCCTGCCGCCGCCGCACCCGCGGCGCCGTCGGCCGCGCCCACCGGCAACGCCGCCCGCGCCTGACGACCGGCGCCCGCCATGGCCTGCGGGCCATGGCCGACCGCCCTGCCCGCGACCGCAACATGTCCGGGCCCCTTCCCCAGAACACAGGAAATCGATATGTCGCACACCCCCTCCCGCCTGCGCCGCGCACTGCTGGCCTCCTGCCTTGCGGGCTTCAGCCTGATGGCCGCGGCCCAGGCCCCCGGCAGCGAACTGCCCGGCAAGGGCGTCAAGGTCTATCCGCTCAAGAGCCCGATTGCCGAGGAAAGCTTCCAGACCCAGATCGTCGTCAAGGCACTGCAAAAGCTCGGCTACGACGTGCAGCCAGTGCAGGAAGTCGAGTACCCCACGGCCCATCTGGCCATCGCCAACGGCGATGCGACCTTCATGGCCAACCACTGGATTCCGCTGCATGAAAGCTTCTACAAGAATGCCGGCGGCGACGCCAAGCTCACGCGCAAGGGCACGTTTGCCGACGGCGCCATCCAGGGCTACCTGATCGACAAGAAGACCGCGAGCCAGTACGGCATCACCAGCATCGACCAGCTCAAGGACCCCAAGCTGGCCACGCTGTTCGATACCAATGGCGACGGCAAGGCCGACCTGACGGGCTGCACGCCGGGCTGGGGTTGCGAAGCCGCCATCGAGCACCAGCTCGATGCCTTCCAGCTGCGCGGCACGGTGTCGCACCAGCAAGGCACCTATTCGGCGCTGATTGCCGACACCATCTCGCGCTACAAGGCCGGCAAGCCCGTGCTGTACTACACCTGGACGCCGTTCTGGGTCAGCGCCCAGCTCAAGCCTGGCACCGACGTGATGTGGCTCGAAGTGCCCTTCAGCGCGGCGCCTGGCGACCATGGCGGCGTGGACACCAAGCTGCCCAACGGCAAGAACTACGGTTTCCTGCCCAACAGCCAGCACATCCTGGCCAACAAGCAATGGGCCGAGAAGAACCCGGCCGCGGGCAAGCTGTTCGAAATCATGCAGCTGCCGGTCAACGACATCAATGCCGAGAACAACCGCATGTTCGAGGGCGAGAACAAGCCCGGCGACATCGAGCGCCATGTGGCGGGCTGGATCGAGGCGCACCAGACCACCTTCGACGGCTGGCTGGCCGAGGCGCGCAAGGCCGCGCGATAACCACGCCCTGCGCATAGCCTTGGGGGCTGCGTACCGGACTCCCCCTACACTGGCCCAGGATTGCCACCCGCTGGCGGCCATGGGAAAGGATGTTCGGCATGCGCAGTCTTTTGCTGGGCGGCGAGGTCGCCTGCCCTGAATCCGCGGCCGCGGCCCGCGCGGCGGATGCCTCTCAAACGCAGCCCCTGCTGGCCGCAGACGACACTACCGCCCATTGCGAGATCGCCATCATCGGCGGCGGCGTGGCGGGGCTGCACACGGCGCTGCGGCTGGCTTCGCGCTACGGCCCGCGCATGTGCCTGTTCGAGCGCGATGCCGGGCTGGGCGGGCGCGTGGCCGATGTGCCCGCCTCGGACGAACAGGTCGGAGGACCGTTCGTGCAGCTCGGAGCGCGGCGCATCATGGAAGGGCAGGACGTGCTGGTGCAACTGGCCCATGAGCTGGATATCCCGCTGCAAAAACCCCAGATGCTGGAAGAGCTGGGCTATACGCGCGGCATGTATGCCACCCACAACGACGAATTCATCCGCGTGTTTCCCAGCCTCGATGTCGACCGCGACCGCGGCGGCTACGAGATCCAGCTCTATGAAAAACTGCTGCGCGGCCCCGAGCGCGCCCATGTCGAGCGCTACCCGAGCCTGCGTGCCTATGCCGAGAAAGTGATAGGGGCCGAAGGCTGCGCCTTCCTGCACGAAACCTACCGCTTCCGTGCCGATCTCGAGTACGACCTCAACGCCAGGGCCTACCTCGACTACCTCGACGAGGAAAACGACGCCGGGGCCATCTGCCCGAGCGGCCATTGCCAGAGCCTCTACCCGGTGGGCGGCATGTCGGCCTATACGCGCGCCATGGAGCAGCGCGTGCGCGAACTCGGCGCGCAGATCCATCTCGATGAAGCCGTGCTGTCCATCGACAAGTCGCCCGCCGGCTACCTGATCAAGACCCCGCGCCGCGCAATCACCGCCGGCACGCTGGCGATTGCGCTGCCGCCGGTCGCGCTGGCCCAGGTGCAGGGGGAAATTGCCGATCGCATCCGCGCCCAGCCCGAGTACCAGGCGCTGGTCGGCGTGCGCGTCACCACCATCACCCAGTGGTACGACCACCCCTGGTGGCGCGGCATCATCACGCCGGACGGCCGCCATGTGTGGCGCGCCTGGACCACGGGCCACTGCATCAACTCGGTGGAGATTCCGCTGGAGGATTATGCGTCCACGCAGAACGCCATCCGCGTGGTCTACAACGACCAGTCCGAATGCGCCGACCTCTGGGCGCAGCTGGCGCGCGGCCCGCTCGAAGCGCTGGAAAAGGAAGTCGCGATCGGGTTGAACCACCTGTTCGCCAACAATGGCGTGACCCGCCCCGTGACCATCGGCGCGCCACGCAAGACGGTGTTCCGCGAATGGCCCGACGCCTGGTACTACCTGCGCGCCGGCAACCAGTTCAGCAACCGCGACATCTTCCGCTGGGCCGTGCAGCCGCTGCCCAGCGAAGATGTGGCGCTGGTGAGCGACGGCTACAACCCGCAGCGCTCGGGCTGGGCCGATGCGGCCTACAAGTCATCGATACGCTATCTCAACCGGCGCTTCGGCATGGGGTTGCCGGGACTCGAAGCCCGGCGCTGACAAGCCCGCTACCAGCCGGCGCACGAGCCCTGGCTCGACACCGACACGAAGCGCTCGACCAGCAGCACCAGTTCCTGCTCTTTCGCCGACGGCGGCGCATCGGCGCGCGCGCGCAACACCCAGCGCCCTTGCACTTCCACCAAGAGCGGCGCACCGGGCGCAGCCCGGCTTGCCAGGTAGGCCGCATCGAGCAAGGCCTTGTCGCCCGCCTCGGCCACGCGCATCTCGGCGCCGCTGCGGCATTCGGTGAAGCGCCCGGCATCGGCCTGCTGGCGGTAGGTACCGCGCCAGGTCTCGGTGCGCTCGGTGGGCTGCAGCGTGGCCGCCTGCAGCGCGGGCGCGACGGCCGGCGCCTGGGGTTTGGCGGCAGACATCCAGCCGGTCAACGACGGCATCGAGGGCATCGACGGCATGCGCAGTCCGGAGCAGCCGGAAAGCGCAATGGCGGCGGCCAGCAGCGCGGTGCGCAGGGGCGGGAGATACATGGGAAGCTTTCGGGCGGGGAACAAGGCGCGCACCTTAGCAGATGCCAGGCGTCCGGCCGCAGCACTGCATCCTCTCGGGGCAAGGACGCTCATCCTGCGAATCGGATTCGCAGGCAGGCTCGGAACGCATGACTGATACCGTTCGTCCTGAGCCCTGAGCCCTGAGCCCTGAGCCTTTCGGAGGGTCGAAGGATGAGCCGCCACTCCTCGATTTCAGGCCATCCCGTCCCTGCTCAGATTCCCCACCATCTGCGACGGCACCACCCAGGCATCGAACTGCTCGGCCGTCAGGTGGCCGCTGGCCACGGCGGCTTCGCGCAGGCTGGTGCCTTCGCGGTGGGCCTTCTTGGCGATGTAGGCGGCCTTGTCGTAGCCGATATGCGGGTTCAGCGCCGTGACCAGCATCAGCGAGCGCTGCACCAGTTCGGCAATGCGCTCCTCGTTGGGCGTGATGCCCACGGCGCAGTGGTCGTTGAAGCTGCGCATGCCATCCGACAGCAGGCGCACGCTCTGCAGGAAGTTGTGGATCACCATCGGGCGGAACACATTGAGCTCGAAATTGCCCGAGGCACCGCCAATGTTGATGGCCACGTCATTGCCCATGACCTGCGCGGCCAGCATGGTCAGCGCCTCGCTTTGCGTGGGATTGACCTTGCCCGGCATGATGGACGAGCCCGGCTCGTTCTCGGGAATGCTGAGCTCGCCGATGCCGCTGCGCGGGCCGCTCGACAGCCAGCGCACGTCGTTGGCGATCTTGGTCAGGCTCGCGGCCAGGGTCTTGAGCGCGCCGTGGGCGTGCACCAGCGCATCGACGCTGGCCAGGGCCTCGAACTTGTTCGGGGCGGTGACGAACGGCAGGCCCGTGATTTCCGCGAGCTCGACGGCGACCGCGCCCGCATAGCCATTGGGCGCGTTCAGGCCCGTGCCCACGGCCGTGCCGCCGAGCGCGAGTTCGCACAGGTGCGCGATGGACGCGCGCACATGGCCCTGGCCGTGGGCCAGCTGCGCGACATAGCCCGAGAACTCCTGGCCCAGCGTCAGCGGCGTGGCGTCCTGCAGGTGGGTGCGGCCGATCTTGATGATGCCGTCAAAGGCGCGCGACTTCTCCTCGAGCGTCGCCTGCAGCTGGGCAATGGCGGGAAGCACCTGGTACGTCAGGCCCTGCACGGCCGCGACATGCATCGCCGTGGGGAACACATCGTTGCTCGACTGGCTCTTGTTCACGTCGTCGTTCGGGTGCACCAGCCGGCCTTCGCCGCGCTCGCCGCCCAGCAGTTCGCTGGCGCGGTTGGCCAGCACCTCGTTGACGTTCATATTGGTCTGCGTGCCCGAGCCGGTCTGCCAGACGACCAGCGGGAACTCATCGTCATGCTTGCCTTCGACGACTTCGTTGGCGGCGGCAATGATGGCTTCGGACTTGGCACCATCGAGCAGGCCCAGTTCGCGGTTGACCTGGGCCGACGCGCGCTTGACCAGCGCCAAGGCATAGATCAGCTCGCGCGGCTGGCGCTCGCCCGAGATGTCGAAATTCTGCAGGGAGCGCTGGGTCTGCGCGCCCCACAGCCGGTCGGCCGGGACCTCGATCGGGCCGAAAGTGTCACGTTCCTGTCGCGTTGCCGGTTGCGTCATCCGCAAGTCTCCATAAGGTGAAAGAAAACAATCAAATGAATGATACCCATTCTCACTGGCTCATTCCCCGTGGACCGTGGCATGGTGCACAAGACAGCGTGAATCCGTCAACTGTTATAGAAGACTGGCGCACTTTGCAGCGCTTTGCCGCGAAGCACAGGATAATCGCGGGTTGCGTTCCCCACATAGAAAACCCACGATGACAACCACGATCCGCCAGCAGGACCTGATCGATTCGATCGCAGGCGCCCTGCAGTACATCAGCTATTACCACCCTGCCGACTACATTGCCCACCTGGCGCGCGCCTACGAGCGCGAGCAGAGCCCGGCGGCAAAGGACGCGATGGCCCAGATCCTGACCAACTCGAAGATGTCGGCCATCGGCCACCGTCCGATCTGCCAGGACACGGGCATCGTCAACGTGTTCCTGAAGATCGGCATGGACGTGCGCTGGGAAGGCTTCACCGGCGGACTCGAGGATGCGGTCAACGAAGGCGTGCGGCGCGGCTACAACCACCCCGACAACATGCTGCGCGCCTCGGTGGTGGCCGACCCGCACTTCGCGCGCAAGAACACCAAGGACAACACGCCGGCCGTGATCTTCACGCAGATCGTTCCCGGCAACACCGTCGACATCACCGTCGCGGCCAAGGGCGGCGGCTCGGAAAACAAGTCGAAGATGATCATGATGAACCCCGGCGACAGCATCGTCGACTGGGTGCTCAAGACCATCCCGACGATGGGCGCGGGCTGGTGCCCGCCGGGCATGATCGGCATCGGCATCGGCGGCACCGCCGAGAAGGCCGTGCTGCTCGCCAAGGAAAGCCTGATGGAAGACCTGGACATGTATGAACTCCAGGCCAAGTCGCAGCGTGGCGAGAAGCTCGACCAGGTCGAGGAAATGCGCCTCGAACTGTACGAGAAGGTCAACGCCCTGGGCATCGGCGCGCAGGGCCTGGGCGGCCTGTCGACGGTGCTCGACGTCAAGATCAAGATGTACCCGACGCACGCGGCGTCCAAGCCCGTGGCCATGATCCCCAACTGCGCCGCCACGCGCCACGCGCATTTCGTCATGGACGGCTCGGGCCCGGTCTACATGGACCCGCCTTCGCTGGACCTGTGGCCCAAGGTCGAATGGGCGCCCGACACGCAAAAGAGCAAGCGCGTCGACCTGAACGCCCTGACCAAGGAAGAGGTCGCGAGCTGGAAGCCCGGCGACACGCTGCTGCTCAACGGCAAGATGCTGACCGGCCGCGATGCGGCGCACAAGCGCATCCAGGACATGCTGGCCAAGGGCGAACCCCTGCCCGTCGATTTCACCAACCGCGTGATCTACTACGTCGGCCCCGTGGACCCGGTGGGCGACGAAGCCGTGGGCCCGGCCGGCCCGACCACGGCCACGCGCATGGACTCGTTCACCAACATGATGCTGGAGAAGACCGGCCTGATCGCCATGATCGGCAAAGCCGAGCGCGGCCCGGTGGCCATCGAGGCCATCAAGCAGCACAAGAGCGCCTACCTGATGGCCGTGGGCGGCGCCGCCTACCTGGTGTCGAAGGCCATCCGGAACGCCAAGGTCGTGGGCTTTGCCGACCTGGGCATGGAAGCGATCTATGAATTCGACGTGGTCGACATGCCCGTCACGGTGGCCGTCGATGCGGGCGGCACCAGCGCCCACATCACCGGCCCGGCGATCTGGAAGGAAAAGATCGCCACCGGTCAGTTCAAGGGCATTGCGGTCGAAGGCGTCTGACGCCTGCCACCGGGCTGCGTCCTGCAGCCCGGCGCTGGACGGGGCATACTGGCACGCGGGCCGGTCCGGCCCGCCTTTTCCTGTCCCACCCCATGCATCCAGCCTCCCCCATCGGCATCTTCGACAGCGGCATCGGCGGCCTCAGCGTCTTGCAGGCGCTGCGCCATGAACTGCCGCACGAGCACTTCATCTATGTGGCCGACAGCGGCTACGCGCCGTATGGCGAGCGCGACGAGGCTTTCGTGCAGCAGCGCACCAGCGCCATCGCGCGCCACCTGCGCGCGCAGCATGGCATCAAGGCATTGGTCATCGCCTGCAACACGGCCACGGCCGCGGCCGTCGAGCATGTGCGCCGCGAAATGCCCGACCTGCCGCTGATCGGCGTCGAGCCTGCGCTCAAGCCCGCGGCGCTGGGCAGCCAAACGCACCATGTGGGCGTGATGGCCACGCGCGGCACCGTCAGCAGCGCACGCTTCGCGCGGCTGCTGGGCGAGCATTCGCAGAACACGCATTTCGCCGTCGAGGCCTGCGACGGCCTGGCGCATGCCATCGAACAAGCCACCGAACTGCCGCAGCCCGCGGACCTGCACAGCACCGAGCTCTGGGCGCGCTGCGCGCAGCATGTGCAGGCCCTGGGCAGCTTCGGCCTGAAGACCGGCGAGATCGACACGCTGGTGCTGGGCTGCACCCACTACATCTTTGTCAAGGACGAACTGCGCGCGCTGCTCGGCCCCGAGGTGCAGCTGATCGACACCGGCGCGGCCGTGGCGCGCCAGGTGCGGCGCCTGCTGGGGCAGATGGACCTGCTGGCGCCCGCGGGCGGCGGCGCGCCAGAGATCGAGCTGTATGCAACGGGGGGGTTGAACAGCCTGAAGGCTGCGGCGCAGCGCTGGCTGGGGGTGGCGCCGCAGCGGTGCGAGGCGGTGGAGATCGGGTAGGAACTTGAGAGCAGAACGTCCAGCCTTCGACCCTTCGACCCTTCGACATGCTCAGGGCTCAGGGCTCAGGGCTCAGGGCTCAGGGCGAACGGCAAAGAATCCGTTCGCCCTGAGCCCAGTCGAAGGGTGAGCGGCCTCACTTAAAACCCAGCCCTGTCAACTCTCGCCCCACAACCTCCCCCCACCCGCCTCCAGATGGGTGAGATACAGGCGCACATCGAACTCATACTGGTGGTATGACGGCTCCATGTGTGCGCACAGCTGGTAGAACGCCTTGTCGTGGTCCTTCTCGCGCAGGTGGGCCAGTTCGTGGACCACGATCATGCGCAGGAATTCCTCGGGGGTGTTCTTGAACATCGAGGCCACGCGGATCTCGTGGCGCGCCGACAGCTTGCCGCCCTGCACCAGCGAGCGGCTGGTGTGCAGTCCCAGCGCATTGCGCACCACATGGATCTTGCTGTCGTAGGTGACCTTGTGCACCGTGCCGCCCTTGCGCAGATGGCGCGCCTTGAGTTCGGCCGTGTACTCGTAGAGCGCCTTGTCGGTGCGCAGCGCATGCGCCTGCGGATAACGGCGCTGCAGCAGTTCGGCCGTGCCGTTCTTCGCCAGCAGCGCGCGCACCTGGTCTTGCAGCTGCGCCGGATAGGAGCGCAGGTAGGGAAGGTCCATCAATGCAGGTGGCGCGGGCGGCGGCCGCCGCCGCTGCCGTGTCCGGAACCACCCGAGCCGCCCGGGCCGCGTGGCGGCTTGCCGATCTCGAGCGAGTTCACCAGCGCGTCGAAGCGCAGCGAGAACAGCTTGTCGATCTCGGCGACCACGCCGCCGAGTTCGGCGCCGTCGAAATGGCGCTCCATCATGTTGACCACATCCTGCACCAGCAGGTCGCGCTGCACCTGCATGATGGCCGCGGGCGTCGGGCCGACGAACAGCATCACGAAGTCGTCGCGCGACTCGGCATCATCGGCCTCTTCCTCGTCGTCGAACTCGGTGTCGTAGAACGTGACTTCAATCGCCGCGCCCTGCTCCGAGAGCTCGTTGAGGTTCATGCACATCTCGTCGAGCGACTGGCGGAAATCGTCGTCGCCGCGCACCGTCCAGCAGACCTGCAGCCGGTGCTCGCGCGCGTCGAACTGGATGCCCGGCTCTTCTTCGTAGACGCTGGCCGCGCCATCGGCCAGCGAACGCGCGCCGGCATAGGTCCACAGCGGCTTGAGCGCTTCCTGCAGCTGCTCGAAGCTGGTCTGGGGCGTCAGTACCACCTGGCCGTGGACATGGATTTCAAAGGGAGGGTTGTAACTTGACATGTTCGAATCTCGCTGGGGCACTGGCCTGGGGAAAACCGCTGTTTGTGACGTGTCTTTTTCGGGGCAATTTCCACGCGCCGTCCGGAGAGCACCATGCAGACCGGACATCCCGCCGTGCCGAGACCGGTTATTTTCGCATGTATCGCAGCCGCGCAGGGCTCAGACCACGACCGGCTCGGGTTCAAGCCGGATGCCGAAGCGCTCGTAGACGCTGGTCTGGATGGCGCGCGCCAGCGTCATGACTTCGCCGCCCGTGACGCTTGCGTCGTTGGAATTGCGGTCGCCGCGGTTGACCAGCACCAGCGCCTGGCGTTCGTAGACGCCGGCCTTGCCCATGGATTTGCCTTTCCAGCCGCAGGCATCGATGAGCCAGCCCGCGGCCAGCTTGATGCTGCCGTCCGTGAGCGGGTAATGCACGATGCGCGGCTCGCGCGCGATGATGTCCGCGCACTGCTCGGCCGTGACCGTGGGATTCTTGAAGAAGCTGCCGGCGTTGCCCAGCACCTGCGGATCGGGCAGCTTGGCGCGGCGGATCTCGCAGACCCAGTCGAAGATCTGCCGCGCCGTGGGCTGGTCGACGCCAGCTTCGGCGCGCTTGCGCTCGATGTCCAGGTAGCCGATCTCGGGTTTCCAGGCCTTGGGCAGCGCGAAGCGCACGCGCGTGATGACCGCGCGCCCCGCCAGGCCCATGCCGCGCGCGCCGGCCGGCGCATGCTTGAACACCGAGTCGCGGTAGCTGAAGGCGCACTGCGCCGCATCGAGCGTGAAGCCCTGCCCCGTGCTCAGGTCGATGCCGTCGAGCGAGTCGAAGCGGTCCTGCAGCTCGACGCCATAGGCGCCGATGTTCTGCACGGGCGCCGCGCCCACGGTGCCCGGGATCAGCGCCAGGTTCTCCAGCCCGGGCAGGTCGTGGTCCAGCGTCCAGGCAACGAGGTCATGCCAGCGCTCGCCGGCCCCGGCCTCGACGATCCAGGCCGCGGGGGTCTCGCCCACCACGCGGATGCCCTTGATCTCCATCTTCAGCACCACGGGCTCGACATCGCCGGTCAGCACGATATTGCTGCCGCCGCCCAGCACCAGCACCGGCTGCCGGCCCCAGAGCGGGTCGGCGCGCAGCGCATGCACATCGCCATCGGAACGCACGCGCACCAGGGCATGGGCGCGCGCCGCGATGCCAAAGGTGTTGCTGTGCTGCAGGGGTACATTTTTCTCGACTAACATCAGGTGGATTGTCGCACCGCGCCCCGGGCCGCGCTGGGCACCGGCTTTCGCCGCTGCCGCCGCCGTACCGCCGTGCGCCCCCAGACCCTTTCAGGAAAGAGAAAACCATGCCATCCTTTGATACCGTTTGCGAAGCCGATTTCGTCGAAGTGAAGAACGCGGTGGAGAACGCCTCCAAGGAAATCGCCACGCGCTTCGACTTCAAGGGCAGCTCGGCAGCCGTCGAGCTCAAGGACAAGGAAATCACCATGTATGGCGATGCCGACTTCCAGCTGACCCAGGTCGAAGACCTGCTGCGCAACAAGCTGACCAAGCGCAGCGTCGACGTGCGCTTCCTCGACATCCAGAAGGCGCAGAAGATCGGCGGCGACAAGCTCAAGCAGGTCGTCAAGGTGCGCAACGGCATCGAGTCCGAGCTGGCCAAGAAGCTGCAGAAGCTGATGAAGGAAAGCAAGCTCAAGGTCCAGGCCGCGATCCAGGACGAAAAAGTGCGCATCACCGGCGCCAAGCGCGACGATCTGCAGGCCGCGATGGCGTTGATCCGCAAGGAAATCGACGACGTGCCGCTGTCGTTCAACAACTTCCGCGATTGAGCGCTACGCGATGGGCGCAGCTGCCTGGCTGGCCACTGCCGGCGTTCTCGGACTGTGCCTGGCGCCGGCATCGGCGAATGCACAGTCGGTGGCGCTGGCCGGCATCCTGGGCAGCAAGGCGCTGCTCGTGATCGACGGCGGCGCGCCGCGCAGCCTGGCGGCGGGCGACAGCCTGGGTGCGGTGCGGGTGCTGCAGGTCGGCCGTGACGACGCATTGCTGGACATCGCGGGCCGCCAGCAGCGGCTGCAGCTGGGTGCGGCGCCGGTGCAGCTGGGCGCGGGCCGGCCCGCGGACGCAGGTCCGTCGGACCGCCGCCCCGCGCGGCTGGTGCTCTATGCCGACAGCCAGGGACATTTCATCGAACAGGGGCTGATCAATGGCCAGTCCATGCGCTATCTCATCGATACCGGTGCCAGCACCGTGGCCATTGGCCGCGCCGAGGCCGACCGCCTGGGCCTGCCCTACCTGCAGGGCCAGAGCGTGCAGATGGGCACGGCCAACGGCGCGGTGCGCGCGTGGCGGCTGCGGCTCGACTCGGTGCGCATCGGCGGCCTCGAGGCGCGCGGCGTCGATGCCGTGGTCACGCCCCAGCCCATGCCGTTCGTGCTGCTGGGCAACAGTTTTCTCGCGCAGTTCCACATGACGCGCCAGGACGACCAGATGGTGCTGGAAAAGCGCCGCTGACCCCCTTTGGCATCCGCTCCTTCCATGTCCCACACCCTTAGCGCGCCCACGCTGGCGGCCGATCAGCACTACGAAGACCTGCGTGGCCTCTGGGCCGAGCTCGAGGCCGCGCTGGCGCTGCTGCTGGGCGCGCCGCTGCAGGTACAGAACTTCGCCGCCCGGCTGCGCCAGCTCGGCGACTGGCTGCAGGAACTGGTGGCGCACGACAGCGATGCCGCGCTGTACCTGATGTTCCAGCTGGCCGCCGATTCGGCCGCAGGCTACAGCGCCTCGCATGCGCTGGTCACCGCCACGCTGTGCCAGGTGCTTGCGCCCGAGCTCGAACTGCCGGCGCACGAGCGCCAGGCGCTGGTGTCTGCGGCGTTCACCATGAACATCGGCATGACCCGTCTGCAGGACCAGCTGGCGCTGCAGCGCGAGCCGCCGACGGCGGCGCAGCGCGCGCAGATCGAACGCCATCCGCTGGAGAGCCAGGCGCTGCTGGTGCGGCTGTTCATCGACGACCCGCTGTGGCTCGAGGCCGTGGGCGCGCACCATCCGCAAGGCAAGGCCCCGGCCCCGCTCGCGCAGCTCGCTGCGGGGCAGCGGCTGGCGCGCATCTTGGCCGGCGTCGACCGCTACGCCGCGATGCTGAGCCCGCGCAAGTCGCGCAGCGGGCGCAGCGCCACCGATTCGGTACGGGTCATCGTCGGCAGCGAGCCGGCCTGGGGCGATGAAGTCGGCTATGCGCTGGTGCGCCGCGTCGGGCTGTGCCCGCCCGGCACGCTGGTGCGGCTGGACAATGGCGATACCGCCGTGGTGCTGCGCCGCAGCAGCCAGCCACTGATGCCGCTGGTGGCGCGCGTGCTCGATGCTTCTGGACAACCGTTCAAGACCCCGGCGCTGCACGATACCGCGCGCGGTGCGCCGCGCATCGAGGCCGCGCTCGCGCGCTCGGCGCTGGCCCAGCGCATCACGCCGCTGACGCTGGCGCTGCTGGGGGTCTATGTCGGCCGCTCGCGCCCCGCGCCGGCCGCAGCGCGGCGCGAAGCGCCGGCCAGCTGAGGCTTCAGCCCTTGGCCTTGGTGTCGGCCTTCTTGCCCAGGCGCGACTCCTTGCCGGCCATCAGGCGCTTGATGTTCTCGCGGTGGCGCCAGATCAGCAGCAGCCCCATGGCGATAATGGCCGCCGTGACCGGAGCTTCCGCATACCAGGCCACGCCACTGAACAGCACGTAGTACAGCGGCGCGAACACCGCGGCGACCAGCGAGGCCAGCGACGAATAGCGGAAGAAGTAGGCGATGATCAGCCAGGTCAGCGCCGTGGCCAGGCCCAGCCAGCCGCTGATGCCCAGCAGCACGCCCAGGGCCGTCGCCACGCCCTTGCCGCCCTGGAAGCGGAAGAACACCGGATAGAGATGGCCCAGGAACGCAGCCAGGCCGACCGCGGCCAGCGTGCCGTCGCCCAGGCCGTAGGGCCGGCCGAACCAGTGCACCAGCGCCACCGGCAACCAGCCCTTGATCGCATCGAGCAGCAGCGTGGCAATGGCCGCAGCCTTGCTGCCAGAGCGCAGTACATTGGTGGCGCCCGGGTTGCCGCTGCCATACGTGCGCGGATCGTGCAGGCCCATGACCCGGCTGACGATCACGGCAAACGACAGCGAGCCGATCAGATAGGCGGCCAGCGTGGCGAGGATGGGATAAAACGCGTTCAATTCATTTCCTTGGCCCGCATCGGGCCGGTGTGCAACAACAGGTCGCGCCGGCACCGGGCGGCGCCTGAGCGCGCGCCCGCCGCGCGCGGGAGTGCTATTCTGCCAGCGCGCACTGCACCGGCCGCGCTTGCAGCAGATCCAGACATACCCGGGGGTCGAGCTGCACCAGGAAACCGCGGCGCCCGCCATTGATGGCAATGCGCGGCAGATCGAGGATGCTTTGCTCGATGTACACCGGCATCTCGCGGCGCGTGCCGAAGGGCGAGGTGCCGCCCACCAGATAACCGCTGTGCCGGTTGGCGACCTCGGGCTTGCAGGGCTCGACCGACTTGGCGCCGATCTGGCGCGCGAGGTTCTTGGTTGAAACCTTGCAGTCGCCATGCATCAGCACGATCAGCGGCTTCGCGTCCTGGTCCTGCATGACCAGGGTCTTGACCACGCAGTGCTCGTCGAGGCCCAGGCTCGCGGCGCTGTGCGACGTGCCGCCATGCTCCTGGTACTCGTACGGGTGCTCGGTGAACGCCACCTTGTGCGCACGCAACAGCTGCGTGGCCGGCGTTTCGCTCACGTGGGCGGACTTCTTGCTCATACCGCGGGATCGCGCATTTCCCAGCGCAACTGGTCGATCCCGGCCAGCAGCTCGGGCGCCAGCGGCGTGCCCCAGACCGCACAGTCTTCTTCGAGCTGGGCCAGCGAGGTCACGCCAATGATGGTGCTGGCCACGCAGCGCCGGCCGTAGCAGAACGCCAGGGCCATCTGCGTCGGGCTCAACCCATGGTCGCGCGCCAGCTGGTTGTAGCGGCGCGCGGCCGCCAGCGCATCGGGCCGGCCCCAGCGCTGCTTGCGCACCGATTCATACGACAGCCGCGTGCCCGCGGGCGCGTCGGGGCCGGTAATGCCGCTGGCGTCGTACTTGCCGCTGAGCAGCCCCACGCCCAGCGGTGAATAGGCCAGCAGCGAGACATCGAGGCGGTCGCAGGTTTCATCGAGCGCGTTCTCGTAGCTGCGGTTGAGCAGGCAATAGGGATTCTGGATGCTGGCGACGCGCGGCAGGCCATGCTCCTCGGCCAGGCGCACGAACTCATGCACGCCATACGGGGTTTCATTCGACAGGCCGACATGGCGGATCTTGCCCTGGCGCACCAGCGTGGCCAGCGTTTCGAGCTGCTCGCGGATCGGGGTCTGGGTCGTTTCCTTGGCCGGGTCGTAGTAGAGCGCGCCGAACGCCGGCACATGGCGTTCGGGCCAGTGGATCTGGTAGAGGTCGATGGCATCGGTGCGCAGCCGGCGCAGGCTGGCCTCGCACGAAGCCACGATGTCGGCCGAGCTCATGCCCGCGCCTTCGCGGATCCAGGGCATGCCGCGCGACGGACCGGCCACCTTGCTGGCCAGCACCAGCTTGGCGCGCATGCCGGGGCGGCTTGCAAACCAGTTGCCCAGAATGGTCTCGGTGGCGCCGAAGGTCGCGGCGCGCGCGGGCACGGCATACATCTCGGCGGTATCGAGAAAATTGATGCCGAGCTCGACTGCACGATCGAGGATGGCATGCGCCGCGGCTTCATTCACCTGCTCGCCAAAGGTCATGGTGCCCAGGCAAATGGGCGTGACCTGCAAATCGCTTTTTCCTAACTGAACCTTGTGCATGCAATCTCCGGTGACTGGGATGAGAGCCGCCAGTTTACGGAATCCTGCGGCCCGGCTGTCCCTGCGACGACTGCAAACGCGCGCGCGCCGGGAAATAATCGCCGCCATGTATACCGAACAACGCCCCGGCCGCTGCGAAACCCTGCCCGTACGCGGGATCGACTACCACGTGCGCCGCTGGGGGCCATCCACCAGCTCCAGCTCCAGCACCAGCGGCGCGAGCGCGCGGGCGCCGCTGGTGCTGGTGCATGGCTGGATGGACGTGGCCGCTTCGTACCAGTTCGTGGTCGATGCGTTGTCGGCGGATTTCATGGCCGGGCGCACGATCATCGCGCCCGATTGGCGCGGCTTCGGCCTGACGCGGCCGAAGGCGCCGGTCGACCATTACCAGTTTGTCGACTACCTCGCCGATCTGGACCAGCTGCTGGACCACTACGCGCCCGGGCAGGCGGTCGATCTCGTCGGCCACAGCATGGGCGGCAATGTCGCCATGCTGTATGCCGGCGCGCGGCCCGCGCGCATCCGGCGCCTGGTCAATCTCGAAGGTTTCGGCCTGGCCGCGACGCAGCCCGGCGACGCGCCCGCGCGCTATGCGCAGTGGCTCGATGAAATGCAGGCGCTGGCGCGCGGCGAGCTCGATCTCAAGCACTACGACAGCCTGGACGGCGTGGCCCAGCGGCTGCGCAAGACCAACCGCCGCCTCGATGCGGACAAGGCGCTGTGGCTGGCGCAGCACTGGGCCGCACCGGATGCCGATGGGCGCTGGCACATCCTGGGCGACGCCGCGCACAAGGTCACCAATCCGCATCTGTTCCGGGTGGACGAGGTGCTGGCGCTGTATGCCGCGATCACCGCGCCGACGCTGGCCGTCGAGGCCAGCGACGACAGCCTGGCGCAGTGGAACAAGGGCCGCTACACGCTGGCCGAATACCACGCGCGGCTGGCCCATGTGCGCGACTGCCGCACGGCGCGCGTCGACGATGCGGGCCACATGCTGCACCACGACCAGCCGCGCGCCGTGGCGCAGCTGATCGAGCAGTTCCTGGGCGATACCCAGGCATAGGCCGCACGCCATAGGCCGCCCAACGCGCCGGGCTCATCGGGCGCCCGGCTTCCTATCCATGCGCATGCCGGCATCGCTGGCGATGTCGCTGCGATAGCCATTGGCCTCGCGCGAGAAGAAAATCAGCGTGCTTCCCTCGCGGTCGAGCAGGGAGATGCCATCGGGCGCGGGACGCCAGGCCACCGCATTCATGGAGAAGTTGCAGGCTTCGGGGCAGGTATCCACCGTAAGCCGGTATCCATTGGCGTTCGGAATTTCATCGATCCACAAATGGATGGCGCACGAGCGCCCCGCATCGGACAAGACCCAGTCTCCGGCCAGGTCTCGCGCCAGCGGCACGGGAGGCAGCGTACTGCCCATGGAAGCAGCGGTAAACATGCTTGAGAGCAAAAGAGTGGAAATGAGCCTCATGATATTGGACTTTCAAAAAGTGGCAGAAATTTCCTGCCAGGCTGCATCGCCCTGATGGTTGATTCAATGATGGGATGAAATTCCGGCATTTGCCGGAATTTCATCCCTCAGATCACATGATCAAATCATGCGCGAGGTCGATCTGCCCGACCAGATGAATCTTCATATCGGGAATGCCATCTTTATCAAGACTCAGCAAGATATCACTGGTGTTGCTCTGGGCATCGTAGGACATTACCACTTCGCCTGCCGCACCCGTGAAAGCCTGTGAAACGTGGATAAATCCTGGCTGGCCCGCCTTTTGGTTGAAAAACGAGAAGTCGATCTTGTCGATGCCGGTTTGGAAATCCATGATCTTGTCGAATGCCGCCACGGTGGAGTCGGAGGCCTGGGTATAGACAAAGACGTCCGCTCCGGCGCCGCCCTTGAGCACATCCTGGCCGGCGCCACCATAAATGGTGTCGTTTCCGTTGCCGCCATCGATGGAATTGTCGGCGGCGTTGCCGACGATCACGTCATTGCCCGACCCGCCGATTGCATTCTCCAGCGTCACACCCTTTGCAATCGACACATTCTTCTTCATTCCGCCGACGTCCGAGAACGAGGCCTCGTTGAGATTGATATTCTGGTTCTGGCTGTAGCCGGAGAAATCAAAGGTATCATTTCCACCCGCATCCCAGACGGAGAAAATCACCTTCTGGTCCGAGCTTTTGATGGTGAAGAAATCACGCTCGGAATTCGAATTGAAACCATAGACGGTGTCCCCAGTCCGGGTTTCCATGTTCGCTCCATACAGGCGCTGGATGGCGGCAATGTCATCCATGAGCGGCGCAGCGGCGTAATAACCCTTGTTATCGCCACCGGTATTGGCCTCTGCCCAATAGCTCATGCTGGTGTACTGGCGGGTATCCTCCGCATAGGATGCATTGCGATAGGTCGGGTTGCCTTGGCCAGCGTTGTAATTGCCAGGATGGTTCAACCCCAGGGTATGACCGATCTCATGGGTGATGGTCAATCTGCCGTAATTGCCCAGCTCCGGGTGCAGGTTCGCATACAGGCCGTCACGCGTCGTGGCTTGCGAGTAGTTGATGTTGAACCACGCCTGGCCATCGGAGCTATGGCCGCGGTAGTCCCGGGGCGCATAGGTGAACGGCATCATGGCATAGGCCTGTCCCTGTCCGACATAGTTGCCGAAGGTGATATTGGCTTTTTCCGTGGGCGCTTTCTTGACGAAAGTGATATTCGCCAGGTCGGACCAGGATTGCAGCGCCAGTTCAGTCTGCTCCTGCTGCTGCTCGGTGAATTTGCTGAGCCTGGTATTGCGGCCCACGTTGTACTGGTTGTATTGCCATTCGGGGAAGGAGTAGCTTACTTCGGCCTCCTTGCCGATCACACCGGGACCATTCCAGGTTTTATTGTCGCGTGAAATCTGTTTTCCGGCGGCGTCGACGTCGTAGGACGGCTTGTAATTGCGCCCTGCATCACCGCCACGATTTGAATTATTCAGAACACTATTGACCGAGCTTACCGAAGTCGAAACAGAAACATTGTTGACGTTCATCACTTAACCACCTAAAAGATATGAATTGCGCTTTTCAGTTCTGTCATGGCGGGAGCGAGGTTCAAGGAATGAACGCGCGCCCACCGATACGGGCATATCACCCGACAAAAGAAATTGACAACTGATTTGCAGAGAAGTCCAGAAGGACAGGCAGAGATATCGAAACCATGAAATTCGCTGTGGCTACCCCTTGAATTTCCCCTGTGTTGCAGCGGTTTTTTCTCCCGCACTGCGTGAAGACCTTGAGAAAGCAAAGCCCTATTGCCCGACTGGCAATAATGAGCACAACAAAGGGTTGGTTGGTGAGAGGATGAAACCTTCAGCAAGTCACTGAAATCCATCCGCGTGCGGTCAAATGTCGCAACCAGATTAACCGCTTCACCGACATTCCGGATTGGTGATGACTGATTGTCGAGAATTTCAATGAGGTCGTTAATAGCGTTCACTAGGTGAACGAAATACCCGGATCAATTTCCGGGATTTAACCCATGTCCCATCCGATCGATGAAACCAATGCTGCCTATAAGGAAATTCGCAGCCTCAAGCGCGGCATCGAACTGCTGCGCTGCCTGAACCAGTGCCCCGGGGGAATCGGCACCACCAGCACACTGAGCGTAATGAGCCGCATCCCGCGCCCCACGGTCAAAAGGATCCTGGAAACCTTGAGGTCATGCGGACTGGTGCGCCCCACCGACCGGGACGGCCAGTACACGCTGACGTTCGAAGTGCGCAGCCTGAGCGAGGGCTTCATCGACGACGAATGGATCACGCAGGTTGCCGCTCCGCTGCTGCGGGCCTATGTCAAAGCACTGTTGTGGCCCTGCGACCTGGCGACCATGGAAGTCGAATTCATGGTGATACGCGAGAGCACGCATCGCTTCAGCATGCTCTCGCAGCACCATTCCATGATCGGCACGCGGCTGCCCATCCTGCTGAGCGCGGTGGGCCGCGCCTATCTCGCGGCCTGCACCGATGAACAGCTGGACAACATCCTGAACATGCTGGGCCGGCGCGACGACGAACTGGGCAAGATGGCCAGGAACAGGAGGGAGATCGACACGATGCTGGCAGAAACCCGCCGTTGCGGCTACTCGATCAACCGCGGCGAATGGGAGGACGAGCCCGACTTCTCCGCCATCGGCCTCGCGGTCAAGAGCGCAGGCCAGCTGATCGCGGCCATCAACATGGTCTATCCCAACGCTTCGGTCGATACCGCCGCCATCGAAGCCCGGTACCTGCCGGTGTTGCAGGAACTGGCGCAGCGCATCGGCCACGACAGCGAACCGTGGTTCGCGCAGGCAGCCGACGCGCCCGCGGGCCCGGGCCGCTAGCGCCGCAGGCCGCTGCCAAAGGCTGCAATGACGTCCACCCCCGCTCCCAGCGAGTTGCGCATGGCGCTGGCTGCGCTCAAGCCCTACTTTCGCCGCGCCGCAGCGTTGAGCCTGCTGTCCAGCATCCTGGTGCTCGCGCCCTCGGTATACATGCTCGCGGTATACGACCGGGTGGTGAACAGCCGCAACCCGCTGACGCTGCTGATGCTCACGCTTGCCGTGCTGGGCGCCTATGCAGTCATGGAGGTGCTGGAATGGGCCCGCAGCGAAATCATGCGCGCGGCCGGCATCGCGCTCGATGCGCAGCTCAGCGAGCGCATCTTCGGCGCGATCTTCGCGGCCCGGCTGCGGCAACTGGCGGGGGGCACAGGACAACCCATCAACGACTTCAAGCTGGTCCGCGACTTCCTGCATTCTCCGGCCCTGCTGGCCTGGATGGAGGCGCCGGTGGCGCTGATCATGATGCTGCTGCTGTTTCTCATCAGCCCGGTGCTGGGCTGGTCGGCGCTGGTGTTCGCGCTGCTGCAGGTCGGCGTGGCATGGGCCAACGAACGGAGCAGCAAGCCGCTGCTGACCCAGGCCAGCCGCCAATCCTTCGTGGCCCAGCAATATGCCGACAACAGCCTGCGCAACGCCGAGGTCATCGAATCCATGGGCATGCTGCACGACCTGCAGGGCCGCTGGCTGAAAAAGCAGCGCGCCTTCCTGGACCTGCAGGCGCGCGCCTCCGAGAGCTCGGGCGGATTCGTGGCATTGGGCAAGCTGCTGCAAAACACCATGGGTTCGCTGCTGCTGGGCCTGGGCTGCTGGCTGCTGCTGCACGGCCAGCTCCATGGCGGCGAGGGCATGATGATCATTGCCTCGATCCTGGGCGGGCGCATGCTGGCGCCGCTGGTGCAGGCGGTCGCGCAGTGGCAGAACGTGATCCATGCACGCGACGCATGGACGCGGCTGCAGGCACTGCTGCGCGAGGTGCCGGCCGCGGCCGATGCCATGCCGCTGCCCGCGCCGCGCGGTCGCGTTCAGGTCGAGCAGTTGGTCGCGGGCGCACCCGGCATTGCCACCCCGCTGCTGTACGACATCCATTTCTCGCTCGATCCCGGCGATGTGCTGGCCGTGATCGGCCCGTCGGGCAGCGGCAAGACCACGCTGGCGCGCCAGCTGGTCGGATTGTGGCCCGCACTCGGCGGCAAGGTGCGCCTCGACGGCGCCGACATCCACAGCTGGAACAAGCGGGAACTCGGACCCCATCTGGGCTACCTGCCCCAGGACGTGGAGCTGTTCGAAGGCAGCGTCGCGGAGAACATCGCGCGCTTCGGCTCCGCCAACCCGGACGCGGTGGAAAACGCGGCCCGCGCCGTCGGAATCCATCAGTTCATCCTCGGCCTGCCCGGCGGCTATGCGGCCCCGATCGGAGCTGACGGCGCGCGCCTATCCGGCGGGCAGCGCCAGCGCCTGGCCCTGGCACGCGCGCTGTATGGCAAGCCGGTGCTGGTGGTGCTCGACGAGCCCGACGCCAACCTCGACCAGGAGGGCCACGCCGCGCTGACGCAGGCGATCCGCGGCGCCAGCGCGCATGGCACCACCTTCGTGATCGTCACCCATCTGGGCAGTGTGCTGCAGGCCGCGAACAAGCTGCTGCTGCTGTATGCCGGCAAGCAGCAGGCATTCGGCCCGCGCGCCGAGGTGCTGGCACCGATCCAGCGCGCCACGCGCGCCGGACCGGCTGGCAGCACTTCCAGGGACGGCTCCTGAGATGGCCCGCGCCCTGGAACGCGGCGCCGGGCGCATCCGCGCAGCGACACAGCGCAGCGAGTTGGCGGGCGTGCTGTGGTCGCTGCGCCGCGAATTCGCGATGGTGGCGCTCTTCAGCATGCTGACCAACCTGCTGCTGCTGGTGCCCACGCTTTACATGCTGCAGATCTTCGACCGCATCATGGTCAGCCGCAACCAGCTGACCCTGCTTTTCCTGTCGCTGATCACGCTGTTCCTGTTGCTGGTGATGGCATTTTCCGAGTGGACCCGCTCCAAGGTGCTGGTGCGCACCGGCATGCAGCTGGACAACCGGCTCGGGCCACGCGTTTTCCAGGCCAGCTTCGCCGCCCGCCTGGACCATGCCGGCACGCACGACAGCCAGGCCTTTTCCGACCTGCTGCAATTGCGCCAGTTCCTCACCGGCAACGGCATCTTCGCGCTGTTCGATGCGCCCTGGACGCCGATCTATCTCGCCGTGCTGTTTTTCCTGCACCCCTGGCTTGGCATCCTCGCGCTGGGCTTTGCGCTGGTGCAGGTGGCGCTGGTGCAATTCGGCCACCGCCGCTCGGTCGCCCCCACCGAAGCCGCGAACCAGGCCAACGCCGATGCCCGCGCCTACCTGCACAGCAAGCTGCGCAATGTCGAAGTGCTCGAGTCCATGGGCATGCTGCAGCATCTGCGCCCGCGTTGGCTGCGCCGCCACCGCGAGGCGCTGGCGCGGCTGGGCGCGGCGCAGGCGCTGACCCACCGCATCACGGCCTGGAGCAAGTTCGTGCGCTATTCACAGCAGTCACTGGGCCTGGGCGCAGGCGCGCTGCTGGTGATCAACGGCCAGCTCTCGCCGGGCGAGATGATTGCCGCCAACGTGTTGATGACGCGTACCTTGACGCCCATCGACCAGTTGGCCGGCACCTGGCGCGACTTCATCACCGCACGCGGCGGATTTGCGCGCCTGCAGGCCCTGCTGCATACGCATCCGGCGCGCGACGCCACACTGGCCCGCACCGACGCGTCCCGTGTCGAGCCCGGGGGCAGGCTCTGCCTGCATGACGTGCAGGCCGTTGCACCGGGGCGCGCGCAGCCGCTGCTGCAGGATATCAACCTGGTGCTGGAGCCCGGCACGGTGACCATCATCCTCGGCGCCTCAGGCGCGGGAAAGTCGACCCTGGCGCGCTGCATGGTAGGTGTCTGGCCCGGGCGCCGCGGCGCGGTACTGCTCGACGGCCGGCCGCTCGAACATTGGCGCCGGGCCGATCTCGGCCCCCGGATGGGTTACCTGCCCCAGGACATCGAGCTGTTCGAAGGCACGATCGCCGAGAACGTTGCGCGGTTCGGCGCCGTCGACCCGGACAAGGTCATCGCCGCGACGCGCAGCGCCGGACTGCATGAAATGGTCCTGCATCTGCCCGGTGGCTACGACACGCCGGTCGGCGAGGCCGGCGCGCTGCTGTCCGGCGGGCAGCGCCAGCGCATCGGCCTGGCGCGTGCGATCTACGGCCACCCGGTGCTGGTGGTGCTCGACGAGCCCAACTCCCACCTCGACGAGGCCGGCGAAGCGGCCCTGGTGCGCGCGGTGCGCGAACTGCGCTCACGGCGCAGCACGGTCGTGCTCGTCACCCACCGCCCCGGCATTGTCGCGGTCGCCGACCGCGTCATCGTGCTGCATGGCGGCAGGGTGCAGGCCGACGGGCCGCGCGATGCCGTGATCGAAGCGCAGCGTCAGGCGCCGATGCCGCCGCCGCCGGACACCTGAACGCAGCTGCCACGCCGCCACCCCCATCACCTTTCGACAAACCGGCTCCACCATGTCGCCATCCCCTGCACCACTTGCTGCCGCGCCAGCCGCGGCCGCCGACACCGACACCGACGCTCCTGAACTCGATGGCGCCCGGCTCGCGCGCCGCGCGGGACGCATCGGCCTTTGGATCCTGGCAGTGGGGTTCGGCGGTTTCCTGCTGTGGGCGGCTTTCGCGCCACTCGACGAAGGCGTGCCTGGCACCGGCGTGGTGGCCATAGACACCAAGCGCAAGACGGTCCAGCACCTGCATGGCGGTATCGTCAGCAAGGTGCTGGTGCGCGAGGGGGACACCGTGCGCAAGGGCCAGTTGCTGATGCAGCTGGACCCCACATCGACGGAAGCCAGCCATGCGGCCTCGCGCCTGCGCTATCTGGGCCGGCGCGCCGAGCAGGCGCGCCTCACGGCCGAATATGCCGGGGCGCAATCGCTGCACTTCCACGACGACCTGCTGGCCGCGCAGTCAGAGCCAGTGATCCGGCAGCAGATGCAGGTGCAGCAGCAACTGTTCCTGACGCGCAGCCGCCTGCTGCGCGCAGACCTGCAATCCATCGAGGAAAACATCCTGGGGCTGCAGGGCATGCAGCAGGCCTACGCCAGCATGCTGCAAAGCCGCACCCAGCAGCTGTCCCTGCTGAACGAGGAATTGCACAACCTGCGCGGCCTGGTCAGCGAAGGCTATGTGCCGCGCAACCGCCAGCTGGAGCTCGAACGCCAGGTGGCCGACGCCAACACGGCAATTGCCGATCTGCAAGGCAATGCGGTGCGCACGCTGCGCGGCATTGCCGAGCAGCGCCAGCGCCTTCTGTCGCGCCAGCAGGAGCAGCGCAAGGAGGTCGAGTCCCGCCTCACCGAAGTCGAGCGCGAAGTATCCGCCGAGCAGGAAAAATTCAAGGCCCTGGCCGACGAGCTGGCCCGGCTGGACATCCGCTCGCCCGCGGACGGGCAGGTGGTCGGCCTGATGGCCCAGACCGTCGGCGGCGTGATCCAGCCCGGCCAGACGCTGATGGACATCGTTCCGATGAACGCGCCGCTGCTCCTCGAGGCACGGGTGCCGCCCCATCTGATCGACCGCGTGCGTGCCGGCATGCCCGTGGATGTGCGCTTTTCCTCCTTTGCCCATTCGCCCCAGCTGGCGGTCGAGGGCCAGGTGCATTCGGTATCGGCCGACCTGTTGACCGACGAGAAAACCGGCACGACCTATTACCTGGCGCGGATCGGCGTCACCCCGCGCGGCATGCAGCGCCTGGGGCCGCGCCAGCTGCAGCCGGGAATGCCGGTGGAAGTGGTTTTCAAGACCGGCGAACGCTCGCTGCTGACCTACCTGCTGCACCCGTTGACCAAGCGCATCGCGGCCTCGATGACCGAGGAGTGAAGGCGGCCTGCAACGCACGCGCTCCGGAACTTTGCCTACCCGCGTGCCACTCATGCGCAGTGGGGATGGCAGGTTTGCAGTCTGCTGCTGCCGCGTGCGGCACAGCAAACACACAATTGGCATTTACTATTGAATTATTGATTTCAATAATAAATAGCTATAGAATTTGCCTATCGTCGATGGCGTGCTTTTCATCCTCTTCGACTGCAGCCTGCCGTGGCTCCAGCCAACGGGCAATGCCGAAAGCGCCATCCACTGGCCGGCACCACAACCAGAAGACAAGCCAATGAAAACCGATTCCTCTCCCAACGAACTGCGCCAGGCACTGGGCGCGCTCAAGCCCCATTTCCTGCGCGCCGGAGGGTTCAGCCTGCTGGCGAGCCTGCTGGTGCTTGCCCCATCGGTATACATGCTCGAAGTCTATGACCGCGTCGTGAACAGCCGCAACCCGTTCACGCTGCTGATGCTCACCGTGGCCGTACTGGCGGCATATGCGCTGATGGAGGTGCTGGAATGGGCGCGCAGCGAAATCATGCGCGCCGCCGGCGGCCAGCTCGATGCGCGGCTCCGCGAACGCGTCTTCGACGCCATCTTTGCGGTGCGGCTGCAGCGGCCGGGCAGCGCCAGCGTCCAGCCGCTGAGCGACTTGCGCCTGATCTGCGACTTCCTTCATTCGCCCGCGCTGCTGGCATTGATGGAAGCGCCGATCGCGCTGGTGATGATGGTGCTGCTGTTCGCCATCAGCCCCGTGCTGGGTTGGTCCGCGGTGGTGTTTGCGCTGCTGCAGGTGGGGGTGGCCTGGTGCAACGAGCGCCGCACCAAGCCGCCGCTGATGCAGGCCAACCGCAGCTCGATGGCAGCGCAGCAATACGCCGACGCCAGCCTGCGCAATGCCGAGGTCATCGAAGCCATGGGCATGCTGCGCCACCTGCAGCGCCGCTGGCTGGGCAAGCAGCGGCACTTCCTTGCGCTGCAGGCGCAGGCTTCGGAAAGCGCGGGGGGATTCCAGGCACTGGGCAAGCTGCTGCAGAACACGCTGGGCTCGCTGCTGCTGGGCCTGGGCTGCTGGCTGCTGCTGCACGGTCAACTGGGCGGCGGCGGCGGCATGATGATGATTGGCTCCATCCTGGGCGGGCGCATGCTGGCGCCGCTGGTGCAAGCGGTGGCGCAGTGGCAGGGCGTGGTCAACGTGCGCGATGCCTGGAGCCGGCTGCAGCAGTTGCTGGCGGCCGTGCCGGTGCGCGCTCCTGCCATGGCGCTGCCGGCGCCGCGCGGGCGGCTCCAGGTCGAGCAGCTCGTGGCCGGCGCGCCTGGCACGCCGGCGCCCATCCTGCGCGGCATGGCGTTCGCGCTCAACCCGGGCGATGTGCTGGCGGTGATCGGCCCCTCGGCCAGCGGCAAGACCACGCTGGCGCGGCTGCTGGTGGGCCTGTGGCCGGCGCAAGCCGGCAAGGTGCGGCTCGACGATGCCGACATCCACCGCTGGAACAAGCAGGAACTCGGTCCTCATCTGGGCTACCTGCCCCAGGGCGTGGAGCTGTTTGACGGCACGGTGGCCGAGAACATCGCGCGCTTCGGTGCGGTGCAGCCGGCCCAGGTCGAGGCCGCCGCGCGCGCCGTCGGCATGCACGACTTCATCCTGAGCCTGCCGCGCGGCTACGACAGCCCGATCGGCGAAGGCGGCGCGCGGCTGTCCGGCGGCCAGCGCCAGCGCATCGGCCTGGCGCGCGCGCTCTACGGACGGCCGGTGCTGGTGGTTCTGGACGAGCCCAACTCCAGCCTCGACGAGGCAGGCAACGCCGCGCTGGCACAGGCCATCGCCGGCGCCAGCGCCGAGGGCACGACCTTCGTGGTCATTACCCACCTCGCCAGCGTGCTGGGCGTCGCCAACAAGCTGCTGGTCGTGAGCGAAGGACGCCAGCAGGCGTTCGGCCCCTGTGCAGAAGTCCTGGGCGCGATGGCCAGGCAGACGCGCGCGGCGGGAGCCGGCCATGGCCCGGCCCCTGCGGCCCCCGCTGCCGCGCCGCTTCAGCCGACCCTTGCCTGATGCGCGCCGCGCCTTCACAGAAATCCGATGCCATGAAAAACCGTGCCCTCTTCCAGCGCAGCGAGTTGACACAGGCGCTGTGGTGCTTTCGCCGCGAGTTCGCCATGGTCGGCGTGTTCAGCATGCTGTCGAATCTGCTGCTGCTGTCGCCGACGATCTACATGCTGCAGGTCTTCGACCGGGTGATGGTCAGCCAGAACGAACTCACGCTGGCAATGATATCGCTGATCACCTTGTTCCTGTTCACGGTGATGGCCTTTGCCGAATGGATACGCTCCAAGGTGCTGGTGCGCAGCGGCATGCGCCTGGACAACCTGCTGGGTTCGCGCGTGTTCGAGGCCAGTTTCGAGGCGCGGCTGAGCCGCAGTGGCGACGCTGCGCCGCGCGCGTTCGGCGATCTGCTGGTGCTGCGCCAGTTCCTCACCGGCAACGGCATCTTCGCGCTGTTCGACGCGCCCTGGACGCCGATCTACCTCACGGTGCTGTTGTTCCTGCACCCGGTGCTGGGCGGCATTGCGCTGTGCTTTGCACTGGCCCAGGCGGCGCTGGTCTGGTTCGGCCACCGCAAGACCGTGGCGCCGGCGCAGGCCGCGAGCGATTCGGCGGCCGCGGCGCGCAGCTACCTGCAAGGCAAGCTGCGCAACGCCGAAGTGCTCGAACCCATGGGCATGGTGCACAACCTGCGCCCGCAGTGGGCCGAGCGCTACTGCCGGGCACTGGGCCTGCAGGGCGAGGCCCAGGGGCTCACGCACCGCATCACCGCGTGGAGCAAGTTCGTGCGCTATTCCCAGCAGTCGCTGGGCCTGGGCGCGGGCGCGCTGCTGGTGATCAACCACCAGCTGTCGCCGGGCGAGATGATCGCCGCCAATGTGCTGATGACGCGCACGCTCGCGCCCATCGACCTGCTGGTCAGCACCTGGCGCGGTTTCATCGCCGCGCGCGCCGCGTTTGCGCGCCTCGACGGGCTGCTCGGCCAGCACCCGGTGCGCGACCCGCGCCTGCAGCGCACGGCGCCGGCGGGCCGCATCGAGCTGCGTGGGCTGATGGCCCATACCCAGGACCGCGAGCAACCCATCCTGCACGGAGTGAACCTGGTGCTGCGCCCGGGTACGGTCACCGCCATCCTGGGGCCTTCAGGTTCGGGCAAGTCGACGCTGGCGCGCTGCCTGATCGGCGTGTGGCCCTGGACCAGCGGCGAAGTGCTGCTGGACGAACGGCCGCTGGCCGGCTGGGACCGGGCCGAGCTGGGCCCGCACCTGGGCTATCTGCCGCAGGACATCGAACTGTTCGAGGGCACGATTGCCGAGAACATCGCGCGCTTTGGCGACATCGACGCGCAGAAGGTGATTGCCGCGACGCGCAGCGCCGGGCTGCACGAGATGATCCTGCGCCTGCCGCAAGGCTACGAAACCCCCGTGGGCGAGGCCGGCGGGCTGCTGTCAGGCGGCCAGCGCCAGCGCCTTGCGCTGGCGCGCGCCATCTATGGCCAGCCGCAGCTGGTGGTGCTCGACGAGCCCAATGCCAATCTCGACGACGCCGGCGAAGCCGCGCTGGTGCGCGCCGTGCAGGAGCTGCGCAGCCAGGGCAGCAGCGTCGTGCTGGTCACGCACCGCCCTGGCATCCTGGCCGCCGCCGACCGGGTGCTGACGCTGCGCGGCGGCCGCATCGAAAGCGATGTGCCGCGCGACGCGGCATCCGCCGCTCCCGCCGCCCCCGCGTCGCGGCTGCACGCGCTGTGACACACGCCGCCCTTCCCTCCTATTCACCGAGCAGTACCATGAATCCACCACTGACGGCTTCCCTCCCCACCCTGCCTGCCGCCCTGGGCGCTGCCGGCGACGGCGCCCCCGCCGCGGACGCCCGCCGCATCGGCCGCATCGGCCTGCTCGCGCTGGCGCTGGGCTTTGGCGGTTTTCTGCTATGGGCCGCGCTGGCCCCGCTGGACGAAGGCGTGCCCGGCACGGGCATGGTGGCCATCGATACCAAACGCAAGGCGGTGCAGCACCTGACGGGCGGCATCATCGAGAAGGTCGTGGTGCGCGAAGGCGACCAGGTGCGCGAGGGCCAGTTGCTGATCCGCCTCGACACCGCGATGGCCCGCGCCAATCACGAATCGGTGCGGCAGCGCTATCTGGGACTGCGTGCCATGCAGGCACGGCTCACGGCGGAAATGTCCGGGGCAAAGCACCTGGAGTTCCACGATGACCTGCAGGCCGCGGCCGCCGACCCGCTGATCCGGCAGCAGATGCGGACCCAGGAGCAACTGTTCGAGACCCGCACGCGCCTGCTGCGCTCGGACCTGCAGTCGATCGAGGAAAGCATCGAAGGCCAGCGCGGCATGTACGAGGCCTATACGCGCATGCTGCGCAACCGCCAGGCGCAGAACCAGTCGCTCAACGATGAGCTGGGCAATCTGCGCGGACTCGTGGCCGAAGGCTACGCGCCGCGCAACCGCCAGCATGAACTCGAACGCATGGTGGTCGACTCGAACAGCGGCATGGCCGACTTGCTGGGCAACAGCGTGCGCGCGCAGCGCAGCATGGCTGAACTGCGCCAGCGCGCGTTCTCGCGCCAGCAGGAGCAGCACCGCGAAGTGCAAACCCAGCTGACCGAGGTCGAACGCGAGGTGCTGTCCGAGCAGGAGAAGGTCCGCGCCCTGGCCGATGAACTCGCGCGCATGGAGATCAAGTCGCCGGCCGACGGCCAGGTGGTGGGCCTGGCGGTCCAGACCGTGGGCGGCGTGATCCAGCCCGGCCAGAAGCTGATGGACATCGTGCCCGGCGCCGCGCCGCTGCTGCTCGAAGCCCAGGTCGCGCCGCACCTGATCGACCGCGTGCAGGCGGGCTTGCCCGTCGACGTGCGTTTCTCATCGTTTGCGCATTCGCCGCAACTGGTGGTCGAAGGCAAGGTGCAGTCGATCTCCTCCGACCTGCTGACCGATCCGCAGACGCTGATGAACTACTACCTGGCGCGCGTCGAAGTCACCGACGAAGGCCGCAGGCGCCTGGGCAAGCGCCAGCTCCAGCCCGGCATGCCGGTCGAGGTGGTCTTCAAGACCGGCGAACGTTCGCTGCTGACCTATCTGCTGCACCCGCTGATCAAGCGCGTCGCCGCCTCCCTGACCGAAGAGTGATTCCATGCCAACCCACCCATTGCGCATCCGTGCGCTGCTGGCCGCGGGCGTTGCCTCAGGCGCTGCCGCGGCCCTCCCGGCCCCTGCGATGGACCTGCGCCAGGCCTATGACGCAGCAACAGTCCAGGATGCCACCGTGCGCGCCGCGCGCGCCAACGCCGAAGCGGGCCGCGAGCGCCTGCCGCAGGCCCTGGCACAGCAGCGCCCGCAGCTGTCGCTGAGCGCCGGGCGCAACTACAACGACCTGAGCACGCGCAGCATCGACAATTTCGGCCAGAACCGGCGCTGGGACAACGACTACTACAGCGGCAACCAGACGCTGAGCCTGCGCCAGCCGCTGTTGCGCCCCGCCCTGGGCGCGCAGGTGCAACAGGCGCGCGCGCAGGTCGAGGAAAGCGACGCCCAGCTCGAACAGAACGAGCAGGCGCTGGTCCGGCGCGTCGGCGAGGCCTATTTCGATGCGTTGCTGGCGCGCGACCAGGTGGGGCTGCTGCAGGTGCAAAAAGCCAACCACCTGCTGCAGCTCGATGCCGCGCGCAAGAGCTTTGCCGCGGGCGCGGGCGCGCGCACCGACATCGACGAAGTGCAATCCCGGCTGGACATGACGCTGGCCCAGGAGCTCGAGGCCGCGCAGCATGTCGACTTCACCCGGCACCGCCTCGAGGTGCTGACCGGCCAGAGCGCTGCCCGGCTCGCGGCCGTGGACATGCCGCGCTTCGTGCCCACGCCGCCCGAGCCGCAGCGGCTCGACGACTGGATTGCGCGCGCCGAGGCGGCGAGTCCCGAATTGCAGGCGTTGCGCGCGCAGGCCGAAGCCGCGCGCCTCGAAGTGCGCAAGGCCCAAGCCGGCCATCTGCCGACGCTCGATGCCGTGGCGCAGGTGTCGCGCAGCCAGAGCGACAGCGTCTACAACGTCAATTCGCGCAACATGCAGAAGACCATCGGCCTGCAGCTCAACATCCCGCTGTACTCGGGCGGCGCGGTCAGCTCCCAGGTGCGCCAGGCGCTGGCCAGCGAGGAGCGCGCGCGCGAATCGCTCGAGGCCGCGCGCCGCGATCTGGGCGTGCGCGTGCACCAGGAATTCCGCGGCATGACCGAAGGGGTGCTGCGCGTGCGCGCGCTGGAGCAGGCGGTGCGCTCGGCGCAGCAGGCGCTGCTGTCGAACCAGAAGTCGCTGCAGGCCGGCGCGCGCAGCACGCTGGACGTGCTGCAAGCCGAGCAGCAGCACATCACCGCGCTGCGCGACCTGACCCAGGCGCGCTACCGCTATCTGCTGGCGCAACTGCAACTGCAGAGCCTCGCGGGACAGGATCGATCGGCCAATGTCGGCCAGGTGAACGCCTGGCTTGAATCGGGAGGCTGAGCGCCGCTGCTCAGCGTTGCGCAGCCAGCACCAGCTGGTGCTTCCACTGCGCGGGTTCGCGCTGCAGCAGCCGGTATCCGCCCTGCGCCCAGGCCTGGCGCATGTCGGCATGGCGCGGCGACAACACATTGCCGCTTTGCCCGGTCTGGTAGATGAAGCGCGAGTTCTCGAGATCGGCCAGATCGAACAGCGCGCGCAGCGAGGCTGCATGGCGGTTGGCAAACGCGCCGCCCTTCACATCGCCGGCGTTGTACTGCCCCACGTTGACGGTATAGCCGTCGCCGGATGAAGGCACCTGCACGTTGAAAAAGCGCGCCAGCGCCGCCACGCTGCCCAGCGGGCGGTGGCTGCTCACGGCCGGATGCGCCTGGCCCCAGCGCCACTGCGCGGGCTGCGCGCCATAGGCGGCCTGCAGGCGCGCGAGCGCGCGCTCCAGGGCCAGCGCCGATTGCGCCGCGCAGCTGTGCGGCGCGCACCACCAGCCATCGTCGCGCGCCAGGATGCCTTCGACGGCGGCGCGGAAGTCGCGCTTGCCATAGGTGGCGGCAAAGCGCGCGCTGCCGATGCGCGGCACGATCAGACCGCGCGCGAGTTCATCGGCCCAGGCCGCAAACACCAGCGGCGCGGGCTGGTCGGCGGCCATGCGGCCGTCGAAGCCGGCCAGCAGCCGGGCCACCGGCGCGGCCAGCGGATGGTCGGCCTGCGCCGCAGCCGTGCGCAGTGCCGGCAGCAGCCGCTGCGTGGCCAGCGAGGTGACATCGTTCTGGATCGCGGCCAGGCTGTCGAGGTCATGCAAGGGACGTGCTTCAAGCAGCTGCGCGATGCGCTCGTAGCGGTACGGCAGCACCCAGTCCTGGGTCAGGAAATGCGCATAGCCGGGCGGCGTGACGCGCTGGTTGGCGGTGGCGATCCAGCCCTGCTTGGCGCCATCGTCCTGCGGGGCCTGGTCATGCGTGAGCCAGCCCTGCCAGTCGTAGCGCGCGTCCCATCCGGGCGCGGGCGCGACGCCGCGCAGGTCGTTGTCCGGGTGGCGCAACGGCACGCGGCCCGCGGCCCTGAAGGCAATCGCGCCATCGGCATCGGCCATCACGATGCTCTGCATGGGCGAGTGGTAATGGCGAAACGCCTGCTGCAGTTCTTCCACCGACTGCGCGGCGTTGGCCAGCAGGCCCGCCAGTACGCTGTGGTTGTCGGCATCGAGCGCATTCCAGCGCAGCGCGAGCACATACTTCGACAGGTCGAGCACCTGGCCGTGGCTGGCCTGCGCATCGCTGAGCACCGGGCCGTGGCGTGTGGCGCGCAACTGCAGCTGCAGCTCGGGCTGGCCCTTGATGTGGATGGTTTCGCGGCGCAGCGTGAACGGCGCCCAGCCATCGGGCGTGCGGTAGCGCGTGGGATCGCGCGCATCGATCTGCTCCAGGTACAGGTCCTGCACATCCGGGCCGGTGTTGGTGAAACCCCAGGCGGCGCGCGCCGTGCGGCCCAGCACCACGAAGGGCAGGCCCGGCAGCGTGGCGCCGATGGCGTCGACCGCGGCAATGGGCGTGCCGTCGGCGGCGCGGCCCGCGGGCGACTGCAGATGCGCGTAGTACCAGATGGCCGGCGCGCTCAGTCCCAGGTGCGGGTCGTTGGCCAGCAGTGGCTTGCCGCTGGTGCTGCGCGTGCCCGCCAGCACCCAGTTGTTGCTGCCCTTGCCAGCGTTGTTGCCGGCCTCCTGGGCCAGCGCCTGGGCCCAGTCGCTGCGCGCCTGGTCGACCAGTGCGGCCATGCCGCCGGCCGGCGCTGCAGCGGCCGCGCCCTGCGCGCCTTCGGGCGCATAGACGCCCAGCCCGCGGTACAGCGCGGCGAGATCGGTGGCCGTGGCCGGCGGCTCGCCCGGATACGGCGGCATCAGCTGCCATAGCCGCTCGGTGTCGAGGCCGCGCAGCAGCGACAGCCGCGCGAACTCATTGCCCCAGTTGCCGCCCAGATCGAGCGCCATCATCAGCGCCCAGCCGACGCTGTCCTCGGGTGCCCAGGCGGGGCCCTCCTGCCCGCCCTCATGGCCGGGCTTCACGCCCAGCAGCAGGAATTCGGGCGTCAGCGCCTGGGGCCGGCGCGCATGGAAGGCGGCAATGCCGGCGCTGTAGGCCTGCAACGCCTCGCGCGCCTGCGCCGGCAGGCCTGCATATTGGCGCCGCGCCGCGCCGCGGATGTCGAGCGCGCGCATCAGCTTGTCGGTTTCCAGTGTCGCCGGGCCCAGCACCTCGGACAGCGTGCCATGCATCACGCGGCGGTTGAACTCGAGTTGCCAGGTGCGCTCCTGCGCATGCACAAAACCCATCGCATGCCACAGGTCCTGCGGTGTCTGCGCCGCGAGATGGGTCACGTCGGCGGCATCGCGGCGCACCTGCACCGGCTGCGCGAGCCCGGCCACCGGCAAGCGGCCATCGAGCTGGGCCTGGGTGCGCAGCGCATAGACCGCTGCCGCGCCGCCCGCGAGCAGCGCCAGCCCCACCAGCGCTGCTGCGCCCCTCCCCAGCATCCCTGTGCCCATGGCCATCTCCGGTTGTTGTAATACTGCCGGCTGGTTTTAACCGCTGCACCGGCCTGGCGCAGCACGGGCTTACCCCAGCCTGGCGCACAATGGATGCCTTGCGCGCACCGGCGCGGCTATCTCTTGCAACCAGTATGTGGCCTTTCGACCTTCTCAAAAAACTCAGCCGCGACCCGGATGTGGGGCAGACCCGCGGCGACTATATCGGCTGCTACCTGCTGGGCACCGAAACCCCGGGCCAGCATGACGCCAGCTACCACTCGCTGGCCACCACGCGGGCCGCGCTGATCGATGACGCGCGCGCTTTCCTGCAGGGCTTTCTGGATGCGCATCCGGGACTGCCCGAAAGCGAACGCGCGCAGCTGCAATCGCTGCTGGACCATCTCGAGGCGCGCATCGATGCGCATCTTGCCGGCGATACCAAGAAGCCGCTGGCAGTCCAGGGCGGCACGCACCTCTTTCTGCGTCCCGGAATGCGCGCACGCAAAAAGGAACAGGGCCGCTACCTGGAGTGAATGGCCCCCACGCTGGCGCGCCCAGCGTGCTGCGCTGCCCCCCCGAGGGGGCGGTTTTTGGCTTGGGGCGGCCCGGCGCCAAAAAGCAACGGCGCCGCTACCGGAGGTAGCAGCGCCGTGGGTTACCCGGCCGATGAATGGCGCATCCGCGCCGGGTTGCAACCGCGACGCCTGCCAAGGCAGGCGCCACCGTATCACTTGCCGTCGCGATCCGAGTCGCCGGGCACCGCGCGCTCGACGCGGTCGCTCAGGCGCTGCCAGGCATCGCGCGCGGCGGGACGCGCACGGTCCCAGTCGAGCGTGGACGTGCCGCGGGTGCTGCCCCAGTCGCGGCTCAGCTCGGTGTCGACATCGTCGAACGAGCGGCCCTGGTACTTCGAATAGGAATCGACGCCGTAGCGGTAAGCCGGGCCGTACTCGTCATAGCTGGCGCCGCTGGCGTAGGGGCGCGTCGAGTAGTTGTCGCGCCAGTAGGTGTCTTCCGCCACCGGGTCGGCATTGGCCACGCCCTTGCCGGCCAGTGCGCCCACGGCGGCACCCGCCAGCGCGCCCACGGCAGCCCCCACGGGGCCGGTCATGCCGCCAATGGCGGCACCGGCGGCGGCACCACCGGCGACACCGCCAGCCACGCCACCCAGAACGGCACCCGTGCCAGTTGCTGTTTTTTCCTTGTCGTCCATCTTGGTCTCCTGAAAGTGGTTGGGAGCCTTGAAGATAAGGGTCGTCACCAAACCCCTACTGACGGACAATTACTACGTGGCGCGTGGGACAGCCGCATGCCTGGCTGCCATCCAGTTTTCAGTGGGTATGGCCCCAGTAGATCAGCGCGTCGCGGCCTTCGACCGAGAGCGAGACCTGCGCGCCCACCGGCAGCAGCACCTTGGTTTCGACATGGCCGAAAGGCAGGTTGGTGAGCACCGGCGCGGCAATCTGCGTGCGCAGCCACTGGACCACGCTTTGCAGCTTGTAGCCCTTGTCCTGGGGCGTGGGCTTGTGGCCCGTGAACTGGCCCAGCACCACCGCCTGCTGGTGGCCCAGCACGCCTGCCTGCAGCAGCTGGCCCAGCATGCGTTCGATGCGGTAGGGCTGCTCGCCCACATCCTCGAGGAACAGGATGCCGTCCTTGATTTCGGGCAGATAGGGCGTGCCGACCAGCGAGGCGATCATGGCCAGGTTGCCGCCCCACAGCGTCGCGCCCTCGATATAGGTTTCGGGCACGGCCGGCGTGCCGTCGGCGCGCGCGGCCTCCTTGGGCATGCGCCAGCCGCTGCCTTCGCCCTGGCCCGACAGCAGGTCGTCGAAGCAGTCCAGCATGATGTCGTCGATGCCCTCGGCCGCGCCGAAGTCTCCGGCCAGCGCCGGGCCGGCCCAGCTGCGCGTGCCGGTGCGCGCTAGCAGCGCGCACTGGAAGGCGGTGAAATCGCTGAAGCCGACGAACTCGGTGCCACGCTCCACGGCCTTGGCCACGGCCGCGTAGTCGATCTGCGGCAGCAGCCGGCCCAGGCCGTAGCCGCCGCGCGAGATCAGCGCCACATCGGCGCCGCTCGCGGCCGCGCGGTGGATGGCGGCCAGCCGTGTCGCATCGTCGCCCGCGAAGCGCGTGTCGCGCGACAGCGCATCGGCGTCGATCTCCACTTCGTGGCCCATGGCACGCAGCCGCGCGATGCCGCGCTTGAATGCCGGCTTGTCGATCACCGCGCTGGACGGCGAATAGACATAGATATGGCGCGGCCCCTGCGTATGCGCATGGCCGCAGCAGGCGCCATCGGCGTCATGCACATGCACGGGCGCAGGGCCGCAGCAGTTGCCGTCGGCATCATGCACGTGCTCGGCGTGGTCATGGGAATGGGCGTGGTGGTGGTGTGCGGACTTCGAAGACAAGGCGTTCAGGCTGCCGATGCAGCCTGCTCCGGGTAGAAACGGGGCCGGGGTGAAGACCCCAGGATTCAGGCGAAGTATTCCACAGCCTGCAAGGCCGTGCCCGGCCCGGGTTCGGCCGCATCGGCGCGCAGCCTGAGCAGGCGTGCGGCTTGCGCGCCCGCCTGCCAGAAATCGCGGCTGGCCTGCTGCAGCGCCTGCTCCTGCTGGTCTGTGGGCGCCGGCTGCGCGAACGCGCGCAGCGCCGCGCGGTGGCCGGCGTCGGGAAACGGCGCCGCGAGCGCTGCGGCCTCGGCCCCCGCCGCGGGCGGCAGCTCCAGCAGCACGGCGCCCGCGATGCGCTGCGGCGCCGCCAGCGCCAGCGGCAATGCCAGCGCGCCGGCCGAAGCGTCGAACACGATGACGCAGCGCTGCGCATCGGCGCGCTCCAACAGATCCAGCAGGATCCGGCGATGGACTTCCAGCGTGTGGAAAGCCGGTTTCTTGGGCTTGTCGCTCCGGCCAAAGCCGATCAGATCCGGCACCAGCACGCGCTGGCCCGCGGCCAGGAACACCGGCAGCATCTGGCGGTACATGTAGCTCCAGCCCGCAGCGCCATGCAGGCACAGCCAGGTCAGCGGCGCATCGCGCGGGCCTTCATCGAGGTAATGCAGGCGCAGCCCCTGCAGGCTGGGCCAGTCGCTGGCGTAGTGCGGCGCCCAGGCCGCGCCGGGCAACTGCGCAAACGCTGCCTCGGGTGTGCGCAGCGCATCGTCGCGCAGCGGGTGCGCGGCGCGCGCCGCGGCCTGGTTCTGGCGCCGCCGCTGCTGGAAGAACCCGGCGAGCAATGCGCTGCACTCCTGCGCCAGCACGCCGCGCACGATCTGCGTGTGGTGGTTGAGCCGCGGTTCGGCAAACAGATCGAGCACCGAACCGGCAGCGCCGGTCTTGGGTTCGGCCGCGCCATAGACCACGCGCGCGATGCGCGCATGCAGTGCCGCGCCGCTGCACATCGCGCAGGGCTCGAGCGTGACATAGAGCGTGCAGCCGTCGAGCCGGTAGTTGCGCAGGTGGCGCGCGGCATCGCGCAGCGCCGCGATCTCGGCGTGGGCCGTCGGGTCGCTCGATGCCACGGGCGCGTTGCGGCCGCGGCCGATGATGGCGCCGTCCTTGACCACGACCGCGCCCACGGGCACCTCGCCGGCCGCGGCCGCGGCGCGCGCCTGCTCCAGCGCGGCGCGCATTCCGGCTTCGTCACTGCTCAGCAATTCCATGGAAGTTGTTCTATCTGTGCTTGCACCGCGATGCGCGGCACCGGTCCGATCGTAATCCACAGCGCACGTTACATTGGCCCCCGCCGGAACGCCCGCGCACCGGCCGCCGCAGCGCCTGGCAAGCGGTTTTTTCAGCCTGCCTTTTTTTTAAGCACTGCGTCACAAGCCAATGCTGGCGCGGCTTTGCCGGGTTCGCCGGGGAGTTTTCCACAGCTCCGTCCACACGGCACGGGGATAAAAAAACCGCAAATAAACCTTGCCAGCTGTATGCAAACACATGCCCTGTTGGTGGTATAGCGACGGACATGAAAAAAGCCAGCCGGCATGCACCGGCTGGCTTCAGGCAGGCCCTCACGGGTTTAGAACTTGACGTTGGCCGTGATCCACAGCGTGCGGCCCGGCGGCGTCGTGCCGGCAATCGAGGCGCCGCCCTGGAAGTACTCGTTGATCTGCGTCGGCGTGCCGTTGACATTGACCAGGCGGTACTGGCGGAAGTCCTTGTCCAGCAGGTTGTAGAGGTTGGCGCTGAGCGTCACGCTCTTCGACAGCTCGTAGCTGCCGCCCAGGTGCAGCATGCCATAGGCCTTGGTCTGGTCGCCGAGCGCGTCGTAGATCGCGCGGTTGGCCGGGGTCAGCGATTCGGGCAGCGCGTTGAAGCGCGGACTCTTGCCGCGGTACTCGCCGCGCAGCCACAGGCGCCATTGGGCGTTCGGGTTCCAGTCGAGCTGGGCCGTGGCGATGTGCTTGGCGGTGAGCGCGAGCTGGCCGGTCTTCACGCCGCCCTCGATCACTTCGCTGTTGGTCCAGGTGTAGCCCAGGCGCATGCTCCATGCGGGCGCGAGCTGCGCGCGCGTGCTGAACTCCAGGCCCCAGGTCTTGGCCTGGTCGACGTTGATGCTGTAGTCGGCCGTGGGGTTGAAGCTGCAGCTCGAGATCGCCAGGTCGGCGCAGTTGCCGCCGCTGCTGATCTTGTCCTTGACGCGGTTGTAGAACAGCGTGGTCGAGGCCGTGACGCCATCGAGGTTGTCGAACAGCGCCGCGATCTCGGTGCTGGTGCTGACTTCGGGCTTGAGGTTGGGGTTGCCGATGTTGAGGATCGCGCCCTGGCCCGAAACGCCGCTCACGCCGTCGATCAGCTGGTTCAGGCGCGGCGCGCGGAAGCCCTGGCTCACGCCGCCCTTGAAGGTCCACTGGCGGCTCGCGTCCCAGACCAGGTAGGCGCGCGGGCTCACATGGCCGCCAAACGCGTCGTGGTGGTCATAGCGCGCGCCCAGCGTCGCCGTGAGGTCGTCGCGCAGGCGCCACTCGTCTTCGGCAAACAGCGCCCACAGGGTCTGGCTGTGGCGCTCGGGCAGCAGGCCGTCGGTGAGCTTGGCGTCCCACCACTGGCCGCCCACGGTGAGCAGGTGCGCGTCGCCCAGCGGCGCGATCAGCTTGGAATCGAGCACCAGATTGGTGGTGCTGAGCTCGCGCGGCGTGCCGCGGCGCGCATCGCCCGCGGGCACGGCCGCGCCGGGAATGGTGCGGCCCTCGGTTTCGGTCTCGGTGCGCATCAGGCTGGTTTCAAGCTTGCCGAAGCCCAGATGGGCGTTGTAGCCCACGGCCACCTGGTCGCGGTTGAAGCGCAAGGTGTCGGCGTAGCCCGGCGGGTTGCGCGGCGCGAGCGCATCGCGGTTGCCCAGGCGGCCGTCGGAATTGTCGTAGCGCGTGCGGCCCTGCTCCATGTCCAGCCACAGGTCATGGCCGCGCGCGGGCGTGAGCGTCAGGCGCGCGCCGATGTTGTGCTGGCGCGTGTCGGCGGGCGCCGGGTTGCGCGCCTGCGTGGGCTGGGTGGTGTCGGGCGGCAGCACCCAGTCCGAGGCTTCGCGGTCGTAGATGCTGCCGCGCAGCGCCAGGCCCAGCATGTTCTGCCTGATCGGGCCATTCAGGTAGAAGTCGGCGCGGCCCTGCGTGCCCCACGCATCGTCCTGCGGAATGCCGGCCGAGACATTGGCCTCGCCGCCCCATTCCCGGGCCACCTTGCGCGTGATGATGTTGACCACGCCGCCCATTGCGTCCGAGCCATAGAGCGTGGACATCGGGCCGCGGATGACCTCGATGCGCTCGATGGCCGAGATCGGCGGCATGAAGCTGTTGAGCGCCGCGCCGTAGCCGTTGGGCGTGACGTCGCCGGCAACGTTCTGGCGCCGGCCGTCGATCAGGATCAGCGTGTAGTCGCTGGGCATGCCGCGGATGCTGATGTCCAGGCCGCCGGTCTTGCCGGTGCCGCCCATCACATCGACGCCTTCGACGCCTTGCAGCGCTTCTGCCAGGTCGCGGAAATTCTTGGTTTCAAGCTCCTCGCGGGTGACGACGGCAATGGAAGCCGGCGCCTGCTTGAGTTCCTGCTCGAAGCCCGTGGCCGAGACCACGACTTCGGACATGACGGTGCCTGGCGTGGAGGGCGACTGGGCATGGGCGGCGGCGCAGGCGGCGGCCAGGGTCAGCAGGCCAGGCTGCAAGAGGGTGCGGTACGAACGGACAGGCATGACGTTTCCTCGCCGGCGCAGGCCGGCGAATGTTTCGGAAGTGAAGGGAAGAGGATTTGCCGAAACGGACCCGGTGAAAGCACGGGTCCATGGCTGAGACCGCCCCCGGTGTCATGTGTCTTTATGTAAGGGCGAGCGCCGCATCATAGGGCAATAACAATGAGATCGATTCTCAGTTCTTCACGCCGCAAGGGTACTGTTGCAGCCACGCTGCATTTGCAGTAGTGCGCCGCCAGCGCGATTTCGATGGATCCCTCACGATCTGCCCCGATTTGCACCCATCGTCTGGCTCAACCTGCTTTAGAATCCGGCCGCTGGGAATTGTTCTTATTCCCAGCCGGACGCACAACGAAATTCCAAAATCGTCCAATCTCCTGCCCGCGCAGCCACCCGCTGCCCGCGGCGCGCCCTCCCCGTCCCGAGATTCACCATGACATTCTGGAAAACCGCCCTGTGCGCCGGCGCCTTCGGCGTGGCCACGCTGGCCCAGGCCCAGCCCGCCCCTGCCGCCGTCACCGTCTACTCCTCGCGCATCGAGAACCTGCTCAAGCCGACGCTGGACCAGTACACGCAGCAGACCGGCGTCAAGATCAACCTGCTCACCGACCGCGGCGGCTCGCTGTCCGAGCGCCTTGCGGCCGAAGGCAAGAGCTCGCCCGCCGACGTGCTGATCACGGTCGACATGGGCAACCTGCACAACGCCGCCGAGCGCGGCCTGCTGCGCAGGATCGAATCGCCGATGCTCAACGCCAATGTGCCGGCCAATTTCCGCGATCCGCAGGGCCGCTGGTACGGCCTGTCGCAGCGCGAACGCACCATCTTCTACGCGCCCGGCCGCGTGCAGCCCGGCCAGCTGAGCACCTATGAAGACCTCGCCGACCCCAAGTGGAAGGGCAAGCTGTGCCTGCGCACGGGCAAGCAGACCTACACCCAGTCGCTGGTGGCGATGATGATCGCCAAGCATGGCGTGCCCAAGGCCGAGGCGATTGCCAAGGGCTGGGTCGCCAACCTGGCCGGCGATGTGTTCACCAACGACAACAGCCTGCTCAAGGCGATTGCCGCGGGCCAGTGCGATGTCGGCATCGCCAACACCTACTACTACGGCCGCATCCTGTCGCGCGAACCCGATTTCGGCAACAGCGTGAAGCTGTTCTGGGCCAACCCGGGCGCGAACCAGGGCGGCGCGCATGTGAACCTGTCGGGCGCGGGCGTCACGGCGAATGCGAAAAACCCCGAAGGCGCGCGCAAGCTGCTCGAGTGGCTGTCGTCCGAAGGCGTGCAGACGGCCTACACCCATGGCACGTTCGAGAGCCCGATCAACACCAAGGCCAAGGCCGATCCCATCGTGCAGGCCTGGGGCAAGTTCACGCCCAGCCCGCTGAATGCCGCCGACATCGGATCGCACCAGGCCGAAGCCATCCGCCTGCTGGACCGCGTGGGCTACCGCTGATCGAGGCCGCTGCTTCTTGTCTGCCTTGACCCCTGCCGCGCCGGCCTTGCGCCGGCGCGGCCTTCTTCCATCCGGGCGCGGCTTTGTGCTGGCATTGCCGATCGCGCTGCTGACCCTGGTGCCGCTGGCCGCCGTGCTGGGCCTGGCGCTCGCGCCCCAGGCCGAGATCTGGGGGCATCTCTGGCAATACGTGCTGCCGCGCGTGCTGGCCAACACCGCCGTGCTGATGCTGCTGGTGGGCGTGGCGGTGCTGGCCGTGGGCGTGCCGCTGGCCTGGCTCACGGCGATGTGCGAGTTTCCCGGGCGGCGCTTCTTTGCCTGGGCGCTGGTGCTGCCGCTGGCGATCCCGGCCTATGTGCTGGCTTTCGTGCAGATGGGCCTGTTTGAATATGCGGGCCCGGTGCAGGCCGCGCTGCGCGATGCGTTCGGCAGCAGCCGCTGGTTTCCCGATATCCGCGGCAGCCTGTGGGGGCTGGTGCTGGTGCTGGCGCTGGCCTTCTATCCCTACGTCTACCTGCTCGCGCGCAGCGCCTTCCTGACCCAGGGCCGGCGCTGCATCGAAGCCGCGCAGGCCCTGGGGCTGAGCCCGCTGGCGGCCTTCTTCCAGGTGGCGCTGCCGCTGGCGCGGCCGTGGATAGGCGCGGGCCTGGCGCTGGTGCTGATGGAAGTGCTGGCCGACTTCGGTGCGATTGCGGTCTTCAACTACGACACCTTCACCACCGCGCTCTACAAGTCCTGGTTCGATCTGCACAACATGGCCGCCGCGGCCCAGCTCGCGAGCCTGCTGGTGCTGGCGGTGCTGCTGCTCGTGGCCGCGGAGCAGCGCTCGCGCCGCGCGCAGCGCTTCCATGCATCGGCCGCGCGCCAGCAACGCATTGCGCTGCAGGGCCCGGCACGCTGGCTCGCCGGCGGTTTTTGCCTGCTGGTGTTTGCCGCGGCGTTTGCCGTGCCCATGCTGCAGATCGTGCTCTGGGCGCTGTCGGTGTGGCGCACCGACCTGAATGCCGATTACTGGGGCTATGCCTGGAACACGCTGTTCCTGGGTCTGGTCACAGCCGCGGTCTGCACCTTGCTCGCGCTGCTGCTGGCCTGGGTGCGCCGGCGCCACACCGACGCCCTCACGCGCTGGACGGTGCGGCTGGCGGTGCTGGGCTATGCGCTGCCCGGCGTGGTGCTGGCGGTGGGCGTGTTCGTGCCGATCGCCTGGCTCGATGCGCGGCTCATGGCATGGCTCGCGCCGTTCGGCATCGAGACACTGGGCATTCTCAAGGGCAGCCTGGCAGCGATGCTGCTGGCCTTGGCCGCGCGCTTCCTGGCCGTGGCCTTCCACGCCACCGACTGCGCGATGCAGCGCATCACGCGCAGCCAGGAAGATGCGTGTGCCTCGCTGGGGCTGGGCCCTTGGCAGACGCTGCGCCGCCTGCACCTGCCGCTGCTGCGCACGGGGCTGCTGTCGGCCTTTTTGCTGGTGATGGTCGACGTGATGAAGGAAATGCCGATCACGCTGATGACGCGCCAGTTCGGCTGGGACACGCTGGCGGTGCGCGTGTTCCAGCTCACGTCCGAGTCGCTATGGGACCAGGCCGCGCTGCCGGCGCTGGCCATCGTGCTGGTGGGCGTGATTCCCGTGGTGCTGCTGATGCGCCAGACCGAGCGATCGGCGCCGGGGGCGCCTTGAAACCAACGGAATCCGTGATGCTTGAAGTCAAGAATGTGGTGCTGGGCTATGGCGAGACGACCGTCGTCCACGAGCTGGACCTGGCGCTGGCGCAGGGCGAGATCGGCTGCCTGCTGGGCGCCTCGGGCTGCGGCAAGACCACCTTGCTGCGCGCGATTGCCGGCTTCGAGCCGGTGCGCGCCGGAGCGATCGCGCTGCAGGGCGCGACGGTGTCCTTGCCCGGCCGCTGCCTGCCGCCGCAGCGCCGCGACATCGGCATGGTGTTCCAGGAGCATGCGCTGTTTCCGCACCACGATGTCGCCGGCAATGTGGGCTTCGGCTTGCACGGACTGCGCGCGGCCGAGCGGCCCGCGCGCGTGGCGCAGATGCTGGCGCTGGTCGGCCTCGAAGGCATGGGCCGGCGCTGGCCGCATGAGCTCTCGGGCGGCCAGCAGCAGCGCGTGGCGCTGGCGCGCGCGCTCGCGCCGCGGCCGCGCCTGCTGCTGATGGACGAGCCGTTTTCCAGCCTCGACGCGGGCCTGCGCGAAAGCATTGCACGCGAGGTGCGCGCGATTCTCAAGCAGGCGAACGCCACCGCGCTGATGGTCACGCACGACCAGCATGAAGCGTTTGCGATGGCCGACCACATCGGCGTGATGGCGCGCGGGCGGCTGATGCAATGGGGTTCTGCCATGCAGGTCTACTGCACGCCCGCCACGCGTGACGTCGCGCAGTTCATCGGCGACGGTGCGTTGTTGCAGGCCACGCCGCATGCCGCGGGCGGCTGGCAGACACCGCTGGGCACGGTGCCGGCTTCGCTGCCGCACTTCGCGCATGCCGGGGGCGTCGAGATATTGCTGCGTCCGGAGCAATTGCGCCTGGGCGCGACGGGGGTGGCGGCCCAGGTGCTCGAATGCAAGTTCCGCGGCAGCCATCTGGTCTATGGCCTGCAGCTGCCGGATGGCCCGCGGCTGCTGGCGCAGGCGACGCGGGCCCAGGTGCATGCGCCCGGCGAAACCGTGTTCGTGCAACTCGCGGCCTGAGCCGGCTCAGAGATCGCGTGCCAGGCGCAGGCCGGTGAATTGCCAGCAGGCGCCGGCCGGAAAGAAATTGCGGTAGCTGGGGCGGACATGTCCCGGCGGCGAGGCGCAGGAGCCGCCGCGCAGCACATACTGGTTGACCATGAACTTGCCGTTGTACTCGCCCACGGCGCCCGCCGCGGGCGCGAAACCCGGGTACGGCGCATAGCTCGACTGGGTCCATTCCCAGACTTCGCCAGGCGCGGCCTGCGCCGCCGGATGCAGCCGCTGCGCGGGCGCGGCCTGGCCTGGCGCACCCAGCAGCGGCGCCGCGCATTCCCATTCCGCCTCGGTCGGCAGGCGTGCGCCGGCCCAGCGCGCATACGCGTCGGCCTCGTAATAGCTGATGTGCACCACGGGCTGCGCGGGCTGCAGCGCCTGCAGGCCGTGCAGCGTGAACTCGGCCCAGCCGCCTTGCGCGGCGCGTTGCCAATACTGCGGCGCCTCGCGTCCCAGCTTCTGCACCCAATCCCAGCCTTCGGCCAGCCAATGTTCGGCTTGCGCATAGCCGCCGGCATCGACAAACGCCTGGTACTCGGCATTGCTCACGGGTCGCGTGGCCAGTTCGCAGCCATTCAGATAGACGCCGTGCCGGGGCAATTCGTTGTCGAACGCAAAGCCCGCGCCCGCATGGCCGATCTCGCGCAGCCCGGCTTCCAGCCGCAGCCAGCGCAGCGGCGCAGGCGGCGATTCCGCTGGCGCCACCTCCGCATATGCCGGCGCGAGCGGGTTGCACGACAGCAGGTGCTTGATATCGGTCAGCAGCAGTTCCTGGTGCTGCTGCTCGTGCTGCAGGCCCAGCTCGACCAGCGCCTGCAGCTTCGCGTCGGGCGCCACTGCCAGCAGCGCCTGCATGCGCGCATCGACCTGGGCGCGGTAGTCGAGCACCTGCTGCAGCCCGGGCCGCGTGATCAGTCCGCGCTCGGCGCGCGGGTGGCGCGCGCCCACGCCCTGATAGTAGGAGTTGAACAGTACGCGGAACGCCGGATGGAACGGCGCAAAGCCGGGTTCGTGCGGCTCCAGCACGAAGGTCTCGAAGAACCAGGTGGTGTGCGCGAGATGCCATTTGACCGGGCTGGCATCGGGCATGGACTGCACGCAGCAATCCTCGGCCGACAGCGGCGCGGCCAGGGCCAGGCTGGCGCGGCGCACGCTGGCATAGGACTGCGCCAGCGGTGCAAGGGCCGGGCGCGTCGCGCCCGGTTCGTCAGGCCTGAGCATGGATTACCGCAAACCAGTCGTTGTCATCGGTCCAGGCGCGCGTGGCCTTGAAACCGGCCTGCGTGAGCATCTGCATGAACAGTGGCAGCGGGTACTTGTAGCTGTTCTCGGTATGGATGCGTTCGCCCGCGGCAAACGCGCGCGCGCCGCCGGGCCAGCGCACCTGCAATGCCTCGCGCGCCTGCAGGTGCATCTCGATGCGCGAGCGCGCATGGTTGAAGAACGCCACATGCTCCCACTGCGCGGGCTCGAAATCGCTGCCCAGGCAGGCATTGAGGTGGAGGAGCGCATTGCGGTTGAACTCGGCGGTGATGCCGGCCGCGTCGTCGTAGGCGGCTTCAAGCACGGCAGTGGCCTTGGGCAGGTCGATGCCGATCAGCAGTCCGCCGCCCTCGCCGGCCAGCGCGCGCATCTGGCGCAGCAGCGTCATGGCGCCGGCCGGGCTGAAATTGCCGATCGACGAACCTGGGTAGAACACCAGGCGCCCCTCCCGCGCGATGCGCGCGGGCAGCGTGACGGGCGCGGTGATGTCGGCCTCGACCGCACAGACCTCGAGGCCCGGAAACGCGCGCGCCAGTTCATCGACGGCGCCCTGCACGAAATCGCCGGCGATATCGACCCCGACAAAGCATTGCGGCTGCAAGGCCGGCAGCAGCAGCCGCACCTTCTCGCAATTGCCCGCGCCCAGCTCGATCAGGCTGGTGCAGTTGCCGACGCTGCGCGCGATTTCGGCGCCGCGGCGCAGCAGCAGCGCCTTCTCGGTGCGTGTGGGGTAGTACTCGGGCAGCCGGGTGATCGCCTCGAACAGCTCGCAGCCGCGCTGGTCGTAGAAATACTTGGCGGAAATGCGCGCCGGCGTGCGCAGCAGATCCTGCGCGATGGCCTGGGCTTCGTCCCATGCCGCGGACGTTTCCGGCAGCGCGCGCATGTCGGGCGGGGGCGGCGCTGCCTGGGCAACGTGGGGGGCAACGGAGAGCAGCATGGGGCACGAACCTTCTTGAAACGATGGCGCTTCCAGCCTAGCCAGCCAGGCTTGTGCCGCGAGTAGGACAGCAGCGCATGCGGCGCGCTTGATGCTCCGCGCAATTGACCCTGGCCGGCATTGGAGCCATGATGGACCACGGCTGCGCCGCCGCCCATTGCGGACCGCGCCGCGCTTCTTTCCAGCGGGAGGCTGCCATGAGCGAACGTCTGACGACGGGTGAAATCTGCACGCGCGAAGTGGCCATCGCGTTTCGCCATACCGACCTGGTGACCGCCGCCCGGTTGATGCGCGAATACCATGTGGGCGCGCTGGTCGTGGTCGATGAAACCCAGGGCCTGCGCACTGTCGCGGGCGTGCTCACCGACCGCGATATCGTGATCTCGGTGGTGGCGCCCGAGTTGCAGCCCGGCAACCTCTGCGTGGGCGATGTGATGACCGCCAGGCCCGTCACCGCCGCCGAAGACGCGTCGGTCATCGATGTGCTGCGCAGCATGCGCGCGCATGGCGTGCGGCGCATTCCCGTCGTGGGCGCGCAGCAGGCGCTGATCGGCCTGGTGGCGCTCGACGACATCCTCGAAGTGCTGGCGCAGGAATTCGGCATGCTCGCGGCCACCATCGGCCGCGGCATCGAACGCGAGCGCGCGCAGCGCGCATGAAGCCCGGCGCGCCGGGCACGGCCCTTTCACCGACGGCGCAAAAAGAACCAAATCACGACATGGACATTTGCCGCATCCGCCGATAACGGACAATTTTGTCCGATAATAGCGCCCATGAAGCCTGCCGCCACCAAACGCCCCGATGCCGCCACACGGCGCGCGCAACTGCTTGACGCTGCCGATGCGGTGTTCATCACCCATGGCGTCAACGCACCGCTGGAACTGGTGGTGGAGCGCGCCGGTGTCGGCCGCGCCACGCTGTACCGGCAGTTTCCCGACCGCGAGGCGATCTTGCTGGCGCTGCTGGAGCGCTCGACCGAACTGCTGCAGGCCCAGGCGCTGGCGGTGCAGGAGCGCCCCGATGCGTTCTTCGCGCTGCTGGGCTATCTGTCCGAGCGCATCGTGCGCTCGCCCGCGCTCTCGGACTACTGGCGCAGCTCCAGCCTCGTCGATCCGCGCTTCGCGCAGGTGCGCAAGCGTGTCTGGAGCACGCTCGAGCCCGCGCTGGCCCAGGCCCAGCGCGCCGGGCTGGTGCGCGCCGAGGTGCAGGCCGATGACATCTCGCTGCTGATCGGCATGCTGGGCGCGGCGCTGCGCGGCACCAGCGACGCCGAACGCCGGCGCCTGGCGCGCCAGGCACTGGAGGTGATCCGCCGCGGCCTGCGGCCCGACGCTGCCACGGACGCCGCATCCCGTGGCTGAAACCGTCTACCTGCGCCGCCCTCCGGATTGGGAGGAGCACGAGAAACCGGCGCTGCCGGGCTCGCCCGCCATGCTCATGCACTCGCCCTTGGAGCGCGTCTGCTATGCGCTGGTCGCGATCCTGGTGGGCCTTACCGGCGGCCTGGGCAATGCGCTGTTCACGGTCAATCTCCCGACCATCCAGGGGCAGATGGGACTCACGCCGACCGAAGCCGCCTGGCTCACGGGCACCTACGTGACCTTCAGCATGACGGCCAACCTGCTGGTCTACAAGTTCCGCCAGCAGTACGGCATGCGCCTGTTCACCGAGATCAGCCTGGGTCTGTATGCGCTGCTGTGCCTGCTGCACCTGGTGCTGGGCAGCGCGCAGAGCCTGCTGTGGCTGCGCGGCGCGAGCGGCCTGGCCGCGGCTGCCTGCACCTCGCTGGCCACGCTCTACATGCTGCAGTCGATGCCGCGCGTCTACGTGCTGAAGATGCTGGTGATCGGGGTCGGCGTGAGCCAGCTGGCGACGCCGCTGGCCTGGCTGCTGTCGCCCCGCCTGCTCGACCACGGCCAGTGGCACAACCTCTATTGGTTCGAGGCCGGGTTGGCATTGATGTCGTTTGCCGCGGTGGTGCTGCTCAAGCTGCCCGCGGGCATGCAGTTCAAGGCCTTCGAGAAGCGCGATTTCATCAGCATCGGGCTGCTGGTGCCGGGCATCGGGCTGCTGGTCGCGGTGCTGGTGCAGGGCACGACGCGCTGGTGGTTCAACGCGCCCGAGCTGGCCTGGATGCTGATCGGCGCGATGCTGCTGCTGGGCGCGGGGCTTTATTTCGAGCACCACCGCAGCAACCCGCTGCTGCACACGCGCTGGTTCACGCAGGGCGCGACCATCCGTTTCGTGATCGGCGCCATCGTGCTGCGCTTTCTCACCACGGAGCAGAGCTATGGCGTGGTCGGCATGATGCGCACGCTGGGCATGGCGCCCGACCAGATGCAGCCGCTGTTCGGCGTGATCCTGGCGGGCATGGTGCTGGGCATGCTGCTGTCGGCGCTGAGCTTCGATCTCGAGCACGCGGGCAAGCAACTGCTCGCGGCGCTGGTGCTGCTGGGCGTCGCCACCTGGCTTGACTTCGGCCGCACCAGCCTCGACCGGCCCGCGGACTTCTTCCTGAGCCAGTTCCTGCTGGCCGTCGGCTCCGGCATCTTCATGGGACCGCTGATGCTGCAGGGCATCGTGCAGGGCCTGAAGAACGGCCCCAGCCACATGCTCACGGCCATCATCACCATCTCCATGACCCAGGCGCTGGGCGGCATTGCCGGCTCGGCGCTGCTGGGCACCTACCAGATCCACCGCGCGCAGGTCTACTCGGTGGCGCTGACGCAGCAGATCAACCCGGCCGACCCGCAGGTCGCGCAGCGGCTGCAATTGCAGCAGCAGGCGCTGGCCGGCCAGATCACCGACCCCGCGCTGCGCGCCGCGCAGGCCGCGGCCCAGCTGGGCCAGGTGGTGCGCCGCGAGGCGCAGGTGCGCGCCTGGAACGACGTGTTCCGCGTGGTGGCGATGGTGGCGTTTGCCTATCTGGCCTGGTCGCTGTTCGAGGCCGCGCGCGCGCGCCGCGCCAGCCGCCTCGAGGCGGTGCGCAATGCCCAGCGCACGGCCGACACCACGCCCGAAGTCGGCACCGACGGCGCCACCGAGCCCGAACCCGAGGCCGACGACGAGGCGCCGGCGCGCCCACCCGCCACCACCGGCTGAACCACCGCTTCCCCCGCTTTCCGCTCCACCATAAAGATCCAACACCATGAGCGCTCCCGCCACTCCCACTCCAACACCCGCAGCTCCTGCCGCCCCCGCACCAGCCGCCGCGGCACCGGCCGCCGCGGCACCGGCCGCCGCGGCACCGGCCGCCGACCCCTCGCCCACGCCCAAGAAGGAGCGCCCTTCGCTGCGCAGCGCGCTGCTGATGGCGGCGCTGGGCGCGGTGGGCATCGTGCTGGTGCTGCGCGCCTGGAATGTCGGCCCGTTCGAGACCAGCGACATCTCGACCGACAACGCCTATGTGCGCGGCCAGGTCACGGTGCTCGCGCCCCAGGTCAACGGCTATGTGACCGAAGTGCTGGTGCATGACTACGAGCATGTGAAGACCGGCCAGCCGCTGGTGCGCATCGATACCCGCAGCTATGCCGCGGCGCTGGCCCAGGCCCAGGCGCAGCTCGCCAGTGCGCGCGCGCAACTGGCCAACTCCACGCAGACCCAGTCGCAGAACCAGGCCGGCATGCAGGTGCGCGAGGCCACGCTGGCCGCCGCGCGCGCCGAGTCCGAGCGTGCGCGCGCCGAGCTGCAGCGCGTCGAGGACCTGGCCGCGCGCGGCTCGGTCTCGCTCAACGAGCGCGACAAGGTGCGCGCCACCGCGCGCCTGGCCGCGGCCAATGTCGAGAAGGCCCAGGCCGACATTGCCATCGGCCGCGAAGGCATCAAGGCCACCACCGTCAACCGCGGCGCGCTCGAGGCCGCGGTGCAGATGGCCGAGGCCCAGGTGCGCCAGGCGCAGATCAACCTGGACAACACCACGGTGCACGCACCCAGCGACGGCCAGGCCAGCGAGGTGTCGGTGCGCCAGGGCCAGTACGTGGCCGCGGGCAGCCAACTGCTGTATGTGGTGCCGGCGCAGCTGTGGGTCGTGGCCAACTTCAAGGAAACCCAGACCGCGCGGGTGCGCATCGGCCAGCCCGCGCGCTTCACCGTCGACGGCCTCGACGGCGCGGCATTCACCGGCAAGGTGCTGGAGATCGCGCCGGCCACGGGCTCGGAGTTCAGCGTGCTCAAGGCCGACAACGCCACCGGCAACTTCACCAAGGTCGTGCAGCGCCTGCCGGTGAAGATCGCCATCGACCCGGACCAGCCGCTGGCCGCGCGCCTGCGCCCGGGCATGTCGGTGATCGCGCATGTCGACACCGCGGGAGCCCAGCCATGAAGCGCGTGCATTGCGGCGCATCGGCGCTGCTGGCGGCGGCGCTGCTCTCAGGCTGCGCGGCACTGGCGCCCAACCCTCCGGTTCAGGTCGCGCCGCTGGAGTTGCCCGCGCAGTGGAGCACGCCTGCGGCAACGGCGGCCGTCGACACGGACGCCGCGAAGATTGCCGCCGACTGGTGGACCCAGCTTGGCGATCCCGAACTCGACCGCCTGGTGGCGCTGGCGCTGGCGCAGAACAATGACCTGCAGACCGCGCTGGCACGCGTGCGCGAAGCCCAGGCGCAGCTCGACGCCGCGGGCGCGGCCGGCACGCCCCAGCTCAACGCCACGCTGGGCGCGCAGTCCGGGCGCAGCCTGGGCGCGTTCGGTCCCACGCACACGCGCTCGGTGCAGCCCGGCCTGCAAGCCAGCTGGGAGCTCGATGTCTGGGGCCGGCTGGCGCAGCTGAACCAGGCCGCGGACGCGCGCCTGCAGGCCAGCCAGGCCGACCGCGATGCGGTCGCGCTCAACGTCGCCGCGACCACGGTGCAGGCCTATGTCGGCTTGCGCGCGCTCGAAGCGCAACTGGCCATCAGCGAGTCCACGGTCACGGCGCGCCAGCAGGCGCTGGACCTGGCGCTGGACCAGGTGCGCGTGGGCTATATCTCGCAGCTGCAGCAGACCCAGGCGCGCGCCGAGCTGGCTTCGGTGCAGCAGCAGGTGGAGCAGCTGCGCGCGCAGATCGACCGGCAGCGCAACACGCTGCACCTGCTGCTGGGCCAGGCCGGCGGCGCGCTGCCCGCGCCCGGCATGCGCCTGCAGGCGCTGCAACTGCCGCCCGTGCCCGCAAGCCTGCCCTCGCAACTGCTCGAGCGCCGCCCCGACATCGCGCGCGCCGCCGCGCTGCTGGCCGCGAGCGACCACCAGCTGCAGGCCCAGCGCGCGGCCTTCCTGCCGCAGGTGAACCTGAGCGCCAGCGTCGGCAGCCTGTTGGTCAATGCGCTTTCATACAACCCGCTCACGGTCTGGAACCTGGGCGGCAGCCTGCTCGCGCCGCTGTTCGATGCGGGCCGGCTGCAGGCCCAGGCCGATGCGGCCAGCGCCCAGCGCGACCAGGCCGCGCTGGCCTACCGCGGCGCGGTGCTGTCGGCGTTTGCCGATACCGAGAACGCGCTGACCGGCACGGCTCGCCTGGCCGAACAGACGCGCTTCGCGGTCGAGCGCCGCGATGTGCTCCAGCAAAGCCTGGTCTATGCGCATGACCGCTACCAGGCCGGCTATGCCAGCTACCTCGAGGAACTCGATGCGCAGCGCAATCTGTTTTCCGCCGAACTGGAGGTGGTGCGGCTGCACCAGGCCGAATTGGACAACCGGGTGCAGTTGTACAAGGCGCTCGGGGGCGGCTGGAGGTAAGCCTGCTTAGAGGCGCTAACTCGACCCGGCAAATCGAAGATTTGCGGTAGGTGCGAGGCGCGGCCGGCGAGGCGCGGTCGGCGAGGCGCGGCCGGCTAGGTGTGGCCGGCGAGGCGTGGCCGGCTAGGTGCGGCCGGCTAGGCGCGTTGCCGCAGGCAGTGCGAATAGCACGACAAGGCAACGCGACGACGCAGCAAGGGTGGTGTTGGCGACTCTTAGAACCGGTATCCGAGACCGACGCCGACGAGCACCGGGTCGACCTTGAAGTTGCCCTGGTTCACGCCGCCGACATAGACGTCGGCGTTCAGGTAGAGCTTCTTCACGTCGAAGTTCAGCGACCACTGCTTGTTCAGCGGAATGTCGAAGCCGACCTGCAGCGCGCCGCCAAAGCTGTTGCGCTGCACATCGGCCGCGCCGTTCAGCAGGCTCACGCTGGAAAAGCGCGTGTAGTTGATGCCCGCGCCGACATAGGGCTTGAAGCCGCCGAACTGCGTGAAGTGGTACTGCAGCAGCAGGCTGGGCGGCAGGTGCTTGAGCGTGCCCAGGTAGCCGGCGACGCTGGAGGTCACGTCCTGCTTCTGCGGCACCGTGAGCACCAGTTCGGCGGCGATGTTCGGCGTGAAGAAATAGCTGATGTCGATTTCGGCCAGCGTCTTGTTGTTGATCGACAGGCCCAGGCCGGTGTTGTCCTTGTTGGCGCTGTCGAGGTGCACAGCGCGCGCGCGCACGAGCCAGGGGCCTTCGGTCTGGGCCATGGCGGAGCCCGAAGTCAGGGCACAGAGGGCGGCGGCGGCAAGGAGAGTCTTCTTCATGGTGTGGCAATGGTTTCAACGGGGACGACCCCCGTGAAAACCATTGGACACGGGGACGCACCCCCGGGTTTTGCCCTAGCGCAAGAAACCCGCAGACTGCCGCTCAGTGCGCCGCCGCTTCCTGGCCGCGCAGGCGCTGCACCAGGTTCACCACCGCCAGCACCGCGCTGCCCACCAGCGCGCCCACGGCCACATGCACCAGGTGCGGCAGCACGAAGCGCCACAGCCCGGCCGCGGGCCAGCCGGCCATGGCCGCCAGCGCCGATTCGAGCGGATGCTCGATGAAGGGCATGCCGTGCACCAGCAGGCTGCCGCCGACCAGGAACATCGCGGCGGTGCCGACGATCGACAGCGTGCGCATCAGCCAGGGCGTGGCCTGCAGGATGCCGCGGCCCAGCGACCGGGCCGCCGCGCCGCGGCGCGCCATCAGCGCCAGCCCCACATCGTCGAGCCGCACGATCAGCGCGACGATGCCATACACCACCGCGGTGACCAGCACCGCCACCACGGCCAGCACCGCGGCCTGCTCGATCAGCGGCTCGGATGCCACCGTGCCGAGCGCGATCGCAATGATTTCCGCCGACAGGATGAAGTCGGTGCGGATCGCGCCCTTGACCTTGGATTTCTCCAGCGCCTGCAGCGCTTGCGGCGTCAGCGCGGGCTTGGGCTTGGCAGCCGCCTTCACCGGCGCCTTGCGCGTGGCGCGCTCCTGGCGCTTGTGCCAGGAGTGCACGATCTTCTCGACGCCCTCGTAGCACAGGAACGCGCCGCCCAGCATCAGCAGCGGCACGATGGCCCAGGGCAGGAACACGCTGATCAGCAGCGCCGCGGGCACCAGGATCACCTTGTTGAGCAGCGAACCCTTGGCCACGGCCCACACCACGGCCAGCTCGCGGTCCGAATGCACGCCCGAGACCTGCTCGGCATTGAGCGCCAGGTCGTCGCCCAGCACCCCGGCCGTCTTCTGCGTGGCCACCTTGGTCATCGTCACCACGTCATCGGCCATGCTGGTCGACTGGCGCGCCGCGGTCTTGGCCATCAGCGCGATGTCGTCAAGCAAGGCAGTGATGTCGTCGATGAGCAGCAGCAAGCCAGTGGCAGCCATACGCGGTTTCCTTCGTGAGTCCTGATACCGCAGCCATTGTGCCTGCGCCACCCGCGCGCGCGCGGCCTGCGCCTGTCGGATAACGCCGCGTGCGCTGCGCCGGCTTTCAGACGCCGAATACCACCAGCGGCGCGTGCGCATGCAGCGGATGCGGCAGCACGCTCACCGGCAGCTCGTAGACCTGCTGCAGCGCCTGCGGCGTCAGCACCTCGGCGGGCGTGCCCTGGGCCACGCTGCGCCCGCGCGCGAGCAGCAGCAGCCGGTCGCACCACTGCGCCGCGAGATTGACATCGTGCAGCACCACCAGCGCGGCAATGCCTTCGGCGCGCGCCAGCGCCTGCACGGTGCGCAGCAGCAGCAGCTGGTGGCGCGGATCGAGGCTCGAAGTCGGCTCGTCGAGCAGCAGCGCGCGGTATTGCTGCGCCTGGCGCGCGCCCAGCACCTGCGCCAGCACACGCGCGAACTGCACGCGCTGCTGCTCGCCGCCGGACAGGCCCAGGTAGCGCCGGTCGGCCAGCGCGCAGGCATCGGCCTCGCGCAGCGCGCGCCGCAGCAAGGCTTCATGCGCGTCGGGCGCAATCTCCGGAAAGGGATAAGCGCCCATGGCCACGACATCGTGCACCGACAGGTCGAAGCCCAGGCTGGGCGACTGCGGCAGCACCGCGCGCCGGCGCGCCAGCTCGGCCGGAGTCCAGCCCGACAGCGCGCGGCCGTCCAGTTCCAGCCGGCCTTCGCTGGCCGGGAGTTCGCCGGCCAGCGTCGACAGCAAGGTGGTCTTGCCCGCGCCGTTCGCGCCCAGCACGCCCAGCACTTCGCCGGGACGCATTTCAAGATCGATGCCGCCCAGGATCTGGCGGCTGCCGCGGCGGCAGCCGAGTTGATGCGCAGACAGCATGTTCAGCCCCCTCTCCTCGACAGCATCCACAAAAGGAACGGGCCGCCGACCAGGCTCGTGACGATGCCGATCGGCAGCTCCGCGGGAATCACCGCCAGCCGCGCCAGCCAGTCGGCCAGCGTGAGCGCGATGGCCCCGCCCGCCAGGCAGTTGGGCAGCAGCCAGCGGTGGTCGGCGCCCAGCGGCAGGCGGATCAGATGCGGCACGACCAGCCCGACGAAGCCGATGGTGCCGGTCACCGCGACCAGCGGCCCGACCAGCAGCGCCGTGAGCACCACCAGCCGGCGGCGCAGGCGCTTGAGATCGAAACCCAGGTGCTGCGCCTCGCGCTCGCCCAGCAGCAACGCATTCATCGCGCGCCATTCGCGCAGCAGCAGCGCGCTCAGCACCGCCACCAGCGGCGCGAGCCAGGCCAGCATTTGCCAGTTGGCGCCCGCCAGGCTGCCCATGTTCCAGAACGTCAGGTTGCGCAGCTGCACATCGCTGGCCTGGAAGGTGAAGAAGCCGACGACGCTCGCGCACAGCGCATTGATGGCCACGCCCGCCAGCAGCAGGTTGGCCATGCCCGGGCGCCGGCTGCCGAGCCGGTAGACCAGCGCGGTGGCCGCGAGGCTGCCCGCGAACGCGGCCGACGCGATGCCGGCCATGCCCACCGCGCCCAGCACGATGGCCGCGACCGCGCCCATGGCGCCGCCCAGCGAGATGCCCATCAGGCCCGGCTCGGCCAGCGGATTGCGGAACAGCGCCTGCATGACCGCGCCGGCCAGCGCCAGCCCGCCGCCGACCACGATGGCCAGCGCGATGCGCGGCAGCCGCACTTCGAGCAGGATGCCGCGCCACATCAGCGCCTCGTCGTCGGTCGGGACCGCCCACAGCACGGGCAGCAGCTGCGTGCGCGGGATGTGCAGCGCGCCGCTGCCGGCCGAGCCGAGCGCGAGCAGCAGCAGCAGGATGCACAGCGCGGCCAGCACGGCCGCGGGGCCGGCGCGCCGGCGCGCGCGCACGGCGGCAAGGGGCGAAGCGGCGGCGGGCGGCATGGAACTGCGCGCGCCCACTCAGCGCGCGCCGCCGGCCTTGGCCGCGATGCCGGCCTGCAGCTGGCGCAGCGCCTCGGGCAGGCGCGGGCCGAAGCCCAGCAGCAGCAGGTCTTCCATCACCACCACGCGCCGGCCCTTGGCCGCGGGCGTCGCGCCCAGGCCGGGCTGGGCCAGGAAGGCCTCGACGCTGCCGCTGGACTCCACCGACAGGGTGCTGGTGACGATCACGTCGGGGCGCAGCGCAACTGCCGCCTCGGCCGACAGCGGCTTGTAGCCCTGCTGGCTGGCCAGCACGTTGGTGGCGCCGATGAGCTGGAGCATGGCTGCCGCGGCGGTGTCGCCGCCCGCGCCCTGCAGCTTGCCGGTGTGGCTGCTGACCAGCAGCACGCGCGGCTTGGAGCCATTGGCCGGCAGCGCCTTGAGTTCGGCGTGGATCCTGCGCACCAGCGCCGCGCCGCGCGCTTCGATCTCGAGCGCGCGGGCCACGCCCATGATGCGCTGGTCCAGCGCCTCGAGGCTGGGATCGGAGGGCAGCAGCACCACCGGGCTGCCCAGCTTGCGCAGTTGCTCGAGCGCCTGCGGCGGGCCGCTCTGGTCGGAGGCCAGCACCAGATCGGGCTTGAGGCTGGCCACGCCTTCGATGGAGAATGAACGGTAATAGCCGACCTTGGGCAGCTGCTGCGCCGCGGGCGGGTAGATGCTGGACGCATCGGCGCCGACCAGGCGGTCGCCGGCGCCCAGCGCATAGACGATTTCCGTGACCGGCCCGCCCAGGCCGACGACACGCGCCGGGGCGGCGTGCGCAAGAGAGGCGCTGCCCAGAAGCAGGAGCAGCGCGGCGCGAAGGATTTTCATGGTGACCGGGATTCGTTGCGGGATACCGGGGGCCGCGGCGGGCCCCCGTTCAAGCCGGGCCTGGGATCAGGCCGCCAGCGGCTGCGCGCTCAGCGACAGCAGCAGTTCGCGCCAGGCGCCGATCTCGGGCTGGCCGGGTTTGCGCGCGCCGAAGAACTGCACGATCAGCTCGCCTTCGGCGCTGTACAGTTCGAGCGAAGTGACCCAGCCGTCGCTGGTCGGCTTGCTCACGACCCAGCTCGAGGCCACGGCTTCGGTGTTCAGGTGCAGGTTGAAGCTTTCATCGAGCACATTGAACCAGGGTCCGGTGCGCAGCAGCTTCTTCACCGGGCCGGTATGGATCTGCACGATGCCGCGGTTGGCGACGAAGCACATGATGGGCAGTGCGGTTTCGGCGGCGCGGGTCAGCATGCGCTCGACGCCATCGGCCTCGACCTGCTGGGCCAGGTCCTCGCCCGCGGCGCGCAGCGCGCCCAGGCGCGAGACCTTGAACTGGCGCAGCATGGTGAAGAAGTCATGCGTGTCCTTGAGTGCGAGCCAGTGGGCGCGCAGCGCGGCCGCATCCGACGGGGTGTCGGACTCCACGGCGGCAACCACCGGCTCGATGACCACTTCGGGCTTTTGCGCCGCGGCAAAGCGCGCGACGAACGCGTCCCAGGCCGGGCCATCGGTGTGCTCGGTGCGGTAGATCTTGTGCACCGCCTGGCCGGCCTTGTCGAAGAACTGCAGGCTCTGGCGGCCGTTCTCGGTCACGGCATAGAAGTACTTCCAGCTGCCGAAGAACAGGCGCAGGTCGATGTCGGGACCAAGCACGATGCCGACCGGGCCCTTGGCCTCGATGCCGGTATAGCTGCCATGGCGTTCATGCACGGCGAAGTCGTTGCGCGACAGCGCCATGACCGGGCCCAGCACGCCCAGCGCGCTGACGATCTCCTGCGCGTTGCCGGCCAGCGCCGTCGAGCTCAGGCCGCAGTCGGCGGCGACCAGTTCGGCCTCGGTCGCGCCCAGGCGCAGTGCGCGCTCGCGGATGCGCAGCTTGGGTTCATCTTGCTGCAGTTGCGCGTTGCGCGATTGCAGGCTTTCTTCGGTTGGAGCAGCCATGGCGGGATCTTTGTTCGGTGGAATGGGAAAAAGCCCGGCGGCGGGCTTGCCGCCGGGGCGTGGGCGCGAGCGCGCTCAGGGCTGGACGTCGAAGTTGATGGTCCAGGTCTGCTGGCTGCTGTTGACGTTGGGATCGGCGTAGCTGATCCTGGTCAGGTGGAAACGTGCGTAGGTCGTGCCCTCGCCGCCGCGCAGCAGGCTGGCGTTGTCGCTGTTGGCCTTGATCAGATGGGCCACCGCCGGCAGGCCGGCAGCGCTGGCAGCCGTTGCGGTCGGGTAGTAGCTGAACCAGCCGTAGTTCAGCGGGTTGGGGTAGCTGCCGGTGTAGGCGGCCTGCAGCTTGGAGCCGGTCGTGTCCTTGACCCAGCGCGCGGCCGTGGCGGGCAGCGCCAGGTCGGAGCCGCCCAGGTCGGCGGCGGTCGCCGTGAGGTTGGAGGTCGCGGTGAATTGCGCCGCGATCGGCTTGCCGGCGGTGTCATAGAAGCCGGCCGGGGTCTTGCCCAGGAAGCCGGCCACCTTGCCGCTGCCCGATTCGCCGCCATTGAGCTTGACGTTGTAGCGGTTGAAGGCAATGTGCCAGGTGCCGCTGGCCGACGACACCGCGCCCGCCGCGAGATCGTAGTAGACCCAGTCGCTGCCGCTGGCGTTGACGCTGGCCGTGCGCACGACCGTCGGGGCGCTGCGGTCCACCCACCGGAACGATGGATAACCCGAAGTCGTGCCGCCCGCGCCGCCGTAGTAGCCCGTGAGCTGCAGCGCGAACACCGGCGCGGCCAGCGTGCCGGCGGTGCTGGCGCTGGTGCTGTCGGTGGTGATCAGGAAGGTGCGGAAATTCGGATACAGCAGATGGTCGGTGCTGCCGCCGACACCGTACTCAAACGCGGCCGAGGCAATCGAGTTGCTGGAGCTGAACACGCCGCTGGCGGCATCGACGGCAAACGCCGTGGCGGGAATCGCGCCGGACACGGGATCGGTCGTGCCGTTCTTCCAGGCCGACAGCTCGGTCCAGGTATGGTCGAACGGGCCGCCGAACGCGCCGCCCTTGCCCGTGCCGCTGGTGCCGCTGTTGGTCCAGAAGGTGGCTGTCATGCCCGCGCTCTTGACCTTCAGGTCCCATGCGGTGCCGGTGCAGTCGGGCACTTCGGCCTTGGCGTTGAAGTCATAGCAGACCGACGTGCCGGATGCGGGCAGCACCAGGTTCCACTCCGCGGTCTGCGTGAAGCCGGCTCCGGGCGTGGGCGTGGGCGTGGGATCGGGGGTGGTGGGCGTGGTAGGCGTGGTCGGGGTGGTAGGCGTCGTTGGCGTAGTCGGCGTTGTCGGCGTGGTGGCTGCATCGTCGCCGCCGCCGCCGCAGGCGGTCAGTGCGAGGGCCACGGCCAGGGCCAGGGCGGACTTGCCAAAGGCAGAGGAAGGGAAGTGGATCATTGCGGTTTCTTTCTGGGGTTTAAGGAGCGGCGTCCAGGCTGATGCGGGCGCCGACGTAGAGGAAGCCCCCTGCCACGGGCCCGAAATCACTGGCGTTGGAAAAGTCGCGCTGGCGGTTGGTGAGGTTCTTCACGCCGAGGAAGGCCGTGACGTCGCGGCCGATCTTCTGGTTGAGAACGAAGTCCAGCGTGGCCCAGCCGGGCGAGCGCGCCGGACTGGTGGAAGCCGCGAGCTCGCTGCTCTGGTAGCGCGCGCGCACCGACAGTTCGGTGGCCGGCTGCAGTTGCCAGTCGAGGCCCAGGCGCGCGATGCTGCGCGGGCGGCGCGTGAGTTCGGTGCCGGTGTCGAGGTCCTGGCTGTCGGTATAGGTGTAGCCGGCATTGAACGCCAGCGCGCTGCTGGCCTGCCAGCGCGCGCCGGTCTCCAGGCCCTGGGTGCGGGCCTGCGCGACGTTGCGGTAGGTGTAGCGCGCGATGCCGTTGACGACCGTGAAGTTGTCCATGTCGGTCTGGATCAGGTCGCGCACGCGGTTGTAGAACAGGTTGGCGTTGAGCGTGAGGCGCTCGTTCCAGGTGGCCGTGCCGCCGAACTGGAAGCTGTTCGACGACTCGGGCTTGAGGTTGGGATTGCCCAGCACCACATAGCCCAGCGCGCTGTGGTCGAACAGGTAGTGGCGTTCCTTGAGATTGGGCACGCGGTAGCCCTGGCCGAAGTTGGCGCGCAGCACCGACTTCCAGGCAGCGCCGGTCGGCAGGTTGGCGCGCAGGCCGATCTTGGGCGCGTAGTGCGTGCCGAAGTCCGAATCGTCCTGGGCGCGCAGGCCCAGCACCATCTCCCAGGTGTCGTTGAACAGGATGTCGTTCTGCACGAACAGCTCGTTGGCGGTGCGCTCGGCGTTGCCGGCGACCTCGGACACGCCGTTGGCGGTCTGGCGCAGGCGCTCGCGGTGCACGTCGGCGCCGAACTGCCACAACTGGCGCTGCCACGCCGGCATGTCGAACTGCAGCGACACATGCTCGGTGCGCAGCGCCGCCGCGCGCGTCGCGGTGGGCACGGCATTCGAGTACTCCTGCGAGCGGCTGTCGTAGTCCTCGGTCACGCCGGCCAGGCGCGCCTTGACGCCGTTGCCGAAGCGCCATTGGCCGCCATAGGTGAAGCGGTCGCGCGTGATGTCCTCGGTCTTGCGCTGGGGCACGAAGCTGGGCGGCGCGAAGTATTCGTACTGCTGCGTGTCGGTCTCGAGATAGCGGCTCGCGTCGACCCAGAAGTGGCCGGCGGGCGTGGGCAGCCATTCGAGGCGGCCGCTGTACTGCTCGCGGCGGATGGCATCGCCCTGATGGGTCCAGGCATCGGGATCCACCGCAAAGCCTTTGTTGTCGAGCACGTCGGCGGCCACGCTGGCGCGCCACTTCTCGCCGCCGCCGCTCACGCGCAGATTGCCATGCGCGGCGCCCGGGCTGCCGACGTTCTGCGCACCATAGGTGCCGGCATCCGCCGTGCCCGCGGCCGACCAGCCCGGCGCGATGCGCCGCGTGATCACGTTGATCACACCGCCCATGGCCGAGCTGCCGTACTGCGCCGAGCTCGCGCCCTTGACCACCTCGATGCGGTCGACCTCGGTCAGCAGGTACTGCGACACATCGACCGACGAACCCGTGCTCGCCGAAATCGGCAGCCCGTCGATGAGCACCAGCACCTGGTCGCTGGTCATGCCCTGCATCGACACCGCGAAGCCCGACTTGCCGTGGATTTCGGTGAGCTGCAGGCCGGGCACGTTCTCCAGCGCGTCCTTGAGCGTACGCGCCTGGGTGCGCTGGATCTCGCGCTGGTCGACGACTTCGGTCGGCACCGGCGTTTCATCGAGCGTCTTTTCCGAGCGCGTGCCGGTCACGACGATGGTGTTCAGGGCTTCAGCCACCTGCGCATGTACCGCCGTGGTCGCCAGCAAGGGAAGAAGCAGCAGGCCGGCCTGCAAGGCAGGAGCGCGGCGACCGGGCGAACGGCGAGGCGGTGAAGGCAGGGAAAACACGTGGGGAGGTCCAGAAGGCGAAAGAGGTAACGAATAATAATGATTCGCATTAGTTTTACAACCTTTGTTGCAAAACTCTGACAGCAAGGCCGGCTTTTCCGTTACATCAGCGGCAGCGCCTGCGGCAGTCATGCGATCTGCGCGTTTGACTGGCAAGAAACGCGGGCCGCGCCGCGTTAGCGTGCGCTGATGGCTTGCTCCAACCCGCCTCCATCGCGCCTTGCGCTGCATCCCGGCCAGGTCGACCTGGGCCTGCTGCGCCGCGTGCATGCGGGCGGCGTGCAGCTGCAACTGGACCCCGCCAGCCTGGGCGCCATGCAGGCATCGCAGGCGGTGGTGCAGCGCATCGTCGATGAAGACCAGGTCGTGTACGGCATCAACACCGGCTTCGGCAAGCTCGCCAGCACGCGCATTGCGCGCGACCGGCTGGGCGCGCTGCAGCGCAACCTGGTGCTGTCACACAGCGCCGGCACAGGCGCGCTGCTCGATGACGGCGTGGTGCGCCTGGTGCTTGCCACCAAGGCCGTGAGCCTGGCGCGCGGCCATTCGGGGGTCGATCCAGCCATTGCCCAGGCCTTGCTGGACCTGGCCAACGCCGGGGTGCTGCCCGCCATTCCCGCGCAAGGCTCGGTCGGTGCGTCCGGCGATCTAGCGCCGCTGGCGCACCTGGCCTGCGTGCTGATCGGCGAAGGCCAGGCGCGTGCCGGCGGCCGGCTGATGGGCGGCCGCGAAGCCATGCAGGCCATCGGCCGCAAGCCCTTCGTGCTGGGCCCCAAGGAAGGGCTGGCGCTGCTCAACGGCACGCAGGTCTCCACGGCGCTGGCGCTGGCCGGGCTGCTGGGCGCCGAGCGGCTGCTGGCGGCGGCGCTGGTCGCGGGCGCGCTGTCGCTCGAAGCCATGCGCGGCTCGGTCAATCCCTTCGATGCGCGCATCCATGCCGCGCGCGGCCAGCCCGGGCAGATCGCCGTGGCCGCGGCGCTGCGCGCGCTGCTCGAAGGCAGCGCCATCGCCGGCTCGCACCCGCACTGCGGCCGCGTGCAGGACCCGTACTCGCTGCGCTGCATGCCGCAGGTCATGGGCGCCTGCCTCGACAACCTGCGGCATGCGGCGCAGGTGCTGGTCACCGAGGCCAACGCGGCGTCGGACAACCCGCTGGTGTTCGACGGCGGCGACGTGGTCTCGGGCGGCAACTTCCACGCCGAACCCGTGGCCTTCGCCGCCGACATCCTGGCGCTGGCCATTGCCGAGATCGGCGCCATGTCCGAGCGCCGCACCGCGCTGCTGCTCGACACCCATCTGTCGGGCCTGCCGGCCTTTCTGGTGCGCGACAGCGGCCTGCACTCGGGCTTCATGATCGCCCAGGTCACGGCCGCGGCGCTGGCGTCGGAGAACAAATCGCTGGCCCACCCGGCCAGCGTCGACAGCCTGCCGACCTCGGCCAACCAGGAGGACCATGTGTCGATGGCCACCTTTGGCGCGCGCCGCCTGGGCGCCATGCTCGACAACACCGCCGTGGTGGTCGGCATCGAAGCCGCGGCCGCGGCCCAGGGCATGGAGTTCGACCGCAGCCTGAAGTCCTCGCCGCTGCTCGAGCAGCAGTTCGCGGCCGTGCGCGCGCGCGTCGCCTTTCTCGAGCGCGACCGCTGCCTGGCGCCCGATATCGAGGCCATGCGCGAGTGGGCGCAGCGCAGCGACTGGCCTGCGGCGCTCGCCCAATGCCTGCCCAGCCATGCATCCGCAATGAAAGGATCCGCCCCATGAAAGAGCTTGCAGGCTTGCCTGCCGCCGGCCACCGGCACGACCCTGCGCGCGTGGTGCGCGCGCCGCGCGGCGCACCGCTGAGCTGCCGCAACTGGCAGATCGAAGCCGCCTACCGCCTGCTGCAGAACAACCTCGACGCCCAGGTTGCCGAGCGCCCCGAAGACCTGGTGGTCTACGGCGGCATCGGCCGCGCCGCGCGCAACTGGGAGTGCTATGACCAGATCCTGGCCTCGCTGCGCAGGCTCGAAGCCGACCAGACGCTGCTGGTGCAGTCGGGCAAGCCGGTGGGCGTGTTCCGCACGCACCAGAACGCGCCGCGCGTGCTGCTGGCCAACTCCAATCTGGTGCCGCGCTGGGCGACGTGGGAACACTTCCACGCGCTGGACCGCAAGGGCTTGATGATGTTCGGCCAGATGACGGCCGGCAGCTGGATCTACATCGGCGCGCAGGGCATCGTGCAGGGCACCTTCGAGACCTTTGCCGAAGCCGGCCGACAGCATTACGGCGGCGATCTCACCGGCCGCTGGATCCTCACCGCGGGCCTGGGCGGCATGGGCGGCGCGCAGCCGCTGGCCGGCGTGCTCGCCGGCGCCTGCGTGCTGGCCGTCGAATGCCAGCAAAGCCGCATCGACATGCGCCTGCGCACGCGCTACGTGGACCAGCAGGCACGCGATCTCGACCATGCGCTGGCGCTGGTCGCGCAGCGCACCGCGCAGGGCAAGGCCGCCTCGGTGGCGCTGTGCGGCAATGCCGCCGAGATCTACCCCGAACTGGTGCGCCGCGCCCGGGCCGGCGGCATCCGCCCAGATCTCGTCACCGACCAGACCTCGGCGCACGACCTGGTGCACGGCTACCTGCCCGCGGGCTGGAACGTGGCGCAGTGGCGCGCCGCGGCCGACGACCCGGCCGAGCACGCGCGCCTCGTGGACGCGGCCGCGCACAGCTGTGCCGCGCAGGTGCGCGCGATGCTCGACTTCCACGCGATGGGCATTCCCACCGTCGACTACGGCAACAACCTCCGCCAGGTGGCGCGCGATGCCGGCGTGCAAAACGCGTTTGACTTTCCCGGCTTCGTGCCGGCCTACATCCGGCCGCTGTTCTGCGCGGGCAAGGGGCCGTTTCGCTGGGTCGCGCTGTCGGGCGATCCCGAGGACATCTACCGCACCGACGCGCGCATCAAGCAGCTGTTTCCCGAAGACCTGCACACCCACCGCTGGCTCGACATGGCGCGCGAACGCATTGCCTTCCAGGGCCTGCCGGCGCGCATCTGCTGGCTTGGCCTGGGCGAGCGCCACCGCGCGGCGCTGGCCTTCAATGCGATGGTGCAAAGCGGCGCGCTCAGGGCGCCCATCGCCATAGGCCGCGACCACCTCGACGGCGGCTCGGTGGCCAGCCCGAACCGCGAAACCGAAGCCATGCTCGATGGCAGCGATGCCGTCTCGGACTGGCCGCTGCTCAATGCGCTGCTCAACACCGCCAGCGGCGCCACCTGGGTCAGCCTGCACCACGGCGGCGGCGTGGGCATGGGCTACTCCCAGCACGCGGGCATGGTGGCCGTGGCCGACGGCACGCCCGAGGCCGCACAGCGCCTGGAACGCGTGCTCTGGAACGACCCGGCCAGCGCCGTCATGCGCCATGCCGATGCCGGCTATCCCGAAGCCCAGGCCTGTGCCCGCCGCCATGGGCTGGACCTGCCCATGCAGCGCTGAGGCCATGCAGCATTCCCCTGCCCTCGCCGCGCTGCCCTCGGCCGACGGTTGCTGGCAGCCGGTCGCGCTCGCGCCCTGGCTGTGCGCGCCCGATGTGCCCGTGGGCGCCGGCGAACCCGCCTGCATTGCGGTCGAGCACGGCCGCATTGCCTGGGTCGGCCCGCGGGCCGCCCTGCCGACAGCGTTCGCCCATCTGCCGCGGCAGCGCGGCGAGGGCCGGCTGGCCACGCCGGGCCTGGTCGATTGCCACACCCACCTGGTCTATGGCGGCGAGCGCTCCCATGAATTCGCGCTGCGGCTGGCCGGCGCGAGCTACGAGGAGATCGCGCGCGCGGGCGGCGGCATCCTGGCCACGGTCAGCGCGACGCGCGCTGCCAGCGAGGACGAATTGCTGGCGCAGGCGCTGCCGCGGCTGCAGCAACTGCTGGCCGAGGGCGTGTGCGCCATCGAGATCAAGTCGGGCTATGGCCTGGATCTCGCGCACGAACGAAGGCAGCTGCGCGTCGCCCGGCAGCTGGGTGCGCACTGCGGCGTGACGGTGCGCACCAGCTTTCTCGGCGCCCACGCGCTGCCACCCGAGTACGCGGGCCGCAGCCAGGCGTACATCGATCGGGTCTGCAACGAGATGCTGCCGGCGCTGGCCGCCGAAGGCCTGGTCGACGCGGTCGATGCGTATTGCGAGCGCATCGCGTTCTCGCTTGCCGAAACCGAGCAGGTGTTCCTCGCGGCGCGGCACCTCGGCCTGCCGGTCAAGCTGCATGCCGAGCAGTTGTCCAACATGGAGGGCGCGGCGCTGGCGGCGCGCCATGGCGCGCTGTCTTGCGACCACATCAAGCATCTGTTCACGCAGGGCATTGCCGCCATGCGTGCCGCGGGCACGGTGGCGGTGCTGCTGCCGGGCGCGTTCCACACGCTGCGCGACACGCAGCGCCCGCCGATCGCGGCGCTGCGCGCGGCCGGCGTGCCCATGGCCGTGGCCACCGACCACAATCCCGGCACCTCGCCCTGCCTGAGCCTGCTGCTGATGGCGAACATGGCATGCACCTTGTTTGGCTTGACGGTGCCCGAAGCGCTGGCCGGCATCACGCGCCATGCGGCGCGCGCGCTGGGCCTGCAGCACACGCATGGGTTGCTGGCCGCGGGCCGGCCCGCGGACTTCGTGCTCTGGCCGGTGCAGCATGCGGCCGAACTGCCCTACTGGCTGGGCCACAAGCCGTCCTGCGGCATCGTGCGCCAGGGGCGCATTGCCGCATGAATGCCGCGGCGGCGCCGGTGCGCGCGCTGTGGGCCGAGGACGCGCTGCTGCCCGAGGGCTGGGCGCGCGCTGTGCTGCTGCAGTGGGATGCGGCCGGGCAGCTGACGCAGGTCGGCCGCGGCCTGCCCGCGCCCCCGGGGGTGGCGCGCGCGGCCGGGCCGCTGCTGCCCGGCATGCCCAACCTGCACTCGCATGCGTTCCAGCGCGCATTGGCGGGCCTGGCCGAATTCCGCGGTGCGCAGGCGGACAGCTTCTGGAGCTGGCGCGAGCGCATGTATGCGTTTGCCACCCGCATCACGCCCGAGGCGCTCGAAGCGATTGCCACCTGGCTCTATCTCGAGATGCTCGAGGCCGGCTACACCTCGGTGTGCGAGTTCCACTACCTGCACCACGGCATCGGCGGCAAACCCTATGCCGACGACGCCACGCTGAGCCTGGCGCTGCTGCGGACCGCCGCCCGCGTGGGCATAGGCATCACGCTGCTGCCCGTGCTCTATCAGACCGGCAATTTCGGCGCGCCGCCCCTGCCCGAACAGGCGCGTTTCCTGCGCAGCACCGACGACCTGCTGGCCCTGCTGCAGCGGCTCGCTCCCATCGCCCGGGCCCAGGGCGCGGCGCTGGGCCTGGCGCCGCACTCGCTGCGCGCCGTGCCGCGCGAAAGTCTGCGCGCGGGCGTCGCGGGGCTGCATGCCCTGCTGCCGCACGCGCCGGTGCATATCCACATCGCCGAGCAGGTTCGCGAGGTGCGCGATTGCCTCGCCTGGAGCGGCCAGACACCGGTGCAATGGCTGCTGGACCACGCGCCCGTCGATGCGCGCTGGTGCCTGGTGCATGCGACCCACATGACACCCGGGGAATCTGCGGGCGCGGCGCGCAGCGGCGCGGTGGCGGGGCTGTGCCCCAGCACCGAGGCCAATCTGGGCGACGGCATCTTCGATCTGCCGCAATGGCGCGCGCACGGCGGCCGCTGGGGCATTGGCTCGGACAGCCAGGTCTGCGTCAATGCCGCCGAGGAACTGATGCTGCTCGAATACAGCCAGCGCCTGCAACGCGGCGAACGCAATGTGCTGGGCACCGACGCGCAACCACAGGTCGCCACCGCGATGCTGCTGCAGGCCGTGGCCGGCGGCGCCCGGGCCTGCGGCCGGCCGGTGGCCGGTCTGTGTGCCGGCCAGCAGGCGGATTTCGTGGTGCTCGATGCGCGCCATGTCGCGCTGTGCGGATTGCCCGCCGAAAGCGCGTTGGCCGGCCATGTGTTTGCGAGCCAGCGCAGCTCGGCCGTGCACGCGGTGTGGGTGGCCGGCAAGCCGCGCGTGCAATCCGGCGGCCACGCGCTGCGCGCCGGCGCGCAGGCGGCGTTCGTGCACGCGCGCCGCGAGCTGCTCGGGGGCGCGGCTCAATAGTCGTAGCGCACGCCCAGGTTCACGCTGCGCGGCGCACCCCAGGTGTAGAACAGGCCCGCGGCGCTGAAGTTGGTCATGCCGGCCAGGTATTTCCTGTCGGTCGCGTTGTTGACGTTGATGCTGAACGACAGATTGCGGTCGACCTGGTAGCGCGCCATCAGATCGAGCAGCGCATAGCCCTCCTGCGCCAGCGTGGCCGCCGCATTGCTGACCGAGGTCTTGCCCTGCCAGCGCGTGGCCGCGCCCACCGTCAGGCCCGACAGCGCGCCTTGCTGGAAGCGGTAGGTCGTGCCCAGCTTCAGCTGGTATTCGGGATAGGCGGTGGCGCCGTTCAGCGAGCTGTTTTGCTGCACCACGCTGCCCTGCGCCTGCCAGCCGCGCGCCAGTTCGCCCGACATTTCCAGCTCCCAGCCATGCCGCGTGGCCGAGGACACGGCGCGGTAGGCGGTGTCGCCACCCGGCGTCAGGCCGCCGGTTTCCTCGCCGGTGTTGCGCGTCTTCATCCAGTACAGCGCCAGGCTTGCATTGAGACGCCTGTCGAGAAACTCGCCCTTGGCGCCGAGCTCGAAGGTATTGCCTTTTTCCGGCGGCAGCGCCGTGCCCTGCTCGGTCTGGCTGGTCTGCGGCTGGAAGATATTGGCATAGCTGCCATACAGCGAGACATTCCGGTTCAGTTCATAGACCAGCCCGGCATAGGGCGTGAGCACGCCGCTTTCCTTCATGTCGGAGTTCCACCAGTAGGGCGTGGTGTCGAGCTCCTCGAACGTGGTCACGCGCAGCCCGGCAATGAGCTGCAGCGGATCGCCGAGCTGGAAGCGGCCCGCCGCATAGACATAGCGCTGCTTCTGGTTGAAGCTGTTGTCGCCCCAGTTGAGATTGCCGTAGTCGGGCTCGCGCAAGGCCGCGCCGCCCTGGGCGAAGCGCACGCCCAGGTCGGCCAGCGGCACCAGCGACAGCGGGTTGAGCGGCAGCTTGGCGGAACCGCTGAAGCGCGAGATGCCCGCTCCCGCCAGCAGCTCATGGGTGCGGCCCCACAGCGTGAACGGGCCATGGACGTCCAGGTTCACGCTCCAGTTGTCGTTGTTCATGTCGGCCCAGCGGCCAAAGCTGGCGCGGTCCTGGTCGTAGAAATAGCCGGCCTTCATGTCGTCCATGGTGGCGCGCTGGTGCGAGAACTTGAGCTCGGCCTTCCAGTCGTGGGCCAGGCGCTGCTCCAGGCTGCCGAACAGATTGAGCGTTTCCTGCTCGTAGCCGCCCCAGGGCGCACCGGCGTTGAACGAGCGCGGCATCCAGGGCACTTCGGCGCCTGCACGGGTGTAGCGCTGGATCGGCTGGGTGGTGCCGATGCCGCTGGCCTCGCGCTGCCGGTACGTCATGCCGACATTGAGCTGGGTGTCGGGCGACAGATCGGCCTCGAGCGCGCCAAACAGCATCTGGCTGTTGCTTTTCTCGTAGTCGCGAAAGCTCCCCGCATCCATGGCCGATGCCACCAGGCGGCCGCGCAGCGTGCCGGCCTCGTTGAGCGGGCCGCTGATGTCGGCCTGGGCGCGGTACGTATCCCAGCTGCCGGCACTGGCGCGCGCGCTGGCCTGGAACTCGCGCGTCGGCCGCTTGCGGATCATGTTGACGGTCGCGCCGTAGTTGCCCTTGCCGACCACCAGGCCGGACGAGCCCTTGAGCACCTCGATGCGGTCGATCTCCGCCATGTCGTCAAGCGAGAACAGCGTGCTGGTGAGGTAGTACCAGCCGCTGCTGACCTGCGCCATGCCGTCGGTCTGCAGGTTGACGCTGGTGCCGCGCGCCTGGAAATCGGTGGCATTGCCCTGGCGGTACACGGCGATGCCCGGCGTCTGCTCCATCACGTCGGCCAGCGTCTCGAGCTTGAAGTCATCCATGCGCTGGCGCGTCATCACGCTCACCGACTGCGGCGTCTCGCGCAGCGTGAGGCTCAGGCCGGTGGCGGTGCGCGTCGGGCCGGTCTGGGTATAGCTGCCCGTGCCCTCGGTCGTGCCGTCGCGGTTGGCCTGGGCGGTCACGGTGACGGTGCCCAGCGCCGCGGTTTCACCGGCGGCGGGCGCGGCCTTGATGATGAAGCCGCGGCCTTCGGGCACGGCGATGAGGCCCGTGCCCGCGAGCAGTTGGTCGAGCGCCTGGCGCGTCGTGACGCCGGCGCTGAAGGTGCGCGCGGTCTTGCCGGCCACCAGCGCCGGCGCGAAGCCGATGGGCGTGCCCGTGGCCGCGGACAGTTCGCCAAGCGCCGCGCCCAGCGGCTGCGACGAGGCGGTGGGGACGCCGGCGGCAGGCGTTCCGACGCCCGGCGTTCCGACGCCCGGCGCCCCGGCGTTGCCGCTGGCAGCGGGCTGGGCCGCAGCCAGCAAGGGAGTGGCCAGCGCAAGCGCTGCGGCAAGGGCAATCGGGGCGGGAGGAAAAAGAGGCTGCATGGCGCGCATGGAGAAAACTTCCGGCAGGTAATCAATGAAAATACGAATCACTACCGATAAAGACGCACCAGCGCCCGGGAACTGCACCCCGCGGGCAAAACTTTTTTCAGAGCGTCAAGGCGCGCGGGCGATCTCGCTGCTGCCGTCCGCGCCCGGCACCAGCCGCAGCGGCAGGATCTGCGTGACCATGCGCGCGAACTCCGCGGGATGGTCGACGGGGTAGCTGCCGCCCAGCGTCATGGCCGCGACCGCGGGATCGCGGATCACCAGCCCCGTCGGCCCGTAGCGCTCGAGCTCCCGCAGCGCATCGCCCAGCGGCGTGTCCTCGAAGCGCACCAGGCCCTTGCGCCACAGCCCGATGCTGCTGGGCGCCACCGCGGTGACCGCTCCGACCGCGCCGTCGCGCGCCACGCTCAGGCCCTGGCCCGCATGCAGGTCGGCGGCATCGCCGGCGTTCTCCTGCACACCCGAGACACGCACATGCCCTTCCTCGACCGCGATCCTGACCGCGCCCGCATCCATGCCGGTGCTGCGGTAGCGCACTGAAAAGCGCGTGCCCACCACGCGGATATGCGCCGGGCCAGCCAGCACATCGAAGGGCTTGGCGCGGTCGGGCGCCACGGCAAACAGGATCTGGCCCTGCGCCAGGCGCACTTCGCGCCGGTCGCGGTACAGCGTGACCTGCGCCTGCGTGTCGGCATCCATGGCCAGTTGCGTGCCGTCAGGCAGGGTGACGGTCTTGCGCTGCGCCTGGCCCGCGGCGTACGCGCTGCTGAAGGTCGGTTGCTGCCACTGCTGCCAGCCCACCCCCAGCGCCAGCACTGCCGCGCAGGCCGCGGCCAGCAACGCCGGGCGCGGCAGAGCCAGGTTCCAGGCGGGCCAGCGGCGTCGCGGCTTTGCCCGGTCCCGTGGCGCGGCATCGGCGCCCGCAGCGCCCGCGCGCGCTCTGGCCGTGCGCGCCGCCGGCAGCGCACGCAGCGCGGCCATTTCCGCGCCCACCTGCTCCAGCCGGCGCCATGCGGCGGCATGCGCGGGGTCGGCCGCCAGCCATTGCATCAGCGCGTGTTGCTCGGCCGTGCCCAGGCCCTGCTCGGCGCGCGTGTGCCAGTCGGCCGCGGCCACATCGGCCGGGTCCTGCCCGGCAAAGAAATCCGCGAGCGCGCGCGCCTCGGCCGCCTCGTCGAGAGGCGCGGCGGAAGATGGGGGCTGGGGAAAACGGCTCATCTTGTGAATATAGACGCGCGGCAGCGCGCAAAACTGCACCTGCTGCACGCAACGGCAGCGCGCGCCAGCGCTTTACCGGCCCGCATCGAGCGTCTTCCTGCGCGCCGCGCACGCCAGCTTGCCGCGGCTGATGTACTGGTTGACCATGCTGATCGACACGCCCATGCGCTCGGCGATCTCCTGGTTCGGCAGTTCGTCGAACAGGTACATGCAGAACGCCTCGCGGCAGCGCGGCGGCAGCGCCTCGATGGTGTCGAGATAGGCTTCAACCGCCTGCGACGATGCATAGGCCGCATCGGGCTGCAGATGCACGGGGCTGGCCGGCTGCAGGCTTTCGTCGAGCGCGTCGATATCGTCGTGCTGGCGAATGGCGGCGCGCCGGTCGAGATCGATCTTGGCGCGCAGCGCGACCTGGCGCAGCAGCGCGCCGGGCTCGGCAATCACCTGCCCGGCCCGCTGCATCGACAGCACGCGCGCATAGCTCTCCTGCGCCAGATCGGCCGCGGTCTCCCGGTCGCGCGCATTGCGCAGGCAGAAGTTCAGCAGATCGCGGTAGTAACGGGTCAGCACGGTCCAATCCAGGCCACAACGGAACCTGTCGCGGTCGCGGGCAGGCGTTGCGCATTATAGGACTGAAATGCGAATGATTCTCAAGAAAAAGACCCGCTGCGCCGTGCCAGGACCATGAAAAACGGGCCTTGCGGCCCGTTCCTGGTTGGCTTGCAGCCGATCAACCGACCCATTTGCGGGCGTTGCGCCACACACGCAGCCAGGGGCTGAACTCGCTCTTGTCGCCCGAGGTCCAGCTCATCTGCACATTGCGGAACACGCGCTCGGGGTGCGGCATCATGGCCGTGAAGCGGCCGTCGGCCGTGGTCACGGCGGTGAGGCCGCCGGCGCTGCCGTTCGGGTTGAACGGGTACTGCTCGGTGGGCTGGCCATGGTTGTCGACGTAGCGCATCGCCGCCAGCGCCTGCGCGGCGTTGCCGCGTTCGCTGAAGTTGGCGAAGCCTTCGCCATGCGCCACGGCAATCGGCAGGCGGCTGCCGGCCATGCCCTGCAGGAACAGGCTGGGCGACTCGAGCACCTCGACCATCGACAGGCGTGCCTCGAAACGGTTGCTCTGGTTCTGCGTGAAGCGCGGCCAGTCTTGCGCACCGGGGATGATGTCGGCGAGTTCGGCAAACATCTGGCAGCCGTTGCACACGCCCAGGCCGAAGGTGTCGGTGCGGCCGAAGAACTGCTGGAACTGCTGCGACAGGCGCTCGTTGAAGGTGATCGAACGCGCCCAGCCGATGCCCGCGCCCAGCGTGTCGCCGTAGCTGAAGCCGCCGCAGGCGACGACGCCGGCGAAGTCCTGCAGCGTCGCCCGCCCGGTCTGCAGATCGGTCATGTGCACGTCGACGGCCTCGAAGCCGGCTTCGGTGAACGCATAGGCCATCTCGACATGCGAGTTCACGCCCTGCTCGCGCAGCACGGCCACGCGCGGCCGGGCCACGAGAGGCCGGGCCACGAGAGGCTTGGCCAGGTTCAGGAACGGCGCGGCGACGTTGTCCTGCGGATCGAACGACAGCGACAGGTGCATGCCTGGATCGCTGGGCTCGCCCGCGGCCGCGTGTTCGGCGTCGGCGCAGGCCGGGTTGTCGCGCTGCTGCGCGATCTTCCAGCTGACCGCGTCCCAGACCTGGTGCAGGTCGCTGAGCGACGCGCTGAACACCGCCTTGGCATCGCGCCAGACCTGCAGCTGGCCCTTGCCGGCGTCGATCGTGCTCGACAGCGGGCGCGTCTTGCCGACGAAATGGCTGCAGGTGGCCAGGCCGTGCTCGCGCAGCGTCTGCATTACCGCGTTGCGCTCGGAAGTCTTGACCTGCAGCACGACGCCGATTTCCTCGTTGAACAGCGCCTTGAGCGTCAGTTCCTCGCGCCGGCCGCTGACCTGCTGCGCCCAGTTCTTGCTGTCGCCGCTGTCCATGCGGCTGTCGGAAATGCCGTCGCCTTCAACCACCAGCATGTCGACGTTCAGCGCCACGCCCACCTTGCCGGCAAACGCCATTTCCGCGGCCGTGGCCAGCAGGCCGCCGTCGCCCTTGTCGTGGTAGGCCAGGATCTGGCCCCTGGCGCGCAGCGCGTTCACGGCGCTGACCAGTTGCACCAGGTCCTTGGCATCGTCGAGGTCCGGTGTTTCATTGCCGCTTTGGTTCAGCACCTGGCCCAGGATCGAGCCGCCCATGCGCATCTTGCCGCGGCCCAGGTCGACCAGCACCAGCGTGCTGTCCTCTTCCTCGGCATCGAGCTGGGGCGTGAGCGTGCCGCGCACGTCGTCGATCGACGCAAAGCCGGTGATGATCAGGCTCACGGGCGAGGTGACCTTCTTGGTCTGGCCGTTTTCCTGCCACTGCGTGCGCATCGACAGCGAGTCCTTGCCCACCGGAATCGAGATGTCCAGCGCCGGGCACAGCTCCATGCCCACGGCCTTCACGGTCGCGTACAGCGCCGCGTCTTCGCCGGGCTCGCCGCAGGCGGCCATCCAGTTGGCCGACATCTTCACGCGCGACAACTCGATCGGCGCGGCCAGCAGGTTGGTCACGGCTTCGGCCACGGCCATGCGGCCCGAGGCCGGCGCGTTGATCGCGGCGAGCGGCGTGCGCTCGCCCATCGCCATGGCCTCGCCCGCGAAACCGCGGAAGTCGGCCAGCGTCACGGCCACGTCGGCCACGGGCACCTGCCACGGGCCGACCATCTGGTCGCGGTGCGTGAGGCCGCCCACGGCGCGGTCGCCAATGGTGATCAGGAAGCGCTTGGACGCCACCGTGGGATGGGCCAGCACGTCGATGACGGCCGACTCGAGCGCCACGCCCGTGAGATCCATGGCCGGCAGCTCGCGCGCCACGGTGGTCACATCCTTGTGCATCTTGGGCGGCTTGCCCAGCAGCACGTCCATCGGCATGTCGACCGGGAATTTCTGCGCGCCTTCGGCCACGGCCGTGTCTTCGAGCACCAGCTGGCGCTCCTCGGTGGCGGTGCCGATCACCGCGAACGGGCAGCGCTCGCGTTCGCAGAATTCGGTGAACTGCGCCAGCGAGCCGGGCGCGATCGCCAGCACATAGCGCTCCTGGCTTTCATTCGACCAGATTTCCTTGGGCGCCAGGCCCGACTCCTCCAGATTGACCGCCCGCAGGTCGAAGCGCGCGCCGCGGCCCGCATCGTTGGTCAGCTCGGGAAAGGCATTCGACAGGCCGCCCGCGCCCACATCGTGGATCGCCAGGATCGGGTTGGCCTCGCCCTGCTGCCAGCAGTGGTTGATGACTTCCTGCGCGCGGCGCTCGATCTCGGGGTTGCCGCGCTGCACCGAGTCGAAGTCGAGTTCGGCGGCATTGGTGCCCGAGGCCATCGAGCTGGCGGCGCTGCCGCCCATGCCGATGCGCATGCCCGGGCCGCCAAGCTGGATCAGCAGCGAGCCCGCGGGGAATTCGATCTTCCTGGTCTGGCCGGCGTCGATCACGCCCAGGCCGCCCGCGATCATGATCGGCTTGTGGTAGCCGCGCACCACGCCGCCGACTTCCTGCTCGTATTCGCGGAAGTAGCCTGCCAGGTTGGGCCGGCCGAATTCATTGTTGAACGCCGCGCCGCCCAGCGGGCCTTCGGTCATGATCTGCAGCGGGCTCGCGATGTGCTCGGGCTTGCCGATCTCGCTGCCCCACAGCTTGGAGACCGTGAAGCCGCTCAGGCCCGCCTTGGGCTTGGAGCCGCGGCCGGTCGCGCCTTCGTCGCGGATCTCGCCGCCCGCGCCCGTCGAGGCGCCGGGAAAGGGCGAGATCGCCGTCGGGTGGTTGTGCGTCTCGACCTTCATCAGCACATGGTGCGTCGCTTCCTGCTTCACGTAGCTGGGTGCGCGGCCGTCGCCCGCCGCCAGCGGCGCGACGAAGCGCTCGACCTGGTGGCCTTCCATGATCGAGGCGTTGTCCGAATACGCGACCACCGTGTGCTGGGGCGAGACCTGGTGCGTGTTGCGGATCATGCCGAACAGCGACTTCTCCTGCGCCACGCCATCGATGGTGAAGCTGGCGTTGAAGATCTTGTGGCGGCAGTGCTCGGAGTTGGCCTGCGCGAACATCATCAATTCCACGTCGGTGGGATTGCGCTGCAGGCCCTGGAAGGCATTGACCAGATAGCTGATCTCGTCTTCGGCCAGCGCCAGGCCCCAGGCCTTGTCGGCGGCCAGCAGCGCGGCCGCGCCGCCGCCCAGCACATCGACGAAGGCCATGGGCTGGGCCTGCAGTTCGGTGAACAGCGAGGCGGCTTCGTTGCGCGAAGCCATGACCGACTCGGTCATGCGATCGTGCAGCAGCGCCGCGACCTGGCCCAGCTGCTCGGGCGTGAGTTCGGGCGTGCCGCCGAGCAGGCCGGTCTTGAGCTGGATGCGGTATTCGGTGATGCGCTCCACGCGCTGGATCGCCAGGCCGCAGTTGCGCGCGATGTCGGTGGCCTTCGAGGCCCAGGGCGAGATCGTGCCCAGGCGGGGCGTGACGACCACGGCCAGGCCCTCCTTCGGACCCGCATAGGGCTCGCCATAGGTCAGCAGCGCGGCCAGGCGGCTGTGCGCATCGGCGTCGGGCGCGGTGTCGGTGGCCACGAGGTGCACGAAGCGCGCGGCAACTCCGGTGATCTTGGGGTGGATCGCTTCCAGGGCGGAAAGCAGTTGTTGGGCGCGGAAGGAGCTCAGGGCGTTGCCGCCCTCCAGCTGGGTCAGATGCAAGGTCACGTGACAGCCTGTCGGGAGTTTGAGGCGTGAGGACGGCGCAGGTGCGCCGTGGGCGATGGCCGGCATTTTACCGGTGCGCGCAGAGGTCCGCAGCCCTGATCCCTGCAGGCCCGGAGGTGCAATGGGATAATTGCACGATGAGCATCACCATCAAAACCGCCGAAGACATCGACGGCATGCGCGTCGCCTGCCGCCTGGCTTCCGAAGTGCTGGACTATATTGCCCCCCACATCAAACCCGGCATCACCACTGCCGAAATCGACCGCCTGGGCGCCGAATGCATGGCAGCCCAGGGCACGGTCTCTGCCACCATCGGCTACCAGCCACCGGGCTATCCGCCCTACCCCGGCCACCTCTGCACCTCGGTCAACCACGTGGTCTGCCACGGCATTCCCAACGACAAGCCGCTGAAGAAGGGCGACATCGTCAACGTCGACGTGACCGTCATCACCAATGACGGCTGGTATGGCGACAACTCGCGCATGTACCTGATCGGCGAGTGCTCGATTGCCGCCAAGCGCCTGTCGCAGCTGACCTTCGAATCGATGTGGCTGGGCATCCAGCAGGTCAAGCCCGGCAACACGCTGGGCGACATCGGCCATGCGATCCAGCGCTTCGCCGAAGGCCACGGCCTGTCGGTGGTGCGCGAGTTCTGCGGCCATGGCATCGGCAAGAAGTTCCACGAGGAGCCGCAGATCCTGCATTACGGCAAGCCCGGCGAAGGCACGGTGCTCGAAGCCGGCATGATCTTCACCATCGAGCCCATGCTCAACCTGGGCAAGCGCGACATCAAGGAACTGGGCAAGGACGGCTGGACCATCGTCACCAAGGACCACAGCCTGTCGGCGCAATGGGAACACACGCTGGTCGTGACCCCGACCGGCTACGAGGTCATGACGCTGTCGGCGGGCTCGCCGCCGCTGCCCGCGTTCGTGACCACCACCCGCTGCTGAGCCCGCGGCGCGCACCAGGCGTGCGCATGATTCTTGCAAGGAAGGCTGCGGGTCCTCTCTTACCCTATCGAACATGAATCCTCTGCACGCACTGCGTGACACCTACCGCCGCGACAAGGCGGCCCTCGTGGCCGCATTGCTCACCCCCGCGACCACCCGGCGCAACATCCGCGCCGCGCTGCACCAATTGAGTGCGCTGGCCGACCGCGTGCTGTGCCAGCTCTGGCAGCAGGCAGGGCTGCCGGCCGACGCCGCGCTGCTGGCCGTGGGCGGCTACGGCCGGGCCCAGCTGTTTCCCGCCTCGGATGTCGATGTGCTGGTGCTGCTGCCCGACACCGCCACGGCCACGCCCGGCAGCGCACTCGCGGCGCAGCTCGAACAGTTCATCGGCAGCTGCTGGGACGCGGGCCTGGAGATCGGCTCGAGCGTGCGCAGCATCGCCGAATGCCTGGAGGAATCCGAGCGCGACGTCACCGTGGAAACCGCGCTGCTCGAGGCGCGGCGCATCTGCGGCAGCAGCGCGCTGTTCGAGCAGTTCACCCAGGCCTACCGCGCGCAGATGGATCCGCGCGCCTTCATGGTCGCCAAGACGCTAGAGATGCGCCAGCGCCACAACAAGTACGAGAACACGCCCTACGCGCTCGAGCCCAATTGCAAGGAATCGCCGGGCGGCCTGCGCGACCTGCACTACATCATGTGGCTGGCGCGCGCCGCGGGCTTCGGCAACAGCTGGCGCGAACTCGCGGCCAACGGCCTGGCCACCGAGCTCGAAGCCCAGCAGCTCGAAGCCAACGAAGCGCTGCTGAGCCTGATCCGCGCGCGCCTGCATGCGATCTCGGGCCGGCATGAAGACCGGCTGGTGTTCGACCTGCAGACCGCGGTCGCCGAAAGCTTTGGCTTCCATTCGACCGCGCCCGACGGCCAGCGCCTGGCGCTGCGCGCCAGCGAAACGCTGATGCGCGAGTACTACTGGGCGGCCAAGGCGGTCTCGCAGCTGTGCCACATCCTGCGTCTGAACATCGAGGAGCGCTTCAACCCGTCATCGCACGAACTGGTGCCGCTCAACGAGCGCTTCTTCGACAAGGCCGGCATGATCGAGATCGCCAGCGACGATCTCTACGAGCGCCACCCGCATGCGATTCTCGAGACCTTCCTGGTCTACGAGTCCCATCCCGGCCTCACCGACCTGTCGGCGCGCACGCTGCGCGCGCTCTACCATGCGCGCGGGCTGATGGACAGCAGCTTCCGCCACGATCCGGTCAACCGCGCGACCTTCCTGAAGATCCTGCAGCAGCCCAGCGGCCTCACGCATGCGATGCGGCTCATGAACCAGACCTCGGTGCTCGGCCGCTACCTCTGGCCGTTCCGGCGCATCGTCGGCCAGATGCAGCACGACCTGTTCCATGTCTACACCGTCGACCAGCACATCCTGATGGTGCTGCGCAACATGCGCCGCTTCTTCATGGCCGAGCATGCGCACGAGTACCCGATGTGCTCGCAGCTCGCGGCCGGCTGGGACAAGCCCTGGCTGCTGTACCTCGCGGCGCTGTTCCACGACATCGGCAAGGGCCGCGGCGGCGACCATTCGGTGATCGGCGCCGTTGAAGTCAAGCGCTTTTGCCGCGCCCACGGCATCGACAAGGCCGACTCGGCACTGGTCGAATTCCTGGTGCGCGAGCACCTGACCATGAGCCAGGTCGCGCAGAAGCAGGACCTTGCCGACCCCGAGGTGATCGGCGCGTTCGCGCAGCGCGTGGGCGACGAGCGCCGGCTCACCGCGCTGTACCTGCTCACCGTCGCCGACATCCGCGGCACCAGCCCCAAGGTCTGGAACGCCTGGAAAGGCAAGCTGCTCGAAGACCTGTACCGCGCCACGCTGCGCGTGCTGGGCGGGCGCGCGCCCGACGCCGCGGCCGAGATCGAGGCACGCAAGCGCGAGGCGCTGGTGCAGCTCGCGCTTTCGGCCCAGCCCTTCGAGTCGCACAAGAAGCTCTGGGACACGCTCGACGTGAGCTATTTCATGCGCCACGAGGCCGCCGACATCGCCTGGCACACGCGCCACCTGTCGCGCAACGTCGGCGCCCCCCACCCCATCGTGCGCGCGCGCAAGTCGCTGGCCGGCGAAGGCCTGCAGGTGCTGGTCTATGCGCGCGACCAGCCCGACCTGTTCGCGCGCATCTGCGGCTATTTCGACCGCGCCAGCTTCAGCATCCTTGATGCGCGCGTGCACACCGCGCGCAACGGCTATGCGCTCGACACCTTCCAGATCGTCGCGCCGGCCATGCAGGAGCGCTACCGCGAGCTGATGAACCTGGTGGAAACCGAGCTGGTGCAAGCCATAGAGCGCGGCGGCGAACTGGCCGAGCCCTCGCAGCGCCGCGTCTCGCGCCGCGTCAAGAGCTTCCCCATGGTGCCGCGCGTGAGCCTGAGCCCCGATGAAAAGGCCCAGCACTGGCTGCTGAGCATCTCCGCCATCGACCGCACCGGCCTGCTCTACGTCGTCGCGCGCATCCTCGCGCGCCACCAGTTGAGCGTGCAGCTGGCCAAGGTCAGCACGCTGGGCGAACGCGTGGAAGACACCTTTCTGGTCGAGGGCGCGCAGCTGCAGCACAACGCGCGGCAGATCGAGATCGAGACGGAGTTGATCGAGGCGTTGTCGTTTTAGGGCGCAGCTGGTTTTTTGCAGCCGGGCTGTTCAGTCGTCCTCGGACGCACTGATCCCCGGAAACAGCACCTCGGTGAACCCGAACTGCGAGAAATCCGTCATGCGCATCGGATACAGCTTGCCCCACACATGGTCGCATTCATGCTGCACCACGCGCGCGTGGAAGCCGTCCACCGTGCGGTCGACCGGGTCGCCATACTGGTCGAAGCCGGTATAGCGGATGCGCTGCCAGCGCGGCACCATGCCGCGCATGCCGGGCACCGACAGGCAGCCTTCCCAGTCGTTTTCCAACGCGTCGCCCAAGGGCGTGATTTGCGGATTGATCAATACCGTGCGCGGCACGACCGGGGCATCGGGGTAGCGCGGATTGGGCGCGCCCGAGCCGAAGATCACGACCTGCAGGTCGACGCCGATCTGCGGCGCGGCCAGGCCTGCGCCGTTGGCCGCGGCCATGGTGTCGAGCAGGTCGGTGACCAGCAGGTGCAATTCATCGCTGTCGAAAGCCGTGACCGGCTGGGCCACGCGCAGCAGCCGCGCATCGCCCATCTTCAAGATAGTACGTACCGTCATTCCATGTTCCTTGCCAATGAGGCCAAGCATAGCGCGCTGCCTCCGAAGTTGCCGTGGCCTGCCTCGCACGCCGGATGTGGCAGAAGAAAAACTGCAAAAATTGCCCATCTTTCCAGAAGAGCGAATTTTTCATCCTATAATTCAAGTCTTGTTCCTCAATAGCTCAGTCGGTAGAGCGCCGGACTGTTAATCCGTAGGTCCCTGGTTCGAGCCCAGGTTGAGGAGCCAGGAATTTTTCTTGCCTTGCAATCGAACAAGGCAATTGCGTCAGTCAGTACTAGTTACTTATTCCTCAATAGCTCAGTCGGTAGAGCGCCGGACTGTTAATCCGTAGGTCCCTGGTTCGAGCCCAGGTTGAGGAGCCACATTTTTCGCCCTGCAATTGTACGGGGCAACGTTACCGATATTCCTCAATAGCTCAGTCGGTAGAGCGCCGGACTGTTAATCCGTAGGTCCCTGGTTCGAGCCCAGGTTGAGGAGCCAGACTGAAAAAGGCTTGCAACGTCCGCGTTGCAAGCCTTTTTTCTTTGTCCGGTTGTTTTGTGGCATCCCTTGGGCACGGTTATGCGTTTTCCGAGGAAGCAAATGATTTTTCATTCATTCCTTGCACAGCAGCTGCTGCGTAGCATCGCGTCTTTCCTTTCGCGCCTGCGCTTCGCACCATGACCAACGCCACCACAGAACAGCTCCGCGCGATTCCGCTGGGCAAGACGATCGGCGCCCAGATCGACGGCATCGACCTGGCCGCAACGCTCGACGCCGACACCGTCGCGTTCCTCAAGGACGCCTGGGAGCGCCATCTCGTGCTGCGCTTTCGCGGGCAATCGCACCTGAGCCTGCAAGGGCAGATCGCGTTTTCGCGCCACTTCGGCGAACTCGGCAAGCGCCCCATCCCGGCAAAGGCCATGCACTCCAGCGTGCAGCAGTTGCCCGAGGAGATCGCCGTGATCTCGAACGTGAAGATCGACGCGCAGCCGATTGGCGGCCTGGGCGACGGCGAATCCGTGTGGCATGCCGACATGACCTACAACCCCAAGCCGCCGCGCGCGGCGCTGCTGCATGCACAGGAAGTGCCGGCGCAGGGCGGCGATACCGAATTCCTCAACCTCTATGCCGCCTACGAGGCCCTGCCGCAGGGCCTGAAGCAGACCATTGCCGAGCTCGAATGCATCCATGATGCAAGCCTCAACAGCGCCGGCGAGCTGCGCCTGGGCTTCGAGCGCGTGACCGACCCGCGCCACACCGTCGGCGCGCGCCATCCCCTGGTGCGCATCCACCCCGTCACGGGCCGCAAGAGCCTGTACCTCGGGCGCCGGCGCAATGCCTGTGTGCCGGGCCTGCCGCTGGCCGACAGCGAGGACCTGCTCGACACGCTCTGGGCCCATGCCGTGCAGGACGCCTTCACCTGGCGCCAGCAATGGCAGGCCGGCGACCTGGTGGCCTGGGACAACCGCGTGACCCTGCACCGGCGCGATGCCTTCGACCCCCAGGCGCGCCGCCTGATGTACCGCACCCAGGTCAGCGACCGCGTGCAATAAGCACCCGCCCCTCCCCCTGTTGTCCAACCCGCGCCCGGCGCGCGCCCCGCTGGCGCCCGCTGCGGCTGCCGCATGCGCTTTTCGATACCACCATGAACCACCGCCTTCCTCCGCGCCCCATCGCCCGTCTTGCCCAGGGCATGCTGAGCTCCCTGCTGGCGCTGGCCGCCGTCGCCGGCGCAAGCACGGCCCATGCCAGCGACAAGCCGGCGCGCGCCGTCAGCATCGTCGTTGCCGGCCCCGCGGGCGGCGCCACCGATGGCGTGGCCCGCCTGATTGCTGCGCGCATGAGCGTGACGCTGGGGCAGGATGTGATCGTCGACAACAAGGCCGGCGCGGGCGGTGTGATCGGCACCAAATTCGTGGCGCAGGCCAAGCCCGACGGGCAGACCCTGCTGCTCGGCCACATTGCCACCAACGCCATCGCACCCGCGGTGCATACGCCGCGCCCCTACGATCCGGTCGCGGACTTCGAATCGATAGGCTTCATCGGCAGCACCGCCAGCGTGCTGGTCGTGCCCGCCAAGGGCCCGGCAACGCTCAAGGCCTTGCTGACGCCCAGGGGCAACGACCCGATCAGCTATGGCTCCACCGGCATTGGCGGCACGGCCCACCTGCTGGGCCATGTGTTTGCACAGACCACGGCCGCGCCGCTGCTGCATGTGCCCTACCGCGGAAGTCCGCCGGCGCTGCAGGATCTGGTGGGCGGGCGCATCAACATGATGTTTGCCACGGCCGGCGCCGTGGCGCCGTATCTGGAATCGGGCATGCTCAAGCCGCTGGCTGTGGCGGCCAGCCAGCGCAGCCGCTTCCTGCCCGATGTGCCGACCTTCAAGGAATTGAACCATCCCGGCGTGGTGCAGGAAGGCTGGTTCGGCTTGTTCGCGGCGGCGGGCACACCCGCCGAGACCGTTCGCCGCCTCAACCAGCATCTCAACACCGCGCTGGCCGATCCCACAGTGCGCAGGGGCCTGGAACAGCTGTTCGTGGAAGTCGCGCCGCCGGCGGGACCGGAAAACTTCAAGTCCTTCGTGCAAAGGGAAGCCGCCCACTGGGCCGGCGTGGTGGCCAGCTCGGGCGTGCGAACGCAATGAAAACGGCCCCGTTGCCGGGGCCGCAAGCTCATGCCGCGCGCACCACGGCGGGCGTCGGCGTGGGCACCACCATGGCCGGCGGCTCCTTGCGCGCCGGCGACAGCCCCTTGGCGGCGCTGTGGCGCTGGAAGGCCTGCTCTTCCCAGTCGTGGATCTCCTGCTCGAGGCGCTGCGCGCGCGCCGCGTACATCTCCGCCGACGACTGGTAGTACTCGGCGGCAATCGAGTGTTCGAGCATGGCCATGCGCGCTTCCTGCAGATAGGCCCGGGTGCGACGGATGTAGCGCGGTTCGGTGAGGCTGCCGCCCCAGATCTTGCTGAACAACATAATGGCTCTCCTTCAGTGCCGCCGGACAACGCAGCCGTTTGCAACGTCTGCGGATAGTCGTAAATTAAGCGCTGGCCGGTAGCCCTGGTGTCAACACAAGGCACCATCGCCTGTAGGATGCGTGCCTACCCAACTGCAACCCGCCCGGCCCGCCGGCACAATGGCGCCGATTCCCGGGAATACCCATGTCCAACTCGCTCGCCTGGCTTGCCCCGCACGATCCGTTTCCCGGCGTCGAACAGACCTGGGGCGAGAGCGACCCCATCCCCGGGCTGCTGGCCGCGGGCGGCCAGCTCGACGCACAGCATCTGCGCAGTGCCTACCGCCAAGGCATCTTCCCCTGGTTCAGCGCCGGCCAGCCCATCCTCTGGTGGTCGCCCGACCCGCGCATGGTGCTGCGCACCAGCGACTTCCGGCTGCACCGCTCGCTGCGCAAGACCCTGCAGCGTTTTCGCGCCACGCCCGGCTGCGAGATCCGCATCGACACCGCGTTTGAAACCGTGATGCGCCACTGCGCGCGCACGCCGCGCCCTGGACAGGACGGCACCTGGATCGTCGAGAGCATCATCGAGGCCTATTGCGAACTGCACCGCGAAGGCGATGCGCACAGCGTGGAAACCTGGGTCGACGGCCGGCTTGTCGGCGGCCTCTACTGCGTGGCGCTGGGCCAGGCGGTGTTTGGCGAATCGATGTTCGCGCATGCCACCGACGCCTCGAAGATCGCACTGGCCGCGCTGGTGGCCGTGTGCCGGCGCCATGGCGCCGCGCAGATCGACTGCCAGCAGGCCACGCCGCATCTGGCCTCGATGGGCGCGCAGACCATGCCGCGGCGCGATTTCCTGACCGTGGTTTCGCAGGAGCAGCGCAAGCCGCGCATGGACTGGCACTTCGACGCCGTATACTGGGACTGGCTGGGCCTCGCATGACGCAACTCAACGACCTCCCTCTCCAGGCATTGCAGTTCTATGCAACTGCGGCCTACCCGTGCAGCTACGTTGCCGGGCGCATGGCGCGCTCGCAGGTCGCCACCCCCAGCCACCTGATCCAGAACGCCGCCTACTCCGAGCTGGTCACGCTGGGCTTTCGGCGCAGCGGCATGTTCACCTACCGCCCCTATTGCGATGGCTGCCGCGCCTGCGTGCCGCTGCGCGTGCTGGCCCACGAATTCCGCCCCGACCGCAGCCAGCGCCGCGCGCTGGCCCAGCACCAGCAGCTGCAGGCCTCGATCTGCCGCCTGGGCTTCAGCGACGAGCACTACCAGCTCTACCTGCGCTACCAGCGCCAGCGCCACAGCGGCGGCGGCATGGACGAGGACCGCATCGACCAGTACACGCAGTTCCTGCTGCAAAGCCGCGTGAATTCGCGGCTGGTGGAATTCCGCGAACCGGCAGTGGGCGACACGCCAGGCGCGCTGAAGATGGTTTCCATCCTCGACGTGCTCGAGGACGGCCTGTCGGCGGTCTACACCTTCTACGAACCCGAGCCGCGCGTGAGCTACGGCACCTTCAACGTGCTGTGGCAGATCGACCAGGCGCGCGCCATGGGCCTGCCCTATGTCTACCTCGGCTACTGGATAGAGCACAGCGCCAAGATGGACTACAAGTCGCGCTTCCTGCCGCACGAGGTGCGCGAGCACGAAGAGTGGCAGCGCATCGACCGGGCCACGCACGCCGCACGCCGGCAGGCGCAAAGCTAGACCTGCGCCGCGGCGCCGCGCCCAGGCGCTAGAATCGCCGCACTGCCGTCCAATTCCACCTGATGAAAACCAACGACTCCGGTTTGCCGGGCGCGCCCAGCGTCCAAGTTCTCGAACGCATGTTCACCCTGATCGATGTGCTGGCCTCGCGCGAGGAAGCGGTGTCGCTCAAGGAAATCAGCGAGAAAACCGGCCTGCACCCATCGACCGCGCACCGCATCCTCAACGACCTGACCATCGGCCGCTATGTCGACCGCCCCGAGTCGGGCAGCTACCGCCTGGGCATGCGCCTGCTGGAACTCGGCAACCTGGTCAAGGCACGGCTCAATGTGCGCGAGGCCGCAATGGTGCCGATGCGCCTGCTGCACAAGCAGATCCAGCAGCCGGTCAACCTGAGCGTGCGCCAGGGCGATGAGATCGTCTATGTGGAACGCGCCTACAGCGAGCGCTCGGGCATGCAGGTGGTGCGGGCGATCGGCGGCCATGCCCCGCTGCATCTGACCTCGACCGGCAAGCTGTTCCTCGCCGCCGACGACCCGCAGCGCGTGCGCGCCTACGCCACGCGCACCGGCCTGGCCGGCAACACGCACAACTCCATCACCCAGCTGGGCACGCTCGAACACGAGCTGGCCAAGGCGCGCCAGTACGGCATTGCGCGCGACAACGAGGAACTGGAACTGGGGGTGCGCTGCATGGCTGCGGGCATCTACGACGACCAGGGCAAGCTGATTGCCGGGCTGTCGATCTCCGCGCCCGCCGACCGCATCGACGACGGCTGGCTGCCGCGGCTGCAGTCCACGGCCGCGGAGATCTCCATGTCTTTGGGATTTGCCGGCTGGCGCGCCAACGAGGGCATGCCACCGACCAGCACGGCCGGTTAGGTACGGCCGGTTAGGCACGGCCGGTTAGGCACGGCCGGTCAGGTACGGCCGGTCGGGCTGGCCGATAGGCACGGCGGGCTGACCACAGGGCCGCGCCGCGGCCCGGGCGTCAGCCCTTGATCTTGTGGCTGGCGAGAATCGCGGTGGCGCCGCCCGCCTGGTTCTCGACCCAGTGGCGCACGCGCTCGGCATCGGCGATGCGGCTGAACTTGCCGGCCGAGTCGAGGAACACCATGATCAGCTTGCGGCCCGCGACTTCGGCCTGCATCACCAGGCACTGGCCAGCCTCGGAGATATAGCCGGTCTTTTGCAGGCCGATCTCCCATGCCGGGTTCTTCACCAGGCGGTTGGTGTTGTTGTACTGCAGCGTACGCGGGCCCTGGGCCACTTCATAGCTGGGCGAGGTGCTGAGCTCGCGCACCAGCGGGTCGCCATGGGCGACGTTGACCAGCACCGCCAGGTCGCGCGCGCTCGACTGGTTGCGGCTCGACAGGCCGGTGGGCTCGACATACTTGGTGTCGGTCATGCCCAGCAGCTTGGCCTTGACATTCATCTGCGTGACGAATGCCTGCAGGCCGCCCGGATAGGTACGGCCCAGCGCATGCGCGGCGCGGTTCTCGCTGGACATCAGCGCCAGGTGCAGCATCTCGCCGCGCGTGAGCGTGGCGCCGACGCGCAGGCGCGAGCTGCTGCCCTTCTCGGTATCGACGTCGTCCTGCGTGATGGTCAGCATCTCGTCCATGGGCAGGCGTGCCTGCGAGATGATCAGCCCGGTCATGAGCTTGGTCAGCGAGGCGATGGGCAGCACCGCATGGTCGTTCTTGCTGAGCAGCACTTCATGCGTTTCCTGATCGACCACCAGCGCCACGCTGGACTTGAGGTCGAGTGGATCGGGAACGGCATGCAGGCCGGCGAGCTGGCCAAACGACTGGCGCGCGGGCGCATAGGCCACGGCACGCACCGGCGCGGCCGCGCTGGCGGCAACGGCGCGGCCCGCGGGCTGCTTGCGTGCCGCAGCCTTGCTCACCTTGGCCGCGCGCGGGGCCTTGACGACCTTGGCGGCGCGCGCCGGCTTGCTGGCGCTGCTGGCCTGCTGCTTTTTCGCGACTTTCTTCTCGGCGGCATGGGCCCCGGGAAGGACCAGCGCCGAACTCAAAGCGAAAATGGCGGAAACCTGAAGGAGACGCGCAAGCGCGGTGCGGGGACGGTGGTGCATCCGGATGCTCCAAGCAGCAAAAGTAGGAAAACAGTGAAGCGGAACCGAAAAAGTCGCACAACAACAAGGAGTTGCACGACTTTTCTGAGAATGTGAGCGAATTATAGGCCCGACCTCTGGGCTCGCGCTACCACCCTTTCACCGATGCCGCGCAATTTTTCCGCTTTTGTGCGCCGGGGCGGCGCGCATTGCGTTGACAAAATGCAACACAATCGCGCCATTAACCCCTAGCTCATTCAGGCGATGGACGCTTCCTTGGCGCGGGGCGCGCGCTCCAGCCCGGACACAATGGCGCTGATCGAGGCCGAGACGATGTTGGCATCCATACCCACGCCATACACCACATGTTCGTCGTCGATGCGCAGCTCGACATAGGCCGCAGCCTGGGCGTTGGCGCCGGCACTCACCGCATGCTCGGCATAGTTGAGCACGCGGATGCTGCGGCCCGTGGCTTCGCTGAGCGCGCCGACGAACGCATCGATCGGGCCCGTGCCCTCGCCGTTGAGGCTGCGCGTCTCGCCATGGACCTGGAATTCGCCGCTGATCGCCACCGTGCCGCTTTCACCGCTGAGGCGGTACTGCGGGCGGCGCGTGGCGTCGAGGCGGTATTCGGCCTGGAACAGCTTCCACAGGTCCTGCGCCGTGAGTTCCTTGCCGCTGGCATCCATCTCGCGCTGCACCGCCTGGCTGAACTCGATCTGCAGGCGCCGCGGCAACTGCAAGCCGTATTCGCTCTCGAGCAGATAGGCAATGCCGCCCTTGCCCGACTGGCTGTTGACGCGGATCACGGCTTCGTAGCTGCGGCCCAGGTCCTTGGGGTCGATCGGGAGATAGGGCATGTCCCAGACATCGCCCTCCTGGCGCGCCGCAAAGGCCTTCTTGATCGCGTCCTGGTGCGAGCCCGAGAACGAGGTGTACACCAGTTCGCCGACATAGGGGTGGCGCGGGTGCACGGGCAACTGGTTGCAATGCTCGACCGTGGCGCGGATCTCGTCGATGCGCGAGAAGTCCAGGCCCGGGTTCACGCCCTGGGTGTACATATTGAGCGCGACGTTGACCACGTCGAGGTTGCCGGTGCGCTCGCCGTTGCCGAACAGGCAGCCTTCGAGGCGGTCGGCGCCCGCCATCAGCGCCAGTTCGGCCGTGGCCGTGCCGGTGCCGCGGTCATTGTGCGGATGCACCGACAGCACGATGGAATCGCGGCGCTCGACATGGCGGTGCGTCCACTCGACCATGTCGGCAAACAGGTTGGGCGTCGAATGCTCGACCGTGGTCGGCAAATTGATGATGCACTTCTTCTCGGGCGTGGGCTGCCACACGGCGGTCACTGCATCGATCACGCGCTTGGAGAAGGCCAGTTCGGTGTCCGAATACATTTCGGGCGAGTACTGGAAGGTCCAGTCGGTGTCGGGATAGTCGGCCGCGATGTCCTTGAACAGCTGGGCGTTGCTGCGCGCGAGCTCGACGATCTCGTCCTCGCTCATGCCCAGCACCACGCGGCGCATCACCGGCGCGGTGGCGTTGTAGAGGTGGACGATGGCGCGCGGCACGCCGGCCAGGGCCTCGAAGGTGCGGCGGATCAGGGGCTCGCGCGCCTGGGTCAGCACCTGCACCGTGACGTCGTCGGGAATGCGGTTTTCCTCGATCAGCTTGCGCATGAAGTCGAACTCCACCTGCGATGCGGAGGGAAAACCGACTTCGATTTCCTTGAAGCCGATGTCGACCAGCGTCTCGAACATGCGCATCTTGCGCGGAATGTCCATGGGCTCGATCAGCGCCTGGTTGCCGTCCCGCAGGTCCACGCTGCACCACACCGGAGCGTGGGTGATCACCGCGTCAGGCCAGGTACGGTCGGCGAGGCGGACGGGGGGAAATGCGCGGTATTTGCTGGCGGGGTTCTGCAACATCTTGGCTCTTTCGAAAGATTGAAAAGGGGTGTGCACCAGCGTTCCACAAAACAAAACGGCCCGTCGCTGATGCTACGGGCCGTAAGTAGGGGGAATGCGCGCGCGCTACTAGGTCTGCCCGTGGGACATGGTTAGTAGGGCTAGCGACAGGTTTTGCATGAGGTTCACTTTAGCACAGTTCTTTTGAGCATTTGCAACGTATTTTTTTCCGCCGGGCCGCCCCAAGGCAAAAAACTGGGGGGCTCCCCCCCCAGCGCGACCACACGCAGTGAGGAGCGTGGGGGCTCTATTTATGCAGACCGCGTTCTTCGGGTTCGTCCTTGGAGGTGCTGATGACGCTGGTCTGCAGGCCCTTGGCCTTGCGCCAGGCGTAGACCGCATAGCCGCTGAAGCCATACAGGATGAACACGCCGAACAGCACGGTGGGCGCGTGGATGTTGATCACGGCGATCGCCAGCACGATCAGCACGATGGCGGCAAACGGCACGCTGCGCTTCATGTGGATGTCCTTGAAGCTGTAGAAAGGCACGTTGGTGACCATGGTCAAGCCCGCGTACAGCGTCAGCGCGAACATGGTCCAGGTGAGCTGCGTCCAGGTCAGCAGGCCGTCGGCGCCGCGCAGCAGGCCGGAGTCGCTGAGCAGCCAGATGAAGCCCGTGACCAGCGCCGCGGCCGCAGGCGACGGCAGGCCCTGGAAATATCGCTTGTCGACCACGGCGGTGTTGACGTTGAAGCGTGCCAGGCGCAGCGCCGCGCACGAGCAGTAGACGAAGGCCGCAATCCAGCCCCAGCGGCCCAGGCCCTTGAGCGCCCACTCGTAGGCAATCAGCGCCGGCGCGACGCCAAACGACACCATGTCGGACAGGGAATCCATCTGCTCGCCAAACGCGCTTTGCGTATTGGTCATGCGGGCCACGCGGCCGTCGAGGCTGTCGAGCACCATGGCGCAGAACACGCCCACGGCAGCCAGCTCGAAGCGGCCGTTCATGGCCATGACGATCGCGTAGAAGCCGCCAAACAGCGCCGCCAGCGTGAACAGGTTGGGCAGGATGTAGATGCCCTTGCGGCGCTTGCGCACCACCACACCCGGGGTTTCCGTCAAATCGTCGCCGTCATGCATGTATTAAATCTCCACCACTGGGCCCGTCCGCACGGGCCACTGAAACCGCCATATGAGAAGGAGCGCCTTCAAGCGCCCCATGTGGATTGCAGTGTACCCGCGCACACTGCAGGCATATGGATAAATATGGCACCGCGCAAGCCCCATCTTGTGTAGGAGCCCGCCCCAACCCCACCCGCTCCATCTTCCCCCCCGTTCGCCCTGATGCTGAGCCTGAAGAAGCATCGAAGGGTGTCCGAGACCCAACAAAAAAGCCACCTCGCGGTGGCTTTTGCATGACCGTCGCAGGGCGCAGGCCCTGCATCGGATCAGTTCTTGGTCTGGTCGACGAGCTTGTTCTTCGCGATCCAGGGCATCATCGCGCGCAGCTGGCCACCGACCTTTTCGATCTGGTGCTCGGCCGTGTTGCGGCGGCGGGCCGTCATGCTGGGGTAGCCGGTGCGGCCTTCCAGGATGAACATCTTGGCGTATTCGCCGTCCTGGATGCGCTTGAGCGCATTGCGCATGGCTTCGCGCGACTCGGCGTTGATCACTTCGGGGCCGGTCACGTACTCGCCGTATTCGGCGTTGTTCGAGATCGAGTAGTTCATGTTGGCGATGCCGCCTTCATAGATCAGGTCGACGATCAGCTTGAGTTCGTGCAGGCACTCGAAGTAGGCCATTTCAGGCGCGTAGCCGGCTTCGACCAGGGTCTCGAAACCCATCTTGATCAGCTCGACCGCACCGCCGCACAGCACGGCCTGCTCGCCGAACAGGTCGGTTTCGGTTTCTTCCTTGAAGTTGGTCTCGATGATGCCGGCCTTGCCGCCGCCGTTGGCCATCGCGTACGACAGCGCCAGGTCGCGGGCCTTGCCCGACTTGTCCTGGTGCACGGCAATCAGGTGGGGCACGCCGCCGCCTTGCGTGTAGGTGTTGCGCACGGTGTGGCCGGGGGCCTTGGGCGCGACCATCCACACGTCGAGGTCGGCGCGCGGCACGACCTGGTTGTAGTGCACGTTGAAGCCGTGGGCGAACACCAGCGAGGCGCCTTGCTTGATGTTGGGCTCGACGTTGTTCTTGTAGACGGCTGCGATGTCTTCATCGGGCAGCAGGATCATGACCACGTCGGCGGCCTTCACCGCGTCGTTGACTTCCATCACGTTCAGGCCGGCCTTCTCGACCTTGGGCCACGAAGCGCCACCCTTGCGCAGGCCGACCACGACCTTGACGCCGCTTTCGTTCAGGTTCTGTGCGTGCGCATGGCCTTGGCTGCCGTAGCCGATGATTGCCACCGTCTTGCCCTTGATCAGGCTCAGGTCGCAGTCTTTGTCGTAGAAAACTTTCATGTTGGCTCCAGTGGAATGGTTTCTTAGGGGAAAAAAGGGAAGGCAGGGGGAAAAATCACACGCGCAGGATGCGCTCGCCGCGGCCGATGCCGCTGGCACCGGTGCGCACGGTTTCGAGAATGGCCGAGCGTTCGATCGCCTGCAGGAACGCGTCGTTCTTCGACTGGTCGCCGGTGAGCTCGATGGTGTAGCTCTTGTCGGTCACATCGATGATGCGGCCGCGGAAGATGTCCACCAGGCGCTTCATTTCCTCGCGCTCCTTGCCCACGGCGCGGACCTTGACCATCATCAGTTCGCGCTCGGCATACGCGCCTTCGGTCAGGTCCACCACCTTGACCACCTCGATGAGGCGGTTCAGGTGCTTGGTGATCTGCTCGATCACGTCTTCCGAGCCCGTGGTCTGGATGGTCATGCGCGACAGCGACGGATCTTCCGTCGGCGCCACCGTGAGGGACTCGATGTTATAGCCTCGCGCCGAGAACAGTCCGACCACGCGCGACAGCGCGCCCGGTTCGTTCTCGAGCAAGACCGCAATGATGTGTTTCATGGCGAAGGATTCCTCTTTTCGCCGCCCTCCCCCGCGCACGGTAATGCGCGGGCTTGGCGGACAATAGATTCGTCGACAGGGGAGCTGCCTTGCGGCAGCCGGGGGATGAGGCCGCGGGGCAAGCTGCCCCGAGGCTCAGAGGTCGTCGGTGCCGAGCAGCATCTCCGTGATGCCCTTGCCGGCCTGGACCATGGGGAACACGTTCTCGCTGGGATCGGTGCGGAAGTCGAGGAACACCGTGCGGTCCTTGAGGCGGCGCGCCTCGCGCAGCGCGGGTTCGACGTCTTCGGGGCGCTCGATCAGCAGGCCCACGTGGCCATAGGCCTCGGCGAGCTTGACGAAGTCCGGCAGAGCGTCCATGTAGCTGTGGCTGTAGCGGCCCGAGTACTCGATCTCCTGCCACTGGCGCACCATGCCCAGGTAGCGGTTGTTGAGCGAGCAGATCTTGATCGGCGTGTTGTGCTGCAGGCAGGTCGACAGCTCCTGGATGTTCATCTGCACCGAGCCTTCGCCGGTGATGCAGAACACCTCGGCGTCGGGCTTGGCGAGCTTCACGCCCATGGCATAGGGAATGCCCACGCCCATGGTGCCCAGGCCGCCGGAGTTGATCCAGCGGCGCGGCTCGTCGAAGCGGTAGTACTGCGCGGCCCACATCTGGTGCTGGCCCACATCGGAGGTGATGTAGGTGTCCGAATCGCGCGTCATGTTGAACAGCGTCTCGACCACGTACTGCGGCTTGATGACTGCGGGGTTGCTGTTGTCGTAGCGCAGGCAGTCGCGCTCGCGCCAGCCTTCGATGGTGTCCCACCAGGCCGCGAGCGCACCCGCGTCGGGACGCGCCGGGTTCTCGCGCAGCATTGCAATCAGCTCGCCCAGCACGTCCTTGACGTCGCCGACGATGGGCACATCGACGCGCACGCGCTTGGAGATCGACGAGGGGTCGATGTCGATATGGATGATCTTGCGCTCGACCGAGAGGAAGTGCTTGGGGTTGCCGATCACGCGGTCGTCGAAGCGCGCACCCACGGCCAGCAGCACGTCGCAGTTCTGCATCGCGTTGTTGGCTTCGATGGTGCCGTGCATGCCCAGCATGCCCAGGTACTTGCGCTCGCTTGCGGGATACGCGCCCAGGCCCATCAGCGTGTGCGTCACGGGCATGCCCAGCATGTCGACCAGCGTGCGCAGCTCGTTGCAGGCGTTGCCCAGCAGCACGCCGCCGCCGGTATAGATATAGGGGCGCTTGGCGCTGAGCAGCAGCTGCAGCGCCTTGCGGATCTGGCCGCTGTGGCCCTTCTTGACCGGGTTGTAGGAGCGCATTTCCACGCTCTGCGGATAACCGGTCCAGGCGGCCTTCTTGAAGGACACGTCCTTGGGGATGTCCACCACCACCGGGCCGGGCCGGCCCGAGCGCGCGATGTGGAAGGCCTTCTTCATCGTCGCGGCGATGTCGCGCACGTCCTTGACCAGGAAGTTGTGCTTGACGATGGGCCGCGTGATGCCCACGGTGTCGCACTCCTGGAACGCATCGGTGCCGATGGCCGCGGTCGCGGTCTGGCCGCTGATCACGACCAGGGGGATGCTGTCGGTATACGCGGTGGCGATGCCGGTGACCGCATTGGTCAGGCCGGGGCCGGAGGTGACCAGCGCCACGCCGACTTCGCCGGTCGCACGCGCAAATCCGTCTGCGGCATGCACTGCGGCCTGTTCATGGCGCACCAGCACATGCTGAATGGTGTCTTGCTTGTAGAGCGCGTCGTAGATATACAACACAGCGCCGCCCGGATAACCCCACAGATGCTGCACGCCTTCGGCCTGGAGCGACTTGACGAGGATTTCTGCGCCCATGAGCTCGGTCGGACGCGCGGAGGACGCTGCTGCGGCAGCGGACGAAAGCTCTGCCTTGGAAATTTCCATGATCAACCTTTGTGAATTTCTCTAACGAAAAACCTTGGGTGCCCCTGGCCTGAGCCCTTGTGGGGCTGGTTTGGAACTTGAGGCCATGAACATGGGCGAATGAGTGGACGCCGGACCATGACCCGTTTGCTTTTTTGAATTGCGCCCGGATTATCGCACTGCAACACAAGCCCCGGGCATCCAGTGCGGCAAAATAATCCTGCGGTGCGATAATCCGCCCTGCCCCGCATTGGCGGCGCAGCCGGGAACCGGCGCGCCGCATCAGCAATCCTCCTCGCCCCCTTCGCGCAGGCTGATCTCTTTGGCTACCGAAAAAGAACTATCGCAATTTCTCAAGGATGTGGAAAAACGCGCTTTCAAGCGCGCGCTCTACCATGTCCGCGACGAGGAGGCGGCGCTGGACATCGTGCAAGACAGTATGCTCAAGCTGTCGCACCACTATGGGGACAAGCCGCCCGCCGAGCTGCCGATGCTGTTCCAGCGCATCCTGTCGAACTGCACGCTGGACTGGTTCCGGCGGCAGAAGACGCGCAACGCGGTGTTCTCGCGCATGAGCGATTTCGAGCCCGAGGGCGACGATGGCATGGACTTTGATCTGCTGGAGTCCTATGCTGGCAACGGTGACGAGCAGACGGTGCAGAGCGCCGAGGAACATACGCAACGGCTTCAGACTCTGCAAAGCATAGAAAAAGAGGTACAGGAGCTGCCCGCACGTCAACGGGAAGCCTTTTTGATGCGTTATTGGGAAGAGATGGATGTCGCAGAGACCGCAGCCGCAATGGGTTGCTCGGAAGGCAGTGTCAAGACGCACTGCTTTCGTGCCATTCAGACCCTCAGCAAGGCACTGAAGGCCAAAGGAATCCAGTTATGAATATTGCAGCATCACCTTCGATCGAACAGGCCGCCGACCGTTTTGCGCGCCGCGTCACCGCGCGCCTGAGCGAAAGCAACCAGTTGCTCGCATATGACATCACCGAACGCCTGCGCGCCGGGCGCGAGCGCGCGCTGTCCGAGCGCCGGCGCGAAGTCGAGGTTCACCACCGCGTTGCAGCCACCGCGGTCCAGTACCAGGGCGGCAGCGCCACGCTGGGCGCGCCGCAGCGCCACGGCTGGTGGCGCAGCGTGCTCACGGCCACGCCGCTGGCCGCGCTGGCGATCAGCCTGGCAGTCTTCATCACGTCGCAGACCGACTTCAGCACGCACGAAGTCGCCGAAGTCGATGCCGCGCTGCTGACCGACGACCTGCCGCCATCGGCCTACGCCGATCCAGGTTTCGTACAATTCATCCAGACCCCACCCCCGGTGTCCACGCTCTGATTCCCTTGCTAGAGGTCCTCCGGTTGCATGCCCCCTGTCCCGCGCACTGAATTCCGCCGCCTGAGCAGCGTCGCGCTGGCGTCGGCAGTGCTGCTGGCGCTGGCCCTGCTTGCTGCCTGGGTCGTGCCGCAGGTGCGCCAGGCGCCAAGCGCGCTGCCGATGGCCGCCGTCTCGCAGGCGCCGGCCTCCGGCTCCGATGCGCCGCGCAATGGACTGTCCCAGCGCCGCCTGCTGGCATCGGGACCGAACTGGGGCGAACTCACATCGGCGCAGCAAAGGGTGCTGCAACCCCTGGAAAAGCGCTGGCCGTTCATGGGCGAGGTGCAAAAGAGCCGCTGGATCGTGCTCGCCGACAGTTTCGACACCCTGCCCGCGCCCGAGCAGCTCAAGCTGCGCGACCGCATGGAATCCTGGGCCAGCCTGAGCGCCCAGCAGCGCAGCCAGGCGCGCCTGAACTACGCGCTGACCAACCGCATGGCGCCCAAGGACAAATGGGCGCAGTGGGAAGCCTACCAGGCCCTGAGCGACGAGCAAAAGCGCGCGCTGGCCGCCCAGGCGGCTGCGGCCCGGCCCGCGGGTGCCGCGCCCGCGCTGCGCCCGGTGCCGGCCAAGAAACTGGCGCGCGTGCCTGCCGCCACCAGCGCCAGCAATGCGGCCAACCCGCCCAAGATTCCGCGCCCGCCGGCCCAGGCCGCGCACCATATTCCCGCGCCCGCGCCGGCGCCCGCGCCAGCCGCGGCCGTGGTCGAAACCCGCCCGGTGACCATGCCCAACGTGGTGGAAACCGCGCCCGTGAACCTTTCCACGGCCACTGCGGTGCCGCTGCCGGCGCTGACTCCGCTGGAGCCTGGAGCCGCCCATGCTCCCGGCGAATCATCTGCCCCCTAGCATGTCTTCCTCCGTCCCGCAGGCGGCGCCGCTGCCGCCCACCCCGAGCCTGCGCCGGCGCATGGCCTGCTGGCTTTATGAAGGCCTGCTGCTGTTTGGCGTGGTGTTCATTGCGGGCTACCTGTTCGGCACGCTGAGCCAGACGCGCAATGCCATGGACAACCGCCACGCGCTCCAGGCCTTCGTGTTTGTCGTCTTCGGCATCTATTTCACCTGGCTCTGGTCCAAGGGCCAGACGCTGGCCATGAAGACCTGGCATATCCGCGTGACCGACAAGACAGGCCGGCCGCTGACCCAGGGCCGGGCGCTGCTGCGCTACCTGCTCAGCTGGCTCTGGTTCCTGCCGCCACTGGCCATCATCGGCCCCTTCCACCTGCCCGGCGGCGAGACCGCCGTGCTGATGCTGGGCTGGATCGCGGTCTGGGCCCTGCTGAGCCGGCTGCACCCGCAGCGCCAGTTCCTGCACGACGCGCTGGCCGGCACGCGGCTGGTGCATGATGCGGCCGGCGAGGCACAGGCGCGCGCGAAGCGCCGCAAGGCCGACGGCCTGGCTTGAACTTATCCTCGCGCGCGATGGAACAGGAAAGCAACCCCCAGAAAAGCCGCCGCGGCCTGCGGCGGATCTGGCATGCGACCGGTTATTCGCTGCAGGGGCTGCGCGCGGGCTGGGGCGAAACCGCTTTCCGCACCGAGGCGGTCGCGGCGATCGTGCTGCTTCCGCTCGCGCCCTGGCTTGCGCGCAGCTGGAGCGAAGGCATACTGCTGATCGGCTCCGTCCTGCTGGTGCTGATCGTCGAGCTGCTCAACAGCGCCGTCGAGTCCGCCATCGACCGCATCGGCCCGCAATGGCATGCGCTGTCCAAGCGCGCCAAGGACATGGGCAGCGCCGCGGTGCTGCTGGCCGTACTGCTGTGCGCGGGCACCTGGCTGTCCGCCCTCTACCTGAAATTCCTATGACGAACTCTTCCAAACCCGCCTTTTCCCTCTGCGTCTACCTGGGCTCGCGCCCGGGCGTCAATCCGCTGTTCGAACAAGCCGCGATCCAGGTCGGCGAATGGATCGGCAAGCACGGCGGACAGCTGGTCTATGGCGGCGGCCGCAGCGGCCTGATGGGCACGGTGGCCGAGGCCACGCGCCGCGCGGGCGGCCGCGTGGTCGGTGTCATTCCCCAGGCGCTGGTCGACAAGGAGCATGCCAACCATGCCTGCGACGAGCTGCACATCGTGCAGAACATGCATGAACGCAAGGCCATGATGGCCGAGCGCTGCGATGCCTTCATCGCCCTGCCCGGCGGCATTGGCACCTTCGAGGAGCTGTTCGAGGTCTGGACCTGGCGCCAGCTCGGCTACCACGACAAGCCCATCGGCCTGCTCAACACCGATGGCTACTACGACAACCTGTTGACCTTCCTCGGCACCAGCGTGCAAAGCGGGCTGATGGGCGAATGGCAGATGGGACTGATCGAGACCCATGCCGATGCGGCGGTGCTGCTGCCGAGCCTGGTGGAGGCGGCGGGTACCGCCGCCGAGACCAAGGCGCTGCGCGAAGTGATTTGAGGTGCGGGTGGGGCTTTGCAAAAGCCCTTGGCCACCTCGAGCACAGGCCGTTCATGGTTCGACCCTTCGACAGGCTCAGGGCTCACCACGAACGGGTATTTGACCGTTCGCATGAGCCTGCCGGGGCAGCTGTGCCTGCGCGGCCTGCAGAAATCAGATCGCCGATGCGTCCAGATCGCCCGTGCGGATGCGCACCACGCGCTCCACGGGCGTGATGAAGATCTTGCCGTCGCCGATCTTGCCGGTGCGCGCCACATTGACGATGGCATCGACGCAGCGGTCCACATCTTCGGTCTTGACCACCACTTCGATCTTCACCTTGGGCAGGAAATCCACGACGTACTCGGCGCCGCGGTACAGCTCGGTATGGCCTTTCTGGCGGCCAAAGCCCTTGACCTCGGTGACCGTGAGGCCGGTGACGCCGCAATCGGCCAGCGCTTCGCGCACTTCCTCGAGCTTGAAGGGCTTGATGACGGCAGTGATCATTTTCATGGGGAACTCCTGGATATGGGAAGACGTTGGCGCCACGCCCTTCGGCATCACGCGCGGAATTGGTTGGTGATCGGGTAGCGCCAGTCCTTGCCGAAACTGCGGCGCGTGAGGCGCACGCCGATCGGCGCCTGGCGGCGCTTGTGCTCGTTGATCTGGATCAGGCGCGTCACACGCTCGACATCGGCGGCGGCGAAGCCCGCGGCAACGATGTCCTGCACGGACTCGTCATTTTCCATGTATCGCTCGACGATCGCGTCGAGCACCTCATAAGGCGGCAGGCTGTCCTGGTCTTTCTGGTCCGGGCGCAGTTCGGCGCTGGGCGGGCGGGTGATGATGCGCTCGGGTATCGGATTGCTGCCGGTGCCGAAGGGATCGTTGGCATTGCGCCAGCGCGCGAGCGCAAACACCTGGGTCTTGACCAAGTCCTTGATCACCGCGAAGCCGCCCGCCATGTCGCCGTAGAGCGTGCAGTAACCCGTGGCCATCTCGCTCTTGTTGCCCGTGGTCACGACCAGGGCGCCGAACTTGTTCGACAGCGCCATCAGCAGCGTGCCGCGGATGCGCGCCTGCAGGTTTTCCTCGGTGGTGTCTTCGGCCCGGCCCGCGAAATCGGCGGCCAGCGCGGCCTTGAAGGCCTCGAACTGCGGCGCGATGGCGATTTCCTCGTAGGCCACATTCAGCCGCGCGGCCATGTCGCGCGCATCGATCCAGCTGATGTCGGCCGTGTAGGGCGAGGGCATCATCACCGTGCGCACCTTGTCGGCGCCCAGCGCATCGACCGCAATGGCCAGCACCAGTGCCGAGTCGATGCCTCCCGACAGCCCCAGCAGCACGCCGGGGAAGCGGTTCTTGCCGACATAGTCGCGCACGCCCAGCACCAGCGCGCGCCACAGCTGCTCGTGCGCACCGGTCAGCGCGGCCACCTCGCCCTGCAGCTGCAGCGCCCCCTCTCTTGTCTCTACCTGCACCGGCATCAGGCTTTCCTCGAAACCCGGCGCGCGCGCCGCCACGGTGCCATCGGCATTCAAGGCAAACGAGTGGCCGTCGAACACCAGTTCGTCCTGGCCGCCGACCATATGGGCGTAGACCACGGGCAGGCCGGTGTCCTGCACGCGCTCGCGCAGCATGGCTTCGCGCACGGAGGCCTTTTCGCCGTGGAAGGGCGAGGCATTGATCACCACCAGCAGCTGCGCGCCCGCGGCACGCGCCTGCTGCGCCGGATCGGGCAGCCAGGCGTCCTCGCAGATGAGCAGGCCGATGCGCACGCCTTCGACCTCGAACACGCAGGGCGCGACGCCCGGGGTGAAATAGCGCTGCTCGTCGAACACCCCATAGTTGGGCAGGGCCTGCTTGGCGTAGCTGGCTTCGATCACGCCGTGGCGCACTACGCTGGCCGTGTTGTGGCACAGCCGCGCACCGGGCGCACGCCGTGGATGGCCAAGGACAATCGCCAGGCCCGTGAGCCCGGCGGTTTCCCGTGCTACGGTATGCACCGCCTGCTCGCAGGCATCGAGAAACGCGGGGCGCAGCAGCAGGTCCTCGGCCGCATAGCCGCACAGCGCGAGCTCGGGTGTGAGCAGCAGTCGCGCGCCGGACGCATGGGCCGCACGCGCGGCATCGATGATTTTTTGCGCATTGCCAGGCAGGTCGCCCACAACAAAATTGCGCTGAGCAGTGCAGATGGAGAACGTCATGGATAGGAATCAGGCCGGCAAGGCCCATCGCAAAAGCGCTGCCCCGCGGACCACGGGCGCCGGGAGCAGGCATGGCTGAAAGCGCAATTATCACCCGCGTGTTCACCGAGGTGCAGCAGATCCCTGCGCCGGCGTGGAATGCGCTGCTGGCGCAGCAGGCCGTGCCCACGCCTTTCATGCGCCACGAGTACTTCGCGGCGCTCGAAGCCAGCGGCAGCGCGACGCTGCAAACCGGCTGGCAGCCCTGCTTCATCACGCTGTGGGAAGGCGAGGCATTGGTTGCGGCCTGTCCGCTGTACGCGAAGAACCATTCCTCGGGCGAATATGTCTTCGACTGGGCCTGGGCGCGCGCCTATGCCGAGCATGGCCTCGAGTACTACCCCAAGGCGGTGATTGCCGTGCCGTTCACGCCCGTGCCCGGCTCGCGGCTGCTGGCCCGCGATGCGGCCACGCGCGCGCTGCTGGCGCAGACCGTGCGCCGCTGGGTCGAGGCGCAGGATGGCTGGTCGTCGATCCATGCGCTGTTCACCGAAGATGCCGATCTGGCGGCCTGCCGCGCCGACGGCTGGATGCAGCGCGGCGGGGTGCAGTTCCACTGGCACAACCGCGTGTCGGACAGCACCGGCGCGCGCCGTCTGCGCGATTTCGACGACTTCCTGGCGCAGCTGCAGCAGGAAAAACGCAAGAAGATCCGCCAGGAACGCCGCAAGGTGGCCGAGGCCGGCGTGACATTCCGCGTGCTGCGCGGCGCCGAGATCCAGGCCGCCGACTGGGATTTCTTCTACGCCTGCTATGCGCGCACCTACTACGAGCATGGCAACGCACCCTATCTGGCGCGCGATTTCTTCGCCGCCATGGCCGCGCAGATGCCGCAGCACTGGCTGCTGTTCATCGCCGAACTCGACGGCCGGCGCATTGCGGCGAGCCTGATTGCGCTCAACGGCCAGGCGGCGCAGTGCGTGGCCGGATCCGCCAGCGCCGGCAGCGTGGCCTACGGCCGCTACTGGGGCGCGCTGGAGCGCGTCGACTGCCTGCATTTCGAGGCCTGCTACTACCAGCCGATCGAATGGTGCATTGCCCAGGGCATCGAACGCTTCGAAGGCGGCGCGCAGGGCGAACACAAGATGGCGCGCGCGCTGCTGCCCACGCCCACGGCCAGTGCGCACTGGATTGCGCACCCGGCCTTTGCCGACGCCGTGGACCGGTTTCTCGAACGCGAAGGCACGGGCGTGCAGGCCTACCTGGAGGAACTGCAGGCGCACAGTCCGCTGCGCCAGGCGGACCCGGCGGCGGGCTGACGGGCGCCGCTCAAAAGCTGCCGAACAGGCTGCCCAGCAGCAGCACCACCAGCAGGCCGAGCAAGGCGCCGACGATGGAGACCACCACGATGTCGCGGTAGCTCTCGCGGTGCGAGCAGCCGCAGACCGCGAGCAGCGAAACCACCGCGCCATTGTGCGGCAGGCTGTCGAGCGTGCCGGCGCCGATCACCGCCACGCGATGGATCAGCGCGGGATCGAGCCCCGCGGCCTGCGCCATCTGCAGGTAGCCGCTGCCCAGCGCTTCGAGCGCGATGGTCAGCCCGCCCGAGGCCGAGCCGGTCAATGCGGCAAGCAAGTTGGTGGCCAGCGCAATCGACACCAGCGGCCCGCCATCGAGCGTCACGATCCAGTCGCGCACCAGCGCGAAGCTCGGCAGCGCCGCGACGACGCTGCCGAAGCCGACCAGGCTGGCGACCGACAGTACCGGCAGCACGGCGGCGTTGGCGCCTGCATCGACCGTGGCGCGCACATCCTCGAGCCGCCGCCGGAACAGCCCCCAGACGACGGCGATGCCGGCCAACAACCCCAGCAGCACCGACCAGACGCCAGCCACCTCGTGCGCCGCCGTGGCGCCAAAGCGCGGCGCGGCCAGATAGGCCAGGTCGGCGCGCGGCAGCAGCACCAGGCCCGCCAGCAGGTTCACCAGGACCACGCTGCCCAGCGGCGCCACGGCCAGGGCGAGCGCGCGCCGCGAGCGGCCGGCGGCGCCCGCATGGCGCGCGCCTTGGTGCATCTCGGCGGGGTCGAAGTGCGCGGCGGTGCTGCCGCGCTCGCGCACCAGCGCCGCGCTCGCGCCGCTGCCGAACGGCGTGCGTGGCGCATAGGCCTCGCCGCGCGCGCGGGCGCGGCGCTCCTGCGCGGTGAGCCACCACAGGCCGCAGCCGAGCATCACCGCCGAGGCCAGCAGGCCCAGCCCGGGCGCGGCAAACGCCGTGGTTCCCAGGAAGGGCATCGGAATCGCGTTCTGAATGGCCGGCGTGCCCGGCAGCGCCGACATCGTGAAGGTCGAGGTACCCAGCGCGATGGCCGCCGGCATCAGCCGCGCGGGCACGCCGGCGGCCTGGAACAGCGCGTGGCCCATAGGCGCCAGCACGAAGAAGGCGACAAACAGGCTGACGCCGCCATAGGTCAGCAGCGCTCCCGCGAGCACGATGGCGACGATCGCGCGCCGCGCACCAAGCCAGTCGGTCATGGCGGCGGCAATGGTCTGCACTGCGCCGCTGTCGTCCATCAGCTTGCCGAAGATCGCGCCCACCAGGAACAGCGGAAAGTACTGCGCGATGAAACCCGCCGCGCCCGCCATGAAGGTCAGCGTCCAGTGCGCGAGCAGCGGCTCGCCCGAGAAGGCGCAGGCCAGCAGCGCCGCCAGTGGGGCGAGCACCAGCACGCTCCAGCCGCGAAAGGACAGCCACATCAACAATCCCAGCGCGCAGACGATGCCCAGCAGACCCATGGCGAGACTCCTTGAGGAAGTGGTCGCTGCCGCCTGGCGATGGCGCACGCCGCGCGGGGCGGCGCACCGCACACTGGCCGGGCTGCATGCACAGCCCCGATACTAGCGCCTCGGACTAGCGCCTGGAACCAGCGCCTGGAACCAGCGCCTGGAACCAGCGCCTGGGACTGGCGCTTGGACGTGCGCGGCGCATGTCGCCATCCTGCGCGCCGGCCTGGGCCGCGAGACGCAAGCAGCGTCAGAAGCTTTCCCAGTCGTTGCTGGCGGATGGCTTGGGCGCGTGCGCCGGCAGCCGCGCAGCCGCCGCTGCCGGCGCCGCGGCGCGCGGCGCGGCTTGTGGCCTGGGCGCAGCCGCGGAGACTGCGGGCCGCGCCGTGGTCCGGGCCACGGCCGCGGGCGGCGCGGTGTCGCGCAGCCCCTGGCCCGGCGCCAGCCGGAACACCGCCACCGCCGCGACCAGGTCTTGCGCCTGGCGCTGCAGGCTGTCGGCGGCCGCCGCGCTTTCCTCGACCAGCGCCGCGTTCTGCTGCGTCGCCTGGTCCATCTGCGTGATCGCCTCGCCGACCTGCGCCACGCCCGTGCTCTGCTCGCTGCTGGCGGCGCTGATCTCGCCCATGATGTCCGTGACACGGCGGATCGCGCCCACCACCTCGGTCATGGTCTCGCCCGCCAGGTCCGCCTGCTGCGTGCCCTGCTCGACGCGCTCGACGCTGGCCGTGATCAAGGCCTTGATCTGCTTGGCGGCTTCGGCGCTGCGCTGCGCCAGGCTGCGCACCTCGCTGGCCACCACCGCGAAGCCCCGGCCCTGCTCGCCCGCGCGCGCGGCTTCGACGGCGGCATTGAGCGCCAGGATGTTGGTCTGGAAGGCAATGCCGTCGATCACGCCGATGATGTCGGCGATCTGGCGGCTGCTGTCATTGATGCCCTTCATGGTGCCCACCACCTGGGCCACCACGTCGCCGCCCTGCACCGCCACCGACGAGGCGTTGAGCGCGAGCTGGTTGGCCTGGCGCGCGTTGTCGGCGTTCTGGCGCACCGTGGAGCCCAGCTGCTCCATCGAGGCCGCGGTCTGCTCGAGCGCGCTGGCCTGCTCCTCGGTGCGGCCCGACAGGTCGCTGTTGCCCGAGGCGATCTGCGCGCTCGCCGTGGCCACGGCTTCGGAGCCCTGGCGCACATGCGCGACGATGCTGCGCAGGTTCTCCTGCATCTGCGCCAGGCCGCGCAGCATCTGCGCGGTTTCGTCGCTGCCCGTCACATCGATCTGCGATGTCAGGTTGCCGTTGCGGATGGCCTCGGCCACTTCGGCCGCACGCTGCACGGGCCGGGTGATGGAGCGCGTGGTGAGCGTGGCCAGCAGCAGGCCCAGCACCAGCGCCAGTGCCGCGCCCGCCGTCAAGGCCACCTGGCTCGCGGTGGCCGATTCGCCCGCAGCGGTCTGCACCTTGGCGAGGTTTTGCGCGGCATCATCGGTCACGCGCCTGACGGCCTGCAGGTAGTTGTCGGCCCGTTGCCGCAGGTCGTTGTCCAGCGCCGAAGTGATGTCGTCGCCCTGGGCCTGGCGCCGCTGCAGGTCGCTGCGCAGATCCGAGTAGAGCTTGCGCTGGCGCGCGACTTCGGCCATCAGCGCCGGCGTCTCGGCGTCGTGCGGCATGGCGTCGAGCTGCTTGAGGATCTGGTTCACGCTGTCGGTCGCTCCGGCCATGTCCTTGCGCAGGGCCGCGAGATACGCCGGGTCGCTGCTGCGCATCAGCGCCGAGGTGCGCACCCAGTTGATCTCGATGTACGAGGCCCAGCGCTGCGACAGCAGGCTGCGCTGCATTTCCACGGTGGCGATGGCCTGGTTGGCGCTCTTGAGCGCCTCCAGGCGCCAGACGCCCATGCCGGCGAGGGCGGCGGTAATCAACAACAGCACCGAAAACGCCAATGTCAGGCGGGTGCCGATCTTCAGGTGAGCGTAGCGCATGGAGTCCCTGTCTCTGTGGGATGCCCCGGTCCCGCAGTGCAGGCCGGAGTCGAATGTAAGGAAGGCAAGGCCTGCGTGCAGGCCGGGGATGTCAGCCGACAGCGGCCTTGAGCAAGCCCATGTCGGCAGAGCTCAGCAGCGCTTCGATGTCCATGACGATCAGCATGCGTTCGTCGACGGTGGCAATGCCCTTGATGAAGGCTTCGTCGACCTGCGACTGGAACTGGGGCGTGGGGCGGATCGCATCCAGCTCCAGGTTGACCACGTCGGCCACCGAGTCCACGACCACGCCTAGCACGGTGTTGGCCACGTTGAGGATGATCACGACGGTGAACGGCGTGTACTCGACCGTGGGGCAGCCGAGCTTCATGCGCAGGTCGACGATGGGCACGATCACGCCGCGCAGGTCCACCACGCCCTTGATGAAATCCGGTGCATGCGCAATGCGCGTAGGCGTTTCGTAGGAGCGGATTTCCTGCACCCGCAGGATGTCGATGCCGTACTCTTCCTGGCCCAGCTGGAAGGTCAGGAACTCGGCCTTGGCCACCTGGGCCGTGGACGAGGTACGCGAGCGCTGTGCGCCGGAGGAGGAGAAATTCGAAAGCATGGGGGCTCGCTTGGGTTGGATGCCGGCGACGGGGGCCTGTCGCCCCCGCCGTCCGGATTACATATTGTCACTAAATCAACGCGGTGCAGTGATGCAAAGGGACATCTTGGTCAGAAGGTTTCCCAATCGCCGTCCGTGGAACCGCTGCGCGGCGCCACGGGCGCGGGCTTTTCCGGGACCACCGGATTGGCAGCCTGGGCCGCGGCAGGCTTTGCCGCTGCCAGCGTGGGCCGCGCCGGCACAGCCGCCGCAGGCAGGTCGGCACGCAGCGTGCGCGCCGCAGCAATAGCCGTGCGCGCCGGTGCAGGCTGCGCCGCGGCGGCCGGCGCCAGGCCTTGCGCCACGCGGAACACCGCCACCGCCGCGACCAGCTCCTGCGCCTGGCGCTGCAGGCTGTCGGCGGCCGCCGCGCTTTCCTCGACCAGCGCCGCGTTCTGCTGCGTCGCCTGGTCCATCTGCGTGATCGCCTCGCCGACCTGCGCCACGCCCGTGCTCTGCTCGCTGCTGGCGGCGCTGATCTCGCCCATGATGTCCGTGACACGGCGGATCGCGCCCACCACCTCGGTCATGGTCTCGCCCGCCAGGTCCGCCTGCTGCGTGCCCTGCTCGACGCGCTCGACGCTGGCCGTGATCAAGGCCTTGATCTGCTTGGCGGCTTCGGCGCTGCGCTGCGCCAGGCTGCGCACCTCGCTGGCCACCACCGCGAAGCCCCGGCCCTGCTCGCCCGCGCGCGCGGCTTCGACGGCGGCATTGAGCGCCAGGATGTTGGTCTGGAAGGCAATGCCGTCGATCACGCCGATGATGTCGGCGATCTGGCGGCTGCTGTCATTGATGCCCTTCATGGTGCCCACCACCTGGGCCACCACGTCGCCGCCCTGCACCGCCACCGACGAGGCGTTGAGCGCGAGCTGGTTGGCCTGGCGCGCGTTGTCGGCGTTCTGGCGCACCGTGGAGCCCAGCTGCTCCATCGAGGCCGCGGTCTGCTCGAGCGCGCTGGCCTGCTCCTCGGTGCGGCCCGACAGGTCGCTGTTGCCCGAGGCGATCTGCGCGCTCGCCGTGGCCACGCCTTCGGCGTTGCTGCGCACGCTGTTGACGGTCTGCGCCAGGCTGGTCTGCATGCGCTGCAGCGCCTGGAGCATTTCGCCCATCTCGTCGCGGTTGCCGGAGGCGATGTCGCGGGACAGATCGCCCTGGGCAATGTGGTTGGCGGCATCGACCGCCTCACGCACCGGGCGCACGACGGAGCGCGTCACCAGCGCGCCGAAGAAGGCGGCAATCAGCGCGCTCAGCGCCACGCCGGCCACGAGCCAGACGCGCGCGGTATCGTAGGCCGCGGCGGCGGCCTGCTGGGCGCTCTTGGCACGCTGCTGGCTCATCTGATTGAGCCGGCCCACGGTTTCGGCAACGGCCACGAAGGCTGCCTCCGAAGCACCGTTATAGAGATTGGTCACGGCGTCGCCCAGCAGCGCATCCTGCTCGGCCAGGCTGTAATCCTTTTCCTTGGCCGCCTGGAACAAGGCCTTGTGGCTGTTGAGATAGGTCTCGCGTTCCGCGCGGTACTGCGTCATCAGCGCGCGCTCCTCGTCGTCGTGCTCCAGCGCGTCGAACGAGCGCTCCGCCGTCGTCAGAAGCTCCATCACCGCAGGCACGCGCGAAGCCAGGCCTGCGACTTCCTCCTGGCTCGTCGTCGACAGCAAGCCCGCGTCCAGGCGCCGCAGCCGGTTCCACTCGACGCGCATGTCGCCGGTATCGGACACGCTTTGCAGGGCGTGGCTGCCGAGATAGTTCGCCGTCGCATTGATGTTGCGCAACTGCCAAAGCGCCAGCCCGCCCACTGCCACCGTCAACAGCACCACCAGCAGGAATCCCAGCCCCAGCTTCATTCCCAGCCGCATATCAGCCAACTTCATTTCCAACTCTCTTTTTCGAATGCCATCCCCTCACCCGCCCGCGGCCGAATGGCTTGCACAGGCGGATGCCCCATGAAAAAACAGCGTGCTGCCATTGCTGGCAGCACGCTGTGGACGCAGCGCCGGAGCGCTCGAACGCCGGAACGCCGGAACGCCGGACCGCACGCGCGTCTCGCCCGTGGCCCGAGGCGCGTGCAGCAGAACATCAGGCCTGGTAGTTGGCGATGCCGTCGGAGACTTCCTTCTTGGCCGCGTCCACGCCCTGCCAGCCCTGGACCTTGACCCACTTGCCCTTTTCCAGGTCCTTGTAGTGCTCGAAGAAGTGCGAGATCTGCGCCAGCGTGATCTCGGGAATGTCGGCGATCGATTCGATCTTGGCGTACTGGGGCAGGATCTTGGCGGTGGGCACGGCCAGCACCTTGCCGTCGACGCCGGCTTCGTCTTCCATCATCAAAATGCCCAGCGCGCGGCAGGGAACCACGACGCCCGGGGGCAGCGGGAACGGGGTCATCACCAGCACGTCGACCGGATCGCCGTCGCCCGACAGCGTCTGGGGCACATAGCCGTAGTTGGTGGGGTAGTGCATGGCCGTGGTCATGAAGCGGTCGACGAAGATCGCGTCCGATTCCTTGTCCACTTCGTACTTGATGGGGTGGGCGTTGGCCGAGATTTCAATGACCACGTTGAACGTGTCGGGAGCATTCTTGCCGGGAGTGACTTTGTCGAAGGACATGATGGATAGAGGAGTTGAATGAAATGGACGGCCCGCAGCGGGATTGGCCGTGATTTTAGGCGCAGCCTCGGGATGCGCCGGCAAATTGCCCCGCGGCCGCAGCGTCCCGCGCCGGAATCAGGGTTTCCCTGCGGCGGGAAACCACGCCGGGCGTGCGTCAATAGCATGGTCCCATCCTCCGCCATGCCTGCCGCGATGCTGACACCAGTGCCTGCCATCACCTTTTCGCCGCTGCTGCCCGAGCACCTGATCATCCTGCGTTCGGGCCGCTGGTTCCATGATCTGCCCCGGGCGCTGGCGCAGCAGCTCACGGGGCTGGCACGCATCCGGCAACTCGCGGCTGGCGAAGCCGTGTTCCTGCGCGGCGACCCGCCCGGCGGGCTGTATGCAGTGCTGCGCGGCACGCTGCACATCTCCAGCGCCAGCGAAGGCCCGCATGGCAAGCTCTTGACGCTGCTCGAAGCCCCGGCATGGTTTGGCGAGCTGTCGCTGTTCGACGAATCGGCGCGCTCGCATGACGTGCATGCCATCGAGCCGAGCTGGGTATTGCAGGTGCCGCAGGCGCCGCTGCTGCAATGGCTGGACCAGCACCCCGAGCACTGGCGGCCGATGGCCCTGCTGCTCACGCTCAAGCTGCGCCTGGCGGTGGCCGCGCTCGAGGACCAGTCGGTGCTGGCCGCGCCGCAGCGCGTGGCACGGCGGCTGGCGACCATGGCCGAGGACTACGGCCTGCGCCTGGACACCACGCAGTCGCGCCGCGTGCTGCGGCTGTCGCAGGAGCAGCTGGCGCGCATGCTCGCGCTGTCGCGCCAGACCACCAACCAGATCCTGCAGGACCTGCAGCAGCGCGGCATGATCCGCCTGTATCGCGGCAAGCTCGAGATCCTCGACCTGGCGCGGCTGCGCGACAGCGCGCAGGCAGCGCGGCACTGAAGACGCGCAGATGCTTGCCGGCAGGGCAATTGTTCGCTACGGTCGGGAATCCGGCAGCTGCTGCGCAGCGCCCGCTCCCGAAGAATCCACGATGCCCCTGACCGAAATTCCCGACCGACGTCCCCAACACCTGCGCGACGTGCGCTACCGCAGCTTCTCCCGCCCCGACGGGCTCTGGGACATCGAAGGCGAGCTGCATGACAGCAAGGCGGCCGATCAGGTCTTCCACGGCAACCGCCACGTGCCCGCGGGCACGGCCATCCACCACATGTGGATACGCGCCACCGTCGACACCACGCTGCGCGTGCAGGCCATCGAGGTGGCGATGGATTCGCATCCCCTGGGCCACTGCCCCGAGGCCAATGCCGCGCTGCAGCGCATGGTCGGCTGCCAGATGGGCCGCGGCTGGCGCAAGTCCATCCAGGAACACCTGGGCGGCGTGGCCAGTTGCACCCATCTGCGCGAGTTGCTGTTCAACATGGCCACGGCCGCGTTCCAGTCCATGCCCGGGGTTTTTGCCGGCGACGACCCCGAGCAGCCGCCGCGCCATCTGGGCCAGTGCCTGGGGTGGGACTTCAACGGCCCGGGCGTGGCCACCTATTACCCGCAGTTCGTCCACTGGGATGCCGATGCACGCGCGGCCCGGTCCGCGCCGGCGGACCGCGCGGTGGCGCAAAAGTCCGCCTAGCAGCGGCTGGGGTATCCGCCCGGGCCGGCTCGTCCTGATGGCGATTCGGGCAAAATACCCCCCATGGCTGAACGAGTGATTCCCCTGGTAGATCAGCGCGCAGCAGCCTACAGGGCGGCTGTGCCGCTGTCGCCTGCCGCTCCCACGGGCCATCTGCTCGACCAACTGGGCCGTCCGCTGCGCGATCTGCGCATCAGCGTCACCGACCGCTGCAATTTCCGCTGCCAGTACTGCATGCCCAAGGAAGTCTTCGACAAGGACTACCGCTACCTGCCGCACAGCGCGTTGCTGAGCTTCGAGGAGATCACGCGCCTGGCGCGCGTTTTCCTGGCGCATGGTGTCCAGAAGATCCGGCTCACGGGCGGCGAGCCGCTGCTGCGCAAGCACCTCGAGGCGCTGGTCGAGCAGCTCGCGGCGCTGCGCACCGCCGAGGGCCTGCCCGCCGACCTGACGCTGACCACCAATGCCTCGCTGCTGGCGCGCAAGGCGCGTGCGCTCAAGGATGCGGGCCTGAACCGCATCACCGTGAGCCTCGACGCGCTGGACGACGCGGTGTTCCGCCGCATGAACGACGTCGACTTTGCCGTGACCGACGTGCTGCAGGGCATCGAGACCGCGCAGGCCGTGGGCTTCGAGCGCATCAAGGTCAACATGGTGGTGCAGCGCGGCACCAATGACGACCAGATCCTGCCGATGGCGCGCTTTTTCCGCGGCACGGGCGTGACGCTGCGCTTCATCGAATACATGGATGTGGGCGCGACCAACGGCTGGTGCATGGATGAAGTGCTGCCCTCGGCCCAGGTGCGCGCGCGCCTGCAGTCGGAATTCGCGCTGGTGCCGCTGGCCGCGGCCAGCAGCGGCGAGACCGCCTCGCGCTGGGGCTACGCCGATGCCCGCGGCGCATACGACCCGGCGCTGGGCGAGGTCGGTTTCATCAGCAGCGTCACCGAAGCCTTCTGCGGCGACTGCAACCGCGCGCGCCTGTCGACCGAAGGCAGGCTCTACCTGTGCCTGTTTGCCTCGCAGGGCTGGGACCTGCGCAGCCTGCTGCGCGACGGCGCCAGCGACATCGAGTTGGCCGCGGCCATCGCGCCGCTGTGGGGACAGCGCCGCGACCAGTATTCGCAGCTGCGCGCGAGCCTGCCTCCGGGCCAGGCCAGCCCCGGCCGGCGCATCGAGATGAGCTACATCGGTGGCTGAAGCCCCGCGCCTGGACGACATCACCGGCCTGGTGCTGGCCGGCGGCCGCGGCACGCGCATGGGCGGCGTGGACAAGGGCCTGCTGCCGTTTCGCGGCCTGCCGCTGGCCCAGCATGCGCTGCAGCGGCTCGCGCCCCAGGTCGGCAGCTGCATGGTCAATGCCAACCGCCACCTGGAGCGCTATGCGGCGTTCGGCGTGCCCGTGTACCCCGACAGCCTGGCCGATTACGCGGGCCCGCTGGCGGGTTTTCTTTGCGGCCTGGCGCACTGCAGCACGCCCTGGCTGCTGACCGTGCCTTGCGATACCCCGTTGTTTCCGCATGACCTGGCGCAGCGCCTGGCGCGCGCCGCAGCCGCCGAAAATGCCGAGATCGCGTTTGCCGCGGCCCCGGAAATCGATGCACAGGGACACACGCGCTGGCGCGACCAGCCGGTCTTTTGCCTGCTGCAGGCCTCGCTGCGGCCCAGCCTGTTGCGCTACACGGCCGAGGGCGGGCGCAAGATCGATGCCTGGGCGCGCGCGCAGCGCTGCATCAGCGTGGCGTTCGACCAGCCCGGCGACGATGCGCGCGCCTTTGCCAATGCCAACACGCCGCAGGAACTGCACGCCCTGGAAAACGCCCGATGACGCACTCCCCCACCCTGGCGGAAATCGCCGCCCGCCTGCAAGGCTACGATCCCGAGGCCCTGGACGTGGCCACGGCCCAGCGCTTCCTGCGCGAATTCGTGCCCGCGCCCGGCCTCGAAGGCAGCGAGGTGCTGCCGCTGGGCCAGGCCCTGGGGCGGGTGCTGGCGCAGGACCTGGTCTCGCCCATCAACGTGCCCGCGCACGACAACTCCGCCATGGACGGCTATGCATTTGCCGGCAGCGCGCTGGCACCCGGCTGCGGCCTGCGGCTGCGCATCGCCGGCCGCGCGCATGCGGGTGCGGCCTGGGACCAGACGTTGCAGCCCGGAGAATGCCTGCGCATCATGACCGGTGCGGTCATGCCCGCGGGTGCGGACACCGTGGTGCCGCAGGAGCTGGTCACGCTGGAAGATGACGGCCATATCGCCATCGCCGCCGACCTGCTGGCCCCAGGCGCGAACCGGCGCCGCTGCGGCGAGGACCTGCAGCAGGGCACGCTGGCGCTGGCCGCGGGCGAGCGGCTCACGCCGGCCGCACTCGGTTTGCTGGCAAGCCTGGGCCTGGCCGAAGTGCAGGTGCTGCGCCGGCTGCGCGTGGCCTACTTTTCCACCGGCGATGAGATCCTGAGCCCCGGCGCGCCGCCGCGCGCGGCCGCGGTCTACGACAGCAACCGCTACACCCTCTGCGCGCTGCTGCGCCGGCTCGATGTCGAGGTCATCGAAGGCGATCCCGTGGGCGACGACCCGGCGCGGCTCGAAGCCGCGCTGGTGCGCGCCGCGCGCCAGGTCGATGCCGTGATCACCAGCGGCGGCGTGAGCACCGGCGATGCCGACCATCTGCGGCCCCTGCTGCAGCGCCTGGGTGAAGTCGCGTTCTGGCGCATTGCCATGCGCCCGGGCCGGCCGCTGGCCGTGGGCCGGCTGCACGCCGGCACGCGGCCGGCGCTGCTGTTCGGCCTGCCCGGCAACCCGGTCGCCGCCATGGTGGCCTTCATTGCACTGGTGCGCCCGGCGCTGCTGCAGATGATGGGCGGCCGCGCGCAGCCGCAGCCGCTGCTGCAGGCCGTGAGCAGCGAGACCCTGCGCAAACGCCCGGGCCGCACCGAGTACCAGCGCGGCATCGTCAGCCTGGGCGCCGATGGCCGGCTGCAGGTGCGCACCACGGGCAACCAGGGCTCGGGCGTGCTCAGCTCCATGCTCCAGGCCAACGGCCTGATCGTGCTGCACCATGACCAGGGCACGGTGCAAGCCGGTGCGCCGGTCGAGGTGCTGATGTTTGACGGCGCGCTCTGATGCAAAACGCTGGCGGCCCGGCATAATCTGCCGCAAGCCGCTGTCCTGCATTTCGCAGGCACCGATTTTTGCCACCCCTGTCCCGGGTTCGACAAGATCTGCATGCGTTCCTGCCCGCCCTCCACGCCGCCTTCCCGCCCACCCGAGATGCTGCCCGCACTGCTGCTGCAAGCCGTCGAGCAGGCCTTCAATGCAGTACTGGTCACCGACGGCGCCGACAACGACCACCGCATCGTCTACGCCAACCCCGCCATGTGCGCGATGTCCGGCTACGCGGCGCATGAGCTGCTCGGGCACAACGCGCGCATGCTGCAGGGGCCGCAGACCTCCAGGGAAGTGATTGCCGAGCTGCGCAGCTGCCTCGCCGAGGGCCGCTTCTTCAAGGGCTCGACCTTCAACTACCGCAAGGACGGCACGCCCTATCTGCTCGAATGGAACATTTCGCCGGTGCGCGACCCCAGCGGCCGCATCACGCATTTCGTTTCGGTCCAGCAAAACCTCAGTGCCTTGGCGTCGGCACAGGCCTCATCGGACATCTTCGCGCGCGCACTGGATGCGACCGATGACGGCGTGCTGATCTGCAATCACCGTGGCCTGATCGAGTTTGCCAACCAGGGCTACGAGAAGATCACCGGCCTGCGCGCCAGCGAACTGATCGGGCGCCCGCCCGTCGCGTCGTACCCCGGCGGGCATGACGCAGCCTGGCAGGCGGCGCTCTGGGCGCGCCTGCGCGCCGGCCAGGCAGTGCGCGAGCTCTCCACCTACCGCCGCGCCGATGGCAGCGAGGTGCATTGCGAGGAAAGCATCACGCCGCTGCGCAACCGCGAGGCACAGGTGACACATTCCGTGAGCATCGTGCGCGACGTGACGGCGCGCGTGCTGTCCGACCGCGCCTTCCGCGAGCAGATGCAGCACGACGGCCTGACTGGCACGCTGACCCGCACCTCGGGGGAGCTGCATCTGGCGAATGCCGTGGCCCAGGCGCGCGCGCTGGCCACGCCGCTGGCGCTGGCGCTGGTCGATGTCGACCGGTTCAAGCAGGTCAACGACCGCTTCGGCCACCCGGCGGGCGACCAGGCGCTGTCCGCCGTGGCGCGGGCCCTGAGATCGTGCCTGCGCACCAGCGACAAGATCATCCGCTGGGGCGGCGAGGAATTCCTGCTGTTCATGCCGGGCTGCGACCTGGCCGGCGCGCTGGCCACGCTCGAGCGCTGCCGGCATGCGGTGCGCGACGCCTGTGCCGCGCTGCTGCCCCTGCCGGTCACCATCTCGGCGGGCGTGGGCGTGCTTGGCGACGGTCAGGAATTGGCGCAAGCAATTGAACGCATCGACCAGTTGCTGTACCGTGCCAAGCAAGAGGGCCGCGACCAGGTCCGCGCGGTCGATATCGGCAACGGCTGACGGCGCGGCAGGCCGCCCCTGCGCCATCCATCATTTCCAAGGAACCTGCGATGACCTACCAGAGCCAGCATCTCTCCCAGAACCCCACGATCGCGGAAATCGAGGCCTTGCGCGGCAATGCGGTGCTGGAGTTCGGCACCGGGTGGTGCGGCTACTGCCAGGGCGCGCAGGGGCTGATCCGCGAGGCGCTGGCCGGCCGCGACGATGTGCAGCACATCAAGGCCGAGGACGGCTCGGGCCGCCCGCTGGGCCGCCACTACCGCGTCAAGCTCTGGCCGACGCTGATCTTCCTGCGCGACGGCCAGGAAGTCGGCCGCAGCGTGCGCCCGCAAAACGGCGCTGCGCTGGCGGCCGAGATGGCCAAGCTGCCCAAGGACTGAAACGCGCTAGCGCCGGCCCAAGGCCTTTTCCACGCCCTGGTTGGCCAGCATGTCGGCGCGCTCGTTGCCCGGGTCGCCCGCATGGCCGCGCACCCAGCGCCAGTCGATGCGGTGGCCGCCGCTGCCCACCAGCGCGTCCAGGCGCTGCCACAGTTCGGCATTCTTCACCGGCTCCTTCGAGGCCGTGCGCCAGCCCTTGGCCTTCCAGCCGTGGATCCATTCGGTGATGCCCTTGAGCACATACTGGCTGTCGATGAACAGCGTCACGTCGCAAGGCCTCTTGAGCGCGCTCAGCGCCTCGATCACGGCCTGCAGCTCCATGCGGTTGTTGGTGGTTCCCAGTTCGCCGCCAAACAACTCCTTTTCCATCGTCCCGGCGCGCAGCAGCACGCCCCATCCGCCCGGACCAGGGTTGCCCTTGCAAGCCCCATCTGTATAGATCACAACTTGATTCAACTTCTTTTCCTCTAGATTTTTCGATTCCGGCGGTGCGCCAGCGGCGCCGCGGCGGCAGTGGCGGGCGCACGCTGGCGCCAGGCCGGCCCCATCAGGCGCATGCCCGGCACGCGCTTGGTGGCCACCACGCAGTAGACGCCCCCGAGTATGGGCCACGCACGCTCGCCGAGCGCATCCATCCAGCCCCAGCGCTCATGCCACTGCAGCGATTGCACGGCAGGCCGGTGGCAACCGAACTCCACGGCCTGCACATCGAGCGCCAACAGCCGCAGCCAGTCGCGCAGCCGCCAGTAGCCGATGGCACTGCGCACATCGGGCAAACGCGTGCCGCGCGGCGTGACCGCCGACTGAATTCCCCACCAGCTGGCAGGGTTGATTCCGAAGATCACGGCCCGCCCTTCAGGCACCAGCACCCGCGCCACTTCGCGCAATGCGCCATGCGGGTCGCATGTGCTTTCCAGCGTATGGGGCAGCACCAGCAGATCCAGGCTGGATTCGGCAAACGGCAGCGCGGACGGCTCGAGCACCGCATGCACGGCACAACCCGGCAGCGCGGCGGCCGTTGCATCCATCGATTCGACGGCCAGCCAGCGCTGCGGCATGCGATTGGCGCGCAAGCCCTGTAGCATAGGCAGCCCCAGCTGCAGGCTGTGGTAGCCGAACACGTCCGCCACGGCCTCGTCGCAGCGCTGCTGCTCCCAGTCGAGCAGATAGCGCCCGGTCGGTGACTCGAGCCACTGGTGCATCCCTATAATTTTGTCGCTCATGAACCTGTTGCCGCTGCCCGCTTTTTCTGACAACTACATCTGGATGCTGCACGACGGCCGCCAGGCCCTGGTCGTGGACCCGGGCGAAGCGGCTCCCGTGCTCGCGGCCTTGGAGCGCCATGCGCTGCAATTGCAAGCCATTCTAATCACCCACCACCATGCCGATCACGTCGGCGGCGTGGCTGCGCTGCGCGCCGCCACGGGTGCGCCGGTGTGGGGCCCGGCGCGCGAAACCCTGCCCGAACCCGTGACTCGGGTGCATGGCGGCGACCAGGTCGAGGTGCTGGGCGGCCCGTGGCGCGTCATCGACGTGCCCGGGCATACCGCAGGGCATATCGCCTACTTCAGCGATGCCGGCGCCGAACCGCTGCTGTTTTGCGGCGACACCCTGTTTTCGGGCGGCTGCGGACGGCTGTTCGAGGGCACGCCGGCGCAGATGCAGCAGTCGCTGGACGCGCTCGCCGCACTGCCGGATGCGACCCGCGTGTGCTGCGCGCATGAGTACACACTTTCTAACCTTCGCTTTGCGCGCGCGGTGGAACCAAACAACGCCGCGCTGCTCCACTACCTGGAGCATTGCGAGGGCCTGCGCGCCCATGGCATGCCGACGCTGCCTTCCAGCATTGGACTGGAGCGCAGCATCAACCCTTTTCTTCGTACGCGCGAAACGGCAGTGGCAGCGAGCGCCCACCGCCATGATCCGCGTATCCATCCTCAGCAGGCCCACGAGGTGCTTGCAGCATTGCGCGCCTGGAAAAACGATTTCCGATGAAGCTTCTCTATCCCGTATTGCTCAGCAGCGTGCTGTTTCTTGCCGGCTGCGCGACCGTCAGCCCCGATTCCCCCGCCTCCAACGCGGAGTCCAGCGCCAGCCATACGCCGCAGTATCCCAATGGCTCGCTGAGCCCGCTGACGCCGGCGCAGGTCACGACACCGGGCGTGGCCTCGCTGTCGGCGCCGGCCGATCTGTGGGACCGCATCCGCCGCGGCTTCGCCATGCCCGATCTCGACCATGAACTGGTGCACGACCGCGAGCAGTGGTACTCGAGCCGGCCGGACTACATCCTGCGCATGACCGAGCGCTCGAGCAAGTACCTGTTCCATATCGTCGAGGAACTCGAGCGCCGCGGCATGCCGACCGAGCTGGCGCTGCTGCCCTACATCGAGAGCGCCTTCAATCCGCAGGCGGTCTCCAGCGCCAAGGCCGCGGGCATGTGGCAGTTCATGCCGGCCACCGGCACCTATTTCGACCTGAAGCAGAACATCTTCCGCGACGACCGCCGCGACGTGCTGGCCTCGACGCGCGCCGCGCTCGACTACCTGCAAAAGCTCTATGGCATGTTCGGCGACTGGCATCTGGCGCTGGCGGCCTACAACTGGGGCGAAGGCAGCGTGGGCCGCGCCATCGAGCGCAACCGCAAGGCCGGCCTGGGCATCAGCTATTCCGAACTCAACATGCCGGCCGAGACCCGGCTCTACGTGCCCAAGCTGCAGGCCGTGAAGAACATCGTCAACACGCCCGACGCGTTCAGCGCCGAGCTGCCGCTGATCGAGAACCACCCTTACTTCCAGGCCGTGGACATCAAGCGCGACATCGACGTCGAACTCGCGGCCCGGCTGGCCGACGTGTCGGTTGCCGACTTCCGCGCGCTCAATCCCTCGCTGAGCCGGCCCGTGATCTTTGCCGCGGGCACGCCGCAGATCCTGCTGCCCTGGGACAACGCCAAGGTGTTCCAGCGCAATCTTGCGGCCTACGACCAGGGCCAGTATTCGAGCTGGACGGTCTGGACCGTGCCCTCGACGCTCACGGTGGCCGACGCGGCGCAGCGCGTGGGCATGAGCGCCGAAGGCCTGCGCACGCTCAACAACATTCCGCCGCGCATGGTGATCAAGGCCGGATCGGCGCTGATGGTGCCGCGCTCGGCCAGCACGCTGACCGATGTGTCGAGCCAGGTCGCCGACAATGGCCACATGGCGCTGGCGCCCGAGATCGTGACGCGCCGCACCACGGTCAAGGCGCAAAAGCGCGACACGCTGGCCAGCCTGGCCAGCCGCCACCGCGTCAGCGTTGCGAGCCTGGCCGAGTGGAACGACCTCAAGGTCGGCTCGGCGCTCAAGGCCGGCCAGTCCATCGTGCTGTTCGTGCCGCTGCGCGGCACGTCGATCGCGCCCTCGAGTCCGCGCGCCGCCAAGGTCGCGGTGGCACGCTCGTCCAAGGCGCCGGCGCAGACTTCGCGCAAGGGCGGCACGCCCTCGAAGGTGAAGAAGCGCTGAAAAGCGCTGACGAAACTCAGCGGTAGACGCTGAAGAAGATCGCCACGTTCGCCAGCATGCCCAGGGCCCAGACCAGACTGCGCGCCGTGGGCTTGTCGGCCACGTACAGCGCGATGTAGAGCCCGCGCAGCAGCACGAAAACCACGGCCAGCAGATCGACCCAGTGCTGCGGCGCGTGCAGCTGGTGGGCAATCACCACCGCACCGATGAAGAACGGCAGGGCCTCGAAACTGTTGGCCTGGGCCGCATTGGCGCGCGCCTGGAAACCGGTCTGGCGCTGCAGCCAGGCGCGCGGATCATGGTTGTCGAAGCCGCCCTGCTCCGGCTTGCGGCCCATGCCGCCGCTCTTGGCGAGATAGGCGCAGACCATGGGCAGCAGCGCGGCCACCAGCACGCACCAGTAGGCCGTCGTCAGATGTTCGGTCATGGCAATCCTCCTGGGCCTCAGCGCCGGTCAGATAGTGCATGGGCAATCGTGCCCAGATCCACATACTCGAGTTCGCTGCCCACGGGCACGCCGCGCGCCAGCCGCGTCACATGCACGCCGCGGCTCTTGAGCGCCTCGCTGATCGCATGCGCGGTGGCCTCGCCTTCGGCGGTGAAGCTGGTGGCGAGAATCACTTCCTGCACGCCGTCCTGGGCGGTGCGTTCCAGCAATTCCGGCAGGCCCAGATCGCGCGGGCCGATGCCGTCGAGCGGCGACAGACGGCCCATCAGCACATAGTACCTGCCCTGGTAGGCGCCGGTGCGCTCCATGGCCGCGAGATCGGCAGGCGTTTCCACCACGCACAGGCGCGCGGTGTCGCGGCTTTCGTCCTGGCATATCGCGCACAGCCGGCCCACGGTGAAGGTATGGCACTGTTCGCAGTGCTGCACCGCTTCGAGCGCCGTATCGAGCGCGCGCGCGATCTGCTGCGCGCCTTCGCGGTCGCGCTGCAGCAACTGGTAGGCCATGCGCTGGGCCGACTTGATGCCGACACCGGGCAGGCGCCGCAGGGCCTGGATCAAATCATCCAGAGGATGGACATCCGAAGTGGCCATGGAACCTCACTGAAGCAGAAAAAAAGACCTGCGCTCGGCAGGTCAGACATGGCCCCCACGCTCCCCCACTTCGTGTAGGTCGCCTGGGGGGCAAAGCCCCCCAACGCTGTTTTGCCTTGGGGCGGCCCGGCGGCAAAACATGGCCCCCACGCTCTCCCACTTCGTGTGGGTTGCCTGGGGGGCAAAGCCCCCCAACACTGTTTTGCCTTGGGGCGGCCCGGCGGCAAAACGGGGTAAGGCACGGCGGCTGAGCGTCAGAACGGGAACTTCATGCCGCCGGGCAGCCCGGGCATGCCGGCAGTCAGCTTGCCCATCTTTTCCTGCGAAGTCTCTTCGGCCTTGCGCACCGCGGCGTTGAACGCGGCCGCCACCAGGTCTTCGAGCATGTCCTTGTCTTCGGCCAGCAGGCTGGGGTCGATGGTCACGCGCTTGACGTCGTGCTTGCAGGTCATCAGCACCTTGACCAGGCCGGCGCCGGATTCGCCCTCGACCTCGACATGGCCCAGTTCGTCCTGGGCCTTCTTCAGGTTGTCCTGCATGGCCTGGGCCTGCTTCATGAGGCCGGCGAGTTGTCCTTTGTTGAACATGTTTCTTCCTTTTGAGTGGGTTTAAGCGGGTTTGATACTACCCGGCACGATGCGCGCGCCATGCTCGCGCATCAAGGTCTGCACCAGGGGGTCATTCATCACGATTTCTTCGGCCAGGCGCTGGCGCTGCTGCGCTGCGGCGGCGTTGCGCCGCGCGGGCGTATCCGTCACCGCGCCGATCTCGACGCTCAGCTGCTGCGCCAGGCCGGCTTCTGCCAGCGCCGCGCGCAGGCGCTCGCGCGCCGTCGCCTGGTTCAGCGACTGGCGCTGCACGCACAGCGTCCAATGGTCGCCGTCGCAGGCCATGAGCTGCGACTGCAGCGCCAGCTCGCGCACCAGCGCGGTGATGGCCTCGCTGGCAACCAACTGCTGCACGGCGGCAAACCAGCGGTCGCCCTCGGGCGTGGTCTGCACGGGCTCGCCCGAAGGCTCGGACGGGGTCCAGGCGGGGCGCGCCAGCGCAGCGGGCGCTGACTCTGTTTCATATTCGACATCGGGCGCCGCGGCCTGGCGCGGCACGGCGCGCGCGGGTGCGCGGGCCATGGCCACAGTCTCGGGCAGCGGCTCCCATGGCGGCACGTCGATCGGCGCAAACTCCACGCTGTCCATGCCCAGACTCTCGCCATAGCCGTCATCGGGCAACACGACGGCTTCGGCCAGCGGCTGGCGTTCGGCGGGTTCGGGGCGCGGCCGCGGGCCCGGGGTGGGAGCCGGCTGCGGCGCCGGCGCCATGGCGGGCGCAGCTACCGGCCGTGCGGGTGCCACGGGCGGCGCCAGGGGCCCGGGCGCCGGTGGCTCGGCCCGAACCGGCAGCGCCTTGGGGACCGCTATGGGTGCCGACACTGGCGCTGGCACCGGAGTGGGCGCCAACGCCGGCGCCGTTTCAGCTATTGCCGGAGTTTTTTTTTCAGCCGGAGCCTTGAAGGCCAGCAGCCGCAGCAGCGCCATCGTCAGCGCCGCGTATTCGTCGGGGGCCAGGCCCAGCTCCGCGCGGCCATGTAGGCAGATGCTGTAGAGCAGCTGGGTTTCATCGGCCGGCATGGCCTGCGCCAGGCGCGCAATGGCCGCGGCCTCGGGGTCGCTCGCGTCCTGCGCCATCTGCGGCACGGCCTGCAGCACCGCCATGCGCTGCAGCACCGCGGCCATCTCTTCGAGCGTGGACGCGGCCGACAGCCCGTTCAGGCGCAGCGCATCGGCGGTTTCAACGACGCTGCGGCCGTCGCCTTCGGCGAGCGCGGCGATCAGGCGGAACACATGCGAGCGGTCGACGCTGCCCAGCATCTGGCGCACGCCGGCTTCGAGCAGCTGGCCGCTGCCAAACGCAATCGCCTGGTCGGTCAGCGACAGCGCGTCGCGCATCGAGCCGCGCGCGGCGCGCGCCAGCAGGCGCAGCGCCTGCGGTTCGGCGGGGATGTTCTCGGCGGCCAGCACCTGGCCCAGGTGGTCGAGCACGGTTTCGGGCGCCATGGGCCGCAGATTGAACTGCAGGCAGCGCGAGAGCACCGTCATCGGCACCTTCTGCGGATCGGTGGTGGCCAGCACGAATTTGAGGTATTCGGGCGGCTCCTCCAGCGTCTTGAGCATGGCGTTGAACGCCGTGTTCGTGAGCATGTGCACTTCGTCGATCATGAAGACCTTGAAGCGCCCCTGCACCGGCTTGTAGACCGCCTGCTCGAGCAAGCCCTGGACTTCGTCGACGCCGCGGTTCGACGCCGCGTCCAGCTCGGTGTAATCCGGAAAACGGCCGCTGTCGATCTCGGTGCAGGCCGCGCAGACGCCGCAGGGCGTGGCCGTGATGCCGCCCTGCCCGTCGGGGCCCTGGCAATTGAGCGACTTGGCCAGGATGCGCGACACCGTGGTCTTGCCCACGCCGCGCGTGCCCGTGAACAGATAGGCGTGGTGCAGGCGCTGCTGCGTCAATGCATTGGACAGCGCCTGCACGACATGCTCCTGCCCCACCATTTCGGAGAAATTGCGGGGGCGGTATTTGCGGGCAAGCACGAGGTAAGACATGGCGCCGATTCTACGGGGCGCGAGGGCGGGCATGGAAAAGCAGGTCCATTCATTGGTTTTGCTACAAGACTTATCATTCGTAAGCGTTTTTTACATAACCAGTCCATCCCCACTTTCCCTTTTCCCGATTCCGTGTTTCCGATGCGTTTCTCTTCCTTGAAAATCGGGCAGCGTATTGCCCTGGGTTTTGCCGCCGTGCTGCTGCTGACCATCTTCGGGCTGGCAGCCAGCCTCGTGCAATTGTCCAGCGTGGCCCACCAGACCCGCAGCATGATGGACAGCCCCCTGGCCAAGGAGCGGCTGATTGCCGACTGGTACGCGCTGGTGCTGGCCGGCTCGCAGCGCACCACCGCCATCGTGCGCAGCCCCGACGCCGAGCTGGGCCGCTTCTTTGCCGAGACCGCGCGCAAGTCGTCCGAAGATGCGGGCAAGCTGCTCGCACGCTTCAAGCCGCTGATCAACTCCGATGCCGAACGCACCCTGTTCGACCAGGCCAGCCAGGCGCGCGACAAGTACAACGCCGCGCGCGCCGCCGTGACCAAGGCCAAGGACCAGGGCGAGGAAACCGAAGCCATCTTCACCAGCACATATGCGCCCGCCACCCAGGCCTATGTACAGAGCATCCGTGCGCTGCTGGACCTGCAGCGCCAGGAAATCGACAGCACGGCCACGAATATCGACAGCAGCTACCAGACCAGTTTCACGGCGTTGACCGGCCTGAGCGCGCTGATCGTGGTGCTGGGCGTGGTCGTGGCCCTGGTGCTGAGCCTGGGCATCGTGCGGCCGCTGCGCGCCGCGGTGCGCATTGCCGACGAAGTCGCCGCCGGCAGCCTGCAACTCGCGTTCGACCGCGAGCTGCTGCAAGGCCGCGACGAGGCCGCGCAACTGATGCAGTCGCTGTCGAAGATGGAAGCCAACCTGCGCGCGCTGGTGTCCGAAGCCCGCCAGGGCAGCGACTCGGTGGCCACCGCGGCCGCCGAGATCAGCTCAGGCAACCTCGACCTGTCGGGGCGTACCGAGGAACAGGCCAGCGCGCTCGAGCAGACCGCGGCCTCGATGGAGGAACTCACCTCCACCGTGCGCAACAACGCCGCCAGCGCGCAGCAGGCCGACCAGCTGGCGCAGGCCACCTCGGCACTGGCCGTGCAGGGCGGCGCATCGGTCAACGAAGTCGTGCGCACCATGGCCGAGATCCTGCAGACCTCGAAGCGCATCGAGGACATCATCGGCGTGATCGACAAGATCGCGTTCCAGACCAACATCCTCGCGCTCAATGCCGCCGTCGAAGCCGCGCGCGCCGGCGAGCAGGGCCGGGGCTTTGCCGTGGTCGCGGGCGATGTGCGCAGCCTGGCGCAGAACTGCGCCAACGCGGCCAAGGAGATCAAGGGCCTGATCGATGCCTCGGCGCAGCGCATTGCCACGGGCAGCCGCCTGGTCGAACAGGCCGGCGGCACCATCGACCAGGTCGTGCAGGGCGTGAGGAAGGTCACCGACCTGGTCGGCGAGATCAGCCATGCGAGCCACGAACAGATGGCCGGGCTGGAACAGGTCAACCAGGCCGTGGCGCAGATGGACCAGATGACGCAGCAGAACGCGGCGCTGGTCGAGCAATCCTCGGCCGCGACCCAGTCGCTCGAGGTGCAGGCGGCACAACTCAAGCGTTCGCTGAGCGCCTTCCGCCTCTGAACCGCGGCGCCGAAGGCTGGTTTGCCTGAACCGGCCTTCAGTCTGCGCTACAATCGGCGGTGACGGGCCTCCCCGCATGGTGAAGCAGCCAACCGGGTCAGGTGGGGAACCAAGCAGCCCTAACTGTGGAGCCAGTGCCGGGGGTAAGGCTCGTCAACTTCTTTCCAGGATGTCTGCCAGCCAGAGGTCCTCAGCCATTGAAAAAGCCCACGGCGACGTGGGCTTTTTTGCGTCCGGCCGGCGCATCGCACCAGCCGGCAATCCTCCTCAACCCTGCGCCGGCTCGGTCAGGAACTGCTGCACGCCATCGGCCACGCGCGCGCCGCTGGCCAGGCACGCGGTCAGCAGATAGCCGCCCGTGGGCGCCTCCCAGTCCAGCATCTCGCCCGCGCAGAACACGCCGGGAATCGCGCTCAGCATGCCCTTTGGATCGAGCGCCTCGAAAGCCACGCCGCCCGCGGTGCTGATGGCTTCGGCCACCGGACGCGGCGCGGCCAGCGTCAGCGGCAGGGCCTTGATGGCCGCGGCCAGCGCCACCGGGTCGTGCACGCCCTCGCGCCCCAGCACTTCATGCAGCAGCCCCATCTTCACGCCGTCCAGCCCGAGCCGGCTCTTGAGGTGGCTGCTGAGGCTGCGCGCGCCGCGCGGGTGACGCACTTCGGCTTCGACGCGCGCGGCATCGTGTTCGGGCAGCAGGTCGAGGTGCAGCGTTGCATGGCCGCTGGCGGCGATCTCGTCGCGCAGCCACTGCGAGGCGGCATAGACCAGGCTGCCCTCGATGCCGGTTTCCGTGACGACGAATTCTCCGCGCCGCGCGAATGCCTGGCCGTGGCTGCCGGTGAACGACAAGCCCACCGACTTGAGCGGCTGGCCCGCAAAGCGCTCGCGGAAATGCGGCGTCCAGCCGTGCGCCGGGGCCTGCTCCAGGCCGACCAGTTCGCGCAGGAAGCTGCGCCGGGTTTCCGCGCTGCCCGAAGCCAGGTTCAGCACATCGAAGCCGCAGTTGGCGGGCTGCAACGGCGCAATGGCCACGCCACGCGCCTCCAGCCAGGGCGCCCAGGCACCATCGGAGCCCAGCTGCGGCCAGCTCGCGCCGCCCAGCGCCAGCACCAGGGCGCGCGCCTGCACCAGCACCTCGCCGGTGGGCGTGGCAAAGCGCAGCGCGCCCTGCTCGTTCCAGCCCAGCCAGCGGTGGCGCGTATGGAACTGCACGCCCAGGCCGCGCAGCTGCGCGAGCCAGGCGCGCAGCAGCGGCGCGGCTTTCATGCCGACCGGGAACACGCGGCCCGAGGTGCCGACAAAGGTTTCGACGCCCAGGCGCGCGGCCCAGTCCTTGACCTGATCGGCGCCGAAGTCCGCGAGCATGGGCTCGATCTGCGCGCGGCGCGCGCCAAAGCGCGCGGCAAACGCATCTGCGGGCTCGGAATGCGTCAGGTTCAGGCCGCCCTTGCCGGCCAGCAGGAATTTGCGGCCCACCGACGGCATGGCATCGAACAGATGCACGCGCACCCCGGCTTGCGCCAGGCGCTGGGCGGCCATCAGGCCCGCCGGGCCGCCGCCGACGATGGCGGCCTCGCACTTGAGTGGCGCACGGTGGGTGGAGACTTCAGTCATTCAGGATTCCTTGTTAAGACACATTGCCGCAAGGGGCGCAGGATACCGCCGCTCGGCCGCCCCGCGGCGCGCGGGGCCAAGCCCATGCCCCGGCTTGGCATTCTCATCGCTTTACGCTATGACAGTCATAGCACCATGTGTCGCCCACATGCGCTGGCGGGAGATGCGTTTCTGTCACAATCGAAGCCAGTTCCGCGAACTTTCGCCCATTACAGCCCACAACCAAGGAAACCTCCATGGCAAGCGCCCTCATCAAACATCTCTCCGACGCCTCGTTCGAAGCCGAAGTGCTGCAGGCCGGCACCACGGTGCTGGTGGACTACTGGGCCGAGTGGTGCGGTCCCTGCAAGATGATTGCCCCGATCCTGGACGAAGTCGCCGGCACCTACCAGGGCAAGGTCACGATCGCCAAGATGAATGTCGATGAAAACCGCGAGATCCCCGCCAAGTTCGGCATCCGCGGCATCCCCACGCTGATGCTGTTCAAGAACGGCGAGCTGGCCGCCACCAAGGTCGGCGCCCTGAGCAAGGCCCAGCTCACGGCCTTCCTCGACGAACAGCTGGCTTGAGTTGCGGGCGCGCCGGGCGGTGACCATCCGCCCGGCCCGCGCCTGAAGCCGGGGTGGCGCGACGCCGCCCCGGTTCTTTATTTTCGGACCTGCAGATCTTTTCCTGTCATAATCTGCACAGATCACCGGCCCCCTGCATTGACGGCCGTTTCGAGATCACCAGGCAAGCTAGGCCCACGACGCCGTGTACCGCCCAGCCTTCTGCCCCATTCCTGATTCCACTTACTCCGCCCAGGAGTCACCCCATGCACCTTAATGAACTCAAGGCACAGCACGTGTCTGAAGTCCTGAAGCAGGCCGAAGAGCTCGAGATCGAAAACGTTGGCCGGATGCGCAAACAGGAAATCATGTTTGCCATCATCAAGAAGCGGGCCAAGGCCGGCGAACAAGTGTTTGCCGACGGCGTGCTTGAAATCCTGCCCGATGGCTTTGGTTTCCTGCGCAGCCCCGACACCAGCTACACCGCGAGCACGGACGACATCTACATCTCGCCCAGCCAGGTGCGCCGCTTCAACCTGCACACCGGCGACATGATCGAAGGCGAAGTGCGCACGCCCAAGGATGGCGAGCGCTATTTCGCGCTGACCAAGCTCGACAAGGTCAACGGCGGCCCGCCGGAGCAAAACAAGCACAAGGTGATGTTCGAGAACCTGACGCCGCTGTTCCCCAAGGAGCAGCTGCGCCTCGAACGCGAAATCAAGTCCGACGAGAACATCACCGGCCGCATCATCGACATCATTGCCCCGATCGGCCGCGGCCAGCGCGCGCTGATCGTCGCCCCGCCCAAGAGCGGCAAGACGATGATGATGCAGAACATCGCCCACGCGATCACGGCGAACCATCCCGACGTGCACATGATGGTGCTGCTGGTCGACGAGCGTCCCGAGGAAGTGACCGAGATGCAGCGCTCGGTCAAGGGCGAAATCATTGCCTCGACCTTTGACGAGCCCGCCACGCGCCACGTGCACGTGGCCGAGATGGTGATCGAACGCGCCAAGCGCCTGGTCGAGCTGAAGAAGGACGTCGTGATCCTGCTGGACTCGATCACGCGCCTGGCCCGCGCCTACAACAACGTCGTGCCCTCGTCGGGCAAGGTGCTGTCGGGCGGTGTCGACTCCAACGCGCTGCAGCGCCCCAAGCGCTTCTTCGGCGCGGCGCGCAAGGTCGAAGAAGGCGGCTCGCTGACCATCATCGCCACGGCCCTGGTCGATACCGGCAGCCGCATGGACGAAGTGATCTTCGAGGAGTTCAAGGGCACCGGCAACAGCGAACTGCACCTGAACCGCCGCCTCTATGAGAAGCGCGTGTTCCCGGCCATCGAGCTGAACAAGAGCGGCACGCGCCGCGAGGAACTGCTGCTGTCGCCCGAGATACTGAACAAGACGCGCATCCTGCGCCAGTTCCTCTACAACATGGACGAGATCGAAGCCACCGAGCTGATGATCAAGAACATGAAGGCGACCAAGACCAACAACGACTTCTTCGACATGATGCGCCGCGGCGGCTAATCCCTACTCCGGCACAAGGCTGTGTCGGTACCCACTGCAAAGCCCCCGCGGTATACTCGGGGGCTTTTCTATTGCGGAAAGTACGTTCAATTTGAACCAATGCAGAGGTTGCACTGGGTTGGACACGGCTACCGCACTTGACCTTAGGAAGATCATGAAAGAAGGAATCCACCCCAACTACCGCGAAGTGCTGTTCGTTGACCTGTCCAACGGCTTCAAGTTCGTGACCCGTTCGTGCGTGAACACCAAGGAAACCGGCACCACCGACGACGGCCGCGAACTGCCGATGTTCAAGCTGGACACCTCGAGCGAATCGCACCCCTTCTACACCGGCACGCAAAAGTCGGTGGACAACATGGGCGGCCGCGTCGAGCGCTTCCGCAACCGTTTCGGCAAGACCACCGCAGCCAAGTAAATTCTGCGCATTCATGCCAAAAAGCAGCCCGGGCAACCGGGCTGCTTTTTTTTCGTCTTCCTTCAGCCCTGAGCAGCTCCCCACGATGACCACCGATTGCCGCTGGAACCATGCGCGCCCAGTGGCAACCAAGTCAACGCCGTCAGAGAAAACATACCCTCCCGCCCCGCCTGATCGGAGGACTTGAGACGGGCGATTCCTTGTCAACGGCTTCCAATGAAAGGTTGGACCAAAAAATGCGCACCAACAGCAGCCACCATTTCAATCTCCAGCCGAGCTTCATGGCGCGTGCAGCGGGCAATGGCAGCCATTTGGCAACCAATGAAAAGCCCGTCAACTCTGGTGCCCAGCTGTCGGACACAGACATCATTCGCGGCTATAAAGAAAATATAGAAACCCTGCGCAGCTTGATTGACGAGAAAACCAACCCATCTCAAGGGGACAATCTCGACAAATTCTTCTCACTGGTTGAATCAGGAATCAAGAGCGACTTCTGCTGGGAAAATCTGGAAATTTACAAGAGCTTGGTTTTCGATAATTTGAGCATAATTTGCAGCCTCGCGCACGATGCCGACCTTCCAGAAGACGTACGCAAAAAGACCATCGAGGATCTGGCAGCACATCTGCATGTCTGTCCATCGGGAATGGCACAGAACATCGAACAAGCCGCACGAAAATTGGAAGCCCTCAAACATGGGTTGCCACAGAATTTCATCAACCAGTTGATAAATGTCATCAATGCTGAAATACTGAACTACATGCGCGACAACAATATCGGCACCTACAAAGGCAACGAGATTCATGATGTAGCGGCATTTTTCAATTATATTGCACCTAATTTCGGCCTTCGGCCACGCGCAGACGCACTTGAATCCCGGATCTCAGCGCATTATCTCGATCAATTCACGGTCCACATTCACGACAAGATCATCATCGATCGGGTGATTGAAGTCCTGGCCGAAGAGTGCCGCAGCCAGATAATCCACGAACTGTCAGTCGAAAATTTCAATATAGACTCTGTCGCTATTAATGAAAATGATTTTTGCGATATCCTGAATATATTCAACGACACTGTCCAACCAAAACTGACGCACAGCTTTGGCCCCATTCCCATCACGGATGTCTTCGTTTATTCGGACGAGGGCGATGTCGAACAGTACCACCTGATCAAAGACAACACGCTTTTGATGCGTTCCATCGCGCGCAACCTGCGCGAAGCCGGCGCCATCAACTTCCACCCCAGCTATCTTGCTGGCGAAAAAGGGGCTGGAACCAAGCTCAAAATATCCGGCGAAAATATTGTGTATGTCAGCACCACCAATGACGCCAAAGAGCATCACCATCAAATTCTGGAGGAGTTCGTCTGGAGAGATGCTTCCAAGAGCAAAGAACTATTGGACAAACTCAACTATAAGGCCACTGAAAAACCTGAAATCAAGAAGTTTCAGGATGATATCCTGCAAAGAATTTCTCTTTCCGCAGTCACCAGAATGTTGCAATCGAAGGATCTGTCAGAGGTCGGGGAAATTCTGAATGAATCAATGGCCTTTATATGGTCGGACACCGCAAAAGAAATGTTATTAGCCACATCGATGGCGCAAGCGCTGGGGAAAAAAAGACCCGACATCGCTGACATCATCCTTTCCATGATGAGTGGGCAGCATCTAGGCAACGAGGATGGCGACGGCAACACTGTGCTGCACCGGGCATTGAGGACTGCCCTTCAGAAGATCCACCCCCAACTCACCAAAAGCCTCATCAAAAGCATCATTAAAAAGATGAGCGAGCAGCAGCTGTCCCTGCAAAACAACAATGGACACACTGCTTTTATGCTGGCGCTCAAAATGGGTGATCCAGAGATCATCAGCATTCTTCTCGACCGCACCGATCCCTCCCAGTTCGGCTGCAGAGACCGCAACGGCGATACAGCGATGATGATCGCGCTCAAGCACAATAATTTTGCTATTGTCCCGCAGCTCGCCGAGCGCATGAGAGCGGCGCAACTCGACCTCGAAAACAAGGCGAACGATGACGCGCTGGGCATCGCGTTCGCTAACAACCAGCCCGGTGCGGCCGACGTCATAGCCCGCAAAATGAGCCATGAAGCACTTCTTGATCGCCACCAGCGCCTCTTGGAAAAACTAACCACATATCATGCCGCCCTGGGCGGGGATGTGAAAATCGTCCACTCAATGCTTCCCCAGCATCTGGGCCTCAAAAACCGGCGTGGCGACACTGCGCTGATGATCACGATAAAAAAAGATCTCCCCGCTGCCAGCCTGGCACTCATCGCGAAAATGACACCGGCGCAACTGGGCATCTGCGACAAAGATGGCAACAATGCGATGATGCTGGCATTGGAGCGGGGCGATACAAAAATCGCGCTCGCCATCATGAAGAAGATGCATAGGAAACAGCTTGAAACCCGGAACAGATTCGGCGAGACCGCGTTCATCTTCGCTAAAAATTTTAAACAAACCGAAATGTGCCGCCGTATTGTCAAGGCGATCGATCCTCCGATCCCTGGATTCTTCACCCGCATCCGGCTGTTCTTCATGAATATGGTTCCAGAACAATACCAATCGGACTCAATGCGCGCCAAGTTGACGAAGTTCTATTGGTATTGATCCCGGCATCGGGACCCGGCGGACGCCGGTGCCTGGCATATGCCGCATGCACACATATCCCACGGCCTTGCACGCCGGCAGCGTAGATCACAGCGACAAAAGTGGCCCCAACGCTCAGCACCACCGCTGACCGCCCCGGGTTCGCGTATTCTTGCGGTCTTTCTTGTCGTTTCTACGCTGCGTGAACCAACCTACCCCCGCCATCGTTTCGCAACAGGCCGTGCGCACCCTGCCGCGCTGGGCGCTGGTATTGCTGTGCCTGGCCTATGTGGTGCCTGGCTACGTCGGCCGTGCGCCCTGGAGGAACGCCGACATCACGGCCTTCGGCTACATGCTGGCCCTGTTCGAGGGCCGCACCGAATGGATGGCGCCGCTGGTCGGCGGCATGGCACCGCAGACCGACGGCCTGCTGCCCTACTGGCTTGGCGCCTGGGCGCTGCAGCTCGCGCCCGCGGCCATGCCGGCGGAGATGGCGGTGCGCGTGCCGTTCATGCTGCTGCTGCTGCTGGCCATGGCCGCGACCTGGTGGGGCGTCTACTGCCTGGCGCGCAGCCCTGGCGCGCAGCCCGTGGCATTTGCGTTTGGCGGCGAGGCCAACCCGATCGACTATGCGCGCGCCATGGCCGATGGCGGCCTGCTGGCGCTGATCGCGAGCCTGGGCCTGGCCCAGCTGTCGCATGAGACCACGGGCTATGTGACCCAGCTCGCCTGCACGACGCTGGTGTTCTTTGCCGCCGCGGCCATGCCCTACCGCAACGCCGCGCCGGCGTTGGCGATGCTCGTCGGGCTGGCCGGGCTGGTGCTCGGCGGCGCCCCGACCATGGCCGTGCTGATGGGCCTGGGCTGCGCCGCGCTGGCCTGGCTTTCGCCCGTCGAAGCCACGCGCGCCGCGCGCCTGTGGGCGCTGGCCTGGCTGGGCAGCACGCTGCTGGCCGGTCTGCTGGCGACGCGGCTCGATCTGTGGCAGTGGCGCATTTCGCTGCCGGCCTGGGGCAGCCCGGAATGGGGCAGCCTGCTGCGCCTGCTGGCGTGGTTCACCTGGCCTGCCTGGCCGCTGGCGCTGTGGACGCTGTGGCGCTGGCGCCGGCAGATCGCGCACCCGATGCGCCACCGCCATCTGGTGCTGCCGATCTGGTTTGCGGGGCTGGCTTTCTGCGCCGCGCTGGTCACGCAGCCCGCCGACCGTGCGCTGCTGCCAGGCCTGCCGGCCATTGCCACGCTGGCGGCATTTGCGCTGCCCACGCTGCGGCGCAGCATCAGCGCGCTGATCGACTGGTTCACGCTGCTGTTCTTCAGCGTGTCGGCAATTGCGATCTGGGTGATCTGGATCTCGCTGCAGACCGGCTTCCCCGCCAAGCCCGCGGCCAACGTGGCCAAGCTGGCGCCGGGCTTCGAGTCCGAATTCTCGCTGCTGGCGCTGGCTGCGGCGCTGGCCGCCACCGTGGCCTGGTGCGCGCTGGTGGTCTGGCGCACCTCGCGCAACCGCGCCGCGATCTGGAAAAGCCTGGTGCTGCCGGCCTCGGGCGCGACGCTGGGCTGGCTGCTGCTGATGAGCTTGTGGCTGCCACTGCTCGACTACGCGCGCAGCTATGCACCGCAGGTGGAACAGGTCATGGCCTCCATCGGCGACCCGGCACCGCGCTGCGTCGCCACCTACGGTCTCAGCCGCGCGCAGTTGATCGGCCTGGAATTCCACGGCCAGGTGGCCACGACGCAGATCTCCACGACCAGCAAGAACCGCCGACCCTGCGACTGGCTGGTGGCGGATGCGCAGATGTGGGATGCGACACAGGATCGCGTGCTGCTGGACGGCTGGAAGCCGGTGGCGCGCATCGCGCGGCCCACGGTCAGGAGCGACCAGTTGATCCTGCTGCGCAAGCGCCCCGCGCGATGAAGTCCGAACTCTCCACCATTGCCCGCCATGCACTCACGGTGCTTGCGGGCCAGTTGGCCATCATGGCTTTCGGCGTCACCGACACCATCGTCGCGGGCCGCTACTCGCCCGCGGCGCTGGCCGCGCTGTCGGTGGGCTCGGCGGTGTTCATCAGCGTCTATATCTCGCTGATGGGCATCCTGCAGGCCTTGCTGCCGCTGTGGGCCGAGCAGCGCGGCGCGGGCCGGCTGCCGGCTGTGGGTCGATCGCTGCGCCAGTCGCTGTACCTGTGCCTGGGCATCTGCGTGATCGGCATGTCGGTGCTGCTGGCGCCCGACGCGCTGCTGCGCTGGGCCGATGTGCCCGATGCCCTCAAGGCCGATGTGCGCCACTATCTGAACATCCTCGCCTGGGGCCTGCCGCCGGCGATGCTGTTTCGCATCTACAGCACGCTCAACCAGTCGCTGGGCCGGCCGCAACTGGTGACCTGGCTGCAGGTCGGCTCGCTGGGGCTCAAGCTGCCGCTGTCGATCTGGTTCACCTTTGGCGGCGCCGGCCTGCCCGCGCTCGGGGTCGCCGGCTGCGCCTGGGCCACGCTGGTGGTCAACTACACGCTGCTGGGCGTGGGCCTGTGGCTGGTGCGCACCCGCGCGCTGTATGCGCCGCTGCAGCTGTGGCAGCGCATGGAGCGCCCGGACTGGCAGCAGATCGGCCAGTTCCTGCGCCTGGGCTTGCCGGCGGGCCTGGCGATCCTGGTGGAAGTCACGTCGTTCACGCTGGTGGCGCTGTTCGTCGCGCGCCAGGGCAACCTGGCCGCGGCCAGCCACCAGATCGCCGCCAATCTGGCCGCGGTCTGCTACATGGTGCCGCTGTCGCTGTCCATTGCCTGCAGCGCGCGCGTGAGCTGGTGGCGCGGCGCGGGCAATGAGGCGCATGCGCGCCAGCTGGTGGTGCTGGGCTGGCGTCTGGCGGCGTTGATGGGCCTGCTGCTGGGCGGACTGCTGCTGCTGGGCCGGCATGCGCTGGCCTCGGTCTACACCAGCGATGCCGAAGTCGCCGCGCTGGCGGCCTCGCTGCTGCTGTGGGTGGCGCTCTACCACGCGGCCGATGCAGTGCAATGCTTTTGCGTCTTCGTGCTGCGCTGCTACCGCATCACCGTGGCGCCGCTGCTGACCTATTGCGTGCTGCTGTGGGGCGGCGGCCTGGCCGGTGGCTACTGGCTGGCCTATGGCGGCATCGGCCCCTGGAGCGGCCGGCCCACGCCCGCGCCGTTCTGGGCCGCGAGCGCGCTGGCGCTGGCCGTGACCGCCATCGCCTTCAGCGCGCTGCTGTGGCGCGCACTGCGCCCGCGCACGGCGCCGCGCGCCGGCTGATCAGGTTTCGGCTGGCGCCGGCAACGCCGTGGCGCGCAGTCGCTGCGCGGGGAAGATCACCGAGAACGTCGAGCCGCTGCCCACGGTGCTGCGCACCTCGAGCCTGGCATTGTGGCGCTGCAGCACATGCTTGACGATGGCCAGGCCCAGGCCCGTGCCGCCGGTGTCGCGCGAGCGGCTGCGGTCGACGCGGTAGAAGCGCTCGGTCAGCCGGCTCAGGTGCGTGGCATCGATGCCCGGGCCCGCATCCTGCACCGAGAACGTCGCGCTGCCATCGGCATGCGCCTGCCAGCGCACCACCACACGCCCGCCGGCCGGCGTATAGCGCAGCGCATTGGCCAGCAGATTGGAGAACGCGCTTTGCAGTTCGGTGGCTGCGCCCGCGATCTCGCCCAGGTCCGCGCCGGGCGGCGAATCGGGAAACTCGATCTGGTGCGGCTTGCCATGCACACGCGTGAGCGCCATCGACAGCCCGCGGGCTTCGTCCTCACACTGGCGCAGCAGCAGGCCGACCGGTGTCCACTGCGTGTATCCGGGCAAGGGACTGCCTTCGAGGCGCGACAGCGCCAGCAGGTCCTCGACCAGGTGCTGCATGCGCGCCGACTGCTGGGCCATCAGGCCCAGGTAGCGCGCACGTTCGTCCTCGGGCAACGGCAGGGTCTGCAGGGTTTCGACGAACCCCACCAGCACCGTCAGCGGCGTGCGGATCTCGTGCGAGACGTTGGCCACGAAGTCGCGGCGCATGGCTTCGGCCTGCTCCTGCGCGGTGACATCGCGCGCCAGCAACAGGCGCCGTCCATCGCCATAGGGATAGAGCTGCACCGACAGCCGCACCGGCCGCGACGGCGTGCTGTCGCGGCCCTGCAGGATCAGGTCATGGGAGAAGTCCTGCGCATGCAGGTATTGGCTGAAGGCCGGATCGCGCACCAGGTTGCCGATGTTCTGCATGCGGTCGCGTGCCGCATCGAAGCCGAACTGGCTGTTGGAGATCTGGTTGCACCATTCGATGCGGCCCTGCTCGTCCAGCAGCACCACGCCGTTCGGGCTGGCCTGCAGCGCCGACAGCATGTCGTTGAGGCGTTCATCGCTGGCCTGGGTCTGCTGGCTCTGCAGGCGCAGCCAGCGCCGCGCACGCTCGCCGGCCTCGCCCCACAGCCCGCTGCGCTGCGCGGGCGCGCTGGCCAGGTCGGCGCGGCGCAGCCACGACAACAGGCGGCCGGCGCGCCAGCTGTCGTCCGCCAGCCACAGCCAGCTGGCCAGCAGCACGCCGATCAAGGCCCCGGGCCAACGGCACAGCCACCATCCCACCGCGCCGCCCGCAAGCTGGATGCACACAAACCAGAAACTACGCCAGACCATATTTTTCGCCTTTTGCTGCGCCGCCGTGAAGGACCGGCGGCGCCCACGGCGCATGCCATGCGCCGGATGCCCGGGATCAGCCCTGGGCGGGGAGACTCAGGCGATAGCCCGCGCCACGCACTGTCTCGACCAGACTGCTGGCCTCGCCCAGCGCCTCGCGCAGGCGCTTGACATGCACGTCGACCGTGCGCTCCTCGATGAACACATGGTCGCCCCAGACCTTGTCGAGCAACTGCGAGCGGCTGTGCACGCGCTCCGGGTGCTTCATGAAGTAGTGCAGCAGCTTGAACTCGGTCGGCCCGAGCTTGAGCGGCTCGCCGCTGTAGCTCACGCGGTGCGCGGCCGCATCGAGCACCAGCGCGCCCGCGCTGACCTGGTCCTGCAACTGCTCGGGTGCGCGCCGGCGCAGCACGGCGCGAATGCGCGCCAGCAGCTCCTGGGTGGAAAACGGCTTGGTGATGTAGTCGTCGGCGCCCGCATCGAGGCCCGCCACCTTGTCGGGTTCGTCGCCGCGCGCCGTGAGCATGAGAATCGGCACGGGCTTGGTGCGCGCGTCGGCACGCCACTTGCGCGCCAGCGCCAGCCCGCTGGTGCCGGGCAGCATCCAGTCGAGCAGGATCACGTCGGGCAGCACGGCATCGAGTTCGCGCTGCGCCGACACCCCGTCTTCGGCCCAGATCGGCTGGAAACCGTTGTGCCGCAGGTTCACGGCAATCAGCTCGGCAATCGCGGGCTCGTCTTCGACAATGAGAACCAAGGGCAGTTTCTTCATCCCTGTTGTCTTTCCGGCTTAAAGCACGGCCGATTCAATGGCGGCCATGGTCTGGTGGCGCACATCCTTGCCTTCCACCAGATAGATGATCTGTTCCGCGAGGTTCTTCGAGTGGTCGCCGATGCGCTCGATGGCCTTGGCCAGGAACAGCAGGTCCAGGCTCGCGGAAATGGTGCGCGGATCCTCCATCATGTAGGTGATCAGCTTGCGCACGAAACCGTCGAATTCCTGGTCGATCAGGTCGTCCTCCTTGAGGATCGCCACGGCGGCCTTGGTGTCGAGGCGCGCCAGCGCGTCCAGCGTCTTGCGCAGCAGGCCCGAGGCCAGGTCGGCGGCCACGCGCAGCTCGTTCGAAGGCAGCATGCGCGCCGAACCGCTGCCGATGATGGAGCGCACCATGCGCGACATCTTGTGCGCCTCGTCGCCCATGCGCTCGAGGTTGGCGGTGGCCTTGGAGAAGGCCATCAGCAGGCGCAGGTCGCGCGCCGTGGGCTGGCGCCGGGCGATGATCGACGACAGTTCGTGGTCGATCTCGACTTCCATCGCGTTGATCTGCTGCTCGGCCGCATCGACCTGCTCGGCGGCTTCGACGCTCAGCTCGGCCAGCGAGTAGATCGCCAGGCGGATCTGCGACTCGACCATGCCGCCGAGTTCCATCACGCGCGTGGAGATGCGGTTGAGTTCGCTGTCGAACTGGGACGAGAGGTGTTTTTCGTTCATGTTGCCTGTCTCCTCAGCCGAAACGGCCAGTGATGTAGTCCTCGGTTTCCTTGCGCTGGGGCTTGAAGAACATCTGCTCGGTCTCGCCGAATTCCATCAAGTCGCCCAGGTACATGTAGGCGGTGTAGTCGCTGCAGCGCGCCGCCTGCTGCATGTTGTGCGTGACGATCACCACCGTGTAGTCGTTCTTCAGCTCGGCAATCAGCTCTTCGATCTTGGCCGTCGAGATCGGATCGAGCGCCGAGCAGGGTTCGTCGAGCAGCAGCACTTCGGGCTTGATCGCGATGCCGCGCGCGATGCACAGGCGCTGCTGCTGGCCGCCGGACAGGCCCGAGCCGCTTTGCTGCAGCTTGTCCTTGACCTCGTTCCACAGCGCGGCCTTGCGCAGCGCCCACTCGACGCGGTCGTCCATATCGGTGGCGCTGAGGCGTTCGAACAGCTTCACGCCGAACGCGATGTTGTCGTAGATCGACATCGGGAACGGCGTGGGCTTCTGGAAGACCATGCCGATCTTGGCGCGGATCAGCGCCACGTCTTGCCGGCTGGTCAGCAGGTTCTCGCCGTCCAGCAGGATCTCGCCCTGCGCGCGCTGTTCGGGATAGAGCTCGAACATGCGGTTGAAGGTGCGCAGCAGCGTGGACTTGCCGCAGCCCGACGGGCCGATGAAGGCCGTGACCTTCTTCTCGGGGATATCCAGATTGATGTTCTTGAGCGCATGGAACTTGCCGTAATGGAAGTTGAGGTTGCGCACCGTCAGCTTGGACGACAGGGGGGAGACGGGAGTGTGAAGGGTCGACATGGGAAATTTCCTTGCCTTATTTTTGGCGGGTCAGCACACGTGCGAGGATGTTGAGGCCCAGCACGGCCACCGTGATCAGGAACACGCCGGCCCAGGCCAGCTGCTGCCAGTTCTCGTACGGGCTCATGGCAAATTTGAAGATGGTCACCGGCAGGCTCGCCATGGGCTTGCTCAGGTCGGCGTTCCAGAACTGGTTGTTCAGCGCGGTGAACAGCAGCGGCGCGGTCTCGCCCGCAATGCGCGCCACGGCCAGCAGCACGCCGGTGATCACGCCGGCGCGCGCGGCCCGCAGCGTCACCATCATGATGACCTTCCACTTGGGCGTGCCGAGCGCATACGCGGCTTCGCGCAGGCTGGCGGGCACCAGCATCAGCATGTTCTCGGTGGTGCGGATCACCACTGGAATCACGATCAGCGCCAGCGCGACGACGCCGGCAAAGCCGGAGAAGCTCTTGAGCTGGGCCACGACCACGGAGTAGACGAACAGGCCGATCACGATGCTGGGCGCGGACAGCAGGATGTCGTTGACGAAGCGCGTGGTGCGCGCCAGCCAGCCGCGCTGCTCGTATTCGGCAAGGTAGATGCCGGCCATGATGCCGATCGGCGTGCCGATCAGCGTGGCCAGGCCGACCATCACGATCGAGCCGAAGATCGCGTTGATCAGGCCGCCCGCCTCGTTCGGCGGCGGCGTCATGTCGGTGAACAGCGCCAGGCTCAGGCCGCCCAGGCCCAGGCGGATGGTTTCCCACAGGATCCAGATCAGCCAGAACAGGCCGAAGGCCATGGCCGCCAGCGCCAGCGTCAGCGCCACCTGGTTGACGCGCTTGCGCCCGGCGTAGCGCGCCTGGCGCTGCGCAGCCAGCTCGGCCGCCTGCATGACCCGTTGGGCCGTTCCGTGCACGGGAGTCTGGCTCATGAACGAGCTCCTTCATTCTTTTGCAGGCGCGACAGCAGGATCTTGGACATCGACAGCACCACGAAGGTGATGAAGAACAGGATCAGGCCCAGATAGATCAGCGAGGCCTGGTGCAAGCCCGCGCCGGCTTCGGCGAATTCATTGGCCAGCGCCGAGGTGATGCTGTTGGCGGCCTCGAAGATCGACACCGAGTTGAGCTGGTTCATGTTGCCGATCACGAAGGTGACGGCCATGGTTTCGCCCAGCGCGCGGCCCAGGCCGAGCATCACGCCGCCGAGCACGCCGGTCTTGGTATAGGGCAGCACGACCTTCCACACCACTTCCCAGGTGGTCGAACCCAGGCCGTAGGCCGATTCCTTGAGCAGTGCCGGCGTGACTTCGAACACGTCGCGCATGACCGAGGCGATGAAGGGAATCACCATGATGGCCAGGATGATGCCGGCCGACAGGATACCGATCCCCACGGGAGGACCGGAGACGAAAGCTTCGAGATAGGGCACGCCCGCGAACAGCGACTGCAGCGGCGCCTGCACATAGGTGGCCAGCACCGGGCCGAAGACCATCAGGCCCCACATGCCGTAGACGATGGACGGCACGGCGGCGAGCAGCTCGATGGCGATACCCAGCGGGCGCTTGAGCCAGGCCGGCGACAGCTCGGTGAGGAACAGCGCGATGCCGAAGCTCACGGGCACGGCAATCACCAGCGCAATGATGGAAGTGGCCAGCGTGCCGTAGATCATCACCAGGCCGCCGTATTGGTCCTGCACCGGATCCCAGACGCTGCTGGTGAAGAAGCCCAGGCCGTATTCATGGATGGCGGGCCAGGCGCCGACGAGCAGCGAGCCCAGGATGGCCGCCAGCAGGCCCAGGGTCAGCAGCGCCGCGGCGCGCGCGAGCCAGGCAAAGCCACGGTCGGCCCAGGCGCCGGACAGCCGCGTGAGGCGGCGGGGGGTGGGGGCGCGTGACGTTGCCGGGGTCGTTACGGACGCGGGCATCGGACGGGCAGTCGATGGAGTGGACACGCTGAGCGCCTCTTCAAAATGGTTTCAACACAAGCACCAAAAAGGCGGTGCACCGGGGTGCACCGCCGTGGCCTTGCTTACTTGACCGCGATCACCTTGCCGGAAGTGTCCTTGATTTCACCCCACGACTTGTAGATCACCTGCTTCACGGCTTCGGGCATGGGCACGTAGTCCAGGCCGCTGGCAGTGGCGTCGCCCGACTTGTAGGCCCACTCGAAGAACTTCAGCGAGGCGGCGGCTTGCGCGGGCTTGTCCTGCGCCTTGTGCATCACGATGAACGTGGCCGAGGTGATGGGCCAGGCATCCTTGCCAGGCTGGTTGCCCAGGATCTGGTAGAAGCTCTTGGTCCAGTCGGCGCCGGCGGCGGCGGCCTTGAACGAGGAGTCATCGGGCGAGACGAAGTTGCCGTCGCGGTTTTGCAGCAGCGCGTAGGTCATCTTGTTTTGCTTCACATAGGCGTACTCGACGTAGCCGATGGAGTTGGGCAGGCGGCCGACGAAGGCGGCGACGCCCTCGTTGCCCTTGCCGCCGGCGCCGGTGGGCCAGTTCACGGCCTTGCCTTCACCGACCTTTTCCTTCCACTCGGGGTTCACCGCGCTCAGGTAGTTGGTGAAGCCGAAGGTCGTGCCCGAACCGTCGGCGCGGCGCACCGGAGCGATGGTCGCGTCAGGCAGCTTCACGCCGGGGTTCAGTGCCACGATGGCGGCATCGTTCCACTTGGTGATCTTGCCCAGGTAGATGTCGCCCAGCAGCTTGCCGGTGAGCTTGAGCTGGCCGGGCTGCACGCCGGCGATGTTGACCACGGGAATGATGCCGCCGATCACGGTGGGGAACTGCACCAGGCCCTTCTTGGCCAGTTCGTCGTCCTTCAGCGGTTCGTCCGAAGCACCGAAGTCCACGGTCTTGGCTTCGATCTGCTTGAGGCCGGCGCTCGAGCCCACGGATTGGTAGTTGATCTTGACGCCGGTGGCCTTGTTGTAATCAGCCGCCCACTTGGAGTACAGGGGAGCTGGGAAGCTCGCGCCCGCGCCGGTGGCTTCCTGCTGGGCAAACGCACTGCCCATGCCGGAGCCAGCGACAACACCAGCCACCAGAATTTGAATCACGGACCACTTCATGAACACACCTCTCAGGTTGGAAAAAACTGTGATGTCCGTGACTGTAGAAAGCATTTATGACGGCTTCGTGACATGCGGCACGCCCGTCACATGCAATCAATATATTCCGTATCACGCATTTCATGCGATTGCCACATTCCCGGTGTACGCTCTGGCTCCACGCGGTGGTGCGACCACCGTTTTGTGCTTCCTACAGCAACCCATGCCTGTTTCGCATGCGGTTCCGTGACCGGTCCCTGTCCCATGCTCCACGCCCATTCGTTTGCCGCCATCGACCTCGGATCCAACAGCTTCCGGCTCGAGATCGGCCAGTTCTCCCATCACCACTTCCAGCGCGTGGAATATCTCAAGGAAACCGTGCGCCAGGGCGGCGGCCTCGATGCCGACCGCTACCTCTCCGAGGAAGCCATGCAGCGCGGCTGGGACTGCCTGGCGCGCTTCGGCGAGCGCCTCGCGGGATTTCCTGCGGGCCATGTGCGTGCGGTCGCGACCCAGACGCTGCGCGAGGCGCGCAACCGCGAGGCCTTCGTGCAACGCGGCGCCGAACTGCTCGGCTACCCGATCGAAGTCATTGCCGGCGAGGAGGAGGCCCGGCTGATCTACCGCGGCGTCAGCAGCCTGCTGCCAGCCTCGGACGAGCGCCGGCTGGTCATCGACATCGGCGGCCGCTCGACCGAACTGGTGCTCGGACGGGCGCAGGAAGCGCAGCAGGCGATGTCGCTGCGATTGGGCAGCGTGGCATGGTCGCAACGCTACTTTCCCAAGGGCGAACTCAGCCGCAATGCCTTTTCCGTCGCCGCCGTGGCCGCGCGCGCGGTGCTTGACGAGGCGCTGGACCGGATCCACAGCGGCGACTGGGACACGGTCTATGCTTCATCGGGCACGGCGGCGGCCATTGGCGACATTCTTGCGGCCAGCGGCCGCACGCCGGGCATCATCGATGGCGAAGGCCTCGAATGGCTGCATGACAGCCTGGTGCGGGCCCAGACCACCGACCAGATCCGCCTGGCCGGTCTCAAGGAAGACCGGCGCGCGGTGATTGCCGGCGGCGTCAGCATCATGCAGGCGCTGTTCGATCTGCTGCAGCTGCGTTCGCTGCATGTCGCCGAAGGCGCGCTGCGCCAGGGCGTGCTGCACACCCTGGTCGAACAGGACCCGCTGTGCACCGACCTGCGCAGCGCGGCCGTGCAGGGCCTGATGCAGAAATACAGTGTCGATGCCGAACAGGCCCAGCGCGTCGCGGGTGTGGCCCGCAACCTGCTCGAGCAGCTGGCGCCGCAGACCTCCGCCGAACACCATGAGACGCTGCGCCACGCGGCGCTGCTGCACGAGATCGGCAGCCTCATCGCGCACAGCAACTACCACCGCCATGGCGCGTACGTGCTGCAGAACACTTCGGCTGCGGGCTTCACCCAGGCCGAGCGCGAGTTGCTGGCGCAACTGGTCTGCGGCCAGCGCGGCAAGCTGCGCAAGCTCGAGCCGGAGATGCTGACCGAGCCGCAGCACGTCTACCCGCTGCTGGCCCTGCGCCTGGCCGTGCTGCTGTGCCATGCGCGGCGCCCGCCCGAGCTGGCCAGCCTGCGCATCGAGGCCGACGGTCCGCGCTTTCGCTTCAGCGCCGGCAACGACTGGTCGCAGACCTATCCGCAGTCGGCCTTCCTGCTGCAGGAAGAACAGCAGGCCTGGCTCAAGACCCACTGGCAGCTGGACTTGAACCTGGAATGAAAAAATCCCCTGGGCCGCTTGCACCGCCCAGGGGATTTGTTCAGCACGGCAGCATCGGCGGCCCGTAGCGGCCCATCAGCGCGTTCTGCGCGCCGTTGCCATCGAAGGGCCGCGGGGCGCGCGTGTAGCGGCCGTCCGGCCCCAGCGTCCAGGCGTCGCGGTCGTCGTGCAGATAGGCCACCAGGCATTCGTCGATGATCTGCTGGCGCAGCGCTGGGTCGCGCACGGGCCAGGCGAGTTCGATGCGGCGCATCATGTTGCGGTTCATCCAGTCGGCGCTCGACAGGAACAGCTGCTCCTTCTCGCCCTGGCGGAAATAAAACACCCGGGTGTGCTCGAGAAAACGGCCAATGACCGAGCGTACGCGGATGTTGTCGGTCAGCCCCGGGCGCTGCGGCGCCAGCATGCAGGCGCCGCGCACGATCAGGTCGATCTGCACGCCCTTCTGACCGGCGGCGATCAGCGCATGGATCAGCGCTTCATCGGTCAACGCATTCATCTTCGCCACGATGCGCGCGGGCTGGCCCTTGGCCGCGGCCTCGCCGGTCTGGGCAATGAAGGCCAGCATCGCGCTGTGCAGATGGAACGGCGCCATGATCAGCCGCTGCAGCTGTGGCAGGCGGTTGTGGCTGGCGAGGTGGTTGAAGACTTCATCCATGTCGGCCGTCACCGTGGCGTCCGACGTCATGTAGCCCAAATCGGTATAGAGCCTGGCGCTGCGCAGGTTGTAGTTGCCGGTCGACAGGTGGCCGTAGCGGCGCAGCCGGCGGCCCTCGCGCCGCGTGATCAGCATCATCTTGGCATGGGTCTTGAGCCCGACCACGCCGTAGACCACCTGCGCGCCGACGCGCTCGAGCGACTCGGCCCAGTTGATGTTGGCCTCCTCGTCGAAGCGCGCCTTGAGCTCGACCACGGCCATGACTTCCTTGCCGCGGCGCACGGCCTCGGCCAGCAGGTCCATGAGTTCCGAATCGGAGCCGGTGCGGTAGATGGTCTGCTTGATGACCAGCACCTGCGGGTCGTTGACGGCCTCGCGCAGCAGCGCCAGCACGCCTTCGAAGCTTTCAAAGGGCTGGTGGATCAGCACGTCGCGCTGGCGCAGCTGCGCCATCACCGACACGCCGCGCTGCATTTGGCGCGGCCACACCGGTTGCCACGGCGCGAACAGCAGCGAGGCATCGTTGACCAGGTCGACCAACTGCCCCAGGCGCACCAGATTGACGGGACCGGGCACGCGGAACAGTGCCTGCGGCGGCAGATGGAACTGCGCCAGCAGCAGCTCGGCCAGGAAGGGCGAGCAGCCCGACGACACCTCCAGGCGCACCGCCTGGCCGTAATGGCGGTGGTGCAGGCCCTGGCGCAAGGCCATGCGCAGGTTGCCGACATCCTCTTCGTCCACGGCCAGCTCGGAATGCCGCGTCGCGCGGAACTGCGAGAACTCCACCACTTCGCGCCCCGGAAACAACTCCTTGAGATGGGCCCGCACAATGCTCGACAGGCTCACGAAAAGCCGCTGTTTGCCCGCGACCTTGGCCGGCATGGGCACCAGGCGCGGCAAGGCGCGCGGCACCTTGACGATGGCCACTTCATTGGTTCGGCCGAATGCATCCGGCCCCTTGAGCCGGACGATGAAGTTCAGCGCCTTGTTCGCCACCTGGGGAAACGGGTGCGCGGGATCGAGCCCCAGCGGGATCAGCAGCGGGCGCACTTCCGACAGGAAATATTCGCGCACCCAGCGCCGCTGCGCGCCCGAGCGCTCGCCATGCGAGATGATCCGTATGCCCTGGCGCGCGAAAGCCGGCACCAGCGCCTTGTTGTAGAGCGCGTACTGGCGCGCGACCAGGTCGTGGGCTTGCTCCATCAGGGCCTGGAACGAAGCCGTCGTATAGGCGCCCTGGCCGTCGCCGCTGAGCTCGGCCGTGATGTGCGGCGCAGCCCGCACCTCGAAGAACTCATCGAGGTTGGATGACACGATGCACAGATAGCGCAGGCGTTCGAGCAGCGGCACGTCGTCGCGCACCGCCCAGTCGAGCACGCGGTCGTTGAATGCCAGGATGCTGTGGTCGCGGTCCAGCAGCACCCCGGCCGCAGCGCTGTCGGCCGCAGCCTCCACCGCTTCCTCGCAGTTGTCCTCCACCGGTTCCAGCGCCTGTGCCGGGTCGGCAATCGCGCCCTGCAGCTCGGTGGAAACAGACGTGTTCAGTTCAGCCATGCCGGCCTCGTCAGGAACCGCGCGCTCGGGCTGGGTAGAGGTCAAAGTAGTCACAAACAATCCTACAACGTGCAAAAGACGTGGCGCGGCACAGTATCGACCGCGTTTATGTCAGCGCGATGACACTGACATTCGCTGCGGCGGCCAGGCGACTTGCTCCCGCAGCTGGCATGCGGCCGGCGTGCAACCAGGGTAAGGTGCTAAGCTGCGCGCTTTTTGACCTTTTCCCTCCTCTTCCATGCACGATACCAGCCTGTTTGCCGCCATCGACATAGGCTCCAATAGCTGCCTGCTGGAAATGGGGCATTTCGTCGGCGACCGGCTGGTGTCACAAACCTGTCGCAAGGAGACCATCCGCCTGGGCGGCTCGCTCGAAGCGAGCGGACGGCTCAGCCGCGACGCGATGGAGCGGGGATGGGCCTGCCTGGAGCGGTTCGCGCCGCTGATTGCCGGGCTGCCACGCGAACGCGTGCGCGCCGTCGCGACACAGACCCTGCGTGAAGCCACCAACCGCGCGGAGTTCCTCGAGCGCGGCAGCGCCCTGCTGGGCGCACCCATCGAAGTCATCGATGGTGAGGAAGAGGCGCGTCTGATCTACCAGGGCGTGGCGCGGCTGCTGCCGCCATCGCCGCGCCGGCGCCTGGTCATCGACATCGGCGGGCGTTCCACCGAACTGTGCCTGGGCCAGGGCTTCACCGCGCAGCGCACGCGCTCGGTGGAGATCGGCAGCGTGGCCTGGTCGCTGCGCCATTTTGCCGATGGCGGCCTGCGGCCGGACCAGTTCCTCGCGGCACAGGCCAGCGCACGCGCGCTGCTGCAACCGCTGGCGCAGGAGTTTGCGCCGGCGCACTGGGAACAGGCCTATGGCGCATCAGGCACGGCGGGTGCCATCAGCCGGGTACTGTCGGCCCAGACGCAGGCACCGCAGCGCCATCCCCACGGCCTGATCACGCGCCAGGGACTGGACTGGCTGCTGGCCCGGCTGCAGGACTGCGGCCACAGCAGCCAGGTGCACCTCGCCGGCCTGCGCGAGGAATTGCGTCCGGTGATCGGCGGCGGCGTGAGCGTGATGCAGGCCGTGTTCCAGCTCTTCGGCATCGAGGAGATGCGCGTGACCCAGGGTTCGCTGCGCCATGGACTGCTCTACAGCCTGCATACCGCGGCAAGTGCAGTGCCCTAGACCTCGGCAGGCGCTAATCACGCCTGCTCCGGGGTGCCATGCGGGGGTGTAAAAGAAGTATCAAATGCTACACTTCATAACATCCTTCTGCCCTGCAGCGCACCAGAATTTGCCGCTCCGGGCCTACCTCTTCGCTAGAGCGATTTTCCGTGCACTCCTCCAATACCGTCTCGCTTGACGCAATTGAGCGCATCCTGCGCGAGCAGCACAGCCTCCTGGGCAGCACCGGCTTGGGCATTGCCTTCGTGCGGCAGCAGGAAATCGTGAGCTGCAATGACCGCTGCGCCGAGATCTTCGGCCATGGCGCGGCGCACGAGATGCTCGGGCGCCACGGGGCATCGCTGCATCCCGACGAGAAAACCTTCCGCCGCCTGCGCCGAAGGGCGCGGCTGCACATGGCCCAGGGACTCACCTTCCGCACCGAATCCCAGTTGCGCCGCCACGACGGCGCACTCTTCTGGGGCGGTATCACAGGCCGGTTGATCAACCCCGCCGCTCCCGGCGAAGGGTCGATCTGGACCCTTGACGACATCGACGAGCAGCGCCAGGCCCAGGCCCTGCTCAGCACGGCGCTGCGCGAAAAGCAACTGCTGTTCGACCACGCCAGCGTCGGCATCATCTTCATGCGCCGCGGCCACCTCACGCGCTGCAACGGCCATTTCGAGACCATGCTCGGCTACGGACCGGGCGAGCTGATCGGCACCAGCGCACGCGACTGGTTTGCCAGCACTGCCGAATGGGAGCGGATCGAGGAGAACTTCACGCGCCAGCTCGCCGTGGGCCTGAGCTCCGAAGGCGAGATGATGCTGTCCCGCAAGGACGGCGGCACGGTGATCTGCGAAGTGCGCTGCAAGCTGATCGACGCCAATGATCCGGACCAGGGCACGATCTGGATCACGGTCGACATCACCGAGCGCACCCAGGCGCAGGCGGCGCTGGCCAAGGTGCATGAGCAGCTCGAGCAGCAGGTGCGCGACCGCACGCGCGAACTCAGCGCCACCGTCGAAGACCTGCACCGCGAGATGGCCGACCGCAAGCGCGACCAGGACCGCATCTACTGGCTTGCCCACTACGATCCGTTGACCGGCCTGCCCAACCGCACGCTGCTGGCCGACCGCAGCACGCAGGCCATCCAGCTGGCGCGTGACAACGGCACGCCGCTGGCCGCGATCTTCCTCGATCTCGACCACTTCAAGCATGTCAACGACTCGCTGGGCCATCGCGTCGGCGACACCCTGCTGGTGCAGATCGCCAAGCGGCTGCGCTCGGTGGTGCGCGAGAAGGATACGGTGTCGCGCATCGGCGGCGACGAATTCGTGCTGCTGCTGCCCGGCGCCAATGCGCATGGCGCGGCGCGCGTGGCCGACAAGCTGCTCGAAGCCTCGCGCCAGCCCTACCAGATCGACCACCATGAGCTGACCATGGCGCCCTCGATGGGCATTGCGCTGTACCCCCAGGACGGCATGGATTTCGACACGCTGACGCAGTCGGCCGATGTCGCGATGTACCACGCCAAGCTCGACGGCCGCAACACCTTCCGCTTCTTCACGCCGGAGATGCGCGCCCAGTCGCTGCGCGCCCTGCAGCTCGAGAACGCGCTGCGCCGCGCGCTCGAGCGCGATGAGCTGCAGCTGCACTACCAGCCCCAGGTGCGCATCCGCACCGGCCGCGTGCACAGCGTCGAGGCGCTGCTGCGCTGGAACCATCCCAAGCTCGGGCCGATCTCGCCCGCCGAGTTCATTCCCGTGGCCGAGGACACGGGCCAGATCCTGCAGATCGGCGAGTGGGTGCTGCGCAACGCCGTGCGCCAGCTCAAGGCCTGGCGCCTTGCCGGCCTCACCGAGCTCAAGGTCGCGGTCAACCTCTCGGCGATCCAGTTCCACCAGCCGCAGCTGCCCGACCTGGTGAGCCAGATCCTGCATGCCGCAGCGGTGCCACCCGATGCGCTGGAACTGGAGCTGACCGAGGGCGTCGCGGTCAACGATCCGCGCACCGCCACCGAAACCATGGACCAGCTGCGTTCGCGCGGCGTGCGCTTGTCGATCGACGACTTCGGCACCGGCTACTCGTCGCTGAGCCAGCTCAAGCGTTTCCAGATCTACAAGCTCAAGATCGACCAGTCGTTCGTGCAGGATCTCGACCACGACGGCAACGACCGCGCGATCGTCAGCGCCATCATCCGCATGGCCCAGGCGCTGGGCATGCAGACCACGGCCGAGGGCGTCGAGACCGAGGCCCAGCTGCAGTTCCTGCGCGACATGGGCTGCGACGAAGCCCAGGGCTATTACTTCAGCCGGCCGCTGCCGCCGGGCGACGACCTGCTGCAGTTCCTGCGCAGCCGGCAGGCGCCGGCCTTTTCCTCCTCCAGGCGCTGAGCCCAGGAGCCTGCGGGCTCAGCCAGCGCTGGCGGCGTCCGCGAGGCGCTGCGCGCAGCGTGTGGCCTGCTGCGCATCGCGCGCTTCCACCATCACGCGCAGCAGCGGCTCGGTGCCGCTGGCGCGGATCAGCACCCGGCCGCTGTCGCCCAGTTCGGCCTGCACGGCCGCCAGCGTCTGCTCGAGCTGCGCGTTGCTCTTCCAGTCCTGGCCGGGAGCAAGGCGCACGTTGATCAGCTCCTGGGGATAGAGCGGCACGGCTTCGAGCCACTGGGCCAGCGTCTTGCCGCCGCGCACGCAGGCCTGCAGCACCTGCAAGGCGCTGACCAGGCCGTCGCCCGTGGTGTGGCGGTCCAGCGCCAGCAGGTGGCCCGAGCCCTCGCCGCCCAGCAGCCAGCCATGGCGCGCGAGTTCCTCGAGCACATAGCGGTCACCGACCTTGGCGCGCACGAAGTCCACACCTTGCGCCTTGAGCGCCGACTCGACGGCGAGATTGGTCATCAGCGTGCCAACCACGCCCGGCACGGCTTCGCCGCGTGCCAGCCGGTCGGCCGCAAGCAGATACAGCAGCTCGTCGCCGTTGTAGAGCCGCCCGGCGCCATCGACCATCAACAGCCGGTCGGCGTCGCCATCGAGCGCAATGCCATAGTGCGCGCCCTGCGCCGCGACCGCGCGCACCAGCGCTTCGGGATGGGTCGCACCCACGCCGTCGTTGATGTTGAGTCCGTTGGGCGCGCACCCCATGGCCACGACCTCGGCGCCCAGTTCATGGAACACCTTGGGTGCGATCTGATAGGCCGCGCCATGGGCCGCATCGACGACGATCTTCAGGCCCTTGAGCGTGAGCTCCTGGCCGAAGGTGCTCTTGCAGAACTCGATGTAGCGGCCTGCGGCATCATCGAGGCGCCGCGCCTTGCCCAGCGACGCCGAATCGACCCATACCGGGTCTTCGGCCAGCGCCTTCTCAACCTCTTCCTCCCAGCTGTCGGGCAGCTTGCTGCCCTGGGCGCTGAAGAACTTGATGCCGTTGTCGGGATAGGGATTGTGGCTGGCGCTGATCACCACGCCCAGGCTGGCGCGCTGCGCACGCGTGAGGTAGGCCACGCCTGGCGTCGGCAAGGGGCCGAGCAGCAGCACATCGACGCCGGCCGAATTGAAACCCGATTCGAGCGCGCTTTCCAGCATGTAGCCCGAAATCCGGGTGTCCTTGCCGATCAGCACCAGTGGCCGAGCTTCGGTGCGGCGCAGCACGCGGCCCACGGCATGTGCCAGGCGCAGCACGAAGTCAGGGGTGATGGGCGAGCGGCCGACGGTGCCACGGATACCGTCGGTGCCGAAATATTCACGAGCCATTGCAAGCCTTGTTATCAGTCCGTTGTGAGGGAGCGGCCGCGATGTTTCAGCCAGCCAAGGCCTGATTGTCGCGCATTGCCTGCCACACCTGGAGCGCCGCCACGGTCTCGCGCACATCATGCACGCGCACGATGCGCGCGCCGCGCTCGACCGACAGCAGCGCCGCGGCCACGCTCGGCACCATGCGCTCGCCCACGGGCAGGCCAGTGACCTGGCCCAGCGAGCCCTTGCGCGACCAGCCGGCCAGCAGCGGGTAGCCCAGGGCCGCCAGCTCCGCCTCGCGCGCCAGCAGCGCGAAGTTCTGCGCCACGGTCTTGCCAAAGCCCGTGCCCGCATCCAGCACGATGCGCCCGCGTGCCACGCCCAGCGCCTGCAGCCCTTGCGCCGCGGCCGCGAGAAAGTCGCGCACCTGCGCCACGGCATCGCCTTGCATCTGGTCCTGGTGCATGCTTTGCGGCACGCTGTGCATGTGCATCAGGCACACGCCGCACTGCGCATGGCCGGCGACCACCTGCGCGGCCCCAGGCTGGCGCAGCGCCCAGATGTCGTTGATGATGTCGGCGCCCAGATCAAGCACCGCCTGCATCACCTCGGTCTTGTAAGTGTCGACGGAAACCGGCACCCCCAGCTTCACGGCTTCGCGCACCAGCGGCAGCACGCGCGCCAGTTCTTCCTGCAGCCCCACGGCCGGGCTGCCCGGGCGCGTCGACTCGCCGCCGATGTCGAGAATGTGCGCGCCGTCCTTGAGCAACTGCTCGCAGTGCGCCAGCGCGGGCGCCAGGCTGTCATGCCGGCCGCCATCGGAAAACGAATCCGGGGTGACGTTGACGATGCCCATCACGAGCGGGCGCTCCAGGCCCAACAGGAAGCGGCTGGTCTGCCAATGCTGCATGTTCACTCTCTTGAAAAAATCTGCCCATGAAAAACGGGGCCCGCAGGCCCCGCTGTATTGATTGCACTGCCGGTTTCAGGCGGCAGTCGGTGCGGCGTTGGAATCGCCCGGCTTGGCGTCGGCCGCGGCGGGTCCCTCGGCCTTCACGGCCGGCGTGCCGCCGCTGGCATCGTCGCCGCCCGACGAAGGCGTGCGCGGCGTCCAGTCCTTGGGCGGGCGCGGTGCGCGGCCGGCCATGATGTCGTCCAGCTGTTCGGCATCGATGGTTTCCCACTCGAGCATGGCCTTGGCCATGGCGTGCATCTTGTCGCTGTTGTCTTCGATGAGCTTGCGCGCGAGGTGGTATTGCTCGTCGATGATGCGACGCACTTCCTCGTCGACCTTCTGCATCGTCTGCTCGCTGACGTTGTTGGTCTTGGTCACCGAACGGCCCAGGAACACTTCGCCCTCGTTTTCGGCGTAGACCATCGGGCCCAGCGCTTCGGTCATGCCATAGCGCGTGACCATGTCGCGCGCGATCTGCGTGGCGCGCTCGAAGTCGTTGCTCGCACCCGTGGTCATCTGGTGCATGAACACTTCCTCGGCAATGCGGCCGCCGAACAGCATGGCAATCTGGTTCAGCATGAACTCCTTGTCATAGGAGTAGCGGTCCTTCTCGGGCAGGCTCATGGTCACGCCCAGCGCGCGGCCGCGCGGGATGATGGTGACCTTGTGCACCGGATCGCACTTGGGCAGCAGCTTGCCGATCAGCGCATGGCCGGCCTCGTGGTAGGCCGTGTTGCGGCGCTCTTCCTCGGGCATGACCATGGACTTGCGCTCGGGGCCCATGATGATCTTGTCCTTGGCCTTCTCGAAGTCCTGCATCTCGACGGTGCGCGCATTGCGGCGCGCGGCCATCAGCGCCGCCTCGTTGCACAGGTTGGCCAGATCGGCGCCCGACATGCCGGGCGTGCCGCGCGCGATCACCGCGGCGTTCACGTCCTGGCTCACGGGCACCTTGCGCATGTGCACGTTGAGGATCTGCTCGCGGCCACGGATGTCGGGCAGCGTCACATAGACCTGGCGGTCGAAACGGCCCGGGCGCAGCAGCGCGGCGTCGAGAATGTCGGGGCGGTTGGTGGCGGCCACCACGATCACGCCCATGTTGGTCTCGAAACCATCCATCTCGACCAGCATCTGGTTCAGCGTCTGCTCGCGCTCGTCATTGCCGCCGCCGACACCGGCGCCGCGCTGGCGGCCGACCGCGTCGATTTCATCGATGAAGATGATGCAGGGGGCATTCTTCTTGGCGTTCTCGAACATGTCGCGCACGCGGGCCGCGCCCACGCCAACGAACATTTCCACGAAGTCGGAGCCCGAGATGCTGAAGAACGGCACCTTGGCCTCGCCGGCGATCGACTTGGCCAGCAGCGTCTTGCCGGTACCCGGCGGGCCGACCAGCAGCAGGCCGCGCGGAATGCGGCCGCCAAGCTTCTGGAACTTGCTCGGGTCCTTGAGGAAGTCGACGACTTCCTTGACTTCTTCCTTGGCTTCGTCGCAGCCGGCCACATCGGCAAAAGTGACGGTGTTGTTGTTCTCGTCGAGCATGCGCGCCTTGCTCTTGCCGAAGCTGAACGCGCCGCCCTTGCCGCCGCCCTGCATCTGACGCATGAAGTAGACCCACACGCCGATCAGCAGCAGCATCGGGCCCCAGCTCACGAGCAGGGACATCAGCAGCGAGCCTTCCTCGCGCGGCTTGACATCGAACTTGACGTTGTTGGCGATCAGGTCGCCCACCAGACCGCGGTCCAGATAGGTTGCCGTCGTGCGCAGCTTGCGGTCGTCCGTCGTGACAGCAGCGATCTCGGTGCCGCCCTGCCCTTCCTGGATGGTCGCACTCTTGATGCGGTTGTTGCGAACTTCTTCCAGAAATTCGGAATAGCCGATGTGACCTGCCGAGGCGCTGGTACGGGTGTCAAATTGTTTGAACACCGTAAACAGCACCATGGCAATGACCAGCCAGACGGCAATTTTTGAAAACCACTGATTGTTCAAGCGGGGCTCCAGATGGAATGCGGGGAAAGGGTCACGAAATCTTCATGGCCTATTTGGGGACCATTTTAGGTGCTTCAAGCGCGACAGCCCATAAATCCCTTGATCTGGCCTTGGGGGCAAGGCCATTTGCGCGGGCCCGGCGGCTATTTCAAGCCCATGCCCACCAGAAAGGTTTCCGACGACTTGTCACGCGAGGCCTTGGGCTTGATCGGCTTGACCACCTTGAAGGTCTGCTTGAACAGGTCCACCAGCTCGGTGTAGCCGCTGCCGTGGAACAGCTTGACCACCAGCGCGCCCTCGGGCTTCATGTGCTGCTTGGTGAAATCCACCGCGAGTTCGATCAGCAGCGCGATGCGCGCGGCGTCCGTCGAGCCGTTGCCCGACAGATTGGGCGCCATGTCGGAAACCACCACATCCACCTTCTTGCCGTCGAGCAGCGCCTCGAGCTCGGCCAGCACCGCCTCCTCGCGAAAGTCGCCCTGCAGGAAATGCACGCCTTCGATCGGCTCCATGTGCAGCAGGTCGAGCCCGATGATGCGGCCGTTGAGCTCGCCCGCGGCCGCTCCCTTGGGCGAGAGCTTGCGGCGCACGTACTGGCTCCAGGCGCCCGGCGTGCAGCCCAGGTCGACAACGAAGTCGCCAGGCCGGATCAGGTTCAACTGCTCGTCGATCTCCTTGAGCTTGTACGCCGCGCGGGCGCGGAATCCCTCGACTTTGGCGAGTTTCACGTAGGTGTCGTTGACATGGTCATTGAGCCATGCCTTATTGACCTTCTTGCTTTTGGTCTTGGTTTTCATGCTGATTACGTCCTGCCTAGATAATACGGGCTATGCCCCAAATTCAATTGACTCCCGCACAGCGCCGGGAACACCGCGCCAACGCCCACCATCTCGACCCCGTGGTCATGATCGGCGGCGACGGCCTCACGCCGGCCGTGCAAAAAGAAATCCATGCGGCCCTCAATGCCCACGGCCTGATCAAGGTCCGTGTGTTCAACGACGACCGCGCCGCGCGCGACCAGATCTACCAGCAACTCGCCGACGAGCTCGACGCCGCGCCGATCCAGCACATCGGCAAGCTGCTGGTGCTGTGGCGCCCGATTCCCGAAAAGGAAAAGACCGTCGACGAGGACCGCATGCCCGGCCCGCGCGACGTCAAGGTGCTCAAGTTCAGCTCGCGCGGTGGCCAGCGCCCCGAAGTCAAGCAGCTGCGCGTGCTGGGCAACCAGCGCCTCACGGCCGGCGGCACCATCAAGCGCGCCAAGGTCAAGCAAAAGTCCATCAAGAAGCGCCAGCAAGGCGACTGAAGCCAGCCCGCCGCGTAGCCCATGAACGAAACTTCGACCTCCGCGGCGCGCGAGCGCCACATCATCTGCATGAAATGGGGCACGAAATACGGCCCCGAATACGTCAACCGGCTCTATGCCATGGTGCGGCGCCATCTGCAGGGTGATTTTCGCTTTGTCTGCCTGACCGACGACAGCCAGGGGATTCGTCCCGAGGTCCAGTGCTTTCCGATTCCCTCGCTCGACCTGCCCGCGGGCCTGCCCGAGCGCGGCTGGACCAAACTCGCCACCTTCACCGAGGACCTGTACGGCCTGCGCGGCACGGCGCTGTTCCTCGACGTCGATGTGGTCGTGACCGGCCCGCTCGACGATTTCTTCACGCTGCCCGGCGAGTTCCGCATCATCCACGACTACAAGCGCCCCTGGCGGATCACGGGCAATTCGTCCGTCTACCGCTGGGAGCTGGGCGCGCATCCCGATGTGCTGGCCTACTTCCGCAGCCACTTCGAGGATATCCGCAGGAAGTTCCGCAACGAGCAGGCCTACCTCTCCGACTTCCTGCATCGCCAGGGCAAGCTGCAGTACTGGCCGGCCGAATGGTGCCCGAGCTTCAAGTACCACGGCATTCCGCGCTGGCCCACCAATTACTGGAAGCCGCCGTTCGTGCCCGCAGGCGCGCGCGTGGTGATCTTCCACGGCGAATGCAATCCGCCCGATGCGCTCGCGGGCCGGCGCAACCGGCGTTTTCGCTTCATCCAGCCCGCGACCTGGGTCGCGGAACACTGGCGCGAATGAACGCTTGAGGCGCGGCGCGCCGGACTGGACAAAAAAGGCGGTTCCTCGGAACCGCCTTTTTTTCGCCTTGCAATACACGCGCTCTAAGGCTGTGGCGCACTGGTGCGCCACAGCACGCGCAGCGCGCAAACCCATTGCAGCGCATACATCAGCGTGCCGACGCTGTGCCACAGCCGCAGGTCCTGCTTGGCCACGATGCGCGGCGAGACGCCGAACTGCACCAGCAGCGCCAGCAGCATGCCGCCGATCAACAAGGCCAGCACGTCGCGCGCCCAGGGCTCCTCGGCTTCGGCATGGCGGCGCTTGGCCAGCACCAGCAGCAGCGCCGTGCAGGCCACCGACACCCAGGTCTGGGCCGTGAACAGCGTGGCCGCCATGCGCCCGGCCATGGCCGGCGTGGGCAGGTGTGCAAACAGCAGCGGTACGGCAATGAAGCCGATGACGCTCAGGCCGCCCCACCACAGCGCGGCGGCCAGCACCGGCAGGCGCTGCGGCAGTTGCGAAGCGAATTTCGCCATGGCGTGCCTCAGAGGTAGCGCACCGCCACCACTTCGTAGCGGCGCAGGCCGCCCGGGGCCTGGACTTCGGCGGTGTCGCCCTCTTCCTTGCCGATCAGCGCGCGTGCGATCGGGCTGGAGATGTTGATCAGGCCTTCCTTGAGGTCGGCCTCGTCTTCGCCGACGATCTGGTAGGTCACGCTGTCGCCGGTGTTCTCGTCCTCGAGCTCCACCGTGGCGCCGAACACCACGCGGCCGCCCGCATCCACCGCGGTCGGGTCGATGATCTGCGCCGCCGACAGCTTGCCTTCGACTTCGAGAATGCGGCCTTCGATGAAGCCCTGGCGGTCCTTGGCGGCTTCGTACTCGGCGTTTTCGCTCAGGTCGCCCTGGGCGCGCGCTTCGGCAATCGCCTGGATGACGCTGGGGCGCTCGATGGTCTTCAGGCGGTGCAGCTCGGCCTTGAGCTTTTCGGCACCGCGCTTGGTAATCGGGATGGTGGCCATTGCTAATTCTCCACGTTCAGCAGGTTCCGCGCCGGGCGCGGCAGTTCCATAAAAAAAACCAGCGGATGCCCGGGACACGGGGCTGCATTGCCTGGGCGCGCAGCCATGGTCGCGCGCCCCAAAAGCAAACCGCCGCACGTTGCCGCGCGGCGGTTTCTGGTCATGGGTCCATTATGCCGCGATTGGCGCGGCAATCACCCGGTATAACCCGGGCTGGTGCTCAAGCCTGGGCGGCCAGCTGCGCATGCAGCTCCTGGAGCGAATAGACCTCCAGGTGGTCCATGCTCTTCATGCCTTCGACGGCGGCTTCGGCGCCGAAGATGGTCGTGAAGGTCGTGACGCGCGCTAGCAGCGAGCTGGTGCGGATCGCGCGCGAGTCGGCGATCGCGTTGCGGCGCTCCTCGACGGTGTTGATCACCATCGCGATGTCGCCCATCTTGATCATGTCGACGATGTGCGGACGGCCTTCGGTGACCTTGTTCACCACCTGCACGGCAATGCCCGCCTCGGCAATGGCCGCAGCCGTTCCCTTGGTCGCCACCAGCTCGAAGCCCATGGCTGCCAGGTCGCGCGCGATGCTCACGGCGCGCGCCTTGTCGTTGTTCTTCACGGTGAGGAACACGCGGCCCGACTTGGGCAGCAGCGTGCCCGCGCCGAGCTGGCTCTTGACGAAGGCTTCGCCAAAGGTCTTGCCCACGCCCATGACTTCGCCGGTCGACTTCATTTCCGGACCGAGGATGGTGTCCACGCCCGGGAACTTGACGAACGGGAACACGGCTTCCTTGACGCTGAAGTACGGCGGCGTGACTTCCTTGGTGACGCCCTGCGACGCCAGCGTCTGGCCGACCATGCAGCGCGCGGCCACCTTGGCCAGCTGGATGCCCGTGGCCTTGGAGACAAAGGGCACGGTGCGCGAGGCACGCGGGTTCACTTCGAGCACGTAGATCACGTCCTTGCCGTCGCGCTCCTGGATCGCGAACTGCACGTTCATCAGGCCGACCACGCTCAGGCCTTCGGCCATGGCCGCGGTCTGGCGCTTGATCTCGTCGATCGTGTCCTTGGACAGGTAGTACGGCGGCAGCGAGCAGGCGGAGTCGCCCGAGTGCACGCCGGCCTGCTCGATGTGCTCCATCACGCCGCCGATGAACACCTTGCCCTCGACGTCGCGCACGCAGTCGACATCGCACTCGATGGCATTCGACAGGAAGTGGTCGAGCAGCACCGGCGAGTCATTGCTGACCTTGACGGCTTCGCGCATGTAGCGCTCGAGGTCGCGCTGCTCGTGCACGATTTCCATCGCGCGGCCGCCCAGCACGTAGCTCGGACGCACCACCAGCGGGTAGCCCAGCGTGGCCGCCTTTTCCAGCGCCTCGGCGTCGGTGCGCGCGGTGGCGTTGGGCGGCTGGCGCAGGCCCAGCTCATGCAGCATCTTCTGGAAGCGCTCGCGGTCCTCGGCGGCGTCGATCATGTCGGGCGAGGTGCCGATGATGGGCACACCGGCCTTTTCCAGGCCCAGCGCCAGCTTCAGCGGCGTCTGGCCGCCGTACTGCACGATCACGCCCACGGGCTTCTCGACCGCGACGATTTCCAGCACATCTTCGAGCGTCAGCGATTCGAAGTACAGGCGGTCCGAAGTGTCGTAGTCGGTGGACACGGTTTCGGGGTTGCAGTTGACCATGATGGTTTCATAGCCGTCTTCGCGCATCGCAAGGGCGGCATGCACGCAGCAGTAGTCGAACTCGATGCCCTGGCCGATGCGGTTGGGACCGCCGCCCAGCACCATGATCTTCTTCTTGTCGGTCGGCGCGGCCTCGCACTCCTCGTCGTACGTCGAGTACATGTAGGCGGTGTTGGTCGCGAACTCGGCGGCGCAGGTGTCCACGCGCTTGTACACCGGCCGCACATCGAACGCATGGCGCGCGGCGCGCACGGCGTCTTCGGTCGTGTGCAGCAGCTTGGCCAGGCGGCGGTCGGAGAAACCCTTTTGCTTGAGCGTGCGCAGCGTGGCGGCGTCCAGCGCGGCCAGCGCGCCTTCGCCCTGGGCAGCGTACAGCTCGTCGAGTTCAAGCTCGATCTTCACGATCTGCTCGATCTGCACCAGGAACCAGCGGTCGATCTTGGTCAGGTTGAAGACTTCATCGACCGACAACCCCATGGCGAATGCATCGCCCACATACCAGATGCGGTCGGGACCGGGCTCGCCGAGTTCCTTTTCCAGCGTCTCGCGGTCCTGGGTCTTCTCGTTCATGCCGTCCACGCCGACCTCGAGGCCGCGCAGCGCCTTCTGGAACGATTCCTGGAAGGTGCGGCCCATGGCCATGACTTCGCCGACCGACTTCATCTGCGTCGTCAGGCGGTTGTCGGCCGTGGGGAACTTCTCGAACGCGAAACGCGGGATCTTGGTGACCACGTAGTCGATCGAGGGCTCGAACGAGGCCGGGGTCGCGCCGCCGGTGATCTCGTTCTTCAGCTCGTCGAGCGTATAGCCCACGGCCAGCTTGGCCGCGACCTTGGCGATCGGGAAACCCGTGGCCTTCGATGCGAGCGCCGACGAACGCGACACGCGCGGGTTCATCTCGATGACGATCATGCGGCCGTCCACGGGATTCACCGAGAACTGCACGTTCGAGCCGCCGGTGTCGACACCGATCTCGCGCAACACTGCCAGCGAGGCATTGCGCATGATCTGGTATTCCTTGTCGGTCAGCGTCTGCGCCGGGGCCACGGTGATCGAGTCGCCGGTGTGCACGCCCATCGGGTCCAGGTTCTCGATCGAGCAGATGATGATGCAGTTGTCCGCCTTGTCGCGCACCACTTCCATCTCGTACTCTTTCCAGCCGAGCAGCGACTCCTCGATCAGCAGCTCGTTGGTCGGCGAGGCTTCGAGGCCGCGCTTGCAGATGGTCTCGAATTCTTCGGGGTTGTAGGCAATGCCGCCGCCCGTGCCGCCCAGCGTGAAGCTGGGGCGGATCACCGTGGGGAAGCCCATCTGCTTTTGCACCGCCCAGGCTTCATCCATGCTGTGGGCAATGCCCGAGCGCGCCGAACCGAGACCGATCTTGGTCATCGCGTCCTTGAACTTGAGGCGGTCTTCGGCCTTGTCGATGGCCTCGGGCGTGGCGCCGATCAGCTCGACCTGGTACTTGTCGAGCACGCCATTGCGCCACAGGTCCAGCGCGCAGTTCAGCGCGGTCTGGCCGCCCATGGTCGGCAGGATCGCGTCGGGGCGCTCCTTGGCAATGATCTTCTCGACCGTCTGCCAGGTGATGGGCTCGATGTAGGTGACGTCGGCCGTGGCCGGGTCGGTCATGATCGTCGCGGGGTTGCTGTTGATCAGGATGACCTTGTAGCCCTCTTCGCGCAGCGCCTTGCAGGCCTGCACGCCGGAATAGTCGAACTCGCAGGCCTGGCCGATGACGATGGGGCCGGCGCCGATGATCAGAATGCTTTTGAGGTCTGTGCGCTTTGGCATTATTTGTTCTCCTGGGCCTTGGCCATCAGTGCCGTGAAGCGGTCAAACATATAGGCGATGTCATGCGGGCCGGGCGATGCTTCGGGGTGGCCCTGGAAGCAGAACGCAGGCTTGTCGGTGCGCTCCAGCCCCTGCAGCGTGCCGTCGAACAGGCTCACGTGGGTCGGGCGCAGGTTGGCGGGCAGCGTGTCCATGTCGACGGAGAAACCGTGGTTCTGGCTGGTGATGCTCACGCGGCCGGTGTCCAGGTCCTTGACCGGATGGTTGGCGCCATGGTGGCTGTTGGCCATCTTGTACGTGGTCGCGCCCGAGGCCAGCGCCATCAGCTGGTGGCCCAGGCAGATGCCGAAGGTGGGCACGCCGGCTTCGATCAGCTCGGCCGTGGCCTTGATCGCGTAGTCGCAGGGCTGCGGGTCGCCCGGGCCGTTCGACAGGAACACGCCATCGGGGTTGAGCGCCATCACTTCGGACGCCGGTGTCTGTGCCGGCACCACGGTGAGCCTGCAGCCGCGCTGGGCCAGCATGCGCAGGATGTTGAGCTTGACGCCGTAGTCGTAGGCCACGACATGGAAGCGCGGCTCGGTCAACGTGCCGTAGCCGCCTTCGAGCTGCCACTCGGTCTGGTCCCAGGTATACGTCTTGGTGGTCGACACCACCTTGGCCAGGTCCAGGCCCTTCATCGACGGCGCGGCCTTGGCTGCGGCCAGGGCTTCGTCAATGCGCTCCTGGGTCACGCTCTCGCCCTGCGCCAGGCCGACGATCGCACCGTTTTGCGCGCCCTTGTCGCGCAGCAGGCGCGTGAGCTTGCGGGTATCGATGTTGGCGATGCCGACGGTGTTCTCGCGCACCAGGTACTCGGACAGGGTCTCGGTCTTGCGGAAGTTGCTGGCCAGCAACGGCAGGTCCTTGATGATCAGTCCTGCGGCATGGACCTTTACAGCCTCGATATCCTCGGCGTTGACGCCATAGTTGCCGATGTGCGGATACGTGAGCGTCACGATCTGCTGGCAATAGCTTGGGTCGGTGAGGATTTCCTGATAGCCGGTGATCGCGGTGTTGAACACCACTTCGCCGACGGTGGTGCCGACTGCACCGATCGAGTTGCCGATAAAGACCGTGCCGTCTGCGAGCGCCAGGATGGCTGGGGGGAAGGTTCCCTTGAGAGACAAAAGCACTGGGTTCTCCGGTTCTAATTACGGTTACGCCCAGCGAGCCTGGACGTGAGTCCGGCTGTAGCTTGTGATGCGGGGGAAGGCTCGAAGCGGCGCTAGGCGTAGATGTGGAATGCTTGAAAGCCGCCCATTATAGCCGTGAGCCATGACAGGCGTTTGGCAGCGCCAGGGATTACCCGAGAGGGCAGGAGACCTATACGGCCGCGCAGCCGTCAAAGGCTACGCAGCTTTCCCGCGGGCAGGCCGCTCATGGTTCGACAGGCTCACCACGAACGGTTTTGTCCGGCGTCCGGAACTCACCACGAACGGTTTTCCCGTTCGTCCTGAGCTTGTCGAAGGATGAATGGCAGCCGTACAAACAGCGGCGACTCACCCACCGGCGCTACCCTGCAGCCGCAAGCGCGCTCGCATGCAGGCAGATCGCTGCCGCCGCCGCCACATTCAGCGACTCCTCGCCGCCGGGCTGCCCGATGCGCACCTGCAGCGCCGCCAGGGCCTCGACCGCCGGGCCCACGCCCTGCCCCTCGTGGCCCATGGCCCAGGCGCAGGGCCAGGGCAGATTGGTGTGCTGGATCAGCTTGCCCTGGTGCGAGCTGGTGACGATCAGCGGCACCTGCAGCGCTTCGAGCGCCGACGCTTCGGCGCCTTCGACCAGATGCAGGCCGAAATGCGCGCCCATGCCCGCGCGCAGCACCTTCTGGCTCCACAGCGCGGCCGTGCCCTTGAGCGCCACGACCTGGGTGAAACCAAACGCCGCCGCGCTGCGCAGGATGGAGCCGACGTTGCCGGCATCCTGCACGCGGTCGAGCACCACCGTGGCCTGGCCCGGTTGCGGCTCCTGGCCCGGCAGCCATTCGAGCAGATAGCCCATGCGCGCCGGCGACTCCAGGCCGCTGATGTCGGCAAACAGCGCATCGGCCAGCACCACGACCTTGCGCGCGGCCTGGGCCCACTCGGCAGGCACCTGCGGCCAGAACGATTCGGCGAACACCGCGATTTCCGGGCGCAGGCCGCGCGCCAGCGCCGCGCGGCACAGGTGGTCGCCTTCGAGCCAGACCCGGCCCTGCTTGCGATACGCGGTGCTGTCATGCGACAGCTTGCGCAACTCCTTCACGAAGGAGTTGTCGCGCGAATGGATGGGTGTCACAGGTGAGGTCATAGCCGTTCAAGTGAAAATTTTCAATCAACCAATGGTGCTGCCCACCGCATGCAGCCTTGAAAACCGGCGCGAGCCAGGTCAGGGCCACCGAGCAAGGGCCGCCCCGCAGCGAGGGTGGCGTCCCCCTCCACCGAAGGTTGAGAGGGGGAAGCGCGGAGTGGCCCGGCCACGTAGTCGCTCAGGGGGTGCACACCATGACCTGGGAGACGGGAGAAAAGGAGCGGCGGTGCTCGGGGCACGCGCCATGCGCCTGCAAGGCCGTCAGATGCGCGGGCGTGCCATAGCCCTTGTGGCCGGCAAAGCCATAGGCTGGATACTGCTCGTGCAGGCGCTCGCACCAGCGGTCGCGGTGCACCTTGGCCAGGATCGAGGCTGCGGATATCGCCTGCACCAGCGCATCGCCCTTGACGATGGCTTCGGCCTGCATGTCCAGCACCGGAATGCGGTTGCCGTCCACCAGCACCAGCACCGGCTTCAGGCGCAGCCCCATCACCGCACGGCGCATCGCCAGCATCGTCGCCTGCAGGATGTTGAGCTGGTCGATCTCCTGCACGCTGGCCTCGGCGATCGAGCAGCACAGCGCCTTGGCGCGGATCTCGTCGAACAGCGCCTCGCGGCGTGCGGCCGTGAGCTTCTTGGAATCGGCCAGGCCGGTGATCGGGTTCAGGTCGTCGAGGATCACGGCCGCCGCCACCACCGGACCGGCCAGAGGGCCCCGCCCCGCCTCGTCCACCCCGGCTACCAGGCCGGGCGGATGCCACGGCAAGCAGGCCTGTTCAGGTGGAAGAGACAACTTTCTGGATAGCATCAGCAGCCAATCGGGCGGTATCGCGCCGCAGCACATGGTGCAGCGCTGTGAAGCGCTGCTCTAGCGCCTCAATGGTTGAGGGGGAATCGCTGCGCGCGCGCAGCCAGCGCGAGACTTCGGCCGCCAGGGCCTCGGGCGTGGCCGCATCCTGCAGCAGCTCCGGCACGACGAACTCGCCGCACAGGATGTTGGGCAGGCCGACCCAGGGCTGGAGCTGCTTGCGGCGCATCAGCCGCCAGCTCAGCGGCTGCATGCGGTAGCCAATGACCATCGGCCGCTTGAACAGCGCGGCCTCCAGCGTCGCCGTGCCGCTGGCGATCAGCGTGCAGTCGCAGGCCGCCAGCGCATCGTGCGACCGGCCCTGCAGGATATGGATGCGGCCATCGAGGCCCGCGGCCTGGGCGGCGGCGCGCACCTTGTCGATCAGCGCCGGCACGGCCGGCACGATGATTTCCAGCGCCGGAAAATCCTGGCGCAAGCGCGCCGCGGCCGCGAAAAACGCGGGCGCGATATAGCGGATTTCGGAATTGCGGCTGCCCGGCAGCACGGCCAGTACCAGCGCATCGGGTGCCAGGCCCAGGCGCGCGCGCGCGGCCAGGCGGTCTGGCTCGAGCGGGATCACGCTGGCCAGCGGGTGGCCGACATAGGTGGCATCGATGCCGTGGGACGCCAGCAGCTCGGGCTCGAAGGGAAAGATGCACAGCACATGGTCGGCCGCGCGGCGGATCTTCTCCACCCGGTTGGCGCGCCAGGCCCAGATCGAAGGACAGATGAAATGCACGGTCTTGATGCCGCCAGCGCGCAGGTCGGCTTCGAGCCCCAGGTTGAAGTCGGGTGCGTCGACGCCGACGAATACGCTCGGCGGCGCGGCCAGCAGCCGCTCGCGCAGTTGCCGGCGCGTGCGCAGCAGCTCGGCCAGGCGCTGGAAGACTTCAAGGTTGTAGCCATGCACGGCAAGCCGCTGGCTATCCCACCAGGCATCGAAACCGCGCGCCTGCATTTGCGGCCCGCCAATTCCCATGCTTTGCAGCCCAGGCCACCGGGTCTTGAGGCCGTCGAGGATCAGGCCGGCCAGCAGGTCGCCCGAGGTCTCGCCGGCCACCATTGCCACGCGTTCCGTTGCCATCGCCCGTTCCCGTCAGCGCGCAATGCCGCGCTTCGAGCCCGCAATGAATTGGCTCAGGGCTTGGATATCGGCGGCGGCCTCGGGGTATTGCGCGGCCAGCGCGTCGATGGCCTGGCGTGCGGCTTCGAGCGTGAGACCCTGGCGGTACAACAGCCGGTGCATCTGCTTGACCGCGGCCAGCCGCTCGGGGGCGAACCCGCGCCGGCGCAGGCCTTCGAGGTTGAAGCCGCGCACCGACAGCGGATTGCCGTCGACCAGCATGAAGGGCGGCACGTCCTGCGAAATGTGGCTGGCGAAGCCGGCCATGACATGCGCGCCGATCTGCGTGAACTGGTGCACGCCGGTGAGGCCGCCCAGGATGGCATGGTCGCCGACCTTGACATGGCCGGCCAGGGTCGCGTTGTTGGCCAGCACCGTGTGGTTGCCCACCACGCAGTCATGCGCGATGTGCACATAGGCCATGATCCAGTTGTCGTTGCCGACCTGGGTCAACCCTTCGTCCTGGACGGTGCCGGTGTTGAAGGTGCAGAACTCGCGGATGGTGTTGCGGTCGCCAATCACCAGCCGGGTCGGCTCGTCGGCATACTTCTTGTCCTGCGGCTGGGCGCCCAGCGAGGCAAACTGGAAGATCTTGTTGTCCGCGCCAATCGTCGTATGGCCTTCGATGACGCAATGCGCGCCCACGCTGGTGCCGGCGCCGATGCGGACATGCGGGCCGACCACGGCATAGGGCCCGACCGTCACCGATGCGTCGAGCTGGGCCGCGGGATCGACCAGCGCGGTGGAATGGATGCGGCTCACGACCAAAGCTGCGTCCTCAACCGACGGCGCGCATGGTGCACATCAGGTCGGCTTCGCATGCCACCTCGTCACCCACGCGGGCCACGCCCTTGAACTTCCAGATGCCGCCACGCACGCGGTCGATGGTGATCTCGAGCACGAGCTGGTCGCCGGGCTCGACCGGACGCTTGAAGCGCGCGGCGTCGATGCCGACGAAGTAGTAGATATTGTTTTCGTCCGGCACCTGGCCCATGGCGTCGAACGCCAGCAGGCCGGCGGCCTGGGCCAGCGCTTCGAGCATCAGCACGCCCGGCATCACCGGACGGCCAGGGAAATGTCCCTGGAAATACGGCTCATTGAACGTGACGTTCTTGATGGCCTTGATGCGTTGGTTGCTCTCGAGCTCGAGTACCTTGTCCACCAGCAAAAAAGGGTAGCGGTGGGGCAGTTGCTTGAGAATTGCGTGGATATCCATCATTGCGTTCCGTTCTTGCTGTCCTGCTGCTGCTGCTGCTCGAGTGCCTTGATGCGCTCGCGCAGGCTGTGCAGCTGCTTCAGAGTGGCAGCATTTTTTTCCCATTTGTTGTTTTCATCGACAGGAAACACTCCTGTATAGACGCCGGGCTTGTTCAAAGAACGCATCACCACGGTCGCCGCCGAAACATGCACATTCTCGGCCAATTCGAGGTGTCCGAGCACGACTGCACCGCCTCCCACGGTGCAATGCGCACCAATGCGCGCGCTGCCGGCCACGCCCGCGCATCCGGCCATCGCGACATGCGCGCCGAGATGCACGTTGTGCCCGATCTGCACGAGATTATCCAGCTTGACGCCATTCTCGATCACGGTGTCGTCCAGCGCGCCGCGATCGATGCAGGTGTTGGCGCCGATCTCCACGTCATCGCCCACGCGCACGGCGCCCAGCTGCTCGATCTTCACCCAGGTGCCACGCTCGGGCGCGAACCCGAAGCCGTCGGCGCCCAGCACCACGCCCGAGTGCAATATGCAGCGCGCGCCGACGCTGCAGTTCTCGCCCACCGTCACGCGCGACTTCAGCACCGTGCCGGCGCCGATGCGCGCGCCGCGCTCGACCACGCACAGCGGCCCCACATAGGCCGTGGGGTCGACCTCGGCCAGCGGGTCGACCACCGCGCTGGGATGCACGCCGCAGCGCACCTGATGCGCCTGCTCATGCTGCTTCCAAAGCTGCGTGGCACGCGCGAAATACACATAGGGGTTGTCCGCCACGATGCACGCCCCGCGCTGCATCGCGGCCTCCCGCATCGCGGGCGCCACAATGACACAGGCCGCCTTGGAGGCGGCCAGTTGCTGCTGGTAGCGCGGATTGCTCAGGAAGCTCAAGTCTCCCGGGCCTGCGGAGTCCAGCGGGGCGATGCGGAAGATCTCCGTATCGCTGCCCGCCAGCTCCAGCGTTCCTCCCAGCGCACCCACAATTTGCCCGAGTGACAAGCTCACTGTCTGTACGTCTTCTAAGGCGATTACTTGGAGGCGTTGAGCGCCTTGATCACCTTGTCGGTGATGTCGTGCTTGGGATTGATGTACACCGCTTCCTGCAGGATGACGTCGTACTTTTCGGCTTCGGCCACCGACTTGACCACGCGGTTGGCGCGCTCGAGCACTTGCGACAGTTCCTCGTTCTTGCGCGAGTTCAGGTCTTCCTGGAATTCGCGGCGCTTGCGCTGGAACTCGCGGTCCTGGTCGACCAGCTGGCGCTGGCGTGCGGTGCGCTGCGATTCGGACAGCGTCGGCGCCTCGCGCTCGAACTTGTCCGAAGCGGCCTTCAGCGAATTGCCCGCATCGACAACATCCTTTTCGCGCTTGGCGAATTCGGCTTCCAGCTTGGCCTGCGCGGCCTTGGCGGAAGTCGCCTCGCGGAACACGCGATCGGTATTGACAAAACCGGCCTTGAATTCTTGCGCATGCGCAGCCAGCGCCATGCCGCCCAGCAGCACGGCCATAGAGATTTGGCGAGAGATAGATTTCATTAGAAGGACGTTCCGATTTGGAATTGAAGTTTCTGGATTTTATCGCCAGCAAATTTACGCACGGGCTGAGCATACGCCAAGCGCAATGGCCCCAACGGGGAAATCCAGCTCAGACCCAGGCCAGCCGACGCACGCATCTGCGAAAAATCGACCGTTTCGTTGTCGCCGAACACATTGCCGACGTCGACGAAGGTAAACACGCGCAAGGTGCGGTCGTTGCCCGCGCCCGGCAGCGGCGCCATGAATTCGGCGTTCAGCGTGACCTTCTTCGGGCCGCCCAGCGAGGAGCCGATGACGTCGCGCGGGCCCAGGGTGCCCTGGTCGAAACCACGCACCGAGCCCAGGCCACCCGAGTAGAAGTTCTTGAACACCGGGAACGGACGGCCGTTGAGGCCCTTGCCCCAGCCGAGTTCGCCGTTGAAGGCCAGCGTGAACTTCTTGTTCAGCGGCACGTATTGCTGGATCTGGTAGTTGGCGCGCACATAGCGTGCATCGCCGCCCACCGACCAGTCGGTATTCAGGCGCTGGTAGCGGCCGGCGTTGGGAGCGAGCGCGCTGTCGCGGCTGTCGCGCGACCAGCCGATGGTCAGCGGCACGGCCATGCTGGTGTAGCCGTAGGTGTCGGCATAGGCCAGGTAGGCCGCCGGGATGTTCGTGCCGGGCTTGATGCGCGTCTGCTCCAGGCCCGCACCGAAGAACACGGTATCGAGTTCGCTGAACGGCACACCGAAGCGCACGCCCGTGCCGGCCGTGACGAGTTCGTAATTGCCGCCCTGGTCTTCGTACGGCTTGTCGGTGCGGTAGTAGACATCCAGCGTGCGCGAAATGCCTTCCTTGGTGAAATAAGGATCGGTGGTGCTCAGCACCAGGGTCCGGCGGTATTTGCTGGTATTTACATCAACACCCAAATAGTTACCCGAACCAAACACGTTTTCCTGTTTGATACCAAAGGACAGCGAGACTTTCTCGGCACTCGAGAAACCCGCACCCAGCTGCAGCGAACCCGTGGGTTTTTCCGCCACCGACACGACCAGATCCACCTGGTCGGGCGAGCCCGGAACTTCCTGCGTTTCGACGTTGACCTCGGTGAAGAAGCCCAGGCGGTCGACGCGGTCGCGCGACAGCTTGATCTTGTCGCCGTCGTACCACGAAGCCTCGAACTGGCGGAACTCGCGGCGGATCACTTCGTCTCGCGTGCGGTTGTTGCCGCTGACCTGGATGCGGCGCACATAGGCGCGGCGCGAAGGCTCGGCCTTGACGACGATCGACACGCGGTTGTTTTCACGGTCGATCTCGGGCACCGCTTCGACGCGCGCGAAGGCAAAGCCGAAGTTGCCGAAGTGGTCGGAGAAGGCCTTGGTGGTTTCGGTGACCTGGTCGGCGTTGTAGGGCTCGCCGGGCTTGATCTTGACCATGGACTTGAACTCGTCGTCGCGCTCGAGGTAGTTGCCTTCGAGCTTGACGTCGGAGACCACATAGCGCTCGCCTTCATGGATGTTCACCGTGAGCGAGATGGTCTGCTTGTCCGGAGAGATCGCGACCTGGGTCGATTCGATGCGGAACTCGAGGTAGCCGCGCTGCAGGTAATACGAGCGCAGCGTCTCCAGGTCGGCATTGAGCTTGGAGCGTGCGTAGCGGTCGGACTTGGTGTACCAGCTGAGCCAGCCGCCGGTGTCCTGGTCGAACAGGCCCTTGAGCGTCGATTCGCTGAAGGCCTTGTTGCCGACCACGTGGATCTCGTTGATCTTGGCGGGCTCGCCTTCGGTCACGGTGAAGGTCAGGTTGACGCGGTTGCGCTCGATCGGCGTCACCGTGGTCACGACCTCCGCGCCGTAGAGGCTGCGATTGATGTACTGGCGCTTGAGTTCCTGCTCGGCGCGGTCCGACAGCGCGCTGTCGAACGGTCGGCCTTCGGCCAGGCCGACATCGCGCATGGCCTTCTTCAACGTGTCCTTGTCGAACTCCTTGGTGCCGGCGAAGTTCACGTCGGCAATGGTCGGACGTTCCTCGACCACCACCGTGAGCACATTGCCGTTGGCCTCGAGCCGCACGTCCTTGAACAGGCCCAGCGCGAACAGCGCGCGGATCGCGGCCGAGCCTTTCTCGTCGTTGTAGTCATCGCCCACGCGCAGGGGAATGGAAGCGAAGATGGTGCCGGCTTCCACGCGCTGAAGGCCTTCGACGCGGATGTCCTGGACCTTGAAAGGCTCCAGTGCCCAGGCAGCGTTGGCCGCAAAAACCATGGCCGTCAAGGCCGAAGCGGTACGCGCGCCTAAGCGATTGATGTGTTTTTTCATGAGTGGATTGCCGCCGACTTGCTTGGCAAATTCGGCAAAAATAGTTAGCCCAAGAGCCGGTTGATATCGTTGAAAAAGGCGATGCCCATCATCAGCAACAGCACGGCCACGCCGAGACGCTGCAATCTTTCCATCCAAGCCTCGGACACCTGCCGGCCCGTGACGCCTTCCCAAAGATAATACATCAGGTGCCCACCGTCCAAAACCGGCAAGGGTAGCAGGTTCAGCACGCCCAGGCTCACGCTGATGAGCGCAAGAAATGCCAGGTATTGCGTGAGTCCCATGCTGGCCGACTTGCCCGCATAGTCGGCGATCGTCAGCGGGCCGCTGATGTTCTTGATCGAGGCTTCGCCAATGACCATGCGGCCCATCATGCGCAGCGTCAGTATCGACAGGTCCCAGGTGCGTTGCGCGCCATTTTGCAGGCCCTCGAAAAAGCCCCGGCGCACCACCGTCATGGCCGGTGCGGCACCGACAAACGCGCCGATGCGCCCGACCCACTGTTCGTCCTGCTGCACCGCGTCCGGGCGTACCGACAGCTGCAGCGGCTGGCCGCCGCGCTCGATGCGCCAGTCCTGCGCCAGTCCCTGGCCGTCCCGCACCGAGGCGCGGATCAGGCCGCGCAACTGCTGGCCGTCGACCACTTTGACGGCGCCCACCGCCAGCACCTTGTCGCCTTCGCGCAGGCCCGCGCGCTGCGCCGCGCCGTCAGGCAACAGCTCGCCCATCACGGCTGGCGTCCAGGGCGCGACCACGCCGATGCGCTCGAACAGGCGCTCGTCGGCCTCACGCGTCTCGAGCGTGCCCACGGGCAGCTCCAGCACCGCGGTCGCCGCCGACTGCGGCCGCTGCACTTCGAGGCGCACGTTCTCGCCTTCGAGCGCGGCGCGCGCCAGCGCCCAGCGCAGCGCGTCGAAGGATTCCACGGGCTCCCAGTCCCGGTCGCCGCGCGCCACGGCCTGCACGCGCTCCGCGCCTTGCAGGCCCGCGGCCTGGGCCAGCGAGCCGGCCGCGGGGCTGGCGACGATGGCTTGCGGCTCTTCGATGCCGACCCAGTTCACGCCCGCATACAGCAGCACCGCCAGCAGCAGGTTGGCCGCGGGCCCCGCGGCGACGATGGCCGCGCGCGAACGCAGGGGCTTGTTGTTGAAGGCCAGGTGGCGCTCCTCGGCGGCCACGGGCGCCTCGCGCTCATCGAGCATGCGCACGTAGCCGCCCAACGGGAACGCCGCGAGCACGAATTCGGTGGGCGAGCCCTTGGGCTGCCAACGCAGCAGCGGCTTGCCGAAGCCCACCGAGAAGCGCAGTACCTTGACGCCGCAGGCCACGGCCACGCGGTAGTGGCCGTACTCGTGCACCGCAATCAGCACGCCCAGCGCGACCACAAAGGCAAGGACAGTCATCAGCATGGAAAAGGCCTACTTTCGCAAAGAGGACCGCCGGGACGCGCGGATCAGGCCAGCGCCCAGCGTTGCACCGCCGCGCGCGCGCAGTCGCGCGCCCGGGCATCGACGGCCAGCAGGTCCTCGAGCGAACCCGGGGCCTGCGGCAGCTGCATTTTCTCGAGGGTCTCGAGGTTGACCGCGTGGATGCGGTCGAAGCTCAGGCGCCGGTGCAGGAAGGCATCGACCGCCATTTCATTGGCTGCGTTGAGCACTGTTGTCGTGCCTTCGGCCGCGCGCAGCGCCTGCCACGACAGGTGCAGCCCGGGAAAGCGCCGTGCATCGGCATCCTCGAAGGTCAGCGCCGCGAGCTGCGAGAAGTCCAGCCGCGCCGCGCCGCTTTCAATGCGCTCGGGCCAGGCCAGGCCGCAGGCAATGGGCACGCGCATGTCGGGCGTGCCGAGCTGCGCGAGGATCGAGGCGTCGTTGAACTGCACCATCGAATGCACGATCTGCTGCGGATGGATCACGACCTTGATGCGCTCGGGCGCCAGGTCGAACAGCCAGCGCGCCTCGATGACCTCGAGCGCCTTGTTCATCATCGTGGCCGAGTCGACCGAGATCTTGCGGCCCATGGAGAAATTCGGGTGCGCGCAGGCCTGCTCGGGCGTGATCTGCGACAGGCTCGCCGGATCGCGCGCGCGAAACGGGCCGCCCGAGGCCGTCAGCAGGATGCTGTCGACGCGCTGCGCCCAGGTCGTGCGGTCTTCGGGCAGGCACTGGAAGATCGCCGAATGCTCGCTGTCGATGGGCAGCAGCGTCGCGCCATGGCGCTTGACGGTGTCCATGAACAGCGCGCCGCCGACCACCAGCGCTTCCTTGTTGGCCAGCAGCAGGCGCTTGCCGGCACGCGCGGCCGCCAGGCACGGGCCCAGGCCCGCGGCGCCGACGATCGCCGCCATGACCGCATCGACGTCCTCATGCGCGGCAATCTGTTCGAGCGCATCGGGTGCCTGCAGCACTTCGGTCGCCAGGCCGTTCGCCTGGAGCTTGTCGGCAAGCTCGCGCGCATGCGCCGCGCTGGCCATGACCGCGAAGCGCGGCTGGAATTGTGCGCACTGGGCCAGCATCAGCTCGACCTGGGTGGCAGCGCTGAGCGCGAACACCTCGTAGCTGTCGGGGTGGCGCGCCACCACGTCCAGCGTGCTGGTGCCGATCGAGCCCGTGGAGCCCAGGATGGTGAGACGTTGTTTCATGTCTGTACGAAAGAGGAAAGCATCATGGCCAGGGGCAGGGTCGGCAGCAGCGCGTCGATGCGGTCGAGCACGCCGCCATGGCCGGGCAGCAGCGCGCTGCTGTCCTTGACGCCGACGCTGCGCTTGACCAGCGATTCCACCAGGTCGCCGACCACGCTCATCGCCGCCATGAACACCACGGCCAGCAACAGGAACCACAGGCCCTGGCGCGCCAGCAGGCTATAGAAGCTCGGCAGGGCCACGCCGTAATGGCGGTCGGCCCAGACCCACACCAGGGCCAGCACCAGCACACCGGCCATGCCGCCCCAGACCCCTTCCCAGCTCTTGCCGGGGCTGATCGAGGGTGCGAGCTTGTTGCGCGTGAACTTGAGGCCGAAGGTCCGGCCCGCGAAATAGGCAAAGACGTCGGCCACCCAGACCAGCAGCAGCACCGACAGCAGGAAGTTGACCCCCATGCGGTGCGCCTGCGCCACGGCCAGCCAGGCCAGCCACAGCGCCAGCACGCCGCCCACCAGGCGCACTGCGAGCGGTATGCGCGCCCAGGCCGCCACGCCGGCGCGCAGCAGCAGCGCCCCGGACAGCACCCACAGGCTGCCGCCAATGACCCACAGCGCGGTGAGCGGCCGCTCCAGCCAGCCCAGCGACCAGCTCAGGCCGCACAGCAGCAGGCAGGCCGCCGCCAGCGCGACCGCCCCACCCTGCTTCAAGCCCTGCATGCGCCCCCACTCCCAGGCACCCGCGGTCATCATCGCCAGCACCACCAGCGAGAACGGCAGTGGATCGGGATAGAACAATGCGGGAAGAAGAATCGCCAGCAGGACCAGGGCGGTGATGACACGCTGCTTGAGCATGGATTCCCTTTCTCAGACCGGCATCTTTGCGGGAGGGGCCGACTGTATTTGTGCAGAGGTTTTGCCAAAGCGGCGCTCGCGCGCGCCGTAGGCAGCAAAGGCCTCGTCCAGCGCCGCTTCGTCGAAGTCGGGCCACAGGACAGGGCTGAAGAACAGTTCCGAGTATGCCAACTGCCACAGCAGGAAATTGCTGATGCGCATCTCGCCGCCGGTGCGGATCAGCAGATCCGGGTCGGGCACATGCGCCAGGCCCATGGCCGCGTTCAGGCTGGCTTCGGTGATGGGCTCGCCCTGCGCCGCCAGGCGGGCTGCGGCCTGGGCGATATCCCAGCGTCCGCCGTAATTGAAACAGATGTTGAGCACCAGGCGGCTGTTGTGCGCCGTTTCCTGCTCGGCGGCGGCCAGGCCCGCGCACATGCGCTCGCTCAGTCCGCGGCGTTCGCCGACGAAGTGCAACTGCACGCCTTCGCGTCCCAGTTCGGCCACCTCGCGGCCCAGGGCCGTCGTGAGCAGGCCCATCAGGCCCGAGACCTCGTCCTCGGGCCGCTGCCAGTTCTCCGAGGAGAAGGCAAACACCGTGAGCACCCGCACGCCGCGCACGAGGCAGGCCTTGACGCAGCGGCGCAAGGCCTTCACGCCCTGCGAATGGCCCGCAAGCCGGGGCATGAAGCGGTGCTTGGCCCAGCGCCCGTTGCCATCCATCACGATGGCCACGTGCCGGGGCACGGAGATTTCGGTATACAAGGCGTGACCTATCGAACAGGCGCCCGTCAAACCGCCATGATCTCTTGTTCCTTGGCCGCCACCAGCTGATCGATCTCGGCGATGTGGCGGTCGGTGACCTTCTGCACATCGGATTCCGAACGCTTCTGGTCGTCTTCGGAAGCCAGCTTGTCCTTGACCAGCTTCTTCACCGAGTCATTGGCATCGCGGCGCAGGTTGCGGATGGCGATCTTCGCGCCTTCGGCTTCGTTGCGTGCCAGCTTGGTCATTTCCTTGCGGCGCTCTTCGCTCATCGGCGGCACGGGCACGCGGATCAGGTCGCCCAGGGACGAGGGGTTCAGGCCCAGGTTGCTCTCGCGGATCGCCTTCTCGCACTTGGCGCCCATGTTCTTTTCCCACGGCTGGACGCTCAGCGTGCGCGAGTCGAGCAGCGAGACGTTGGCCACCTGGGTCAGCGGCACCATGGAGCCGTAGTATTCGACCTGGATGCTGTCGAGCATGCCGGCGCTGGCACGGCCGGTGCGGATCTTGCCCAGGTTGTTCTTGAACGCCGTGATGGACTGGTCCATCTTGGTTTCGGTGGTTTTCTTGATGTCAGCAATCGTCATGTTATTCCTCGGGATCGGCAATGCACCTGCGCGGTGCATGGTGCTCAAGCGTACACCAAGGTACCTTCGTCTTCACCCATCACCACGCGCAGCAGCGCGCCATGCTTGACGATGGAAAACACCCGCACCGGCAGCTTCTGGTCGCGGCACAGCGCAAACGCAGTCGCGTCCATGATGCCCAGGTTGCGCGAAATCGCTTCGTCGAAGCTCAGCTGGGTGTAGCGCGTGGCATCGGCGTCCTTGAACGGATCGGCCGTGTACACGCCATCCACCTTGGTCGCCTTGAGCACGACTTCGGCACCGATTTCCGCGCCGCGCAGCGCAGCGGCGGTGTCGGTGGTGAAAAACGGGTTGCCCGTGCCGGCGGCAAACACCACGACCTTGCCTTCTTCGAGGTACTGCAGCGCCTTGGGACGCACGTAGGGCTCGACCACCTGCTCGATGGCAATGGCCGACATCACGCGCGCCGTCAGGCCCTGCTTGTCCATGGCATCGGCCAGGGCCAGGGCATTCATGACCGTGGCCAGCATGCCCATGTAGTCGGCCGTTGCACGGTCCATGCCTACGGAGCCACCGGCCACGCCACGAAAGATGTTTCCGCCCCCGATGACCACCGCCACCTGCACACCCACGCGGGTGACGGTGGCGATCTCTTCGACCATGCGCTCGATGGTCGCACGGTTGATACCGAAGGAGTCATCGCCCATGAGCGCCTCACCAGACAACTTGAGCAAGATGCGCTTGTGGGCTGGTGCTGCTTGGGTCATGAAAATACTCCGTACGGTAAAAAAAGAAATCGGGGGAAAGGAAACGGTCTACGGATGAATTACGCGCCAGCCTTGGCAGCAGCCACCTGGGCCGCCACTTCGGCAGCGAAGTCGTCCACCTTCTTCTCAATGCCTTCGCCGACCACGTACAGGGTGAAGCCCTTGATGGTGGTGTTGGCGGCCTTGAGCATCTGCTCGACGGTCTGCTTGCCGTCAGCGGCCTTCACGAAGACCTGGTTGTACAGCGAGACTTCCTTGAGGTACTTCTGCACCGAACCTTCGACCATCTTGGCGACGATGTCGGCGGGCTTGCCCGATTCTGCGGCCTTGGCGGTTGCCACGGTGCGCTCTTTCTCGATCAGCTCGGCAGGCACGTCGGCGCTGCTCAGGGCCACGGGCTTCATCGCGGCCACGTGCATGGCGACGTCCTTGGCTGCGGCTGCATCGCCTTCGAACTCGACGACCACGCCGATGCGCGAGCCGTGCAGGTAGGAAGCCAGGTTGCTGCCGCTGAAGTACTTGAAGCGGCGGAACGACATGTTCTCGCCGATCTTGCCGATCAGGCCCTTGCGCACGTCTTCCAGCGTGGGGCCGAAAGTGTCTTGCTCGTAGGCCAGCGCACCCAGGGCTTCGATGTCGGCAGGGTTGTGCTCGGCCACCAGCTTGGCGGCGGCATCGGCCAGGGCCAGGAAGCTGTCGTTCTTGGAGACGAAGTCGGTTTCGCTGTTGACTTCGATCAGCGCGCCCACGTTGCCATTGATCGAAGCCGCCACGACGCCTTCGGCGGTCACGCGCGAAGCCGCCTTGCCAGCCTTGGTGCCGAGCTTGACGCGCAGCAGCTCTTCCGCCTTGGCCAGGTCGCCGTCGGCTTCGGTCAGTGCCTTCTTGCACTCCATCATCGGTGCGTCGGTCTTGGCGCGCAGTTCAGCCACCAGTTTTGCGGTAATAACAGCCATCTTATTTCTCCGGTTTGATTTCGATTCGTTACAAGGAATGAGGCTAAAAAAAGGGGGCTACCAGAGCCCCGCTTCTTTCTCGCGACAGGTCGCGTTGCCGGACCTTAGGCAGCCGACTCTTGCACTTCCACAAACTCGTCCGAGCCTTCGGCAGCCACGGCCTTGACGACGTCGTTGACGGCATCGGCACGGCCTTCGATGATCGCATCGGCGATGGCCTTGGCGTACAGTTCCACGGCCTTGGCCGAGTCATCGTTGCCAGGGATCACGTAGTCGATGCCTTCGGGGTTGTGGTTCGAGTCCACCACACCGATCAGGGGGATGCCCAGCTTCTTGGCTTCGGCCACGGCGATCTTGTGGAAGCCCACGTCGATCACGAAGATGGCGTCGGGCAGGCCGTTCATGTCCTGGATACCGCCGATGTCCTTTTCCAGCTTTTCGAGTTCGCGGGCGAACATCAGCTGTTCCTTCTTGCTCATGCTTTCCAGACCGGCTTCCTGCTGGACCTTCATGTCCTTCAGGCGCTTGATCGAGGTCTTCACGGTCTTGAAGTTGGTCAGCATGCCGCCGAGCCAGCGCTGGTCGACGTAAGGCACGCCAGCGCGCTGGGCTTCAGCAGCCACCAGTTCGCGGGCTTGGCGCTTCGTGCCCACCATCAGCACGGTACCGCGGTTGGCGGACAGCTGCTTGGCGAACTTCTGCGCTTCCTGGAGCATCGGCAGCGACTTTTCCAGGTTGATGATGTGAATCTTGTTGCGGTGACCGAAGATGAACGGGGCCATCTTGGGGTTCCAGAAGCGGGTTTGGTGACCGAAGTGGACACCGGCTTCGAGCATTTCGCGCATCGTGACGGACATATTGATACTCCAAAGGTTGGGTCTAAAATCCAGCCCGACATTTGCCCGGGAGGGCAACACCTTGAGGGGACTGGTTTGCTATTTACTTTGCTGCACGCCACTAGGGCACACTGCAAGCCAAGGCACGAAAAACGCGCCCGGCACGGCATCTGATTTCACATGCCGCAAGGCAGCACTCAGCAAAGCCGAAAAATTCTACCACAAGCATGCACTCTGATCTTTGCTCCACGCGCGCCAACGTGCGCAGCGGCGAATGCCGCGCCACCGATCTGCTCCAAGCCGCCATCGAGACGGCCCGCTCTGCGGTCTGCGACCATGTGTTTGCGCAGACCCTGTTCGACAGTGCCATGCACGATGCGGCACGCGCCGCGCCGCAGCTGCCGCTGGCCGGACTGCCGGTCACGGTCAAAGACCTTTTCGACCTGCAGGGCACGCGCAGCGCCGCGAGTTCGCTGGTGCTCGCGGATGCACCCGTGGCCACGCATGACAGCCCGGCCGTGGCACGCCTGCGCGCCGCGGGCGCGGCCATCATCGGCCGCACCCACATGGTGGAGTTCGCCTACTCGGGCGTGGGCGTCAACCCGCATTTCGGCACGCCTGCGGCCTATGACGCGCGCTTCGGCGCACTGCCCGGTCCGGCACGCGTGAGCGGCGGATCGTCGTCGGGCGCAGCGGTGTCGGTGGCCAGCGGCGCGGCCTATGTGGGCCTGGGCTCGGACACCGGCGGCTCGATCCGCATCCCCGCGGCGCTGTGCGGCCTGGTCGGCTTCAAGAACACCGCGCGCCTCACGCCGCTGCAGGGCACGGTGCCGCTGTCGCCCACGCTCGATACGGCCTGCGCCATCACGCGCAGCGTGCGCGATGCGATCCTGGTGCATGAGATCCTCGCCGCACGCACCGTCACGCGCAGCAGCGCCGGCATCGCCGAATGGCGCCTGGCCGTGCCGCGCCAGCTGTTCTTCGACGATATCGAACCCGCGGTGCTGCAGGCCTTCGAGCGCAGCCTGGCGCAGCTGCGCGCCGCCGGTGCGCAGATCGTCGACATCGACCTGCCCGAACTCGACACGCTCGCGCACATCAACGACCATGGCAGCTTCTCGGGCGCCGAAAGCTATGCCTGGCACCGCCCGCTGCTGGCGCGCGCCGATGCGCTGGGCCGGCCCTACGATCCGCGCGTGCGCAGCCGCATCGAACGCGGCGCCAGCATGACGGCCGCGCAATACATCGATTTGCACCATGCGCGCAACCAGTGGATCGCGCGCATGGAGCAGGCACTGGCCGGCTATGACGCGTTGCTCTCGCCCACCGTGCCCATCCTGGCGCCAAGCATCGACAGCGTGGCGCCGGCCGACGGCCTCGATGCCGCAGTGGATGCGCGCCGCGATGCCGGCTTCCAGCGCGCCAACACGCTGCTGCTGCGCAATCCCAGCGTGGTCAACATGCTCGACGGCTGCGCGCTGTCGCTGCCCTGCCACCAGCAGGGCGAGCTGCCGGTCGGAATGATGGTCTGGCACGGCGGCATGCATGATGACGCGGTGCTGGCCGTGAGCCAGCAGATCGAAGGCATACTCCAAGCCGCGTAGCGACTGCGCCCTCCCCCGGCGCTGCGGCGCCGGCCCTCTCCGACCACCACTCTCCCATGAACATCGCCATCGTGGGTGCCGGCGCCACCGGCATCGCCACTGCGTACGCGCTTGCGCAAAGCGGCCACGCCATTACGGTCTATGACCGCCACGGCAGCGCCGCCGAAGGCGCGAGCTTTGCGCCCACGGGCTGGCTTGCGCCGGCCCTGCTGCAACCCTGGAGCGCGCCGGGGCTGCGTGCGCCCTCTTCCCAGCTGCGCCTGGGCGGCGGCTTGCGCGGCGCCGATCTTTCCTGGCTCTGGCGCTGGCGCCAGGCCGGCCGGCGCATCCGCCGCGCGCCCGAGCGCATCGACCCGGCGCTGGCCGCCATCGAACGGCTGAGCCAGTACAGCCGCCAGCTGCGCGACAACGACCCGATCGCCATCGACCAGGACCTGCAAGCGCACAACGGTGCGCTGGTGCTGCTGCGCAGCGAGGCCACGCTGGCACGCCTCGCGCCCGCGCTCACCGTACTGGCCGACGCCGGCGTGGGCGTGCAGCGCATCGATGCCGCGCAGGCGCGCCAGCTCGAGCCCGGCCTGGCCGCCGACTTTGCGCTGGCCGGCGCGCTCAACCTGCCCGAGGCCGCCACCGCCAACAACCGTCTCTGGGTCCAGCTGCAGCGTTTCGCCGCACAGCAGCTGGGCGTGCAGTTCGTGTTCGATGCGCAGGTCAGCCGGCTGCAGCTGGCACCGGCGCGGGTGCTGCTCAAGGGCGAATCGAGCGCGCGCGCCCACGATGCCATCGTGGTCTGCGCAGGCATAGACAGTGCGGCACTGCTGCGCCCGCTGGGCCTGGCGCTGCCGCTGGTCGGCCTGGGCGGCTACACGGTCAATGCCCCGGTGCGTGAACCCATCCATGCACCGCGCTGCGCGGTCATCGACTGGGACAGCCAGATCACGCTGGTGCGCCAGGGCCTGCGCGTGCGCGCCGGTGGGGGCGCCGAACTCGGCACCTCGGGCACGCCGCATGTCGCCACTTTGCAGCGGCTCTACCGCGCGCTGAACCAGTGGTTTCCCGGCGGCATGCAGCCGTCGCAAGGCGTGCAGAGCTGGCGCGGCATCCGCGCGATGAGTGCCGACGGCGCACCGCTGCTGGGCGCCAGCGGCCTGCCGGGCATCTGGCTCAACGTCGGCCATGGCAACCACGGCGCGGCCATGGCGCATGGCTGCGGCCAGCTGCTGGCCGACCTGATCGACGGGCGCGCGCCGGCCATCGACACCAGCGGCCTGCTGCTGCGCTGAACCGGCACCAGCGCTATGCTGGCGCCATGCTCCAACTATCCGCCGCACAGCCCCATGCCCTGCACGATGTGGCCGCGACGCGCGCCCTGGAAGCCGCGGCCGCCGCCAGCCTGCCCGCCCACACCCTGATGCGGCGCGCGGGCGCGGCCACGGCGCGCCTCGCGCTGGCGCTCGCGCCGCATGCGCGCCAGATCTGGATTGCCTGCGGCGGCGGCAACAACGGCGGCGACGGCCTCGAAGCCGCGGCCCGTCTGCAGCAAGCGGGCAAGGCGGTCAGCGTGACCTGGCTGGGAGACCCGAGCACCACGCCCGCCGACGCGCGCGCCGCATGGCAACGCGCACTGGCTGCGGGCGTGCCCTTCACGCCCGGGCCGCCTGCGGACCTGGGCCCGCACGATCTATGCATCGACGCCCTGCTGGGCATAGGCCTGCGCGCCACGTCGCAGCGCGGCGCTGCGCACGAGCTGCGCGCGCTGCTGGCCGCACTGCACGCCAGTCCGGCCACGCTGCTGGCCGTGGACCTTCCTTCGGGGCTCGATGCCGACACCGGCCAATACGCGCCGGGCTTTGCGCCAGATGCCCCCTCCAGGGCGGCGCGCCATACGCTGAGCCTGCTGACGCTCAAGCCCGGTCTGTTCACGGGCCAGGGGCGCGACGCCTGCGGCAGCGTCTGGCTGGACGACCTGGGCTGCGGCGCGCTCGCGCCTGCGGCCACGGCGCAACTGGGAACGCAGCAGCAGGCCGATGGGCGCCAGGCGCAGCGGCATGCCAGCCACAAGGGCAGCTTTGGCGATGTCGCGGTGATCGGCGGCGAAGGCCTGTCGGCGCGCGGCATGGGCATGACGGGCGCGGCCTGGCTTGCGGCCAGCGCCGCGCTGCATGGCGGCGCGGGCCGGGTCATGGTCGCGCTGCTGGATGAGGGAACGACGCTCGCGCCGCCCTGGCCCGAACTGATGCTGCGCCGCGTGCACGCACTGGACTGGCCGCAGCTCACCGCGGTCTGCGGCTGCGGCGGCGGCGAAGCGGTGCGCGCCGTGCTGCCCGAAGTGCTGGCCCGGGCCGCGCGCCTGGTGCTGGACGCCGACGGCCTCAATGCGGTGGCCGGCGACAGCGCACTGGCCGCCGCGCTGCGCGCGCGCGCCGATGCGGGGCTTTCCACCATCCTGACCCCGCATCCCCTGGAAGCCGCGCGCCTGCTGCATTGCACCACCGCCGAGGTGCAGGCCGACCGGCTGGCCGCGGCCCGGGCGCTGGCCGAACGCCATGCCTGCACCGTGGTGCTCAAGGGCTCGGGTTCGGTCACAGCCACCGCAGGCGAACGGACCATCGTCAATTTCACCGGCAACGCACGCCTGGCCACGGGCGGCACCGGCGACGTGCTGGCCGGACTCATAGGCGCGCGCCTGGCAGCAGGACTGTCGCCGCATGCCGCCGCGAGCAGCGCCGTGCAGGCGCATGGCGCCGCTGCCGACCAATGGCCTGCGCACCAGGCGCTCACGGCCAGCGCGCTCGCCGCGGCGCTGCAATGAAAAAGGCCTCGGCATTGCCGAGGCCCGTGACAGACATCGCGCAGCTCAGCGCCGCGGCTTGCGCTTGGGTTTGCCGCTGGGCGGCTTGGGTCCGCTGGCGGCCTTGCGCACGGAGGCCTTCAGGCCTTCGATGGGCGACGGCGGCGGCAGCGACGGCAGCGAACGCCCGCCACGCGGCTTGCGCCCCGTGGGCATTTCGGCGCCCGACTCCGGGTTGTCGCGTGCATCGCGCTCCTGGCGCTGGCCCGCGAACTCGTCGCGCCGGCCGCGCTGGCCCCGGGCCTCGCGCTTGCCGCCGCTGCGCGCGGGCAGCGCCTCGCCGCCCTCCTGCACCAGCCGGAAATCGATGCGCCGGCCGTCGAGATCGACACGGCTGACCTGCACACGCAGGCGCGAGCCGATGGCATAGCGGATGCCCGAGCGCTCGCCACGCAGTTCCTGGCGCATTTCGTCGAACTTGAAATAGTCTCCGCCCAGCTCGGTGATGTGCACCAGGCCTTCGACATACATCGCATCGAGCGTGACGAAGATGCCGAAGGTGGTCACGGCCGTGACGGTGCCCGAGAACTCCTCGCCCAGGTGCTCGCGCATGTACTTGCACTTGAGCCAGGACTCGACATCGCGGCTGGCCTCGTCGGCGCGGCGTTCGTTGGCGCTGCAATGCAGGCCGGCGGCCTCCCAGGCCTGCAGCTCGGCACCGCCCGCGGGCTTCTTGCGCGGCGCCTGGCCCAGTGCGCTCACGCGGCTTGCCAGGCGCTTGGCCAGCTTGGCGTGCGCCTCGCCCGGCGTGGGCAGCGCCGGCAGGCGGTAGCGCTTGCCTTCGAGCTCGGACTTGATCACGCGGTGCACCAGCAGGTCGGGGTAGCGCCGGATCGGGCTCGTGAAGTGGGTGTAGGCATCGAACGCCAGGCCGAAGTGCCCCTCGTTCACCGGCGTGTAGATGGCCTGCATCATCGAGCGCAGCAGCATGGTGTGGATCTGCGGCGCGTCGGGACGCTCCTTGGTGGCCTGGGCAATCGCCTGGAACTCGGCGGGCTTGGGGTTGTCGCTGATCGACATGCCCACGGCCATGGCCTTGAGGTAGTTGCGCAGCACCTCCTGCTTTTCCAGCGAGGGGCTGTCATGCACGCGGAACAGGCCGTTCTGGCCGCTTTGCGCGATGAAATCGGCGCTGCAGACGTTGGCCGCGAGCATGGCCTCTTCGATCAGCTTGTGCGCCTCGTTGCGCGTGCGCGGGATGATCTTCTCGATGCGGCCGTTGTCGTCGCAGACGATCTGCGTCTCGGTGGTCTCGAAGTCCACTGCGCCGCGCGCCTGGCGCGCCTTGAGCAGCGACTGGTAGACGCCGTGCAGGTTCAGCAGGTCGGGAACGCGCGCACTGCGGCGCTGGGCCTCGGGGCCGCGCGTGTTCGACAGGATGGCCGCGACCTCGGTATAGGTGAAGCGCGCATGGCTGTGCATGACGGCCGGGTAGAACTGGTAGGCGTGGATTTCACCCTTGGCGGTGACCAGCATGTCGCAGACCATGCACAGCCGGTCGACCTCGGGATTCAGCGAGCACAGGCCGTTGCTGAGCTTTTCGGGCAGCATGGGAATCACGCGGCGCGGGAAATACACGCTGGTCGCGCGGTCGTAGGCATCGATGTCGATGGCGCTGCCGGTGCGCACGTAATGGCTCACGTCGGCAATGGCCACCAGCAGGCGCCAGCCCTTGCTGCGGCCGATCTTGGCGGGTTCGCAATAGACCGCGTCGTCGAAATCGCGTGCGTCTTCGCCGTCGATGGTCACCAGCGGCACGTCGGTCAGGTCGATGCGCTGCTTGCGGTCGATCGCGCGCACCTTGTCGGGCAGCGCCTTGGCCTGCTCCAGGCATTCGGGCGAGAACTCGTGCGGCACGTCGTACTTGCGCACCGCGATCTCGATTTCCATGCCGGCGTCGTCGACTTCGCCCAGCACCTCGATGATGCGTCCGACCGGCTGGCCGAACAGCGCCGGCGATTCGGTGAGTTCCGCGACCACGACCTGGCCGGTCTTGGCCGTGCCGGTGGCATTGGCCGGAATCAGCACATCCTGGCCGTAGCGCTTGTCCTCGGGCGCCACCAGCCAGACGCCGCTTTCCTGCAGCAGGCGGCCGATGATGGTCTTGGTCGGGCGCTCGATGATCTCGGTGACGCGGCCTTCGGGCCGGCCGCGCCGGTCGTAGCGCACCACATGCACCTTGACCCGGTCCTTGTGCAGCACGGCACGCATTTCATTGGCCGGGATGAAGATGTCCTTTTCGCCGTCATCGCGCAACACGAAACCATGGCCGTCCCGATGCCCCTGCACGCTGCCTTCGATTTCTTCGGTTGCGCTGGCAGAGTTTGTGCTGAGGTTCATTTTTTTGCTATACAATGTTGATCTTTCCTGAGATGCCCAGGTGGCGGAATTGGTAGACGCACTAGTTTCAGGTACTAGCGAGTAACATCGTGGAGGTTCGAGTCCTCTCCTGGGCACCAAGTTTAACGAGAACCTGTGAAGGTTTTTGAAAAATTCAGGGCCACTGCTACCTCAGTGGTCTTTGATTGCGATTGTGCGATGCGGCAAGGCCGGCACAACAAGTTTTGGGAAATAAATATTTTTGGAAGTTTGGAAAAAAGCGGTTTCTTCTACTGCATAATTCAAATCTTTCCTGAAAGCCCAGGTGGCGGAATTGGTAGACGCACTAGTTTCAGGTACTAGCGAGTAACATCGTGGAGGTTCGAGTCCTCTCCTGGGCACCAAATTCAAAAGGCCGTTGCTTCCTGCAACGGCCTTTTTTGTTTTGCGCAGAAAATTGATGCGTGTCCATGTACATCATCAAAGCGCGGGGTATTGCCGAACGTGAGCCCCCTGCTGCGCTAGCCGCCGGGATGCAGGACCACCTTGGTCCAGCCGTGATCGCGCACGTCGAAGTGCTGGTAGGCGTCCGGCGCCTGTTCCAGCGTCAGTTCGTGGGACACGATGAACGATGGCTTGGCGCGGCCGGCGTGGATCAGGTCGCGCAATGGGCGATTGTAGGCCTTGACGTTGCACTGGCCGGTGGCGACGCGTTGGCCCTTGAACTACAGCTTGCCCCAGTCGAGCGCGAGCTTGCCTTCTTTCTCCAGCTCGTCCGGGCTGTTCGGATCCTCCGGAACGAATACGCCGACCACGCCGATCCCACCGGTGAACTTGACGGAGTTGATCAGGTTGTTCATGGTGAGGTTGGGACGCTCCTGGCGGTGATGATGGTGGTCGTGGCACTGGTAGCCGACGCATTCGCAACCCACGTCCGCGCCAACGCCATGAGTCAGGTCCATGATCCGCTGCACAGGGTCCTCCTTCGCATAATCGATCGCGATCGCACCGATCGACTCGGCAAGCTTCAGCCGGTCGGAATGGCAGTCGACCACCATCACGCTGCAGGCGCCCTTGATCATCGCCGAGTGCGCGGCCATCAGGCCCACCGGCCCGGCGCCGTAGATGACCACTGCATCGCCAGGCTTCATGCCGGCCAGTTCGGTCGCATGCCAGCCGGTCGGAAAGATGTCGGCGCACATCACGTAGTCGGTCTGCCTCTCCTGCGCGTCGGGTGGCAGCTTCAGGCACATGAAGTCGGCCCAGGGCACCCGCAGGAGTTCGGCTTGGCCACCCTGCCAGGGTCCCATGTCGGCAAAGCCGAACGCGCCGCCGGCTATGCCCGGCTCGTTGGCCTTCAGGCAGTATGCGGTCAGGCCGCGTTCACAGTTCTTGCAGTGGCCACAGCTGATATTGAACGGCATGCACACCCAGTCCCCGGGCTTGAGCCGCTCAACCGCCGAACCGACTTCCATGACCACGCCGAGGTTCTCGTGGCCGAAGACGCGGCCCTGCTCGAAATCGGTCCGGCCCTCGTACATGTGCAGATCGGAACCGCAGATGTTGGTGCTGGTAATTTTGACGATGGCATCCGTCGGACCTTCGATCTTGGGATCGGGCACGTTTTCGACGGCGACTTGATTGGGACCGCGATAGACAACAGCTTTCATAGTCTGCTCCTTTGATCCACCAGGAGATGACGGCCCACCTGACGGGCACGGCACTCCCGGCAGCTATCGACAAAAACCCGCAAGCAAGCGCTCGCGGGTGCCTCTACACCGCGGAAGCATCGATTCGCCGCAAGTGCAGGCATACACAGTGAAAGCAGGCCACGAATTATCAAGAGGGCATTCATTTGGTCTTTTTGATTGATCGGCCGATCTCAAAAGCTTGCAACCACGCCCTGCCGCCCACTTTGCAAAGGTGCGGCTCATCGACAACGAAACCCGCAAGCCAGCGGCATGCAGTCCTGCATGCGCATCGCATCGACAGTGGCAGAGTGTGTGTCCTCCACCGCGGGGTGCCGTAATTGGAAAGGTAGCGTCATGCGAACCACGTCCCTGTTTTTCGCACTCGTCTTGGCAGGAGCATGCCTGTCTTGCGGCTCGGCGCCGGCACACGCACACGCACACGCGGCACAGGCGCCACCCGCGGCGCAATCGGAACATCACCGTGCCGATGCGCGGCTGCAGCAGGCAGCCCGGTTCGATCACCAGGTCACCGGCGTGACGGTCAGCGAAACGGGCCGTATCTTCGTCAACTTTCCGCGCTGGACGGAAGATTCGCCTGTCTCGGTCGCTGAACTCATGAAGGATGGGAGCTTGCGTCCTTATCCCAACGAACCATGGAATGCCTGGCGCAATGTACTGCGCGATGAGCTCGATCCATCGGATCACTGGGTGTGCGTGCAGAGCGTGGTGGCCGACGGTCGCGGCAGCGTCTGGGTAGTGGACCCCGCCGCTCCCCCCGTGGATGGCCTAGTACCCGATGGACCGAAGCTGGTACGCATCGATCTCGCCACAGACAGGGTGGCCCAGGTGGTCCGCCTTGGCCAGGATGTCGCAATTCCGGGATCGTACCTGAACGATGTCCGCTTCTCGATTGACGGCAAGCATGCCTTTCTTACCGACGCCGGGCAGCGCGGGGCGCTGGTTGTAGTGGAGCTGGCCAGCGGCAAGGCGCGCCGGGTGCTGGATGGACATCCGTCGACCCAGCCGGAAAAAGGCGTGGTCGTGAGCACCGACGGCAAGCCGCTGCGCTATCCGGACGGGCGCAAGGTGCTTTTCGCCGCCGACAGCATCGCCCTGTCCTCCGACGGTGCCTGGCTGTACTGGAAAGCGCTTACCGGTCACACCCTGTACCGCATCCAGACCGCGGCGCTCACAGGAAAGGGCCTGGCCGGAGCAGATGTCTCCAGCCACGTCCAGGCCTACGGCAAGGTCGGGCCTACGGACGGTCTCTGGATCGGCCGCGGCACCGACACCCTGTATGTCACATCCATCGAGGACAGTGCCATCAAGGCGCGCGACCTGTCCGAGGGTCCGGACGGGCGTCTGCGCACGGTGCTGCAGGATCCGCGGCTGCGCTGGCCCGACACCTTCAGCCAGGGCCCGGACGGCAGCCTGTACGTGACCACCTCGCGTATCCAGGACTCGGCTTTCTTCACCCGGGATGCGCCACCGGCCCTGCCGACCCAGCTATGGCGCCTTCCTCGGCCACGCGACTGACATCCTCGTGCGGCCCGCCCGCGCCGCGAACGCCAAACCTGACCGCATGGCGGGCAAAACACAAGGGGGTTTTTATCATGGCAAACGGTATCTTTGATACACCACGGAGTACGTCATCGCAGCGCGGCCGCCCTGCCGGGGCCGCCTCGGCCGGCGGGACGGGGCAGAACCTGCGCTGGATTCCCATCGCACTGGGCGCCGCCGCGATCGTGGCCGGGCTCGGAGGGCGAAAGAAAGGCGCGGGGGCGCTCATGGTCGCCGCGATCGCCAGCGCCGGCGCGGTCGGCGCGCTGCGCGTGCAGTCCGCGCGTGGGACCGCAAGCGGCCAGCCGGAAGTGGAGCGTTCGATCACGATCAGCAAGACTGCAGATGAACTTCGCCGCTGCTGGCTCGACCCCGGCACGCTGCCCCAAGTCATGGCAGGTTTTGCTTCCGTGCATGCCACTGATGACGGCCGCATGCATTGGAAGCTGGCGGGACCGCTCGGCCGCGCCTGCGAATGGGATACCGAGACAGTCGACCGGGCCGACGAAGGCATCGGATGGCGCGCCCTTTCCGACGGCGCCATCGCGAACGAGGGATGGATCCGCTTTCACCCCGCCCCGGCTGGCCGGGGCACCGTGGTCACGCTGCGGTTTCATTTCAACCCGCCCGGCGGCGCGCTCGGCGAGTGGGTCCTCGAACTCCTGGGAGCCGCGCCTCTGCGCGTGATTGCCGACGGCGCGCTGCGGCGCTTCAAGAGCCTCGTCGAAACCGGCGAGATACCGACTACCGTGCGCCAGCCCGCCGCTCGCGCCGACACACACTGAGGAGCAGCACATGCGAGCACTTTACTGGAACGGCGTGAACGACTTGCGGGTCGGCACGGTGAAGGACCCCGAAATCGTGAACCCCCATGACGCCATCCTGCGCGTCAGCCTGTCGACGACCTGCGGCTCCGATCTGCATTTCATCAACGGCTACATCCCGACCATGCAGGCCGGCGACGTGATCGGCCACGAGTTCATGGGCGTGATCGAGGAAGTCGGCCCCGCGGTCAAGCGCGTGGCGAAGGGCGACCGCGTCGTGGTCCCGTCATTCATCGTGTGCGGCCAATGCTGGTATTGCCAGCAATCTCTCTACTCGTTGTGCGACAACACGCATCCCAAACCCGAATTGCAGGAGCCAATGCTCGGCGGATATCCCACGGCCGGCATCTACGGCTATACCCACGCTTTCGGCGGCTACGCGGGTGCGCACGCGCAATACGTTCGGGTACCGTTTGCCGACAACGACTGCTTCAAGGTCCCCGACGGGGTGGCGGACGAGACAGCGCTGTTTCTATCGGACGCGGCGCCGACCGGCTATATGGGCGCCGATTTCTGCGACATCCGTCCGGGCGACACGGTCGCGGTCTGGGGCTGCGGTGGCGTGGGCCTGATGGCGCAGCAGAGCGCGCGGCTGATGGGCGCCGAGCGGGTGATCGCGATCGACCGTTTTCCCGAGCGATTGCAAATGGCGCGCGAGCACGCCGGCGCCGAGACGATCGACTACACGCAGGTCGACAGCGTTCTGGACGCGCTCAAGGAAATGACGGGCGGACGCGGCCCAGATGCCTGCATCGACGCCGTAGGCATGGAGGCGCACGGCACCGGCCCGCAGTATGCCTATGACGTCGTGAAGCAGGCCCTGCGCCTGGAAACGGACCGCGGACAGGCCCTGCGTGAAGCCATCATGGCCTGCCGCAAGGGCGGCACGCTGTCAGTCCTCGGCGTCTACGGGTTGATCGACAAGTTCCCCATGGGCGCCATCATGAACAAGGGCATGACGGTGCGCAGCGCCCAGCAGCACGGGCAAGCCTACATGGACCGGCTGCTTGCGCACGCACAGAGGGGTGAACTGAACCCGGCCTACCTCGCCACGCACCGTTTCTCGCTCGAGGACGGACCGCACGGTTACGACATGTTCAAGCATAAGAAGGATGGCTGCGTGCGCGCGGTATTCGCGCCATAGAGCCCGCCGCATCCGATGGACAGGCCCCCGAGCGGCGCCGCCCGGGGCTACCGGCGCTGTGCGCACGCTTCTGGAAGCCGGGCTGCTGCTGGCACTCGGGCAATGGTGCTGCAAAAGGCCTGTGGCCAGCTGCCGGCCTTGGCGGCCAGCCCGGCGATCGCGCCAAGCAAAAGGTTTTGTCAGGCGCTCTTAACCGTGGCCTTAAGACCCCACCCTTCGACAGGCTCAGGGGGCCCCGCCCAGGGCGAACGGACAGGCGGGCCGTCAGCCTGCCGTTTGTCACGAGCTCTCCCACCGCTCGTCATGAACCCCCCTCCCCCTCCCGTTCGTCCTGAGCCCGCCTGGGCGGCCCCGTCGAAGGATGAACATCCTGTCCTCAAGCCTTGGACCCTGCCGCCCGTCGACAGGCTCAGGGGGGCCCGCCCAGGGATTACCGGTGTGGATGACCGAATTCCAAGAGCACCCTTGGCCATGCCCTCTCCCGAGCCCGCTCACAGCCCGTAGACCGTTGAAAGAAATTTCGTATTTCTTCTTTTTGGTCCAAAAACGCCCTTTATAATTCGTTCATTCCTGAGATGCCCAGATGGCGGAATTGGTAGACGCACTAGTTTCAGGTACTAGCGAGTAACATCGTGGAGGTTCGAGTCCTCTTCTGGGCACCAAATTCAAAAGGCCGTTGCAACTGCAACGGCCTTTTTCTTTGGGCGTCTGCATGACGCAACGCGCCCCGCCCTGTCCGCGCAGGCGCATGAAAAAAGCCACTCCAAGGAGTGGCTTTTTCGTTGCCGCGAGCAAGCCGGCAGGCTTACTTGCGCAGCAGGGCCTTGAGCGCGTTCTGCAGGCGGCGGGCGCTGCCTTCGTCGCGCGCGCTGGCCAGCACGCGGGCCGCATCCTGGCCCCAGGTCTCGGCCGGCGACGGATCGTTGCGGCGCGTCAGCAGTTGCAGCTGCAGCGTGCGGCGGGCCGTGATCTGCTCGGCGGGCGTGGGCACATCGGCGGCCATTTCCAGGCGCAGCAGGGCTTCGCCCGCATCGCCGCTCACGGGCGCCGCAATCGACTTGGCCCAGGCGCCGCGCACCTGCGGTGTCACGCGGCCGCCCAGTTCCTGCACGCTGGGCAGTTGCTCGGCATCGCGCTTTTCCCAGGCATTGAGCAGCTGGGTCAGGGCTTCGCCATGGGCTTGCACGGCCAGCTTGCGCAGCGCTGCCTGGGCGTGTTCGAGCGCATCGCGCTGCGCGCGGAAGGCCGGATCGGCCAGGCGCGGTCCGCGATCTTCGCGCGGCGCGCGGTCGCTGCGCTCGCCAAAGCGGCCGCCGCGATCACCGCGGTCGCCACGGTCGCCGGGGCGGCCATCGCGGCGCTCACCCGGGCGGCCGGGACGACCGGCAGCCGCAGGCGCTTCCTTCTTCATGCCGGGACGGTCATCGCCACGCACCGCGACCACGGGCTTGGACACCGCCGGCTTCGCGGCGGCTTCGGTATCCGCAGCCGGAGCGGCCTCGGCCTTGGCTGCAGATTCCTGCGCCTGTGCCTGTGCCTGGCTGTGCAGCGCGGCGTCCAGCGCCGTCATGGCCGCACGGATCTGCTGTGCATCGCCGCTGGCGTTGGCGGCTTCGAGCGCCTTCGATGCTTCGAGCACCTGGCGGTCGCGCTCGCTGAGTTCGACCTGGGCACGGCTGTTGCGCTCGCTGCCCTTGCGGTTGAAGGCGTCGTCCAGCGGCTTGCGGAAGGCATCCCAGAGCTTTTGCTCGTGCTTGCGGTCCAGCGGCACGCCCTGCGCCTCGGCCTGCCAGCGCTGCTGCAGGGCCTTGACGGCATCGATGCGCAGCGTCGGGGCTTCGCCCAGCGCCACGGCCTCGTCGATCATTGCGTGGCGGCGGGCCAGGCTGGCCTTTTGCGCCGAATGCAGCGGTGCTTCGGCCGCGGCAATGGCCTGCTTCCACAGGGGCTGCAGCTCGGCAAACATCTTTTCGCCGACATGGCCGCCATCGCGCCAGCGCTCGCCGAACTGGCGCAGGCTGCGCGCCATGCCCTTCCAGTCGGTCGAGGCAGCCTGCTCGGCAGCCCAGGCCTTGACCTCTTCGATCAATTGCACGCGCTGCGCCTTGTTGTTGGCGGCTTCGCTGCGCACGCGGTCCAGCCAGGCCTCGACCACCTTGTGCGCGGCATTGCAGGCCTCGTCGAAACGCTTCCACAGCGCATGGTTGGCGGGCGCGCCCTGGTCCGCCTGCTTCCACTGCTCGCGCAGGTTGCGCAGCGATTCCTGCATCTTGCGGCCACCCAGCGCCTGACCATCGGGACGGTTCAGCAGCGACTCGGCCTGGGCCACGAGTTCTTCGCGCACCGAGTCGGCCTTCCAGCCTTGCCAGCCCTGGGCATCGCCTGCGGCGAGCAGCGCAGCATTGACTTCGGCACCCAGCGCAGCGTCGACATGGCGGCCTTGCTGCTTGAGCACGGCACGCAGCTGGGCCACGGCCTTGGCCTGCTTGCCATTGCCGGCGGCGGCCGGCGCTGCAGGTGCGGCTGCGGGGGCCGCAGCTTCGGCCGGCGCGGCATCGGCCGCCGCGGCATCGGCCCCCGGGGCTTCCACGGGAGCGGATTCGGACGGCGTGGTGTCGGCCACAGGCGCTTCGTCAGCGGCTGCGGCTTCGTCAGCGGCTGCGGCTGCGGGTGCGGGTGCGGGTGCGGCTGCGGGTGCGGGTGCGGCAGCCTTCAGTTCGGCCAGCGCATTGCGCACGGCCTGGAGCGCGGCTTCGACCACTTCCGGCGCCGCCTTGGCAGCAGGCTTGGCGCGCGGGGCGGCGGCCGGCTTGGCGGGGGCGGCAGCGGTCTTGGCAGCCACCACAGCGGCTTCAGCCGGCAGGCCGCGCGCCACGCGCAGCTCGTCGGCCCAGACCGGCACGGGCGGCAACTCGGCCTGCTCGTCGGCGGCTGCGGCCTGCGTCAGCGTCAGTGCCGACTGGAATGCCTCCCAGACCACGAGCAGCTGCTTGCGCGAATTCTCCAGCTGGGGCGGGAACTTCGCATCCACGCTGACCCAGCTCGCATCGCCGGTAAGTTCAGCGGCCTGGGCTTGCCAGTGCGCGACATCGGCGCTCAATGCCTCCAGCGCGGCGGCGGCATCGCGCCAGGGCTTGGTCGACAGCACTTCGATGCGCTGCGCCAGCAGCACCGCGGCTTCGCGCTGCACCTGAACGCGGTGCTGCAGGTCTTCGATGACCTTGACGCGTTCGGCCAGCTGGCTCTTGAACGCAGACAGCGGTTCGCGCGACAGGGCCGCACCGGCCTTGGCCGCATCGCGCTGCCAAGCAGTGGCATCGGCAATGTTCAGGGTTTCGGCAGACAGCAGCTGCTGGGCCTTCTCGGCCCATTCGGCACCGATCTTGTCCTGGGTTTCGAGACGGCGGATTTCATCCAGGCGCTCGCGCACGGCACGCGCCGCGCTCTTGTCACGCACGCTGAGTTCCTTGAACACTTCCTGCAGTTGGTCGTGTGCGGGCTGGGTCGCGAGCCAGTCCCGGATGCGCGAGGCACGCTCACCCGAGGTTTCTGCGGAAAACGCGCCGCCGGTCAGCGCATCAAGAGGATGCGTTTCAGAGGTCTTGGCCAGGGCCGGGTTCACTTCAGGGGCGTCGGACATGTTGCTACGTGGAGAAAGAGGTGACATTGTTCAATGGTATAGGCCCTGGACAGCAGGAGCCTGTGCTGCGCCGCAGGCGGCGCAGCGAATAAAGAAGTATTTTCGCTGTTATTTGCGCGGAGCCCAAACTCAATCACCGCACGGTGTGTTGCAGATCGGGCCACGGTGCCGGTTCGGGCGGAATACACCGCTATATAAGAGCAGCGCAGGGAGTCCGGTGCAGCACCCTTGCGCAGTGCGTCTTGTGCCCGGACAGGACAAGCCATTGTCAGTGACAGCTTCCAGACCTGCAACCGCACCGCATACCCATGTGGGGCAGAGGCCAGTGCATTCAAGCCATGCTGCACGGGCAGGCAAGCCTGGGCGTCCGCGCCCGACCACAACGCAGAGAAAGTGTACAAATAGAAAGCCCGGTCAGCAGTACCACCGCTGACCGGGCTTCACGGCAGGCTCCAAGTCCTATGCCGTAAGGGTTTGCAACCGGGAGAGGATGGTCCTGGTTGCGTGGAAGCATCGATTGCTTCCTGCAGGCCTTCCGAGACAGTTTACGGAGAGGAACTGACAGATTTCAGTGCCGTCCCGCCCTTCAACGCTCTTCCAGCAGTCAACTGCCATGGCAGTCACCGACAGGATAAGCGAGCTGCAACGCAGCAATCCAATGAGTTTTTGCAATGATGGACATGGTTCGATAGACCACCGCAGCCGGCCTTTGACAAGTTCTCCCCAGAAGACAAAACGAGCAAAAACCTGCGTTTGCATACAGTTTTCTTTATTCTGTTTTAATATAACAGCTATTTTTTATAGTATTGACTTCATATTTGAGGAACTCCTAGAATCCGCTTCTCTCGAAAAAGAGACTCTCTTCTTCGCTGCAGCCAGGTGGCCCAGACCACTTCCTTCGATGTCCTACCGGCACCGACCCCAAGGATCGCAGCGCGCCAATCTAGGCATTCGCCCCATGCCCCCTTCACCGGTCCGGCAAAGCGGGGTGATGCCTCTTGAAAGGAATCAACATGCCTGCATCAGCAAAAGTCTTCGCAGCAATGCGAACCTTTGCGTCCGATGTGACCGACGGTTTTCTCGAAATCACCCATAGCGGCTTTGCTCTGCTGGGCCTGGCTGTGGCGTTCGTGGCCATCACGCTGTTTGCCCGTCCAGACCTGCGCCACGAGGGCGAGGCCCAGCTGCGCGACTGGCTTCAGTCGCGCCAGGTGGCCGTGATCGACATGCCGACCGAACCCGATGCGATCGACCGCGCCACGGCCAGCAATCCCAAGGACCTGCCGCGCGAGCAGGCCGCCGTGGCCTTCTGGCTCAGCAAGAAATACAAGGTCGCGCCCGAGCCGCTGGCTTCGCTGGTCTCCGAAGCCTATGCGCTGGGCCAGTCCAACAAGATCGACCCGACGCTGATCCTGGCCATCATGGCCATCGAGTCGAGCTTCAATCCGTTTGCGCAAAGTGCGGTCGGCGCCCAGGGCCTGATGCAGGTCATGACCAGTGTGCATACCGACAAGTACGACAACTTCGGCGGCCGCCTGGCGGCGTTCGATCCCGTGACCAACCTGCGCGTGGGCGTCAAGGTGCTCAAGGACTGCATCGCGCGCGCCGGTTCGGTCGAAGGCGGCCTGCGCCACTATGTCGGCGCGGCCAACCTGGCAAGCGACGGCGGCTATGCCGCCAAGGTGCTGGCCGAGCATGGCCGCCTGCGCCAGGCCGCGGGGCTGCGTGCGCTGCCGGCCACCCCGCCCCAGCCGCTGCTCACCGCCAAGCAGACCACGCCTCTGACCGCGCCCGCCGCCGCCCCGGTGGCCAGCGCCGTCGAGCAGGTGGCACTCAACACCAACCTCTGATCCTCGCCGATTTGCGCGCTGCCGCGGCCGCAGCGCCAGCGAACCCTTTGCCCTGCGGGCCATCTGCGCTCAGCTACACTAGCAGGGTACGCAACTGGCGATAGGCGCAGCCCACCGGGCTGCCGCTGACGTGGAAACCAGCGGATCTCATCCGTGAACCACCGGGGAGCGTACCGCCCAGGCAAACGGATCCGGCCTGAAGCGTTCCGCCGTTCGCCTGGGCAGCCCTTGGCCTCAAGGGACTTCAAGTTCATAGGACTGCCATGTACCACCGCAATATCACTGTTGAAAAAGCCGACCCCGAACTGTTTGCCGCCATCCAGGCCGAAAACCAGCGTCAGGAAGACCACATCGAACTGATCGCCAGCGAGAACTACTGCTCGCCGGCCGTCATGGAAGCCCAGGGCTCCCAGCTGACGAACAAGTACGCCGAAGGCTACCCAGGCAAGCGCTACTACGGCGGCTGCGAGAATGTCGACGTGGTCGAGCAGCTCGCCATCGACCGCGTGAAGCAGCTGTTCGGCGCCGATGCCGCCAACGTGCAACCCAATTCCGGCTCCCAGGCCAACCAGGCCGTGCTGCTGGCCTTTCTCAAGCCCGGCGACACCATCCTGGGCATGAGCCTGGCCGAAGGCGGCCACCTGACCCACGGCATGTCGCTGAACATGTCGGGCAAGTGGTTCAATGTCGTGTCCTACGGTCTCAACGACAAGGAAGAGATCGACTACGACGCGCTCGAAGCCAAGGCCCGTGAGCACAAGCCCAAGCTGATCATTGCCGGTGCTTCGGCCTACGCGCTGCGCATCGATTTCGAGCGCTTCGCCAAGATCGCCAAGGAAATCGGCGCCATCCTGTGGGTCGACATGGCCCACTATGCGGGCCTGATCGCCGCGGGTGTCTACCCCAACCCCGTGCCCCACGCCGACGTGGTCACGACCACGACGCACAAGAGCCTGCGCGGCCCGCGCGGCGGCGTGATCCTGATGAAGGCCGAGCACGAGAAGGCCATCAACTCGGCCATCTTCCCCGGCCTGCAAGGCGGCCCGCTGATGCACGTCATCGCCGGCAAGGCCGTGGCCTTCAAGGAAGCGCTGACGCCCGAGTTCAAGGCCTACCAGGCCCAGGTCGTGAAGAATGCCCAGGTGTTCGCAGAAACGCTGATCGAGCGCGGCCTGCGCATCGTGTCCGGCCGCACCGAAAGCCACGTGATGCTGGTCGACCTGCGCGCCAAGGGCATCACCGGCAAGGCCGCTGAAGCCGCGCTGGGCGCCGCCCACATCACCATCAACAAGAACAGCATCCCCAACGATCCTGAAAAGCCGATGGTGACCAGCGGCATCCGCGTGGGCACGCCCGCCATGACCACGCGCGGCTTCAAGGAAGAAGAGGCGCGCCTGACCGCCAACCTGGTGGCCGACGTGCTGGAAAACCCGAGCGACGAAGCCAACCTCGCCGCCGTGCGCGCCAAGGTCGCGGCACTGACGGCCCGCTTCCCGGTCTACCGCGACTGAGCCTGACGCCCTGCCATGAAGTGCCCTTTTTGCAGCCATCCCGACACCCAGGTGGTCGAGACCCGCGAGGCGGAAGATGGCGGTTTCATCCGCCGCCGGCGCCAGTGCGGTGGCTGCGACAAGCGCTTCACGACCTATGAGCGGCCCGAGGTCAGCTACCCGGCCATCGTCAAGAAGGACGGGCGGCGCATCGAGTACGACCGCAGCAAGTTGAGCGGCTCGTTCTCGCTGGCGCTGCGCAAGCGCCCGGTGAGCACCGAGCAGGTCGACACGGCCATCGAGCGCATCGAGGAGAAGCTGCGCAACCTGGGCATGCGCGAAGTGCAATCCAGCCGCATTGGCGAGCTGGTCATGCATGAGCTCAAGAAGCTCGACAAGGTCGCGTATATCCGGTTTGCAAGCGTCTATCGCAGCTTTGAGGACATCGAGGACTTCAAGAGCGTGATGGACGAGGTGAGGACCTAGAGCCTCGCGCCAACGCCGGCTCGGCTTGCGCCGTAGCTGCGCTGTCCCCCAGAAAAGCTGCTTCGGCAGCTTTTCTTCATTGTGCGCGCAAGCGGGGAACGGCTCAAACGGGCTGCTTGCGCAACCTGAACGCCAGGACCAGCAGCAACACGCCGAAGCAGATCGCAAACCAGCCGATCAGCCAGGTCAACGCAATCGCACCGGCCCCCGGGCGCAGCACGACAAGCAGACCGAAGACGATGGAAAGCAAGCCGGACAGGGCGTGCAGCCATTCCCCCTGGATCTGTTTGCGCAAGCGAATGGCAGCCATGATCTGAAACACGCCGATGGCAATCGCCCAACTGCCGATGATGAAGATCAGCGTGAGCGCCGTCACACCGGGCCAGAAGAACGTGACAATGCCCGCGGCAATGCCCACCAGACCGACAATGATGAGCGGCCACAGCGGTTTGCCGTGCTCACGGATTCGCACTCCGGCCACCAGCGCCAGCACGCCGTCCACCAGCGCATAGGCGCCCCATAGCAGCACCAGCACGGCCAGCGTGGCGGCCGGCATGACCAGGGCCAGCAGGCCGAAGATCAGCGCGCACAGGCCACGCAGCGCAATCCAGCCCCACTCCTTGTGCATGTGCTCCAAGACGCGTTGCTCGATGTTTGCGGCATTCAACGACATGACGACCTCCTGCAGCTTGTACTGAAAAAAGTATAGCCGCGCCCCATGTCCGCGCGCCAGCGGCGGTGACGCTGCCTGCCTGCCGGCAAACGAAGCTTGACAAAAGCGTACAAGCCGCGGCAGCCAGCCCATTTCGCAACGCCCGCACCAGCCCAAAAAAAAATGGCTGCCTCATCGGCAGCCACAGGGCCATCAGAGCAGCGACGAGCGAATCGGCGGCACGCCCTGCTGCACATCGCCGCACTGGGCCCGATGCAGCAGTGCGTGGTCCATGACCACCAAGGCCAGCAGGGCCTCGGCAATGGGCGCGGCGCGGATGCCCACGCAAGGGTCGTGGCGGCCCTTGGTGATGACTTCGGTGGGCTGGCCGTGGATGTCGATGGAGTCGCGCGGGCTCAGGATGGAGCTGGTGGGCTTGATGGCAATCGAGACTTCGAGGTCCTGACCGGTGCTGATGCCGCCGAGCACGCCGCCGGCGTGGTTGCTGGCAAAGCCCGCGGGCGTGAGCGAATCGCCGTGCACCGTGCCGCGCTGGGCCACGCTGGCGAAGCCGACGCCGATCTCCACGCCCTTGACCGCGTTGAGGCCCATCATCGCGTAGGCAATGTCGGCGTCGAGCTTGTTGTAGAGCGGCTGGCCCAGGCCCACGGGCACGCCGCTGGCCTGCACGCGGATGCGCGCGCCGCAGGAGTCGCCGGCCTTGCGCAGCGCATCCATGTAGTCCTCGAAGGCCGAGACATCGGCCACGGGCGCGAAGAACGGGTTGTTCGGCACATGCATCCAGTCCTCGAACGGAATGTCCAGCTCGCCCAGTTGCGTCATGCAGGCGCGGAACTCGGTGCCGAACTGGGCCTTGAGCCACTGCTTGGCCACGGCGCCCGCGGCCACGGTGGGGGCCGTGAGGCGCGCCGACGAGCGACCACCGCCGCGCGGATCGCGGATACCGTACTTGTGCCAGTAGGTGTAGTCGGCGTGGCCCGGGCGGAAGCTCTCGACGATGTTGGCGTAGTCCTTGCTGCGCTGGTCGGTATTGCGGATCAGCAGCGCGATCGGCGTGCCCGTGGTCTTGCCTTCATAGACGCCGGACAGAATTTCCACCGCATCGGGCTCCTGGCGCTGGGTCACATGGCGGCTAGTGCCCGGACGGCGGCGGTCCAGGTCATGCTGGATCATGGCCTCGTTCAAGGGCATGCCCGGCGGGCAGCCGTCGATCACGCAGCCAATGGCCGGGCCGTGGGATTCACCGAAATTGGTGACGCTGAATAGGGTTCCGAAGGTATTGCCGCTCATGGCGGGCAATTATGCCGGGGTATGGGGGGCTGGGGCGCCCCCCGGACATCAAAGGTACGATGGGCAAGCCAAGTTGCCGACCTCGAGGCCGGGATGTTCATCCTTCGACAGGCTCAGGACGAACGGCCAATACCCCGAAACCTGATCTATTCAGCGCCCTGGCGCTCGCCTTCGGGCCAGTCGCGGATGTAGGCCTTGAGCATGCGGTTCTCGAAGTTCTGGCTGTCGACGACGGCCTTGGCGACGTCGTAGAAGCTGATCACGCCCATCAGCATGCGCTTGTCCATGACCGGCATGTAGCGCGCATGGCGGTCGAGCATCATGCGGCGGACTTCGTCCATTTCGGTTTCCAGCGTGCAGGTCAGCGGCGCGTCGTCCATGGCGGTGCGCACCAGCGTCGTGCCGGCCGCGTTCTTGACCAGGGCCTGGATGACCTCGCGGAAGGTCAGCATGCCCACGACGTCCGAGTGTTCCATCACCACCAGCGAGCCAATGTCCTTCTCGGCCATCGTCTCCACTGCGCGGCTCAGCGGCTCGTCGGGGGAAATGGCGTACAAGGTGTTGCCCTTGACGCGAAGAATGTCACGTACTTTCATGCTGTGTCTCCGGCTGTTGCCGCTGGGAATGGAGTGGCCTCCTGATGGTTATCGATCTTAGCCGACAAAGCCGCGCGGCAAGCCGGTGGCGCGGCCATTCGGGCGTCGGCACCGAGGTCGGCGCGGTGCGCGCGCGCTCCGGCTTGGCAGATGGTCCATGCATAATCGTTGGCCCGGGCTGCGTCCCGGAGCACCACTGCGATTGACACTATTCTGGAGACAAGATGCCCGGTTATTCTGACCCCGGCTTCGATACGCTGAGCCTGCATGCGGGCACCCAGCCCGATCCCGTCACCGGCGCGCGTGCCGTGCCCATCCATCTCACGACCTCGTTCGTGTTCGAGTCCAGCGACCATGCGGCCTCGCTGTTCAACCTGGAGCGGCCGGGCCATGTCTACAGCCGCATCAGCAACCCGACCAATGCCGTGCTCGAGCAGCGCGTGTCGGCGCTCGAAGGCGGCGTGGGCGCAATTGCCGTGGCCAGCGGCCAGGCGGCGCTGCACCTGTCGGTGGCCACGCTGATGGGCGCGGGCAGCCACATCGTTGCCAGCACGGCGCTCTACGGCGGCAGCCAGAACCTGCTGCACTACACGCTGGCGCGCTTCGGCATCGAGACCACCTTCGTCAAGCCCGGCGACATCGACGGCTGGAAGGCCGCGGTGCGCCCCAACACCAAGCTGTTCTTTGGCGAGACCGTGGGCAATCCAGGCCTGGACGTGCTCGACATTCCCACCGTGTCGCAGATCGCACACGAGGCCGGCGTGCCGTTGCTGGTCGACTCGACCTTGACCTCGCCCTGGTTGATGAAGCCCCTGTCGCTGGGCGCGGACATCGTCTACCACTCGGCGACCAAATTCCTCTCGGGCCATGGCACGGTGATCGGCGGCGTGATCGTCGACGGCGGCAGCTTCGACTGGGAACGCTCGGGCAAATTCCCCGAACTCACGGCGCCCTATGACGGCTTCCACAACATGGTGTTCACCGAGGAAAGCACCGTTGGCGCCTTCCTGCTGCGCGCGCGCCGCGAAGGCCTGCGCGACTTCGGCGCCTGCATGAGCCCGCATACCGCCTGGCTGATCCTGCAGGGCATCGAGACCCTGCCGCTGCGCATGGAACGCCACATGCGCAACACCGAGAAGGTGGTGCAGTTCCTGGCCAGCCATCCGCTGGTGAGCCGCGTCGGCCACCCGATGCTCGAGAGCCACCCCAGCCATGCGCTGGCCAAGAAGCTGCTGCCGCGCGGCGCGGGTTCGGTGTTCAGCTTCGACATTGCCGGCAACCGCAACCAGGGCAAGAAGTTCATCGAGACGCTCAAGGTGTTCAGCCACCTCGCCAACGTCGGCGACTGCCGCTCGCTGGTGATCCACCCGGCCAGCACCACGCACTTCCGCATGGACGACGACGCGCTGGCCAATGCCGGCATCGGTCAGGGCACGATCCGCCTGTCGATCGGCCTCGAGGATGCCGACGACCTCATCGACGATCTCAAGCGCGCGCTCAAGGCCGCGGAAAAAGCAGTATAGGAGGCACGCATGAACATCGAAGTCAACGGCCACTCCATCTATGCCTACACCGGCGGCAAGGCACTGCGCGCGGGCCAGCCCACGGCCATTCTGATCCACGGCGTGCTGTGCGACCACAGCGTCTGGGCGCTGCAAAGCCGCTACCTCGCCAACCACGGCTGGAACGTGCTGGCCCTCGACCTGCCCGGCCACTGCCGCAGCCAGGGCGCGGCGCCGCAAAGCGTCGAGGAAGCCGCGCGCTTCATTGCCGACCTGATGGATGCCGCAGGGCTGGACAAAGCCGCGCTGGTCGGCCATAGCTGGGGCAGCCTGATTGCACTGCAGGCCGCGGCCGACCTCGGCGAACGCGTGAGCCATCTCGCGCTGGTGGGCACCGCGCATCCAATGAAGGTCTCGCCGGCGCTGCTGCAGTCGGCGCTGGACACGCCCGAGCAGGCGATCCAGATGGTCAACACCTTCTCGCGCGCGACGCTGGCGCCGCCGGGCGGCGCGGGCAGCTGGGTGTTCGGTGCGGGCGTGGCGCTGGGCCGGCGCGTGCTGGCCAGCAATGCGCGGCAGAACCTGCTGCATACCGGGTTTGTCGCCTGCGACCGCTACAGCGGCGGTGAAGCGGCGATTGCCGCCATCACCTGCCCGGTGCTGTTTGCGCTCGGCGTCCAGGACCAGATGACGCCGCCCAAGGGCGCGCAGGCACTGTTCCAGGCGGCCCAGGCCGCGGGCCGGAATCCGCAGCGCGTCATGCTGCCCATGGGGCACAACCAGATGACGGAATCGCCGGACGAAACGCTGTTTGCGCTGCGGGATTTCCTGAAGGCGGCCTGAGCTTCAGGCTGCGCAGCAAGCCCCGCCGTCGCGAGACGAGCGGGGCTTGTTCATTCAGAACGTGATGTACACCGATGGCGCGCTGCGTCGGGCCTCGCCATGGAACACGGCCTCGATGTTGTTGCCATCGGGGTCGATCACGAAGGCGGCGTAGTAGTTCGGGTGGTAGGGGCGCACGCCCGGCGCGCCATTGTCCTGCCCGCCATGGGCCAGCGCGGCCTGGTAAAACGCGTCGACCATGGCGCGGTCGCGCGCCTGGAAGGCCAGGTGGTGGCGACCGGTCAGCCGGCCCTGGGCCGCCGCGCTGTCAGCGGTGGAGACAAACAGCTCATCGGCCCAGAAGAAGCCCTCGCCCTCGCCGCCCATCGGCACCTGCAGCGCCGCCAGCACGGCGGTATAGAAGGACTTGGATTTGTCCAGATCGCGCACCACCAGCTGGATATGGTCGATCAGGCGGCCGCGGTGGATTTCCTGTGTTTCCATGCTTCACTCCCGGGTCAGGTTGGCAAGAGGGGTCGGCTTGACGGCCGAGGCGATCGCCGGTTCGGGCAGCGCCAGCGGCGGCGTGGGCGCGGCGGCCGTGGGCAGGGCCTGGCGCAGCGTGAGTTCGTCCCAACGGCCCTGCTCCCACAGCGCCTCGGTGCTCGGCGTGCGCTCCACCAGCAGATGCTCCAGCAGCGGCGCCAGCGGCGTGGTGTCGGGATCGCAGATCAGCACGTAGCGGGCTTCGTGCTCGTCGAGCGCGCGGGTCTGGCCTTCGTCGGGCAGCATGCCCAGCCAGCGCACGGCGGTGAGCGCCGCCAGGGTCGGCTCGAGCTGCAGCGCATCGACGCGCAGGCGCCGCGCCAGCGCCAGCGCCGACATGCCGCGCCCCGGGTGCTGGCGCTGCTCCTCCAGGACCGCCACGGCTTCAAGCGCCAGCTCGAAGCTCCAGCCGCGGTGCGAGGAACTGCGCGCCATGCCCGCGAGCAGGCTGGGCAGATAGGCGGTGACCACGGCGCCGAGCAGGAAGATCACCCAGGCGACGTAGATCCAGATCAGCAGGATGGGCACGGTGGCGAACGTGCCGTAGATCGCCGAATAGGTCGGCACCGAGGCCAGGTACAGCGCCAGCACCTTCTTTGCCAGCGCCATGCCGATGGCGACAAACAGGCCGCCGACCAGCGCATGGCGCCATTTGACCGGCGTGTTGGGCACATAGTGGTAGAGCGCCGCCATCGCACCCGACAGCAGCAGGAACTCGATGGAGTTGAACGCCATCTGCACCGCCTCGGGCAGCGCCGCCACCAGGCCGCGCGAGGCGTAGAGCACATAGGAGGTGGTGGCAATGCTGCCGCCCATCATCAGCGGCCCGAGCGTGACCACGGCCCAGTAGATCAGCAGCCGCTGGCCCAGCGAGCGCATGCGCTGCACGCGCCAGATGTTGTTGAGCGTGCGGTCGACGGTGAGGATCAGGCTGATCACCGTCACCAGCAGCACGCCGAAGCCCACGCCGCCGAGCTGGCTGGCCTTGGCCGCGAACTGGAACAGGTAGTCCATGACCTGCTGGGCGATGGCATCGGGAATCAGGCTGTCGATCAGCCAGCGCTGCAGCGTGAGCTGCAGCCGGCCAAAGGTGGGAAACGCGGTGAACACCGCGAGCGCGACGGTCACGAACGGCACCAGCGCCAGCAAGGTGGTGAAGGTCAGGCTGCTCGCGGTGAGGCCCAGCCGGTCTTCGCGAAAGCGCGCCGACAGCGTGTGCGCGGTGTTGCGCCAGGGAAAGGTCGACAGCGTGTGGGCCAATTGGCGCCAGCGCGCATGCGCTCGGTGAAAGGTCAAGGCCATGGCCGATATGATGCCATCCCAATGAATCCTTCCATTTCCGAACCCGGCAGCGATGTGGCTGCCACGCGCTGGTGGGCCGTGGGCAGCCTGCTGGCATTGATGCTGCTGTGCGTTGCGTGGGAACTGTGGCTCGCGCCGCTGCGACCCGGCGGCTCGTGGCTGGCGCTCAAGGCGCTGCCGCTGTGCCTGCCGCTGGCCGGCCTGCTCAAGCGCCGCATGTATACCTACCGCTGGGTCAGCCTGGTGGTGTGGCTTTACTTCACCGAAGGCGTGGTGCGCGCCTGGAGCGACCCCGCGCCCAGCCGTTGGCTGGCGCTGGCGGAGATCGCGCTGTGCCTGTCGCTGTTTGCGGCCTGCACGCTGCATGTGCGCTGGCGCCAGCGCTCGGCGCGGGCCGCGGCGCTCTGAACGATTTTTTTGCGAGAACCATCGACATGTCCAAGCTGCTAGACACCCTGCGCCAGATCGTTGGCGCCCCGAATGTGCTGACCGAAGGCGACCTGAGCGCCTATGAGCAGGACTGGCGCCGCCGCAGCCACGGCAAGGCACTGGCCGTGGTGCGCCCGGCCAGCACGGCCGAAGTCGCGGCCGTGGTCAAGGCCTGCGCCGAGACCGCTACCAGCCTGATTCCCCAGGGCGGCAACACCGGCCTGTCGGTGGGCTCGACGCCCGATACCAGCGGCACGCAGGTCGTGCTGAGCCTGCAGCGCATGCAGGCGGTGCGCAGCATCGACCGCGACAACCTGACGCTCACGGTGGAAGCCGGCTGCATCCTGCAGAACGTGCAGCAGGCCGCGGCCAACGCCGGACTGCTGTTTCCGCTGTCGCTGGCGGCCGAAGGCAGCTGCACGATCGGCGGCAACCTGGGCACCAATGCCGGCGGCACGCAGGTCGTGCGCTACGGCAACAGCCGCGAGCTGTGCCTGGGGCTTGAAGTGGTCACACCCCAGGGCGAGATCTGGGACGGGCTCAAGGGCTTGCGCAAGGACAACACCGGCTATGACCTGCGCGACCTGTTCATCGGCAGCGAAGGCACGCTGGGCGTGATCACCGCGGCCACGCTCAAGCTGTTCCCGCAGCCCGCCGCGCGCCTTACCGCCTGGGCCGCCGTGCCCTCGATGGAGGCCGCGGTGCGCCTGCTGGGCCTGTCGCACCAGCAGCTGGGCGCGGGCCTCACGGGCTTCGAGGTCATGGGCCAGTTCGCGCTGAGCCTGGTGGTGCGCCACATGCCGCAGCTGCGCGTGCCGTTTGCCGACCTGGCCGAGGCGCCCTATTGCGTGCTGCTGGAGAACTCCGACAGCGAATCGGAAGAGCATGCGCGCGGCCGCTTCGAGGCGCTGCTCGAAATGGCCTTCGAGGACGGCTGCGTGCTCGATGCCGTGGTGGCCGAGAGCATCGCCCAGGCCAAGGGGCTGTGGCATGTGCGCGAGAGCATTCCGCTGGCCCAGGCCGAGGAAGGCCTGAACATCAAGCACGACATCTCGGTTGCGGCCTCGCGCATTCCGGCGTTCGTGGACTATGCCGATGCACTGCTGCAGGCCGAGATACCGGGCGTGCGCCTGGTCAACTTCGGCCATCTGGGCGACGGCAACCTGCACTACAACGTGCAGGCCCCGGCCGAGGGTGATCCCAAGGCCTTCCTGCGCGAGCAGGAAGCGCGCGTCAACGACCTGGTCTACGAAGCCGTGGCGAAATTCGGCGGCTCGTTCTCGGCCGAGCATGGCGTGGGCGCGCTCAAGGTCGACAAGTTGCAGCAGTACCAGTCGCCTGTGGCGCTGGGCATGATGCGCGCGATCAAGCAGGCGCTCGATCCGCTGGGCATCATGAATCCCGGCTGTGTTCTTCCCCGGCAGGAAGCGGTTTAAGGCACGGCCCGGCGCTGGTTCTGGATCAGCGTCTGCACGTCCTTGGGCCATGGCACCTGGGCCGCGGGCGGGTCGATGAACTCCTGCGACTGGCCGGCGTTGAGCAGCCAGACGCGCAGCGCGTTCTGGCGCGGGTCGATGACCACGGCCGCGGCCTCGACGCCGCCTTCGTGCGGGCGGTTGCCGGTGATGAACCACAGGCCATCGGCGGCCGTGAGCGGCGAGACGGTGCGCATGTTGGCCAGCAGCACCGGATACTCGGCGCCCAGCAGCGCGCGCAGCCGCGCCGCGAGCACGCCCTGCTCCAGGTAGTTGTCGGCGTCATACGGGTACTGGCCGACCGACGGCGCCAGGCTGGCAAGCGATTCGAGCGGCGCGCCCGCCGTGGCCGGCGCGTCCGCTGCCGGCGCGGTGGGCACGGGCTTGTCCTTGAGGATCACCGCGGCGGTGGCGGAGACATCGGCGGCGTTCAGCGCCACCGGCGCCGCATGGACGGTGCCCGCCAGCGCGGGCGCGGTGGCGGTGGGCGCCACGATCACCGTCTTGGGTTCGGGCGGCTTGGGCTCGCAGCCGGCAAGCAGCCCGGCTGCGGCGGCGGCCGCCGCGGCCATGGCAAGCGCCTTTGGACAGGAAGCAAATACAAAGCGCATGGTTCACACCTTCGAGCAAAGGGTTGAGTGCGGCATCGCGCCGACGCCGCATCCCGATCTTTCATCACTGCCCGGCCGCCGCGCACAGCGCGCAGGCAGGCCCGGCCCCGCACCATTTTGCGGCGCCTGCCCGCGCCATCCTGTCGGCCAAGGCCCCGCCCTGCGGCGTCCCTGTGCAGCGAGCATGAAAAAACCCGACGCCGGCGGCGTCGGGTTGGGTGGCTGAAACCTGCGCGATCAGACCTGGGCCAGCGCCTGCTCCAGATCGGCCAGCAGGTCATCGATATGCTCGATGCCCACCGACAGGCGCACCATGCCCTCGGTCACGCCGGCCTTGGCGAGTTCGGCCGCATCGAGCTGGCGGTGCGTGGTCGAGGCCGGGTGCGTGGCCAGCGACTTGGAATCGCCGATGTTGACCAGGCGCGTGAACAGCTGCAGCGCGTCGAGGAAGCGCGCGCCGGCCGCGCGGTCGTCGCCGCCGGCCGCCTTGAGGCTGAACGACACGATGCCCGAAGCGCGGCCGCCCGACTGCTTTTGCACGATGGCGTGGTCGGGGTGGTCCTTGAGGCCGGCGTAGCGCACCCATTCGATCTTGGGGTGCTTTTGCAGCGTCTCGGCGATCTTCTGCGTGTTCTCGCAGATGCGGTCCATGCGCAGCGCCAGCGTCTCGATGCCCTGCAGGATCTGGAAGGCGTTCTGCGGCGAGATCGCCGCGCCCATGTTGCGCAGCGGCACGACGCGCGCGCGGCCGATGTAGGCGGCGGGACCCAGGGCTTCGGTGTAGACCACGCCGTGGTAGCTGACATCGGGCTCGTTCAGGCGCGGGAAACGCTCGCGGTGCTCGGCCCAGGGGAAGGTGCCGCTGTCGACGATCGCGCCGCCGACGCTGGTGCCGTGGCCGCCCAGGTACTTGGTCAGCGAGTGCACGACGATGTCCGCGCCGAACTCGATGGGGCGCAGCAGGTAGGGCGAGGGCACGGTGTTGTCGACGATCAGCGGCACGCCATGCGCATGCGCGACATCGGCCAGCGCGCGGATGTCGGTCACGTTGCCCAGCGGGTTGCCGATCGACTCGATGAAGATGGCCTTGGTCTTGGCATCGATCAGCTTGCCGAAGCTCTCGGGATCGCGCGCGTCGGCGAAGCGCACCTCGATGCCCTGCTGCGGGAAGGTGTGCGCAAACAGGTTGTAGGTGCCGCCATAGAGCGTCGCGGCCGAGACGATGTTGTCGCCGGCTTCGGCGATCGTCTGGATCGCATAGGTGATGGCCGCCATGCCCGAGGCCACGGCCAGCGCGGCAATGCCGCCTTCGAGCGCGGCCACGCGCTTTTCCAGCACGTCGGTGGTCGGGTTCATGATGCGGGTGTAGATGTTGCCAGGCACCTTCAGATCGAACAGGTCGGCGCCATGCTGGGCGCTGTCGAACGCATAGGCGACGGTCTGGTAGATCGGGACCGCGACGGCCTTGGTGGTGGGATCGGGGCTGTAGCCGGCATGGACGGCCAGGGTTTCAATGCGCATTTTCTTGCCTCTTCGGTTTCATGGATGGAAATGCCCCATGGTATTCATCCATGCGGCGCGGTTTCAAATAAATACTGAACAATAAACGGCGTGACGCTTGAATCAACCTGGCGCATCACATAATGGCCAGCGATTTGCCTCGATACACAGGATAAGGCGCATGGCGGCCCTCAGGAAACGGCCGTGCCGAAATAACCACGGATTTGCGCCTCCAGGCTCAGGGCAGCGAGCCAGGAGGTCTTGGGATTTTCCGGCAGCGGCGCATTGGCCAGCTCGATACGGAATTCGCCAAACGCGCCGCGCACTTCCAGCGCATGGCAGTTGCGCGTGATGCCCGGGTCGGCCACCAGCTGCACCTGGGTCTGCTCGAAGCCCATGCCGGCCAGCGCCACGGCGGCCGTGACATTGGCGTTTTTCGGATAGGCGCGCGCGGATTCGCCGGCCGATCCGCTGAAGATGACCACGGGTTCGCGCAATACCGCCAGGTCGAAGGCCTCGGCCGCGGGCGTGCCGCTCCACGCCAGCGGCGGCTTGCGCCCCACATAGCGCACGCTGTGCAGCCCGGCGCCGCGCGCCGCGTCAAGCGCGTCGAGCCCGCCGATCGCGCCCGACACGGTGATCAGCCGGCTTGCACCGGCACGCGCGCTGTCGTCCAGTTGCGCGCGCAGATCGGCATCGGCGAGCACGCCCACCGAGGTCAGCAGCACGTCGATGCCGGCGCGCAGCGCGGGCGCCGCATGCTCGCGCACCGCGCCATGGCCCGCGCATTCGACCAGCAGACCGGGCTGCCAGTCGAGCAGCGCCTTGGCGCCGGTCAGTAGCGTGACGCCCGCGGGGGCATCGGCTGGGCCGCGCAGCACCAGCGCCAGCGCGGCTTCGGGCAGCTGCTGCGCCAGACGCGGCAGCAGGTAGCGGCCCATGGCGCCGTAGCCGAGGACCGCGATGCGCGGCCGGGGAGTGGAATGTTCAGCGGGCATAGGCGGTGGCGGCCGTGGGCAGCATCAGTTGGCGGCGCAGTGGCGCATCGGCCATGAATCTTTCGGTGATCTTCAGGATGGCGTCCATTTCCGCGGGCGTGTTGTAGCCGCCCATGGAAAAGCGGATCGAGCCGGTGTCGAGCAGGTTGCAGACCACGCCCTGGGAGTAGAGGTACTTGCGCAGCGCAAACGCCTGCGGGTGGCGGATGCAGACGATGCTGCTGGCCTCGCCGGGGTGCACCGAGGACAGGATCTCGAAGCCCTGGGCGCGCAATCCGGCATCGAGCCGCGCGGCCAGCGCTAGCGTCCAGGGCGCGAGGTTCTCGACCCTGGCTTCCTCGATCATCAGCAGCGCCTGGGCCAGCCCGTAGACGCCGGGATAGTTGATGTTGCCGCCTTCGAGCACGCGCGCGTCGCCGCTTGCGGACTTGAGCTGCCAGCCCTGCTCGCGCTTGTCGATGCGCGTGGCAAACGACGGACCCGAATGTGCGGGACGCAGCTGCGCCAGCAGCGCCGGCGCGACATACAGGAAGCCCAGCCCCAGCGGGCCATGCAGCGCCTTGTAGGCGCCGCAGGACAGGGCGCTGATGCCCCAGTCCTCGACATCGATGGGCAGCAGGCCCACGGCCTGGATGCCATCGACCACCAGATGGATGCCCTGCTCCCGGCAGCGCCGCGCCAGCGCCTCGATGTCGGCGCGCACGCCGGTGCTGTACTGCACGTACGAGACGGCAATGAGGCGCGTGCGCGCATCGACCCGCGACCAGAGGGCGTCGAGCGTCACGCGCCGCTCTTCGGTGCGCGCCACGCGCACCTCGACGCCGCGCGCGCGCAGATGCAGCCAGGGCACGGCGTTGACCGGATGCTCCTGGTCGTCGATCACCAGGTTGTCGCCGGGCTGCCAGGGGAAGCCCTGGGCAACGATGTTCAGGCCTTCGGTGGTGTTCTTGGTGAAGGCGATGTCGCGGCTCCTGCCGCCGATCAGCCGTGCGACCTGGGTGCGCACGCCTTCCGCTGCCGCGAGCCACTCGGGCTTGTCGGCGCGCGCCAAGCTCAGATGGTTGAAGAAATGCTGCATCGCCTGGCTCACGCGCGGCGCCATCGGGCTGCAGTACGCCTGGCAGGCATAGATCTTTTCGGCCGTGATCGGGAAATGGCGGCGAAAAGCCTGCTGCCAGGGCGGCGCGTCGGTACTCGTGTGCATGGGGAAATTCTAGAACCGACCTGTTCACCCACGGCTGTTACAGCCTCACTTTTTAAGTCATATGCATAGTTGCATTCCTTCTAACCGAAAACCGCCCGATTTGAAATGTTTACTTACAATAAACCAAACCTCGTCTGAGCGCGCAGATTTCAATACATCGGTGAATATCATCAATATGCAATATTCATTTCCCTGAAACGCGCCCGCAGCACGATTCGATAATCATCCATCAATCATTCCAATTCAAAATGCGCAATACCTTGCTGCGTCGATTGACCCTGGCCGCCGTCGGCGCGGCCGCTGCGTTGAGCCTGGTTCCCGCCAGTGCGCAGGGCCAGAACACCACGGTGGATACCATCAAGAAACGCGGCCAGATGGTCTGCGGCGTGAGCCAGGGCTCGGCCGGGTTGTCGCTGGCCGACAACCAGGGCCGCTGGAGCGGGCTGGACGTGGACTTCTGCAAGGCGTTCGCGGCCGCGGTGCTGAACGCGCCCGACAAGGTGCGCTATGTGCCACTGAGCTCGCAGCAGCGTTTCCCGGCTTTGCAGTCGGGCGAGATCGATGTGCTCAACCGCAACACCACCGTGACCTCGGGCCGCGATGCCGGCATGAACGTCACGGCGCCGGCCATCGTGTTCTATGACGGCCAGGGCTTCATGGTGCCGAAGAAGCTGGGCGTGAAGAGCGCCAAGGACCTCGATGGCGCCCAGGTCTGCGTGCAGCCGGGCACCAGCAACGAGCAGAACCTCGTGGACTGGTTTGCAACGCACAAAATGCAATACCGCGCGGTGGTCATCGAGAACCTGGTGGAGCTCGAGAAGGCGTTCTATGCGGGCCGCTGCGATGTCTATCTGTCGGATGCCTCGACGCTGGCCGCGAGCCGCTCGTCGCGCGCCGGCCATGCCGACGATTTCGTGATCCTGCCCGAGCGCGTGAACAAGTCGCCGCTGAGCCCCTGGGTGCGCGACAGCGACAGCCAGTGGATCGACATCGTCAAGTGGACCGTGCATGCGGTGGTGACGGCCGAGGAGCTGGGCATCACGGCGAAAAACATCGACAGCTTCAGCAACAGCAAGGACCCGCAGGTGCGCCGGCTGCTGGGCATCGATGCCGGCATCGGCAAGAGTTTCGGGCTCAGCGACAAGTGGGCCTACAACGTGATCAAGGCCGTGGGCAACTACGGCGAGATCTGGGACCGCAATGTCGGCCCGAAAACCCCGCTCAAGCTCGAGCGCGGCCAGAACGCGCTGTGGAACAAGGGCGGCCTGTTCTACGCCCCGCCCTTCCAGTAATCCCTCCATACAGGCGGCGGCCCGGGTGCAGCAGCTGCGCCCGGGCCGCCTTTTTTCCATGGCATTGCTGGATTTCAGCTTTCTCGGCCAGCGCGCCGGCTTCCAGATCGCGCAGAGCCTGTGGACGGTGACGCCCGATCAGCCCTACTGGCAGGTGATCGTGGCGGGGCTGGTCAACACGCTCACCGTGGCCGCGATCGCGATTCCCCTGGCCACGGCGCTCGGGCTGCTGCTGGGCGTGCTGCGCCTGTCGCGCCACCCGCTGCTGGCGCGCGTGCTGGCCGCAGTGGTCGAGCCGCTGCGCAACACGCCGGTGCTGCTGCAATTGTTCCTCTGGTACGCGCTGCTGCTGCAGCTGCCCGTAGTGCGCGAAGCCTGGCAGCCGCTGCCGGGCGTCTATCTGTCCAACCGCGGCCTGGCGCTGCCGCTGCTCGAAGGCGCGAGCGGGTGGCCGCTGTGGCTGCTGCTGCCCGCGGCGGCACTGCGGCGCCGGCCGCGCCTGGCATGGGCCATGGCCGCGTTCGCGCTGCTGCTGGCACTCGGCGTGCAGGATTACGCCGCCTGGCACTGGGATGCGCCGCGGCGCGCGGGACTGGGCCTGCGCGGCGGCTGGAGCCTGAGCCCCGAACTCACCGCCTTGCTGCTGGGCCTGACGGTGTTCCATGCGGTCTTCATCTCCGATGTGGTGCGCGGGGGCGTGCTGGCCGTGCCCGTGGGCCAGGTCAACGCGGGCCGGGCGCTGGGCATGGACGGGCCCGCGCTGGCGCGCCAGGTGATCTACCCCTATGCGGTGCGCGTCGCCGTGCCGCCCTATGCCAACCAATGCCAGATGCTCATCAAGAACAGCACGCTGGCGATTGCCATCGGCTACCAGGAGCTGATGGCCATCATCAACACCACCATCACGCAGACCGGCCGCGCGATAGAAGGCATGACGCTGGCCATGGCGTTCTATGCGCTGCTGGGCCTGCTGCTGGCGGCGGCCATTGCGCGCTACAACGCGCATGTGAACTGCTACAGCGTCGACGCCGCGGGCACGCTGCGCCTGGGACAGGTGCTGCGCCGGCCGCAGTTCAGCCGCACCGCGCTGGCGGGCACGCACCAGCGCGCGCTGCTCACGCTGGTGCTCGGGGGCGCCACGCTGTGGCTGCTGTGGCGCGGGCTGCGATGGGCGCTGACCGATGCGGTCTGGACCGGTACGGCCGGGACGTGCGCCCAGGCCGCGGGCGCCTGCTGGGCCGTGGTCACCCATAACGCGCCGCTGCTGGCCTTCGGCACGATCGCGCCCGCGCAGCGCGCCCAGGCCGGGCTGGCGTGCACGCTGCTGGCGGGCGTGGCGGTGGCGCTGGTGCTGCCGCGGCTGGCGCCGCGCTGGCGCGTGGCAACGGTGCTGGCCGGTGGCGGCGCAGCGGCCGCGGTGCTGGCCGGCGCCGTGGGCCCGTGGCCCGCGTTGCCGGTGGTGTCCTGGGGCGGGCTGCTGGCCACGGTGGCCATGGCGCTGAGCGCGATCGTGTTGGCGATCCCCCTGGCCGTGGCGCTGGCGCTGATGCGGCGCAGCCCCCGGCGCGCGCTGCGCTGGCCCGCGGCCGCGCTGATCGATGCGGTGCGCAGCATTCCGCTGGTCGTGCAATTGCTCGTGGCCTCGTTCTGGATTCCGATCTTCATCGGCGGCGACTGGTCCAACGCGAAGTTCCAGCTTGCGCTGCTGGCCATCGTGCTGCACACCGCCTGCATGCTGGCCGAAGTGCTGCGCGGCGCGCTCCAGGCCGTGCCCGGCAGCCAGCGCGTGGCGGCCATGGCGCTGGGCATGCGCCCGGCGGCGGTGCTGGCGGCGGTGGTGCTGCCCCAGGCCCGCGCGCTGGCCGCGCCGGCGGCGCTGGGCGTGTTTGTCGGCGCGGTCAAGGACACCTCGCTGGTCGCCAGCATCGGCGTGTTCGACGTGCTGGCCGCGGCCAAGGCCGTGGTCGCGGACACTGCCTGGCGCCCCTACTTCGTCGAGGTCTACTGCTTTGTCGGCCTGTTCTACCTGCTGGTCTGCCTGCCGCTGTCGTGGCTGTCGCGCCGGCTTGCACGCCACTGAACCGCGGCCCGACAGGCCCGGGGCATTGCGCCGATCGGACCCGTGCGCGGGCCGCTTGCGCTACGATCCGGGCCTATGAAACAGTATCTCGACCTCGTCCAGAACATCTTCGACAACGGCAGTTGGCAAGACAACCGCACGGGCGTCCGCACCCTGAGCCTGCCGGGCGCGATGCTGCGCTTCGACCTGCAGCAGGGCTTTCCCGCCGTCACCACCAAGAAGCTGGCGTTCAAGTCGGCCGTGGGCGAGATGGTGGGCTTTCTGCGCGCCTGCCGCAGCGCCGCCGATTTCCGCGCGCTGGGCTGCAAGGTCTGGGACCAGAACGCCAACGAGAACGCGCAGTGGCTGGCCAACCCCTACCGGCTGCAGGAAGACGACCTGGGTTCGGTCTACGGCGTGCAGTGGCGCCAGTGGCCGGCCTACAAGCTGATCGACCCGGCCCAGCCCCAGGGTCCGGCGCAGATCCAGGACGCGCTGGCCAAGGGCTACCAGCAGATCGGCGTGCTCGATGCCGCCGCCGGCGAGCAGGCGGGCGTGCTGATGTACAAGGCCGTCGACCAGTTGCGCCAGTGCCTGGACACGATCATCAAGGACCCGGGCAACCGCCGCATCCTGTTCCATGGCTGGAACTGGGCCCAGCTCGATGAAATGGCGCTGCCCCCGTGCCACCTGCTCTACCAGTTCCTGGTCGACAAGAGCAAGGGCGAGATCTCGCTGTGCCTCTACATCCGCAGCAACGACGTGGGCCTGGGCACGCCGTTCAACCTGACCGAGGGCGCGGCGCTGCTGCATCTGGTCGGCCGCCTCACGGGCTACAAGCCGCGCTGGTTCACCTACTTCATCGGCGACGCGCATATCTACGAGAACCATGTGGACATGCTGCAGGAACAGCTCAAGCGCGAGCCGTTCGAGTCGCCGAAGCTGCTGCTGTCCGACCGCATTCCCGACTATGCCGTCACGGGCAGGTACGAACCCGAATGGCTGGAAAAGGTCGAGCCTTCGGACTTCTCGCTCGAGGGCTACCAGCACCACGCGCATATCACCGCGCCGATGGCGGTCTGACGCACAGCAGGCCGCCGGCGCCTTAAGACGGCGTTAAGCTGCGGCTTCAACACTTCCGGGTATGAACAAGTACCTGGATCGCCAGAGCCGCGCTGCCCTGGCCGTTTTCTGCCTGATCGCGCTGTGGGATGCGTCAGGCCTCGACACTGCGCTGGCGCAGCTGGCCGGCTCCCACGCCGGCTTTCCGCTGCGCGACAGCTGGCTGCTTTCCACCGTCTTTCACGACGCCGCGAAGTCGCTGGCCTGGCTGGGCGCGCTGGCGCTCGCGGCCACCACGGTCTGGCCCTGGGGACCGTTTCGCGGCCTGCCCTTCGCGCGCCGGCTGCAACTCGCGGCCGTGACCATTGCCGCCAGCGGGGTGATTGCGCTGCTCAAGTCCGGCAGCCACACCAGCTGCCCCTGGGACCTGCAGGAATTCGGCGGCGTGGCCAGCCAGGTCTCGCACTGGGCAGGATGGCTGCGCGCCGATGGCGGCGGCGGGCATTGCTTTCCCGCGGGCCATGCGTCCACGGGCTTTGCCTTCATGGGCGGCTACTTTGCCTTGCGCGCCGACAAGCCCCGGCGCGCGCGGATCTGGCTTGCGGCATCGATTGCGCTGGGCCTGCTGCTGGGCGCCGCACAGCAGCTGCGCGGCGCGCATTTCATGAGCCACACCCTGTGGACCGGCTGGATCTGCTGGCTGTTCGGCTGGGCCACCGACATCTTCTTTTCGCGCCACGTCGCGCAAGCGCAAGGAGCCCGCTGATGTTTGCGCGAAAAATCCATTCCCTGTGGCTGATCCTCGCGGCCAGCCTGTGGATGACCTATGCCGGCAACACGGCCCTGTGGAAGAAGCTGGCGAGCCTGGGGCTGATGCACAACCTGTCTGGCGTGGGTTTCGTGCTCGCGCTGTCCGTCATGCTCGCGGCGGCGCTGGCCGGGTTGCTGGCGCTGTTTGCCTGGAAAGGCGCGCTCAAGCCGGCCATGCTGGTGCTGTTGCTGGTCACGGCATTCGCGAGCCATTTCATGAACAGCTTTGGCATCGTCATCGACCCCAGCATGGTGACCAACGCGGTACAGACCGATGTCCACGAAGCCGGTGCCCTGCTCAATCCTGGCCTGGTGGTGAATGTGGTCTTGCTGGCCCTGATCCCGGGCTGGCTGATCTGGCGCCAGCCCATCGCCTACGGCCCGGCACGCAAGCAGCTGTGGAAGAATCTCGCCACCGTGGCGCTGGCCATCGTGGCCATCGTGGCGCTGCTCGCGCTGTCCTACCAGACGATGGCGTCGACCATGCGCAACTACAAGGACCTGCGCTACCTGCTCAACCCCTTGTCCAGCGTCTACTCGGCGGCGCGTGTCGTGCTCAAGCCCTTCGAGCTCGATCCCAGCGTGCTGCGGCCCATCGGCGACGATGCGCGCGCCATGGCGCCGATGCATGCCGGCGCCAAGCCGCTGACCTTGCTGCTGGTCGTCGGCGAAACCGCGCGCAGCGACCATTTCAGCCTGAACGGCTACGAGCGCGAGACCAATCCCGAGCTGAAGGCGCGTGGCGTGGTCAGCTTCGGCAACGCCTGGTCCTGCGGCACCAGCACCGCCGAGTCGCTGCCGTGCATGTTTGCGCACCTGGGGCGCGATGACTTCCATGGCCGCAAGGCCAACTACGAGAACCTGCTGGACCTGCTGCAGAAGGCGGGAATGAACGTGCTGTGGGTCGACAACCAGTCCGGCTGCAAGGAGGTCTGCAACCGCGTGCCCCACGTCGAGACCACCAGCCAGTGCGGCAGCGCCGAGTGCTTCGATGAAACCATGCTGAATGCGATGCAGGCGCGGCTGCGCGCGCTGGGCGAGCGCCAGCGTGGCAAGGGCACGGTGATCGTGCTGCACCAGATGGGCAGCCACGGCCCGGCCTACTACCAGCGCTCGCCCGAGCAGTACAAGGCTTTCCTGCCGGAGTGCCAGACCAGCGCCTTGAAGGATTGCAGCCAGGACCAGGTACGCAACGCCTACGACAACTCGATCCGCTACACCGACCACTTCCTGGCCAAGGCCATCGACTGGCTCCAGGCCAACACCGACAACTCGGCGCTGATGTATGTGTCCGACCACGGCGAATCCCTGGGCGAGGCGAATGTCTACCTGCATGGCCTGCCCTATGCCTTTGCGCCCGATACGCAGAAGAAAGTGCCGTGGATCACCTGGCTGTCGCCCGAATTCGAGCGCGAGAACCGGCTCTCTTCCAGCTGCCTGCGCCAGCACGCGGGCGAGCGCGTGACGCATGACAGCTACTTCCACGCCGTGCTGGGCCTGGCGGATGTCGCGGCCCGCGAATACCAGCCGGAACTGGACTTCTACCGGGCATGCCGCACCTAGGTGGCCGCATGGGCTTGCATGCCATGCGGCGATACGGGTAGGCTTGGCGGGCATGGCATGGACGCCATGCCTTCCTCCAAGAAAAACCCTGCAATGCAATTCAGACCTTCCCTGCAGCGCGAGCTGCTGGCGTGGACCCTGGGCGGACTGGTGGTGGTCTGGTCGGCCTTCATCTGGTTCGGCTATCTCACGGGCGAACATGAAGCCGACGAGCTGACCGACGGGCACCTGGCCAGCGTGACCTCGCTGCTGCTCGCGCAGCGCGCCACGGCGTTCACCAGCCAGCCCGACGCGGCGGCGCTGAGCAACCCCAGCCTCAAGGCGCATGATTACCAGCACTCGATGAGCGTCGTGATCTGGGACCGCGACGGCCGCGTGCTGGCGCGCACCGGCGAGGCGCCGTTGCCCGACTTCGGGCTGGACGACGGCTTCCAGACCGTGGCGCTCGGGCCGAAGCAGGTGCCCTGGCGCATGTTCGTGCGCTGGAACGACGGCGAACGCGAGCGGCGCGTTGCGGTGCTGGTGCCGATCGAGGAACGCGATGCGCTGGCGGAGGACATCGCCGAGCAGGTGGCGACGCCCGGTCTCTGGCTGCTGCCGGTCGTGGCGCTGGTACTGGTGCTGGCGGTGCGGCGCGGGCTTCGGCCGCTGAACCAGCTCAGCGAGCAGGTGCGCTCGCTCGAAGTCGGCCAGGCGCTGCAGCTGAAGGTGCCGCCGCACGAGGAGTTCCAGACCATGGTCAAGGCCATCGAGACCTTGTCCAACCGCTATACCTCGGCGCTGCAGCGCGAGCGCGACCTGGCCAATGAATTCGCGCATGAGCTCAGAACCCCGCTGGCGTCGCTGCAACTGCATGTCGAACTGCTCAAGACCGCGCCGCCCGATGCCATGCCGGCGCTGCTGCAGCGGCTGGACCAGGATGCGCAGCGCAGTGCCGCCGTGATCCGCGATCTGCTCGCGCTGGCGCGCGCCAGCCGCACGCAGCTGGCCGAGGATGCAGCCTCGTTCAACCTTGCCGAGCTGGTCAGGCAGGTGGCGGCCGACTATGGCGACAAGGCCTACCAGGCGCGCCATGAACTGAGCGTCTGCGCGCCCGACACCGTGATGCTGCGCGGCTACAGCTCGCTGCTGGAAATGGCCCTGCGCAACCTGATCGAGAACTCGCTGGCGCACACCCCGCCCGGAACCCTGATCGAAGTGCTGGTGGGCACGGAGCCGGTGTCGATCGAGGTGCGCGACACCGCGCGCCCAGGCGCGCAGGAAGGCGCGGCGCATGAAATCATGGGACTCGGCCTGGGGCACCAGGTGGTGCAGAAGGTGGCCGCGATCCATGGCGCCGGCTTCGCCAAGACGGCTTGCCCCGAGCGCGCCGCCACGGGCCACAGGATGGGCCCGCTGCGCGATATCGCCAGCTAGCCTTCGCTGTCCCAGGGAATGAAGTAGCCCACGCCGCGCATGGTCTGGATGCGCTCGCCGCCCAGCTTGCGGCGCAGGTGGTGGATATGCACTTCGATGGCATTGCTGTCGAGCGAACTCTGCCAGCTGTAGAGCCGCTCTTCGAGCTGCTGCCGCGACAGCACCCGCCCGCGCGCTTCGAGCAGCACCAGCAGGACCGAGAATTCGCGCGGCGACATCTCGACCAGCGCGCCGGCGCGGTGCACCGTGCGGGTCGCCGGGTCGACCACCAGGTCGCCGTGGGTGATGGTCGGCGAGGCCCGGCCGGCCGAGCGGCGCAGCAGCGCGCGCAGCCGCGCTTCGAGTTCCGCCACGTCGAAGGGCTTGGCCAGGTAGTCGTCGGCGCCCGAATCCAGCCCCGCGATGCGCTGGTGCACCTGGTCGCGCGCGGTCAGGATCAGCACCGGCGTGGCCGGATCGGGCAGGCGCTGCACGCCGGGCACGGCTTGCGGGCTGCCGCGCAGCCGCTTCAGCAGCTCGCTGCCATCCTGGTCGGGCAGCCCCAGGTCCAGCAGCACCGCCGAGAACGGCTCGGTGCACAGCGCGCTCCAGGCCTGCGCGACATTCCCGCAGACATCCACCGCGTAACCGCGCTGCTGCAGGTTCTCCTGCAAACCGGCGGCAATGCCGGGATCGTCTTCGACTATGAGGATTCGCATGGCCGGATTCTGGCGCAGATACCGCGGCGCGGCGTCAGACCATCAGCTCGATGAGGAAGGGGCCGCTCTTGCCGAAGCTGGCCTGCATCAGCTTCGCCAGTTCCTCCATCGAGTCCGCGCGCGCGGCCTCGACGCCCATGCCGTTGGCGAGCCGGGTCCACTCGATCGAGGGATTGCCCAGGTCCAGCATGCTCATCGCGGTCGCGCCGGGCGTGGCGCCGACGTTGCGGTACTCGCCGATGAGGATGTTGTACTTGCTGTTGTTGAGGATGATGGTGGTCACCGGCAACTGTTCGCGCGCCTGCGTCCACAGCGACTGCAGCGTGTACATGGCCGAACCGTCGGCCTGCAGGTTGATGACGCGGCGCTGCTTCTTCGCGCCCAGCGCCGCGCCGGTCGCGACCGGCATGCCATCGCCGATGGCGCCGCCGGCCAGATGCAGCCAGTCGTGCGCGGGCGCGGCGTGCGTGAATTTGTAGAAACCGCGGCCGTAGGACACGCTTTCATCCGAGATGATGGCGTTCTCGGGCATCAGCGCGGCCAGGGTCTGGGCCAGGCCCTCGGGCGTGGGCGCACCGCTGGCGGCCTCGGGGCGCGGGCCCGGATCGGGAATGGCGGCCTCGGGCGCGTTCAGCGCCTTGACCAGGCCGCGCAGGGCTTCGACCGGGTCCTGGTCGGGGCGCGACAGCACATGGAACTGGGCGTTCGGGTTGGCCTGCTCCGACGGCATGCCGGGATAGCCGAAGAAGCCGACCGGCGGGGTGGCGTTGACCAGGATGATGTGGCGGTACGGGTCGAGCGCCTTGATCGCCTGCTCCATGACATAGGGCACGCGTTCGAGCTGCATGCGGCCGCGGCCGCGCGCGAGGTGCGAGGCGCCGGCATAGCTGGCCATCACGGCCGCGCCGGTGGCGCTGGCGATGCGCTGGACCAGCGCCTGGGATTCGCTGAACACGGCCGGGCCGCCCAGCAGGATCAGCACGTCGCGCTGGTCGCGCAGCGTGCGCGCGGCCTGCTCGATGGCGCCGCTGTCGATGCCCGGCGGCACCGGCACGGCAAAGGGCGTGCCGACGATGCCGCCCTCTTCCCACGATACATCGGCGGGCAGGATCAGGCTCGCGACCTGGCCCGGGAAGGTCTGCGCCGCGCGCACCGCCTCGGCAGCGTCGCGGCCCAGCTCGGCGCTGTGCGTGCTGGTGCGCACCCAGGCGGACACGGTCTGCGCCATGCCCGTGGTGTCGGCCGTGAGCGGCGCATCGAACGGGCGGTGGTAGGTGGCCTGGTCGCCGACGATGTTGACGATGCCGCTGCGCGCGCGGCGCGCGTTGTGCAGGTTGGCCATGCCGTTGGCCAGCCCCGGGCCGCAGTGCAGCAGCGTGCAGGCCGGCTTGCGCGCGATGCGGTAGTAGCCGTCGGCCATGCCGGTGACCACGTTCTCCTGCAGGCCCAGCACGCACTGCATGCCCGGCACCTGGTCCAGGGCGGCGACGAAATGCATCTCGCTCGTGCCGGGGTTGGCGAAACAGGTATCCACACCCGCTGCCAGCAGCGTCTTCACCAGGCTCTTTGCACCATTCATCCTGTCCATCTCCTTTTTGACTTCGATTCAACCCTGGCTTCAGGAAGCCGGGGGCTTGCGGGTCGATGCCGCGGCGCGCGCCATCGAGGGACTGAGCATATAGGCAGCGATCCCCACCAGCACCATGGCCGTGGCAAACGCAAAGATCCGGGTGAACGCGGCGGCGGGCGTGCCCCCTGCGCCGAGGTTGGCATCGGCAATCAGCCCGAAGATCCAGGCCGCGGCGGCCGAGCCGAGAAACACGAAGGTATTGAGCAGGCCCAGGCCCCGGCCGATGACCTCGGGCGCGAGCAGCAGCCGGCCGTGGGACATCACCAGCGGGTGCAGCACGCCGATGGTGCCCAGCAGCGCCAGCAGCGGAAGGTCCAGCAGCAGCCCCGCTTCCGGCATCAGCGCCAGCGCCGCGGCCGCGGCCAGTGCGGCCAGCGCCCAGCCCAGCACCGTCGTGCGCACCGAATAGCGCTGCACGAACCAGGGCTGCACCGCCGCCGCGCAGATGGCCGCCACGCTCAGCAGCGCCAGCGCCAGGCCGCGCGTGCCGGCGGGCATGCCGAACACATCGGCCAGGTAAGGCCCGCCCCAGGAGTTGCGGAAGGTCGTGCCCACGGCCAGCGCCATGCACAGCGGGATCAGCGTCCACAGCGCGGGCACGAACAGCAGGCGGCCGCTGGCGCGCAGCATCGCCGCCGTGCCCTCCTGGCGCGCTTCGGCGTTGCCGGCGTCGCGGACCTGGGTGGCGACGAAGAAGCAGGCCACGGCCATCAGCAGGCCCGCCACCAGCACCGGCATGCGCCAGCCAAACGCATGCACCGCCCAGCCCAGCGGCGCGGTCGCGCACAGCGCGCCCAGCATGCCGGCCGCGTTGGCCCGGCTCACCGAGGCCGCGAAGCGGTGCGGCGGCAGCGCCAGCGCCGCGAAATGCATCAGCCCCATGAAGACCGGCGCGCAGGCCAGGCCCAGCCCGACCTGGGCCAGCATGGCCGTGCCGCCGTTGGGCGCGAACGCAAACAGCGCGGCGGACACCACGCCCAGCGCCAGCAGCACCCGCGTGGGCGCGCCAACGCCATATTTGTCGAAGGCCATGCCCACGGGAATCTGCGCGATGCCGAACGACAGGAAGTAGCACGACGACAGCGTGCCGAAACCGGCCGGCGACAGCTGCAACTCGCTTTGCACCTCGGGCGCCATCACGGCCAGGCAGCTGCGAAAGAACTGGCTCAGCATGAGCGCAAAGGTCAGCGCGGCCAGGCCGCGCACGGAGGATCGGGTGTCCATGGGGGTTGTCACGGCAGCTTACCGATCACGGGTCAGCACGAATTCGGTGATCTCGGACGGCACGCCCAGCCGGATCGGGAAACCCATCCACAGCCCGGTGCCGTTGCTCACGTAAAGCTGCATGCCGCCAACGCGGTAGCCCCGGCTCAGATAGCCTTCGTTGGGCGGGCCGAACACCGGCTCCATGCCCATCACCATGCCGCCATGCGTATGCCCCGACAGCTGCAGCGCGACGCCCGCCTCGGCGTGGCTGGCCGCGCCCGCGGGCCGGTGCGCGAGCAGCACGACGGGCGCGGCGGCCGGCGCGCCTTCAAGCGCCTTGTTCAGGTCGGGGCCTTCGTAGCCGAAACGCTGCGCGACCGCGTCGGCAATGCCGGCCACGGTCAATTGGCCTGCGCCGTGCTGCACCACCGCATGCTGGTTGGTGAGCATGCGTATGCCCAGGCCTTCGAGCGCGGTTTTCCAGGCGCCGTAATCGAAGTAGTACTCGTGGTTGCCGGGAATGCCGATCACGCCATGGCGCGCCTTGAGCTGCGCCAGCGGCGCGACATCGTCGCGACGGGCCTCGACCGTGCCGTCGATGAAATCGCCGGTCACGACGATCAGATCGGCCTGGAGCGCATTGGTGCGCCCGACCACGCCTTCGACCCAGTCGCGCTGGAACAGTTTGCTGATGTGCAGGTCGGTAAGCTGCACCATCCTGAAACCTTCGAGATCGGCCGGCAGGTCCTTCACGGCCAGTGGCACGCGGTGGACTTCGGGCAGCCGCGCGGCCTGGATGAAGCCATAGCCGCCCAGCGCGAACGCCAGCACCAGCTTGGTGACCCGGCGTGCCGTCGCGCCGGGCGGATTCGACAGGCGGCGCAGCGCCAGGGCCTGCAGCATGGCCACGATCTCGCCGATGACGGTGAACACCAGCAGCAGCACGAAACTGCAGAAGGTCCAGCCCAGCAGCGCGGCAATGGCATACGGCACCTCGGCCGAGAACATGGTGCCGAACAGGAGGCGGCTCCAGAAATGGTAGAGCGCACCGGGCAGCAGCGCGACGGCCAGCAGAAAGCGCCAGCGCGGGCGGATCGGCAGCGGTGCGATGACGCGCGCGACGATGAACAGATAGGCAATGGCGCAGTAGACGTGAAACACAGGGGACCCGGGAAATGAGGCAGGAGGACGCCGGGTATTCTGCCGTGCCATCGGCATTCGCGCCGGCAGTTGCTGTCGCGCATGCATACGCCGCAGGCAGCCGCGCCCGCTAAGATGGCCGGATGCCCACCGAACACGCCCTGCCCGACCGCGCCGCCGCGCAGGTGGACGGCCGCCGCTGGCGCCGCGCGCAGCGCGACTACATCGACGAGCCGCTGGAGGCGGTGCCGCGCGAGCAGGTCCAGTGCTCGAGCGCGGGCCGGCCCTGGCATGGCATCTCGCTGTGGCACCAGCGCGCCGATGCGCAGGACCTCTATATCCCGCCCGCGGGCAAGCACTGCATCATCGTGCGCCGCGGGCCCGACACCGGGCTGCTGCAGCGCCATGGCAACGAGACCCATGACGTGCGCTGGAAAACCGGCGAGGTGGTGCTGCTGCCCGCGCACACGCCCAGCTTCTGGCGCACCGAGCTGCCGCGCGACAACCTGCACCTCGACCTGTCGCCGCACTGGCTCGAAAAGGTCAGCGGCCAGGAGGCCGCAAGCCTGGGACTGCGCAGCTGCTTCGGCAAATCCGATCCGGTGTTGACGCAGCTGGTGCAGGTGCTGCTGCTGGCGCTGGACGACCACAGCGGGCTGCAGCCCGCCTTCGCCGACGGCATCGCGGCCAGCGTGGCCATCCATCTGCTCGAGCATTACCGTCTGCCGGGCCAGGCTGCCAAGTCCGCGCCCGGACTCACGGCGCGGCAGCTGCGCCATCTGCAGGCCTATGTTCTCGACCATCTAGACCAGCCGCTGAGCGTCGAGCAACTGGCCGCCGAAGTGCAGTTCAGCGCCTGGCATTTCGCGCGCTGCTTCAAGGCCAGCTGCGGCCTCACGCCGCACCGGTTCGTGCTGCAGCAGCGCCTGCAGCGCGCGCGCACGCTGCTGCTGGAGTCGCGCCTGCCGGTGGGCGAGATCGCGCGCCAGCTGGGTTTTGCCTCGGCGCCGCATTTCTCGCAGGCCTTCGCACGCCACTGGGGACTGTCGCCGCTGCGGCTGCGCCAGCAGCACTGAGCGGACGCGCGCCGCAGGATTTCGACAATCGGCGCAAGCCGGCGACATTCGCGCCGCCGGGGTTCTCCATACTGCGTCCCTGACCGTCGGGCCGCGCTGCGCCACCGGCGGCATATCCCAAGCAAGATGGAGACAGACATGATTTCACGGCGTTCCCTGATCCTGAGCGGTGCGGCCCTGCCCTGCGCCACGCTCGCCCCGCTGGCGCGCGCGCAGGCCGCGCAGCCGTTTCCACGCCGCCCGGTGATGTGGGTCGTGCCCTATCCCGCGGGCGGCTTCGGCGATGCGGTCTCGCGCGTGCTGGCGCAGCACATGAGCGGCACGCTCAAGCAGCCGGTGGTCGTCGAGAACAAGCCCGGCGCGGGCGGGCAGATCGCGGCCGCACATGTCAAGCAGCAGCCGGCCGACGGCCACACGCTGCTGTACGGCGACATCGGCCCGTTCGCGATGAATGCGGCGCTCTATCCCAAGCTCAACTACCACATGCAGCGCGATTTCCTGCCGATCACGCGCCTGCTCAGCTCCAGCCTGCTGCTGGTGGTGCCGCCGGGCAGCCCGTTCAAGACGTTTGACGACCTGGTGCAGGCGGCGAAGTCGCGCAAGCCGGACGTAGCGCTGTCCTATGGCTCGTACGGCATCGGCAGCCAGCCGCATATCTGGATGGAAATGCTCAAGCGGGAAACCAGGGGACAGTTCCAGCATGTCGCCTACAAGGGCGGCGCGCCCGCGATCCAGGACCTGATGGGCGGCCATATCGAGGCCATGCTGGACGTGGCCGCGAACAGCCTGCCCTATGTGCAGGAAGGCAAGCTGCGCGCGCTGGCCGTGGTCGGCAGCGACAAGCGCCTGGAGCGCCTGCCCCAGGTGCCCACGGTCGCCGAACTCGGCTACCCGGGCCTCAATGCGCCGGGCTGGACGGGTGTCGTCGCCCGCGCCGGCACGCCGCCCGAGATCGCCGAGCAGCTGCGCCAGGCCGTGGTGCTGGCCGTGCAGTCGGAGGAGATCAAGCGCCGCTTCGGCGACCTGGGCGTGACGCCCGCGCCGCAGGCGCCCGCGGATTTCGGCCGCTTCATCCAGTCCGAGACCGAGCGCTGGGGCGCGGCCATCCGCGGCGCCGGCGTGGTGCTGGAGTGAGGCCGCATGGCAGGCTCCCTGTTTGATCTGGGCGGCAAGGTGGCGCTGGTGACCGGCGCGACGGGCGGCCTGGGCGTGGCGCTGTGCGAGGCGCTGGGCGCCCATGGCGCCAGCGTGCTGGTATCGGACCACGATGCCGGCGCCTGCGCGCGGCGCGCGGCACGCCTGGGGGCGGCCGGCATCGACGCCGCGCCGCTGTGCATGGACCTGGCCGACATCGGCGGCATTGCCGCGCAGGCCGCGCGCGCGCTGGCCTGGAAAGGCGGCATCGACATCCTGGTGTGCAACGCCGGGGTGCAAGGCCCGGCCGGGCCGCTGGCCGAGATCGGCACGGCCGACTGGCAGCAGGTCATGGACATCAATCTGCGCTCGGTGCTCGAGCTCAGCACGCAGCTGCTGCCGGCGATGGCCGCACGCGGCGGCGGCAGCGTGATCCTGATGTCCAGCATTGCCGGGCTGCGCGGCAACAAGGCCATCGGCCTGTATGGCTTGTCCAAGGCCGCGCTGGCGCAGCTGGCGCGCAACCTGGCCGTCGAATGGGGGCCGCAGGGCATTCGCGCCAACGCGATCTCCCCGGGCCTGATCCGCACGCCACTGGCCACGCCGCTGCTTGGCGATGCGGCCTTCATGCAGCGCCGCCTCGCCCAGACCCCGCTGCGCCGCGTCGGCGAACCGCACGAGATCGCGGGCGCCGCTGTCATGCTGGCCAGCGCGGCCGGCGCCTTCATCACCGGACACAACCTCGTCATCGATGGCGGCACGACCATCGGCGACGGCAACTGAAACAGCAGCATGAAACTTGCCACTCTCCGAACCGAACATCCCGACGGCCGCCTGGTGGTGGTGTCGCGCGACCTGTCGCGCATGGCCGATGCCGCGGCGATCGCACCGCATCTGCGCGCCGCCATCGAAGCCTGGGACACGGCAGCGCCCGCATTGCAGGCGCTGTATGCCGAGCTCAACGCGGGCCGGCATGGCGGCGCGCAGGCCTTCGATTCCTTGCTGTGTGCCGCGCCCCTGCCGCGCGCGCCGCAGTGGTGCGATGGCTCGGCGTTCCTGAACCATGGCCGGCTCATGGAAAAGGCCTTCAACATCGAGCCCGCGCCCGATGCGCAGTCGGTGCCACTGATGTACCAGGGCGCGAGCGACGATTTTCTCGGCCCGCATGCCGATGTGCCGCTGCCCAGCGAGGCCGACGGCATCGACTTCGAGGGCGAGTTCGGCGTGATCGTCGGGCCGGTGCCGATGGCCGTGGCGCCCGCCGAGGCGCTCGCCGCGGTGCGGCTGCTGGTGCAGATCAATGACTGGAGCCTGCGCACGCTGGGGCCGCGCGAGATGCGCAGCGGCTTTGGTTTCCTGCAGGCCAAGCCGTCGAGCAGCTTTGCGCCGATCGCGCTCACGCCCGACGAGCTGGGCCCGGCGTGGCGCGACGGCCGCGTGCATCTGCGCCTGCAGGTGCAGTGGAACGGCGCGCACTTCGGCGCGCCCCATGGCGGCGAGATGGATTTCGGCTTTGGCGAACTGATCGCGCATGCGGCGCGCACGCGCCGCCTGTCGGCGGGCACCGTGATCGGTTCGGGCACGGTATCCAACATCGACCGCGCCGCGGGTTCGGCCTGCATTGCCGAGCGCCGCGTGCTGGAAATCCTCGACCACGGCGCGCCGCGCACCGCCTTCATGCGCTTTGGCGACAGCGTGCAGATGCAGGCGCAGTGCGAGGGCAGCGGCGAGACGCCGTTCGGCCGCATCGCGCAGCGCGTCGTGCAGGCCCGGCCATGAACTGCGTACTGGTCACCGGCGCGCAGGGCTTCATTGGACAGGTACTGGTGCAGCGGCTGCTGTGCGAGGGCCTGTCGGGCCGGGCCATCGACAAGCTGGTGCTGGTCGACCTGGCGTTTGACGACCCGCACGGCGATGCGCGCGTGCAACGCATCAGCGGCAGCCTTGCCGATCCCGCCGTGCTGGCCGCCGCGATGCACGAGCAGCCCGCCACCATCTTCCACCTGGCCAGCGTGCCCGGCGGCGCTTCCGAGCGCGACCCGGCGCTGGGCCGCCGCGTGAATCTCGATGCCACGCTGGCGCTGATCGAAGCCTGCCAGGCGCTCGCCAAGCCGCCGCGGCTGGTCTATGCGAGCTCGATTGCCGTGTATGGCGACCAGCCCGAAAGCGGCGCCAGCGAGGACCAGCTGCCGCAGCCCGCGATCAGCTATGGCGCGCACAAGCTGGCATGTGAAATCCTGCTGGCCGATGCCAGCCGGCGCGGCTGGGTCGATGGCTGCTCGGTGCGGCTGCCGGGCATCGTCGCGCGCCAGGGCGAGAACGCGGGCCTGGCCTCGGGCTTCATGAGCCAGCTGTTCTGGCGCCTGGCGCAGGGCCAGACTATCGTGCTGCCGGTCTCGCCCTCGGGCAGCTGCTGGTGGATGTCGGCCAAGACCTGCGTGGACAATCTGCTGCATCTGGGCAGCATGGATTCAAGCCGCTGGGACGCGCGCCGCAGCTACCAGATGCCGGTGCTGCACCTGGACATCGCCGAAGTCGTCGCGGCGCTGGCGCAGCGCTTTGGCGTGGATGCGGCGCAGCTGGTGCGCTTCGCGCCCGACCCGGTCATCGACCGCATCTATGCACGCTATCCGCCACTGGCCACGCCCCGGGCCGAGCAGCTCGGACTGCGCCATGACGGCAACGTCGCAGCGCTGATCGCGCATGCGCTGGGCGCGGCCGCGCCGGCGGCCATCACGGCGCCGTAGCGCTGCGGGACGCGGCCTGGGCCGCGGCTTCCTTGGCCAGCGCGAGTCCCTCGCGGTGGTACATGTAGGCGCCAAACGCCAGGCCGCCCACCAGGCTGATCGGGTTTGTCGCCCCCGCGATCAGCAGCAGGTTGTTCATGGTGACGCCGCTCCAGACGCCGGCCGTGGCCTTGAGCCCCGCTTCGCGGATCTTCCTGGGCTGGTGATCGAAGTAATAGATGATGCCGGCCTTGATGACGAACAGGCCCACCAGGCCCGCCGGGGACGTGTTCACCAGGCCGTTGCGCTCGACCAGGCTGCCGTGGTTGATGCCGATATGCGTGGACACGCTGTCGCCAAACGCGCCCGCCAGGGGAATGACGGCGCCCTGCGAGAAGCCAAAGGTCCTCTGCGGCGCCGCGGCCTTGGTGGACTGCACAGGCGTGGCTGGCGCGGGCGCTCCCAGCACGATGGAATCGCCCGCCGAATAGCGCACGCTGGCGGCCTGCGGCTGGACGGCGACGGCAGGCAGGGGCAACGGCTCTGGCACGGGCTGGGCGGCTGCGCCCAGCACGATCGACTGGCCCGCCGAATAGCGCACGGACGTTCCTGGCGGCACTTCCAGCGCCTGGCCGGACTGCGCAGGCATCTCGGCCACCGCCCCCATCCCATTGTTTTCCTGGGCGTTGGCCGCCACGGCACACGTTGCAAACACCGTCGTTGCAAGCAATCTCTTCAAAACTTCCGACATCTCACCAACCCTTGACACACTGTTTTCAAAATTCGGGATCCAAAAAACCCGACGCAAAGGCTGGCAAAACATTTCCGGAGAATTTCAACCTACTCAACCGCTGGACGGTCTCCAATGCCGGCATATTTTCCGCGCAACCATGGGAAGCGATTCGCACAATTCCGAACAATGGATGCAAAAACACACATCTACGCGACAGATATGTCGAGTAGACGACATTAACTACTCCACCCCCCTATGGCAACGCACCCGCATCTGGTGTCGGCAGACGCGGGTGCAATGCATCAACGCGCTTGCTTCAGGGTAAAGCGCGCCGTGCCCAGCACCTTGCCGCCATCGGTCACGACGGCCACCACCTTGGTGCCGGGCGCGATCTGAAACGCACCCGTGGCTTCGAGCTTGTCGCCGGCCGGATGCAGCATGGCTTCCTGCTTTTCCTTGCCCGACAGCAGGGTCAGCCTGGCGCTGGCGCGCGACAGGTCGCGCGCCTTGCCATGGTCGGAGACATAGAGCTGCAGCCGGTCGGCCTTGGCGACCAGTTCATAGTCGGCCTCCTTGGCCGCGGCCACGACGCCGCCATGCGCGGGCTCATGGGCGTGGTTGCCCGCGGCAAGGGCGGGAGTCGCAGCCACCAGGGCGGCAAGGGAAAGCATGGCAATCGCGGTTTTCATGAAAGTCCTTTCGTTGGGGGAATCACAGGGCTTCGGCGTCCTTGGCGTCCATGAGACGCTCGGCGTCGGCACGGCCGAAGAGCCAGAACATGGCGGGGGTGACAAAGGTGTCGAGCAGCGTGGCGCTGATCAGGCCGCAGAAGATCACCACGGCCACCGGGTGCAGCACCTCGGTGCCGGGCTGCTCGGCTTCGAACAGCAGCGGCGCGAGCGCGAACGCCGTGACCAGCGCCGTCATCAGCACCGGCGCCAGGCGCTCCAGCGAGCCGCGCACGATCATGCGGTGGTCGAAGTTCTCGCCCTCGAAGCGCATCAGATTGATGTAGTGGCTGACCTTCAGGATGCCGTTGCGCACCGAGATGCCGGCCAGCGTGATGAAGCCGACCAGCGCCGCGATCGACAGCGGCTGGCCCGACAGCCACAGGCCCAGCACCGCACCGACCAGCGCCAGCGGGATGTTGGCCATGATCAGCAGCGACAGCCGCGTCGACTGGTAGCGGCTGTAGAGCACGATGAACATCAGCGTCAGCGAGACCAGCGACAGCAGGCCGACCAGCCGCGCGGCCTCCTCCTGCGCCTGGAACTGCCCGCCCAGCGTGATGAAATAGCCCTCGGGCAGCGGCATCTCGGCAATCGCCTGGCGCATGTCGGCGACGATGTCGGACAGCGGCCGACCCTGGGCGTTGGCCGAGAGCACGATGCGGCGCTTGCCATCGTCGCGGCTGATCTGGTTCGGCCCGTCGCCGTGCTCGATGCTGGCGATCTTCGACAGCGGCACGCGCCCCGAAGGGGTCTCGATCAGCAGGTTCCTCAGGCCCTCGGCCGAGCGCGTGTCCTCGGGCAGCTTCAAAACCAGCGCAAAGCGGCGCCCGCCCTCGACGATCTGCGTGATGCGCTCGCCCTCGACCAGGCTTTGCAGCGTCGCCAGCACCTGCGGCGCGGGCACGCCGTACTGCGCCGCGGCGGCGTAGTCGATGCGCACCGTGATCTGCGGCGCAAGCACCTGCTTTTCGACCTCCAGATCGGCCATGCCGGGAATCCGCGCCAGGCGCGCGCGCAGCGCGTCGGCCTGGCCGCGCAGCGTGTCCAGGTCCTCGCCGAAGATCTTGATCGCGATCTGCGAGCGCACGCCGGACAGCATGTGGTCGATACGGTGCGAGATCGGCTGGCCGATGGAGACCGCCGCCGGCAGGTTCGCCAGCCGCGCGCGGATATCGGCCGCGATCTCGGCCATCGGGCGCGTCAGTTCACCCGCGGGCTTGAGGCCCACGTCGAGTTCGCTCACATGCACGCCTTCGGCATGCTCGTCGAGCTCGGCGCGGCCGCTGCGCCGGCCCACATGCGTGACTTCCGGCACGTTCTTGACCAGCAGCTCGGCCTGGCGCGCGAGCGCCGAGCTTTCGGACAGCGTCACGCCCGGGTTGAGGCGGATGCCTATCATCAGCGTGCCCTCGTTGAACGGCGGCAGGAAGGTGGTCGGGAAGAACGGCACCGAGGCCACGGCCAGCAGCACCGCCACGGCGGCGGCCGCAAGCGTGGCGCGGGGCCGGTTCAGCACCCGCTGCAGCCCCTGCGCATAGTGGCGCTTGAGCCAGGCCAGCAGCCGCGTGTCGCCATGCTCGAGCGACTTCATGCGCGGCAGCAGGTAGTACGACAGCACCGGCGTCACCGTCACCGACACCATCAGGCTGGCCAGCGTCGAGACGATGAAGGCAATGCCCAGCGGAATGAACAGCCGGCCCTCGATGCCCGGCAGCGCGAACAGCGGCACGAACACCAGCACGATGATCACCGTCGCATAGAGAATCGCCGAGCGCACTTCCATCGAGGCGCGCGCCACCAGCGCCAGCACCGGGCTGCGCTGGTCGGGAGGCCGCGCGCGGTCTTCCTTGAGGCGGCGCAGGATGTTCTCCACGTCGACCACCGCATCGTCCACCAGTCCGCCAATCGCGATGGCCAGGCCGCCCAGCGTCATGGTGTTGATCGACAGGCCGAAGTACCTGAAGACCAGCGCCGTGAGAAAGATCGACACCGGGATGGCCGTCAGCGCAATGAGGGTCGGCCGAATCGTTCCCAGGAAGAAGAACAGGATCGCGGCGACAAACACCGAGGCGCCGATCAGCTTCCACTTCAGGTTGTCGATCGAGGCCTCGATGAAGCTGGCCTGGCGGAAGGTCACGCGCGGCGCGTCCATGCCCGCGGGCAGCGAGGCCTGCATGCCGGCCAGCGCCTGCTCGATGGCGCGCGTCAGCGCAATGGTGTCGGCCGTGGGCTGCTTCTGGATGCCCAGGATCACCGCGGGCTTGCCCTCGAAGCCCGCATCGCCGCGCTTGAGCGCCGCGGCAAAGCTGACCTGCGCTATCTGGCGCAGCACGATGGGCTGGCCGTTCCTGGCCGTGAGCGCGAGGTTTTGCAGGTCCTCCAGGCGCGAAGTCCGGCCCAGGTGGCGGATCAGGTATTCACGCCCGTTGAGTTCGAGAAACCCGCCCGAGGTATTGGCCGAATAGCCTTTGAGCGCGGCCGCCAGCTGCTCGTGCGAGATGCCCAGCTGCGCCATGCGCTGCGTGTCGGGCTGCACCTGGAACTGGCGCACCTCGCCGCCGATCGGAATCACCTGCGCCACGCCGGGCACGGCCATCAGGCGCGGACGCAGCACCCAGTCGGCATATTCGCGCACCGCCATCTGCGAGACCTTGGCGGTGTCGACGGGAATCGCGATCTGCATGATCTCGCCCATGATGGAGCTGACCGGTCCCATGCGCGGCACGACGCCGGGCGCGACGCCCTCCTCCATCGACGCGAGCCGCTCCGAGACCATCTGCCGCGCGCGGAAGATCTCGGTGCTCCAGTCGAAGGTGACGTAGACGAAGGACAGGCCAGCCGACGACACCGAGCGCACCGTCTCGACGCCGGGCAGGCCGTTCATGGCGGTTTCCAGCGGGAAGGTGATCAGCTGCTCGACCTCCTCGGCGGCCATGCCGCCGGCCTCGGTCATCACCGTCACGGTGGGCTTGTTGAGATCGGGAAACACATCGACCGGCGTGCGCGACAAGGTCCACGCGCCATAGAACATCAGCACCATGCTGGCGATGATGACCAGCAGCCGGTTGGCCAGGCTGTTGACGAGAAGCCATTTGAACATTGCGATGGCTCCCTTCAGCGGATCTGGTTGACCAGCGCCGCGCCCTGCGTGGCCACGCGGTCGCCGGGCTGCAGGCCCGAGACCACGGCCACGCGCGCGCCATCGAGCGCCACCGTGGCGACCACGCGCGGCTCGAGGCGTTCAGGCGCGGTCTTGACCCACACGATGTCCTGGTTGGCGGGATTGCGCATCAGCGCGGCGGCCGGCACGGCCATGCCGGTCACGGTCGACCGGCTCTGCACGAACACCTTGACCGGCTGGCCCAGCGCCAGCGCGGCCAGCGCCTCGCCCTGCGCGCGGAACAGCATCGGCAGAGCCTGCTCGCGCAGCGCGCGCGCCGCGCCGACAAAGCGCAGCGGCACGCGCGCCTCGCCCACCAGCAGGCTGGCGCTGGCCACATCGGCCGCCAGCGCCGCATCGAAGGCCAGCGCCTCGACATTGAGTTGCGCCGGATCGACGACTTCGTAGACCAGTTCGCGCGCATCGACCACCTGGCCGGCCACGGCATAGGCCGCGGCAATCACGCCCGAGACCGGCGCCACCAGCGCCTCGCGCGCGCCCACGGCAGCGGACAAGGCGGCGATGCGCGCCGACAGGCTCGCCAACTCCGACTCCACGGCCTCGATTTCCTTGCGCGGCACGGTATCGCTCAGATCGCGCAGCCGCGCCAGGCGCTTCTCGGCCAGCGTCCGCGCAGCGCGCAGCTCGGCGATCTGCGCCGCCTGGCTGGAGCGCTCGATGGCCGCGGTGGCCGCCACGACATGCGCCAGCACCTGGCCCTTGCGCACGCGCTGGCCGACCACTGGCAAGCCGCTCGGGCCGGCTTCGATGCGCCCGGCGCTCATGGGCTGCACCTTGCCGCCCGCATTTGGGTCCATCACCACGCGGCCCGCGAGCTCGATGGCCCGCGGCAATTCGGCCGGCTGCACGACCAGCGTGCGCAGCCCCAGTTGGCGCTGCGCGGGTTTGGGCAGGAACACGCTGCCATCGGGCTGGCGCGCCGGACCGTTGGTGTTGCCCGCGGCAGGCTCAGCGCCATGCTCATGGCCCGCATCGGCCCAGGCGGGCGCGGCCAGGCAAAGCATCAGTGCGAGGGGAAGCGCGCGCATCATGCCGCACCTCCCGCACGGCGCGCATGGGCGCGGCGCAGCAGGCTCAGCGCCGTGGCGGCGAGCGCCAGCCCGGCAGCGGCCCAGGGCCACAGTGCGCGCCCGTCGCGTGGCGGGTGCGCGCCGTGTGCTTCCTCATGCACATCGAAGTCGCCGGCCAGCAGATCGGTTTCATTGCCGGCGTCGACCATGACCGTGACCGACGTCACGCCCGCGGGCAGCGGCTGCGCCAGCGTGCCGGCGAATTCGCCCGCGGCGACCTCCTTCACCGCCACCGGCGTGCTGCCGACGCTGACTTCCAGCGTGGCACCGGCGGCGGGCGCATTGTCGGCAAATCGGTCGAGATAGAGCGCCAGCTGCGTGCCGTCGGCCGTGCCGACGATTTCAAACAGCTCGGACGCCGCCGCGAAGCGCGGTATCGCGGGCGCGGCTGCAGGAGCGGGCGCCGCGTCGTGGCTATGGCCTTCATCGGCCAGGGCCGGGGGGCCGTACAGGCCCGCAAGCAGGCTCGCGCCTGCAAGGATTGCATTGAACATGGAGATTCCTGCGGTCACTGGGGCAGCAGCCCGAGTGCCTGACGAAGTTGAGAAATGGCGGCGCCGACTTCAAGCCGGCTGCGGGCGGCCTGGCGTTCGGCCTCGAAGGCTTCGAGCTCGACGCGCAGGCGCGTGGGCAGATCGCTTTCGCCCAGGCGGAAGGCCTTGTCGAAGAAGCCGCGCGATTCGCTGGCCAACGTGGCGCGCCGGCGCGCCGCGCTGTCGGCCTGCGTCAGCAGCTCCACGCGCCGGCGCGCGGCCGCAATCCGGGCGCCGATGCGTTCGGTCTCCAGCGCGAGCTGGCTTTGCGCCTCCAGCAGGTCGGCGCCGGCATTGGCCAGGCGCGCCTCGCTGGCGCTCGAGCGTCCCAGCGGAATACGCACGCCCACGTTGATGCTCTGCGCATAGCGCTCGCCGCGTGCATCGCGCTCGCGCGTCGTGCCCAGCAACACCTCGGGATTGGCGCGCATCTGCGCGCCGGCCAGGTCCTGCTGGCGCCGCGCCACATCGACCCTGGCCTGCAAGTCATGCAGCAGGGGATGGGCGGCAGGCGGCGCATCTGCGGGTAGCGGTTCCGGCAGGGCCTCGTGCAAGCAGGTCTCGCCGGCGGGCGCCGCGCCGGCGGGCGCCTGCCCCGTCAGCGCGGCCCATGCCTGCGCGGTCTGCGCCTCGGCCACGGCGGCTTCGGCCAGCATGCTGTCGGCCAGCGCCAGCGCGGCCTGCGCCTGGTGCGCATCGGCGCGCGCCAGATCGCCCGCGGCCACGCGGCGCAGCACGTCCCGAGCAATGCCTTCGGCGCTGGCGCGCCTTTGCTGCGCGACCTCCTGCTCGATGCGCGCGCGCTGATGCGCCCAGTAGGTTTCACGCACTTCTTCGGCCACGCGCCACTGCGCGGCGTCGAGCAGCGCATCCGCGGCTTGCGCCAGCGACTGCGCCACGGCCTGCGACTTCGCGCGCTCGCCTGGCGACCACAGCGGCACGGACACGGCGGCTTCGTACTCGCGCGTGCCGTCGTTGCGGTGCCAGCGGTCGGTGCGCGCTGCGAGATCGAGTGCCGCAGTCTCGGGCGTCCAGCGCTGCGCGGCCCGCAGACCTGCGGCGGCGGCATCGCGGCGCAGTGCGGCGGCACGCTGTTCCGGTTGCCTAGCCCAGGCGGTTTCAAAGCCCTGGCGCAGCGGCGTCAGGGAGACAGAGGTTTGGGCATGGCCCGGCAGGGCCGCCAACAAGGCGGCCGCCAAAATGCCGGGGTAGACCCAGCGCTTGCGTTTCATGGAATGTTCGTCGTGAATGCAGGCAGTTGCCCGCGGATCCAAAGGTCGACGAAGGCGGTCCCCCTACGCAGGGGCGCAGCTTCGCCGGCGTCAGGCGACGAAGGAGGAAGGCGGACGCAGCAGGCTGCCGGGCGGCGGCTCGGGCAACGCGGCGCCGTGGTAGGGCCGCAGGGAAGCACCCGACCATTGCGCAGCGGGCGCATCCAGCCCGGTCAGGAAGCCGGCGCCCATGCCATGGCAGGTATGGCAATCGGGATGGGGCTGCAATGCCGCATGCGCCGATGCATCCGCATCGCTCTCCAGCGCGGCGCTCTCCAGCGAGGCGCTCTCCAGCGCGGCGCCCGCACCATGCTGATGCTCATGGTGGCCGAAATGCGCGGCGGCCCGCTCGTGCTCGCACACGCGCGCCGCGGCCGCCCAGCTCCATTGCAGGGGCAGCAGGCACAGCATGAAGATCAGGAGGAAGCGGCGCATCGAGGTCGAAGTCTAACGGCTACTGGCAGCAATAGTTCTCGGCAATGCCTTCGCGGCGCAGGCCCTTTGCCGCGGCGCCCTGCTCGAGGCATTGCATTGCGTCTGCGCCAGGCGGCCCGACTAGGTGACATTCCCAGGATGCAAACCCGCGGCCGGTCCGCACAATGGACCGACCGCAGGCAGCGTCCGCACCCGTGCCGCGCCTTCATCGCACCCGGCGCAACAGCCACCCCAAGCAGGTGGCTGGCGGTCCCCGTCCATCCTTTCCAAGCCGGCCGTGCCTGAGCGCGTCGGCCCGGCTGCCTGATTGCCACATGACCGACCTGCTATCCCTCTACCGGACCATGGTCCGGATCCGTGCCTTTGAAGATGCGGCCGAGCGCGCCAGCCAGGGCGGCGTGCAGATCTGGGGCCAGAGCGCCGCGGCCGATGCCGAGCCGGCGCTGGTCAAGGGGCCGCTGCACCTGTCCACGGGCCAGGAGGCCGTGGCCGCGGGCGTCTGCGCCCATCTGCACGCGCGTGACCTGCTGACGTCCACCCACCGCGGCCACGGCCATACGCTGGCCAAGGGCGCCGACAGCACGCGCATGATGTGCGAGCTGTTCGGCCGCGCGCACGGCTACAACAAGGGCAAGGGCGGCTCGATGCACATTGCCGATTTCTCGGTCGGCATGCTGGGCGCCAACGGCGTCGTCACCGCCGGACTGCCGATTGCCGTGGGCGCGGCGCATGCGCTCAAGCTGCGCGGCGAAGAGGCGATCGCGGTGTGCTTCTTCGGCGACGGCGCGATCAACCGCGGGCCGTTTCTCGAGGCGCTGAACTGGGCGCAGATCTACCGGCTGCCGGTGCTGTTCGTCTGCGAGGACAACCAGATCTCCGCGACCACGCGCTCGGCCCCCATGACCGCGGGCACGCAGGCCGCGAGCGCGCGCGCCGAGGCGCTGGGCATTGCCGCGACGCAGGTCGATGGCAACGATGTGCTGGCCGTGAGCGAGGCCGCGGCGCAGCTCGTCGCGGGTATCCGCGCGGGCAGCGGGCCGCGCCTGCTGCATGCGCTGACCTATCGCCACAAGGGCCATGTATCGGTCGATCCGGCGCATTACCGCGACCCGGCCGAGGTCGCGGCCGCGCTGCTGACCGACCCGGTCACGCGCGCGCGCGAACTGCTCGCGGCGCGCGGCCAGGCCGATGCCGCGGCCGATGTGTTGGCGCAGGCCCAGGCCGAGATCGCGGCCGCCGTGGCCTTTGCCAAGGCCGCGCCGTTTCCCGAAGCCCATGAGGCCTTCGAAGACATCGCCACCACCGGCGAAGGAGCCTGGGCATGAGCAGCGCCGTCGTGAATCCACCCGCCGTGGCCGATGCCACGCCCGATACCAGCGCGCTGACGCTGAGCTATGCCCAGGCCGCGGCGCTGGCGCTGTCCGAGGCCATGCAGGCCGACCGGCATGTGGTGGCGCTGGGCGAGGACCTGGGCCGCGGCGGCGTGTTCGGCCAGTACCGCGGCGCCGACGGCCGGGCGCTGGTCGAACGCTTCGGGCCCGAGCGCATCATCGACACGCCGATCTCCGAGTCGACCATCATGGGCGCGGGCGTGGGCCTGGCGCTGGCGGGCATGCGCCCCGTGGTCGAATTGCGCGTGGCCGACTTCGCGCTGTGCGCCATCGACGAACTCGTCAACCAGGCCGCGAAGAACCGCTTCATGTTTGGCGGCCAGGGCCGCGTGCCGCTGGTGGCGCGGCTGCCGATCGGCATCTGGACGGCCTCGGCGGCGCAGCATTCCCAATCCTTCGAGGCCTGGTTCGCGCACGTGCCCGGCCTCACGGTGGTGGCGCCCGCGACGCCGGCCGACAGCTACGGGCTGCTGCACGCGGCGCTGGCCTCGGGCGATCCGGTGGTCTTCATGGAGCACAAGGAGCTGTGGTCGATGCAGGGTCCGGTCACGCCCGGCGTGCACCAGCCGCTGGGCAAGGCGCGCCAGCTGCGTTCCGGCAACGACATCACGCTGGTGTCGTGGTCGCGCCAGGTGCATGCGGTCACGGAAGCGGCCGATGCACTGGCGGCCCAGGGCGTGGGCGCCGACGTCATCGACCTGCGCAGCATCTGGCCCTGGGACCGCGCGGCGGTGCTGGAGTCGGCCGGGCGCACCGGCCGGCTGCTGGTGGTGCACGAGTCCATCCAGGCCGCGGGCTTTGGCGGCGAGATCGCGGCCACCGTGGCCGAGCACACGGCGGCACGCGTGGCGCGGCTGGGCGCGCCGCGCATTCCCGTGGGCTACGCGCCGACGCTCGAGAGCGTCGCGCGCATCGGCGCCGCGCAGGTGGTGGCCGCGGCGCTGAAGCTGCTGCAGCGCTGAGCGCGGGGCGCTGAACGCTGCGCCCCTGCGGCTGCAGGGATGGCGGTGTTTGGCGGACAATGGGCGGCTGTTCCTGCTGCCACCGCGCCCATGTCCGTTCAACTCATCTACGCCCGCGCCGCCAACGGCACCATCGGCCTCGACAATGCCATGCCCTGGCACCTGCCCGAAGACCTCGCGCATTTCAAGCAGCTCACGGGCGGCAGCGCCGTCGTCATGGGCCGCAAGACCTGGGACTCGCTGCCCGAGCGCTTTCGCCCGCTGCCCGGGCGCAGCAACATCGTCGTCACGCGCCAGAGCGACTGGCAGGCGCCGGGCGCGCTGCGCGCGGGCAGCCTCGATGAAGCGCTGGCACTGGCCGCGCAGCACAGCGCCGATGTCTGGGTGATGGGCGGCGCGCAGATCTACGCCCAGGCCCTGCCGCTGGCCGATGCCGTCGAAGTCACCGAGATCGCGCAGGACTTCGCAGGCGATGCCTTCGCGCCCGAGCTGGGCGACGAGTGGGTGCCCGCCACGCGCAGCGAAGGCGAGAGCCGCACCGGCCTGCGCTATGCCTTCGTGCGCTATGTCCGCCGTCCGCAGGCGCCGACCACCCTGTAATCTGTCGCTATTGCGACATGCCGACCGCGCCCAGCCACCGCGATTCCCCGAAATAATGCGGCGGGGGCCACAAGCCCCGTTCCGCCTTTCTTCTCCCCTCTGCGCATGAGCCTGATCCAACCGCTGCCTCCCGGCCCCCTGGACATCGTTGGCGATGTCCATGGGGAATACGACGCCCTGCTGTCGCTGCTGTCGCATCTGGGCTACGACGCCGAGGGCCGGCATCCCGCGCAGCGCCGGCTGGTGTTCGTTGGCGATTTCGTGGACCGCGGCCCCGACAGTCCCGCCGTGCTGGCCCTGGCGCGCCGGCTGCTGGGCAGCGGGCGCGCGCTGGCGGTGGCCGGCAACCACGAGATCAATCTGCTGCGCGAGGACGCCAAGGACGGGTCTGGCTGGTACTTCGATAGCCGCACGGTGTCCGACGAACCCAAGTACGCGCCGTTCGCGCAGCCCGAAAGCGCGGCCGAGCGCCAGGCCATTGCCGATTTCACGGCCGGCTTGCCGGTGGCGCTGGAGCGCTCCGACCTGCGCATCGTGCATGCCGCCTGGGTCGAGCCACAGATCACGGCCGCGCGCGCGATGCCGCTGGGCAGCCTGCGCGCGCAATACGACCACTGGGAGGCGGTTGCCGAAAGCCAGGCCCGGGCCAGCCAGCTCAAGGAACGCCGCGAAGCCGAGGCGCGCGCCTGGCCGCACAGCCTCGAAGATGCGCGCGAGCGCCCGCCCTTCCTGCCCGCGCATTCCGAAAGCGAGCTCAACAAGGCGGTGTTCAATCCGCTCAAGGTGCTGACCACGGGCCTGGAGCGGCGCTGCACAGAGCCGTTCTATGCGGGCGGCAAATGGCGCTTTGTCGAGCGCATGGCCTGGTGGAACGACTACCGCGATGCGCAGGCCGTGGTGATCGGCCATTACTGGCGCCGGCTGCACCCGCCGCGCGTGCCGGTGCATGGCAAGCAGGAGGAAAACCTGTTTGGCCAGACCGCGCCGCTGGCCTGGCACGGTCCGCGCGGCAATGTGTTCTGCGTCGACTATTCGGTCGGCGGGCGCTGGGTCGCACGGCGCGCGGGCGAACCCCGTGACGAGCGTTTCAACCTGGCCGCGCTGCGCTGGCCCGAACGCACGCTGATGTTCGAAGACGGCCGCGAGATGCCCACGCAGGACTGGGGCGGATAGCGCAGCCGGTTATCCCTGCTGGCCGTGCCCAAGCTTGTGCATAACTGCCACAACAACCCGCGCAAGCCGCGCCAGTGCTGGGTTTGCGGCAGTTGCCCAAAAAACAGGCAAGGCGCGCTTCATTCCGCCGACGGGCGCTGCAGGCGGCGCAGGAACACCGCCATTTCCTTGGCCGATTGCTGGTCGCCCTGCTGCTCGGCAACGGCCAGGCCCGTGGTCCACGCGGCCTGCGCTGCATCGACGCGGTCGAGTTGGAGCAAGGCCTTGCCGAGCAACTTCCACGCCGCCGAATAACTGGCTTGCTGGCGCGTCGCCTGCGCGAGGTGTTCGGCGGCCGCGGCCGCATCGCCCTCTTGCAGGCAGGCATTGCCCAGCCCGAAGCGCAGCAGCGCGCTGTCGCGGCCCGCGGCCAGCAGCTTTTCCAATTCTTCACGCTGTGTCATGGCGTCTCCTGGTCAGTTGCGAATGCCGCGCAGCAGCAGCGCCGCACCCAGTGGGGCCAGTGCAAACCCGGCAAACAGCCAGATGGCTGCCGACTGCGCGCCCGCCACGCCGCCCGGCGCGATCAGCCCGGCGGCATTGGCCACCAGGCCGGCAATGGCCGCGCCTATCGCCATGCCATACAGCTGCACCGTGGTGATCGCCGCCGATGCCATGCCGCCCTCACCCGCAGGCGCCAGCGTCAGCACGCGCACCAGCAGATGCGGCCAGCCCACGCCCACGCCCGCGCCCACGCCAGCCAGCGCCAGGCCGCACAGCAGCATGTGCAGGCCGGCGGACAGCAGCGTGGTCGGCAGCAGCAGCGCCAGCACCAGCAGGCTCGCGAAGCCCAGCACCGGCGCGCCGCGCAGCAGGCGCGTGGCCGCCGCGCCTTCGCGGCCCGAGGACAGCAGCGAGCCGCAGCTCCAGCCCGCGGCCATCGCGGCCGTCAGGTAGCCCGCGGCCAGCGGCGTATAGCCATGCAGCGTCTGAAGGAAATAGGGAATGTAGATTTCGGTCGTGGTGCCGACCAGCAGCAGCGCGACGGCCGCATAGATCGCGCCCAGCGGCGAGCCCCAGCGCGCCGCGCCCGACGGCAGCATGCGCACCGCGGCGCGCCGGTCGATGGCCAGCGCGGCCGCGCCGAGCGCCAATCCGCAGGCCACGCCCAGGGCCTGGCCCCCAAGCCCGGCAGACAGGCTGCCCGCCGCCACGGCCAGCACCGAGCTGGCCAGCAGCACTATCTGCGCCACCGGAATCAGCGGCCGGCCACCGGCGGCAGGCCTTGCGCCCGGCGCGGGGCGCAGCTGCACCGCGACCAGCGCGGCCTGCGCCAGCGCCAGCGGCAGCAGCGTCCAGAACGCCCAGCGCCAGTGTCCGGCTTGCGCATAGAGCCCGCCCACGGCCGGCCCGCACAGCGTGGCAATGCCCCACATGCCCGACACCAGCGCCACGGCGCGTGGCCACAGCGCGGGCACGAACACCACCTGGATCAGCGCATAGCTCAGCGCGGCCAGCACGCCGCCGCCCAGGCCCTGCACGCTGCGCCCGGCCAGCAGCCAGGGCATCGACAGCGCCGACGCGCATGCCGCCGATCCCAGCGCGAATACCGCCAGCGCCGCGATGCACGCCGCGCGCGGGCCCAGCACCGCGAGCAGCCGCACCGACAGCGCCGCGCCGATGATCGACGCCACGACAAACAGCGTGGTGCTCCACGCATACCAGTCCAGCCCGCCAATGTCCTGCACCACCGAGGGCAGCACCGTGGTCACGATATGCACGTTGACCGCATGCAATGCGACGCCGCCCGTCAGGGCAACGGCCAGCAAGCCGTTGCGGCCCTGGAACAGGCTGGCCCACGACGCGGTGGCCGGGGAGGACAGGGAGATATCAGACATGAAGCGCTCTCGACAGACAGGCAGGCCTGGATTATTATCCAAGAAATTCTTTGGATAATAAGGCCACCATGCAATACGCAAGCAAGGGCTTTGCATTTCCAGCGCCCGTGGCCGCGCCTGCCGCCACGGCCGACCGCCTGCTGTTCCTGCTCAAGTCCCGCGGTCCGGCCTCGACCAGCGCGCTCGCACAATGGCTCGACACCAGCGCCGAGGCCGCGCGCCTGCAGGTGCAGAAGCTGGTGTCGGCGGGGCTGATCGAAGCCCGGCAGGAGCCCGCTGACGACAAGCAAACTCCACGCCCCGGCCGGCCGCGCCTCGGCCGGCCGCGCCAGTGCTGGGCGCTGACCGACGCCGGCTACGCGCGCTTTCCCGACACCCATGCGCAGCTCACGGCGCAATTGCTGGGCTCGGTGCGCCAGTTGTTTGGCGAGGACGGGCTGGAGCGCTTGATCGCGCAGCGCGAAGCCGAGGCGCGCCAGCTCTACCAGCAGGCCTGCGACGCGCCCGCCCTGCCCGAACGCCTCGCGCAGCTGGCCGCCGTGCGCAGCGCCGAAGGCTATATGGCGCGTGCCGAGGCCGATGGCGCGGACTGGCTGCTGATCGAGGACCACTGCCCCATTTGCGTGGCGGCGCGCAGTTGCCAGGGCTTTTGCCGCTCCGAGCTGCAGCTGTTCCAGGAGATCGTCGGGCCGGGCGCACAGGTCACGCGCGAGCAGCATCTGCTGGCCGGCGCGACGCGCTGCGCCTACCGCATCACGCGCGCAAATGGCTGAAGCCATGGCCCGCGGAGTTATCCCGAAAACCGTGCCCAAGCTTGTGCATAACTGCCGGAACAACTGGCGCAAACGGCGCCAGCGCTGGGTTTGCGGGGCATGCCCAAAAAACAGGCAGCAGTTCAGCGCGGTCTTCTGCGCGCGCCGAGCAGCACCACGACCAGCGCCATGACGATGCAGGCGCCACCCGCCCACTGCCAGGGCGTGACGCGCTCGCCCAGCAGCACGATGCCCGCGCCCAGGCCGATGACCGGCACGCCCAGGCTGAACGGCGCCACCCGGCTGGCGGCATGGCGCTTGAGCAGGCTGGTCCACAGCGCATAGCCCATGACCGTGGCGCACCAGCCCAGGTAAGCCACCGACAGCCAGCTCGACAGCGGCGCGTCGAGCCAGCGCCAGCGCTGCGCCGGCGGATCGAACGCCAGGCTCAGCAGCACGAAGGGCACGATGGGCACCAGCGCGCTCCAGACCACGAAACCCAGCGCGTCATAGCTGTGCGCCACCTGCTGCATGCGCCGCGCGACGATGTTCGAGGCGGCCCACATCGCGGCCGCAGCCAGGTTCAGCACGAAGCCCAGCAAGGTCGTGCCCGCGGCCGCCGCGCCGCCCACATAGTTCATGGCAAAACAGCCCAGGCCGATGGCCGCGCAGACCAGCCCCCACTTGAGCGGGCGCGACAGCTGCTCGCCCAGCAGCAGCACGCCGAGCAAGGCGGTGAAGAACACCTGGGTCTGCATCAGCACCGAGGCCAGTGCCGCCGTCATGCCGACCTGCAGCGCGATGAACAGCACGCCGAACTGCCCCACGCCCTGGCACAGCCCGTAGGCAATGATCCAGCGCCAGGGCACGGCCGGCCGGCGCACGATCAGCACCAGCGGCAGTACCGCGAACACATAGCGCCAGGCGCCGAGCTGGAACGGCGTGAAGTCGGCCAGCGCCCATTTCATGACCACGAAGTTCAGTCCCCAGATCACCACCACGGACAGCGCGGCCAGCAGATCGCGGCCGGAAAAGTGCGCGTGGCTCATGCGGACTCCTCGACAAGACGGGCGCGCGCCCTGGGGTTCCGACCAATGGATTTGCACATTACGATTTATTGTTTGTAGACCACACCCAGTGAAGGGATACTAGTGGATCACCGAAATCACTGGCATCGTGGGATGCCATTTTCATCCCAGCGCGCAACACCGTGCAGAGCCTTGCCGCTTTGCCCAGAAAGGCCCTCCCATGCCCCGTCTTCCTCTACAGACCGTGGACTCCGCCCCCGCCGACAGCAAGCCCTTCGTGGAAAAGGCGCTGGCCAACAACGGCTTCCTGCCCAACCTGATCGGCGTGCTGGCCAATGCGCCCGTGGCGCTGGAAACCTACCTCACGGTCTCGGGCATCAATGCCCGCGCCTCGCTCACGCTGGCCGAGCGCGAGGTGGTGCAGCTCACGGCAGCGTCGGTGCATGGCTGCGATTTCTGTCTCTCGGGCCACACCGCCATCGTCAGCAAGAAGACCCAGCTCGGCGCGGCCACGGCCTTGAAACTGCAGACCGGCCAGCCCACGGGCGATGCCCGGCTCGATGCGGTCCAGGCCTTCACCAAGGAAGTCATCGCCACGCGGGGTGCGGCCTCCGATGCGGCGCTGGCGGCCTTCAAGGCCGCGGGTTTCAACGACCAGCAGGCGCTCGAAGTGGTGCTGGGGGTGAGCCTGGCCACGCTGTGCAACTTCGCCAACAACCTGGCCAAGCCCGAGATCAACCCCGAACTCAAGCCGTTCTCGCCCGGCGTGTTCCAGGCATGAGCGGCGCCCAGCTGGCGCCCGCGCTGCTGACCTGGCTGCAGTCCCACGCGCAAAGCCTCAACCAGTCGGCCGATGCCGCGCAGCAGGTGCTGCCGCAGCTGGTGGCCGCGGGCCTGCACCGCATCGGCGTGCCCCAGGCCTTGGGCGGCGACGGCGGCGAAGCCATCGATGCGGTCGACGCCATTGCCCACGTGGCCGAACATTCTCTGACCTGCGCCTTCGTGCTCTGGAGCCACCGCGCGTTCATCGACTACCTGTGCGTTTCGGACAACCCCGCGGCGCGCGAGACCTGGCTGCCCGATCTGCTGCAAGGACGCATCGCGGGCGCCACCGGCCTGTCGAACGCGATGAAGTTCCTGTCGCAGCTCGAACCCCTGCAGGTCGAGGCCACGCCCGAGGGCCAGGATGGCTGGCGCGTGTCGGGCCGCCTGCCCTGGGTCACCAACCTGCGTTCGCCCTTCGTGGTGGCCGCGGCCGTGCAGACGCTGCAGCAGCCCATGCCGATGGTGCTGGCCATCGACGGCCGGCTCGATGGCGTCGCGCGCAGCGCCGACCTCGACCTGCTGGCATTGCGCGCCAGCAATACCGCGGCCATCCAGCTCGATTCCGTGAAGGTCGGCCCCGAAGCCGTGCTGGGGCGCGACGGCCTGTCCTTTCTCAAGCGCGCGCGGCCGATGTTCCTGAGCCTGCAGTGCGGCATGTCGCTGGGCCTGGCGCGAGCGAGCCTGCTGGCGGCCGAGCAGGTGGGCTCGGCGCGCGATGTCTTGCAGCCGCGCATCGTGCGCGCGCGCGCCCAGCTCGAGACGCTGCGCGAAGCGATCCGCGCGGGCCTGGAATCGGGCCGCTTCGTCACCGATGCCCCGGCGCTGTTCCGCGTGCGCCTGGAACTGGCGGCCGTGGTGCAGGAGAGCGTGCAGCTCGAACTCCAGGGTTCGGGCGGCCGCGCCTATCTGGGCGACCACTTGCCCGACTTCGGCCGCCGGCTGCAGGAAAGCGCGTTCATTCCCGTGGTCACCCCCAGCCTCACGCAACTGCAGGGCGAACTCAGCAAGCTGGCGGGCGGGGCGCAATGAACGCCGCCGGCGCCGATGCGGAGTTCGCGCTGCAGGGCCAGGGCCTGGCCTGCGCCTACGGCCTGGGTCCCCGCATCTTCAGCGGCATCGACATCGCGATCCGTGCGCAGGAGATCGTCTGCCTGCTCGGCGGCAGCGGCTGCGGCAAATCGACGCTGCTGCGCGCGCTCGCCGGCCTGCAGGCACCCACCGAAGGCAGCGTGCGCTTCCTGGGCGCGCCGCTGACCCAGCCGCACCCGCGCGCGGCCGTGGTGTTCCAGCAGGCCAGCCTGCTGCCCTGGCTCAGCGTGGCCAGGAACGTGGCCTTCGGTCTGGATTTCAAGCACCAGCCGCGCATTGATGCCGAGCGCCTGCAGGCGCGCGTGCGGCAGGCGATTGCCGCCGTGGGCCTGGCCGGCAAGGAACACCTGCACCCGGCGCAGCTGTCGGGCGGGATGGCGCAGCGCGTGGCGCTGGCGCGCGCGTTGGCGCGCGAGCCGCGGCTGCTGCTCGCCGACGAACCGTTCTCCGCGCTCGATGCGATCACACGCAGCGAGATGCAGGAACTGCTGGTCGATGTCGTGCACCAGTGGCACACCGCGGCGCTGGTCGTCACGCATGACATCGATGAAGCCCTGCTGGTGGCCGACCGCATCCTGCTGATGGGGCGCCAGCCCGGCGACCAGGGCGGCAGCATCGTGCGCGAATGGCGCGTCGATCTGCCGCACCCGCGCCACGCGCACCCCGCGGAACTCACCGCGCTGCGGCTCGAGATCCTTGCCGAACTGCATGCGCGCCGGCATGGCGCGCAGCCCGCCTGAACCCCGACCCCTTTACCTTTCCCAAGCCGCACCATGGACCAACCTGACCAACGCCCGAGTTACCAACACCTTTGCGCCTCCTCGGCCTGCGACTGCGGCATCAGCCGCCGCGACTGGCTGCGCCTCACGGCGCTGACCGGCGCCGCGGCCGCGCCGCTGCTGCGCGCGGGCGACGCCGCCGCCCAGGCCCAGCGCGGCGACGACGTGCCGGTGCGCATCGGCTACCTGCCGATCACCGATGCCACGCCGCTGCTGGTGGCGCACAGCCGCCAGCTGTTCGAGGCCGAGGGCCTGCGCACCGAGAAGCCGCGGCTGTTTCGCTCCTGGGCGCAGATCACCGAAGCCTTTGTCGCGGGCCAGGTCAACGTGGTGCACCTGCTGTCGCCGACCACCATGTTCGTGCGCTACGGCTCGCAGTTCGGCGCCAAGGTCGTGGCCTGGAACCACATGAACGGCTCGGCGCTGGCGGTCGCGCGCCACATCAATTCGGTCAAGGACCTGGGCGGCACGCAGGTCGCGATTCCGTTCTGGTACTCGATCCACAACGTGGTGCTGCAGCAGCTGCTGCGCGCCAACGGCCTCAAGGCCGTGAGCCGCGCGCGCAGCGCGGGCCTGGCCTCCGACGAGGTCAACCTGATCGTGATGGCACCCGCGGAAATGGTATCGGCGCTGGCCTCGAAGGCGGTGTCGGGCTACATCGTGGCCGAGCCCTTCGTCGCCGCGGCCGAGGTCTCGGGCGTGGGCAAGGTGCTGCGCTTCGTCGGCGACGTCTGGCAAAACCATGCGTGCTGCCTGCTGACGCTGGCCGAGCGCGACATCACCGAGCGCCCCGAATGGGCGCAGAAGGTCACCAACGCCATCGTCAAGGCCCAGCTCTGGACGCGCAACAACCAGCTCGACACCGCCAAGCTGCTGGCCGCCAGCGGCGAAGGCAAGTACACGCCGCACGGCCTGCCGGTGCTGACCAAGGTGCTGGCCGCGACCGAGATGGCGCAGTACACGCAGGGCGGCATCATCAAGCACCCGCAGTGGAACCAGCGGCGCATCGACTTCCAGCCCTATCCCTATCCCTCGTACACCGAGGAACTGGTCAAGGCGCTGCAGGTCACGCATGTCGAAGGCAATGCCGCCTTCCTGGAGAAGCTCGATCCGAAGTTCGTCGCGCGCGACCTGGTCGATGACCGCTTCGTGAAGAACGCGCTCAAGCAGGTCGGCGGCCTCAAGGCCTTCGGCCACGCCGAAAGCTTCACGCGCCGCGAAGTCATCGAGGCATGAGCCGGGGCATCAGGCGGGCCGTGGACCGCGTGGTCTGGCCCGTGGTCGGCCTGGCGCTGGCCGTCGCGCTGTGGTCGCTGGGCGCGCGCCAGCTGTCGGATGTCGAGGCGATACGCAGCGCGTTCGCCCCCACGGCCGGCTTTGCCGCGCTGGGCCGGCTGCTGGCCGAAGGCGCGCTCTGGGAGCATATCCTGCTGAGCCTGCAGCGCATCGGCATCTCGCTGCTGCTGGCGCTGCTGATCGCGGTTCCGCTGGGCGTCTGGGTCGGGCTGTCGCCGCTGTTCGCCAAGCTCACGGGCACGCTGTTCCAGTTCCTGCGCATGGTCTCGCCGCTGTCATGGATGCCGCTGGCCGTGATGGCGCTGGGCGTGGGCGAGGCGCCGGTGGTGTTCCTGCTGACCTTTGCCGCGGTCTGGCCCATCCTGCTCAACACCGCCGCCGGCGTGGCCGCGCTCGACAGGAGCTGGCTGCAGCTCGCGCACAGCCTGTCGGCCACGCGCAGCGAGGTCGTGCGGCATATCGTGCTGCCCGGCATCGTCACGCATGTGCTCACCGGCTTTCGGCTCGCGCTGGGCATCGCCTGGATCGTGCTGGTGCCGGCCGAAATGCTCGGCGTATCGGCCGGCATGGGCTATTTCATCCTCGACACGCGCGACCGGCTCGCCTATGACGAGCTGATGGCGGGCATCGTGGTGATCGGCTGCCTGGGGTTTGCGCTGGATGTGGCGGCGCGGGCGGTGACGGCCAGGTGGGTGGGCAAGAACCGGGGGTAGAACGCCAAGGTCCAGGGGACCACTGGAGGGAGGACGTTCATCCTTCGACGGACTCAGGACGAACGTGAGCCGCCGCTCGCGGTGCGTCTGCCTGGGCTGTCCCGTCGAAGGATGAACATCCCGCCCTCAGACGGCTCCCAGCACCCCCCGCCCCGCCAATACCAACGCGCTGTCCTCCTGCGGCGTGTGCACGCGCCCGCAGAGCACGTCGCGCAGGTGGCGCTCGAGCGGGTTGCGCCGCGACAAGCCATGGTTGCTGGTCAGCGCCAGCGCTTCCTGCACCAGCTCCACCGCCTGGCGCATCACCAGGGTCTTGATCAGGCCGCTGTCGGCCAGCGGCACCTGCGCGCCGGCATCGAGATCGCGCGCCAGGCTGGCCAGCAGCCGCTGGTTCGACAGCCGCAGCGCTTCGATCCGCCCCACGGCTTCCTGCACCCTGGGCAAGGTCGCCAGCGGCGCGCCCAGGCTGGCGGGCGTGCGCTCGCGCAGGAAGCTGAGCAGCCAGTCGCGCGCCGCGAGTGCCACGCCGGAGTAGAGCGCGCCCAGCAGCACCGTCATCTCGGCTTGCATGCTGGTGTCGCGCGGCTGCGCGCCCGCAGGTACGAGCCCCATGCCATGGTCCAGCGGCGTGAGCACCGCGTCGAGGATCACGTCGTGGCTGCCGCTGGCGCGCAGGCCCAGGTGGTCCCAGCTGGCTTCGATCTGCACGCCCGGGCTGTCCGCGCGCACCAGGAACGTGCCCACCTGCGGCTCGGCATCGTCGGTGCGCGCCCAGACCGCATACCAGCGCAGGATCGGCGCGCCGGTCGAATAGATCTTGCGCCCGCTCAGGCGCCAGCCTTCGGGCGTGCGCCGCGCCACCGTGGCCGGCAGGCCGCCGCGCGCGGGCGTGCCGAGTTCGGGCTCGACGCGCAGCGCGTTCGCCAGCGACACGCCGGCGGCCGCCTCCTGCACCAGCTGGCGCGCGAGGTGTTCGGGCCAGAACGTGCCCGGGCGCGCCATCTGGCGCTGCTGCAGGTATTGCATGCTCAGCACCAGCGCGGTCGCCGGGCAGCCATAGCCCAGCGCGCCGATCACCTCGCCGAGTTCCGCCACCGAGACCTGCTGGCCGCCCCAGGCGCGCGGCGCGGCCAGCGCCAGCAAGCCGGCACGCTGCAGATCGGCGAAGTTCGCATGGGGAAAGCTGCCGTCGCGGTCATGCGCCACCGCGCGCTGGCCGAACTCCGCGGCCAGCGTGCGCGCGGCATCGCCCGGGCTCATCTCGAGTTTCATGCTCAGGCCGCCTTGCGTTCGAGCGTGCGTGCGGCCTCGCGCTGCGCGACCTTCTCGCGGATCAGCGGAATCAGCTCGCGGCCGTACTCGATGGCATCGAGCAGCGGATCGAAACCGCGCAGCAGCAGCGTGGTGATGCCCAGGTCGTAGTACTTGAGCAGCGCTTCGGCCACCTGTTCCGGCGTGCCGACCAGCGAGGTCGAGTTGCTGCGGCCGCCGGTCTCGCGCGCCACCGCGGTCCACAGCCGTTCATCGACGCGGTCGCCCTTGGCCGCATCGGCGAGCAGGCGGCGCGCGCCTTCGCTTTGCTGCGGGCCGGTGCCGCGCGCGTGCGAGATCGGCACCTGGCGGCTGCGCGTGTCGGCCAGGATCTGCTCGGCCTTGGCCCAGGCCTGCTCCTCGGTGGGCGCAATGATCGGGCGGAAGGAAATGCTGAATGCGACTTCGCGGCCATGGCTTGCGGCCTCGGCGCGCACGCGGCGCACCAGCTCGCCGGCCTGCGCCAGCGACTCGCCCCACAGCGCATAGACGTCGGCATGCTTGCCCGCGACCTTGAGCGCGGCCTCCGAGGCGCCGCCAAAGAAGATCGGCACATGGGGCTGCTGCAGCGGCTTGACTTCCGAACTCACGCCCTTGGCGCGGTAGAAGCGGCCCTCGTGGTCGAACGGCTGGGTTTCGGTCCAGACGCGGCGCAGCAGGCCGAGGTATTCATCGGTGCGCGCATAGCGCTCGTCATGGTCCAGGAAATCGCCATCGCGCTGCTGGTCGGCATCCGAGCCGCCGCTGATGTAGTGCACCGCGACGCGCCCGCCCGTGTAGTGGTCGAGGGTCGCGAACTGCCGCGCCGCGAGGGTCGGCGCCACGAAGCCCGGGCGGTGCGCGAGCAGGAACTGGATGCGCTGGGTGTGGGCCGCGGCATAGGTGACGGTGAGCAGCGGATCGGGGCTGGTGGCGCTGGCCGGCACCAGGATGCGGTCGAAGCCCGCATGCTCATGGGCCTGGGCCAGCAGGCGCACGTAGTCGGTGTCCACCGCCGGCCCCTTGCGGCCGATGGTCTCGGAAGCTTCCTGGGGGGCAATCAGGCCAATGATCTGCACGGACATCGCGTTCTCCTTGAAGGCTGCAAAACCCCATGATCGGACGCGCCGGGCGCCGCCGCCAACGAAGAAAAACGCGTTTGCTAGCGCGGAATTCGTCGCGCCGCGCGGCTCAGTGGGGATAGCCGGCGCGCACCAGGCGCATGCGGTCCGCGTCCATGCGCCGCAGCAGGCCGTCGACGCCGGGCGCGGCATTGGCCGCCGGCGCAGGCGCGGCCTCGGTACGGCAGATCAGGTCGCCCTCCGACCAGGCCGCCTGCCCCGGCACCGAGCGCGCAGCCAGCCATCGCGGTCGACAAACAGCCGGTGGCCGGCTGCCTGCCCGGGCGCCACGCCCAGCAGCAGTGCCAGCGCGGGCAGCAGCGCCGGGTCCCGGGACAGGCATTCGGGCGCGGCCTGCGCGGCCGCCCCGCCCGAGGCGCCCAGCACCACCGTGACCCAGCGCGGGTCCTCGGGCGGCGCCGCCGCGTCCCCTGCGGCGAGCACCAGCTGCAGCCGCTGGCCGCGCAGGCTGTCGCTGCTGCGCCGCCCGCCGTAGCGGCAATCGAGCAGGCTTTGCGGCAGCCGCACCGGCCGCTCCCATGCACCCATGTCGCGCAGCATCTGGCCCGAGGCGCGGGCCTGCAGGAAATCGAGCACCGACCAGATCTGCGCATCCGACAGCGCGGGCGCACCGGGCATGGTCTGCGTGCCCGAGCGCGCATCGCGCAGGCCATGGCGCACGCGCCAGAACAGCTCGCCTTCAAGCCGCTTCCAAAGCAAGCCGCCCGCGAGATTGGGCGGCCACCGGCTCAACTGGCTGGCCAGCGGCCCTTCGCCGCGCGCATCCGCGCCATGGCATTGCGCGCAATGCTGCGTGAAGACGGCCTGGCCCTGGACGATGCTTTGCGCGGAAAACGCCTGCGGCGCGCGGTGCAGGCTGGTGGGCACGGCGGGCGCCCAGAGCAGCATGGCGCTGGGCCAGGGCGCAAAAGCCAGCAGCGCCGCCGCGCCGGCCGCCAGGGCCAGCGGCCAGCGCCGCGCCGAGCGGCGCCGCAGCACCGCCAGCAGCAAGGCGGTCAGCACCAACGCCGCCGCGGCGGCAATGCACGCCAGCGTGGCGATGACCCGGCGCGCGTGGCCGGGTTCCTGCAGCAGCCGCTCGGCGGCCAGGCGCTGCGCGAACGGCCAGGCCGGCTGCTGCGCCACCGTGCCCGACAGTCCCAGCGCATGCCAGGCATCGCGCAGCGCGAGCTGCGCCGCGTACAGCGCTTCCAGAACGCCGTTGACGATCTCCGTCGGCAGGGCCATGGATTACCAGCTGTCTCCCAGGCCGAGCAAGGCCAGCGCCTGGCGCCGCAGCTCGGCCAGCCGCGGGTCGCCGCGGTGGCGCGGATACGGCAGGTCGTTGACCAGCACCTCGCGGATGCGCGCCGGGCGCTCGGAGAACACCACCACGCGCTGCGCCATGAACAGCGCCTCCTCGACATCGTGCGTCACCAGCAAGGCCGAGAAGCCCTGGCGCTGCCACAGCGCCACCAGCTCGGTCTGCATCGTCAGGCGGGTGAGCGAATCGAGCTTGCCCAGCGGTTCGTCGAGCACCAGCAGCCGCGGGTCGTTGACCAGCGCGCGCGCCAGCGCCACGCGCTGCGCCATGCCGCCCGAGAGCTCATGCGGCAGCGCGCGCGCAAACGCCTCGAGCCCGACCAGCGCCAGCGCCTCGTCGACGCGGTGGCCCTGCGTCTTGAGCAGGCCGCGCGCCTGCAAGCCCAGCGCCACGTTGTCCCGGACCGAGCGCCAGGGAAACAGCGTCGGGTCCTGGAAGACCACGATGCGCGAGGGATCGGGGTCGGTGATCGGCTTGCCGTCTTGCAGCAGCTGGCCGGCACTGGCCGGCTCCAGCCCGGCGACCAGCCGCAGCAAGCTGCTCTTGCCGCAGCCGCTCGGCCCCAGCAGCGCGACGAACTCGCCCGCAGCGATCTCCAGATCCAGCGCCTCGATGACCTGCAGCCGCGCGGCTTCGCTTGCCCCCGCGCCGCCCTGGCCGCGCTGCGCGAACCAGTGGCTCACGCCCTGGACCTCGATGCGCGCGCCTGCACCGTCATTGGCGGCGGGGGGAAAGCGCTGCGGCGTGGCCGGCGGCACGCGCGCGGCGGTGGCGGTGTTCACCATTTGAGGGTTCCTTTCTGCCACGACAGCACGCGGTCGCGCAACGCGAACAGCAGGCTGATCACGCCCGAGAACAGCAGCGCCATCAGGATCAGCGCGGCGTACATGTTGGGATACGCGGCCCAGCCCTGGGCCCAGGTCAGATACCAGCCCAGGCCCGATTTCACGCCCAGCATCTCGGCCACGACCAGCGTCGAGAAGGCCGCGCCCAGGCCCATGAACAGGCCGACGAACACCTGCGGCAATGCCGCGGGAATCGCCACGCGCAACACCAGGAACCACTGCGACGCGCCCAGCGTGCGCGCCACGTCATAGAAGTTCTTGTGCACGCCGGCCACGCCCGACCAGGTCAGGATGGCGACGGGAAACGCCATGCCGAGTGCGATCAGGAACACCGCCGTCGACCAGCTCGACGGGAAGAAGTAGAAGCTCACCGGCAGCAGCGCCGTGGTCGGCACCGGGCCCAGCACGCGCAGCACCGGATGGATCCAGTAGCTCGCGGCGCGCGACCAACCGATCAGCACGCCGGTGGCAAACCCGACCAGCGCGCCGATGCCGATGCCGATGGCCAGCAGGCGCAGCGAGTTGGCCGCGCTCTCGGCCAGGCGTTCGGCATCGGTGGCATAGACCTCGACCAGCGCCTGCGGCGGCGCGAAGAACGGCGTCGGCAGCCGGCCCAGCTTGGCGGTGAGCACCTCCCAGACCGCCAACCCCAGCGCCAGCGCCACCAGCCACGGTCCCGCGGGCCGCAGCCTGCGCCGCAGCTGCGCCAGCGGCTGCAGGCTTTCGGGCGCCAGCACCAGCAGCCACAGCAGCCCCGACATCCCGGCCGCGCCCAGCGCGAACTCGGTGGTGTAGGCCCATTCGGTGAAGCCCGCGGGCAGGTTGGGCCACAGATGGGTCAGCAGCGCCAGCAGCGCCCAGGCCAGCGCGGCCAGCGTGCCCTGCCACCAGAAGGGCGTGCGCGGCGCGGCAACGTGGGCCGGCGCCGGCACCAGTGGCACGGCGTCGGTATCAAGCAGCCCGGCATCCGGGCGCCGCCGCTGCGGGTGCCCCGGCAGGATATGTTCGGCAAGGGTGCTCATGGCATTTCTCCCGTGGTTCAGGACAGCACGTCGGCGTAGACATGGGCGGCGAAGCGCGCCGGGTCGGTGCTGGGCTTGAGCACCTTGACCTGCTTGAAGTCGCGCGCATAGAACTCGATCTCGTCGCGCAGCGGCTTGCCCACCGGGTGGCTGCGGTGCGTGAGCGTGGCCAGCACCGCGCGCAGCTCGCTTTCGGGCACCTTGGAAAAGGGGCTGAAGATGCGCGCGGTCTCGGCCGGGTTGTCCGAGATGAAGTCCGAGGCCTCGACGATGGCGCGCGTGAGCGCCGCCGCGGCCGGGCGGTCGTTGCGCACCATCGCGCCGCTCACGCCCAGCACGCAGCAGGTCTTGGCCGCGTACTCGCCGGACAGGTTGCTGGCCAGATCGACCAGGCCCTGGGTGCGGCGCTGCACCAGCAGCAGGTTCGGGTCGCCATCGGCAATGGCCTGCGCCTCGCCCTTTTCCACCGCCAGGCCCAGCATGTCGCCGGGGAACTGGCGCCAGCTCACGTCGCGCTCGGGGTCGATGCCGGCCTTGGTCAGCAGCACCGAGAAGAAGTTCTTGCCCGGCGAGTTCAGGTCCGACACCGCAATCGTCTTGCCCTTGAGGTGCTTGAGCTCCTTGACGCCCGCGGGCGCATAGCCGACCAGGCGCGAGCAGCCGCCGTGCGAGCTGCCGACCAGCTTCACATCGAACCCCGACTCCAGCGGCTTGATCCAGCGGTGGATCATGCCCAGCCCGGCATCGGCCTTGGAGGTGGCGATGATTTCCAGCAACTGGTCGGTGGAGCCGGCGAAGTTGACCAGCTCCACCTTGAGTCCGTGCTTCTCGAAGATGCCGCGCTCGATGGCCACGGGCGCGGCCGACAGGCAGATCGCATTCGCATTCCAGGCCAGCTTGATCGGACGCAGCGGCCCGGCCGCCGTGGCCCGCTGCGCCGCGATGCCGGCGGCCCCGGCCAGGCCCGCGGCACCGGCGGCGCGCAGCAGCTTGCGACGCGACCATGTCTTACTCTCCAACCCGTCCCGGTTCTGTAGGCTGTGCATACCGAAGTGTCCTTTCGTGGCGATCCGAAGCTGGTCCAGGCGACCAGGCAAGCCCTGATTGAAGTCAATAGCGCGCGCCGCGGGAACGAACAAAAACGCAATTCCATATGCGGAAATTACCGTTTACGCCCACCCCCCCGCCACGCTGTAATCCACGCATGTCCTCATCCACCCCCACGCCCCGCCTGCAGCACTTCGTGCAGCAGCTGTCGCAGACCCTGGAGCACAGCGCCGACGAGGCCGCGCTGCTCGCCGGCGCCACGCCGCTGCTGCGCGCGCTGGTCGCGCACGACGACTGGCTGCCCGACGCGTTTGCCCAGCCCCACCCCCAGCATTACCAGCAGTTCCTGCTGCATGCCGACCCCGCGGGCCGCTTCTCGGTGGTGAGCTTCGTCTGGGGTCCGGGCCAGGGCACGCCCATCCACGACCACACCGTATGGGGCCTGATCGGCATGCTGCGCGGCGCCGAGGAAGGCCAGCGCTACGCGCGCGACGCGCAAGGCCGCTGGCTGCCCGACGGCCCGGCGCAGGCACTGCGGCCGGGACAGGTCGAAGCCGTGTCGCCGTCGATCGGCGACGTGCACCGCGTGCGCAACCTGCTGCCCGACCAGGTGTCGATCAGCATCCATGTCTACGGCGCCGACATCGGCAAGGTGCAGCGCCATGTGTTCACCGAAGACGGCGGCGTCAAGCCCTTTGTCTCCGGCTACGCCAATGCCGCGCAGTGACCCCCTTTCTCCACTCTCCGCAATTCCCCATGAGCAACGCCACTCCCCAATTGACGCCCCAAGACATCCGCCAGGCCCTGATGGCCGGCGAGGAAATCGCGCTGCTGGACGTGCGCGAGGAAGCGCCGTTTGCGCAAGGCCACCCCCTGTGGGCTGCCAACCTTCCCGCGGGCCGCATCGAGATCGAGGCCTGGCAGCGCCTGCCGCGGCGCGACGTGCGCATCGCGGTCTATGACAATGGCGAAGGCCTGGTCGAAGCCGCGGTGCAGCGCCTGCATGCGCTGGGCTACACCCAGGTGCATGTGCTCGAAGGCGGGCTCGCCGGCTGGCAGAACGCCGGCTATGAGCTGTTCATCGACGTGAACGTGCCGAGCAAGTCGTTTGGCGAATGGCTCGAGGCCGAGCGCCACACGCCGTCGCTGGCCGCCGAGGAAGTGCAGCAGCTGCTGGACGCGAACGCCGATGTCGTGGTGCTCGACGCGCGCCGCTTCGATGAGTACCAGACCATGAGCATCCCGGGCGGCGTGAGCGTGCCCGGCGCCGAACTGGTGCTGCGCGCGCAGGCGCTGGCGCCCGATCCCAAGACGCATATCGTCGTCAACTGCGCGGGCCGCACGCGCAGCCTGATCGGCACGCAGTCGCTGATCAACGCCGGCCTGCCCAACCGTATCAGCGCGCTACGCAATGGCACGATAGGCTGGCTGCTGGCTGGCCAGCAGCTCGACCATGGCGCCGACCGCCGCGCGCCCGTGGTCGACGAACTCGCGCGCAGCGAGGCCGCCGAACGCGCACGCGCGGTGGCCGACCGCGCCGGCGTGCGCCGCGCGACGCGCGCGCAGCTGGACCGGTTCGGCGAGGAAAGCACCCGCACCACCTACCGCTTCGACGTGCGCAGCGCCGAGGAATACCTGGCCGGGCATCTGGCCGGCTTCCGCAACTACCCCGGCGGCCAGCTGGTTCAGGAAACCGACCATGCCGCCCCCGTGCGCGGCGCGCGCATCGTGCTCGTCGACGACGATGGCGTGCGCGCCAACATGAGCGCCTCGTGGCTCGCGCAGATGGGCTGGGAGGCCTGGGTGCTGGACGGCGTCGATGCCGGGGACTGGAACGAGACCGGCGCCGCCGCCACGACCTATCCCGAACCCGCGGGCGCGGTGCAGGACATCACGGTGCAGACGCTGGCGGGATGGCTCGACGCCGACGGCAGCAGCGGCCGCACCGCGGTGCTCGACTTCACCGGCAGCGCCAGCTACGTGCAGCGCCACATTCCCGGCGCCTGGTTCGTGCTGCGCTCGCAGCTCGCGCAGGCGCTTGAAGCCATTCCCAAGGCCGAGCGCTATGTCGTGACCTGCGGCACCAGCCTGCTCGCGCGCTACGCCGCGCGGGCCGTGGCCGAGGCCACGGGCGCGCCGGTCTACGCGCTGGCCGGCGGCACCCAGGCCTGGATTGCCGCGGGCCTGCCGCTCGAAGAAGGCGAGACCCGCCTCGCCTCGCCGCGCATCGACCGCTACCGCCGCCCCTATGAAGGCACGCAGGCGCCGCGCAGCGCGATGCAGGCGTACCTGGACTGGGAATTTGGCCTGGTGGACCAGTTGAAGGCCGATGGAACGCACGGATTCAACACCCTCTGATCGCGCCCCCCAATGAAAAACGCAGTGCCCGCAAGGACACTGCGTTTTTTTATCTGGAGGGCTGGCCTGACATCCTTCGACCGGGCCGCGCAGGCAAGCTCAGGACGAACGGAATGAGCGGTCGCGCCGCGCCCGGCCCGGGGCGAACGCCCCCTGCCCGTTCGCCCTGAGCTTGTCGAAGGGTAGCGGTCCTGCCCGCCAACTACCGGCGTGCCCCCCTCAAAGCTTCGCGATAGACACCTCGGTGGACTTCACCAGCGCCACGACCTCCGACCCGACCTCCAGTCCCAGGTCGTTGACCGAGCGTGTGGTGATCACCGAGGTCACGATGCCCCAGGGGGTCTCCACATCGACCTCCGAGACCACATCCCCGCGGATGATCTCGCGTACCTTGCCCTTGAACTGGTTGCGTACATTGATGGCTTGAATCGTCATGGCTCGCTCCTGATAGAAATCCGTCGAAAGAAAAAATGGTGGCGCTCAGACGCTGCAGCGCACCTGGGAAAAATGCACCGGCGCAAACGCCGCCGGCCGTTGCAGGGCTTCGGACACCAGCACCTGCACCGCATCGTCGATGCGCAGGGCCAGCTCGGGCGCCAGCGTGCTCGCGCCCTCGGGCAGCACGAAGACCTGCGCATCGGTGGCATAGATGCCAGGCAGGATCTGCTTGGCCCCCAGTGCCTGCAGCACCGGGCGCAGCGCATAGTCCAGCGCCAGCATGTGGTGCGGGCTGCCGCCCGTGGCCAGCGGCAGCACGGTCTTGCCCTTGAGGCCGGTCTGCGGCAGCAGGTCGAGAAAGGCCTTGAGCACGCCGCTGTAGGCCGCCTTGTAGACCGGCGTGGCAATGACCACGACCTGCGCATCGGCCACCTGCTGCTGCGCGCGCGCGATCGACGCATCGGCAAAATCGGCGTGGATCAGCGCCTGCGCATCCAGGTCGCGGATCTGCAGCTGCGCCACCTCCACCTGCTGCCTGGCAAGGCGCTTGCCCACGGAATCAAGCAGGGCCGCGGAGCGGGAAACCGGCGAGGGACTGCCGGCGATCAACAAGACGGACATGGGGCTCCTTGGTTCAAACGTCGGACGGGATCGTGGGGCCTGGATGGGCGCGCAGCGTGCTGCCGCGGTACTCGCGGCGAAAACGGCCGCGCTCTTGCAGGATGAGAACCATCCCGCGCGTGAATTCCTCGAAGCCACCCGGAAAGATCACTTCGACGTAGCGCGCGTCCAACTGCTAGCCCGATACCGACGAGCCGGCCTGGATCAGCACGGCTCGCCCTGCGGGCTACGCATGGCATTCAGCGGCCCCTTGACCTGGAAATACTTGCCCGCATGCTCCAGCGCATGCAGCTTGGCGGTGTCCATGGTGCCGCCCGCCGGATAGGGTACGACCAGGATGATGGGGTTGTTCGGCCAGCTGCCTTCGGCCGCCCACGACGCACCCAGGCCTGCGCTGGCGGCCAGCAGATGCGGCGGCGAAAGATGTTTGCTGATCCAGACATGGCCCATTCCCAGAAGGTTGCTATCGAGGGCAAGTCTAGGAATTCATCCGCGCTGCAGCCACGAATGTTTGGGACTATGGAAACACGTTTTCCAACTAAGCCGCTGCCTTTGGCCGCATCACGTTGCGCCTACTGCGTATGCTGCGGGAAGAACAGCCGGACATCCCGGGATTGAATCGCTTTGACGAACATCGCATGCGCCGCGTCAAACTTCGCCAACTGCTTTTCCCCTTCGTCACGCGCCACCAGTGCGCGCAAGGCACGTATGCGCGAGCTTTCGCAGATGTCCATGTTTGCGCAGATCTCCACCAGGTAGGCATCGCCCACGCCACAATCGGTGCCCGTGCCTTCGCATACAGCAGCAATCCAGGCCCAACGCATGGAGTTCAAGGCCGCATTTCCAATGAACTCCACGTCTCCCAGACTGACTGCGTCACGATACTGGCCGAGCAATGAGAGCCCAACATGCTGCAAGAGCAACGCATCGTCGGCTTGCAAGATCCTGCTGAACACGTCTTTCTGCCTGGTTTCGTTGCCCGCATCTGCAGCCTCAGTCCATTCCTGGCTAAGCTCAAACAATCCTCGCGGATAGCGCGGGTCCGAATCTACCTGTCTTAAAGCGTCCAAAGACAATTCTTCATCGCTGAATGAGCTGCAGCGTGCCTGCAAAAGCTCCCTCGCAAACTCTTGCTGCGCAGATACGACTGCAATTGGCTGGAAACCGAGTTTTCTCATTGCCAAACAGCGCCGCAGGATATCCTTGGCATAGAACCGCGCTTCGGTGGTTCCAGCCTGGGTCAATGCCTCATGGACAACGCGATAGTCGCGCGAGCCTCGCAGCATATCGGCTGCATCCTGCGATCTGGACAAAGACGCCGCGTGCTCCTTCGCGGCCAACGGCTGCAAAGCTTGCGCCGTTAGAGCGGCCTCCAGCGCTTTTTCATCGAGCTTTGTACTGGCCTCCGGATTATTGACTACCGCCTGGATTTCTGCGTCCTGCGAGAAATGCAAGAGAAAAATCACGGCTGTTATCACGATCACACCAAGAAAAGCAGATTTCAAGTATTTCTTCATTTCAGGAATTCCGGCAAACAGGGTGCGGCTGCGGTATGCCATTGCCCTTCTTCAACGAATTTGCAACTGGCAGTGGAGAAAGGGCTGTCGAAAATGTAGGATTTTCCACCCACCAAGTCTCGGTTCCGCCATCAGCGCAAGTAACGTTCAGGAATTTAGCCGCCTTGGGATCGATAGGGCTGGATCCAAATATTTTTTCGAATAGATTTCTGCCGCTGGTCACTCGTCTATACACAGCCTCTGCTGCCATCCACCTTTCTGCCACTTCTGTGTGTGAAGTTGTGTTCTCAAAGCTCTTTCCAACACAGCGTACATCTTCCGCCAGCTCGATTGACCTCAATAGCCCCATCATTTTCGCATAACCGCTGAATGGTTGCGCGCCGGAGGAGAAATCCAAACCTGTTCCTGAGGAAAAGCTGGAAAAACCGCCGAAGCTACTAGCGACCGTGACCTCCGGCAAAGGTTGAGCATGTAGTCCGCATTTGAATCCCATGCTTAACATCCCAAGCAATATATGCAATTGAAATCGTGAAATTTTCAAATGACTGATATTCCGGCAAGCAGAAATTAAATCCATAAACCCTCCATCTTTTCCACCAATTACAAAAAATTTGATGGTTAGAACGGATAAGAGCAAATGCAATTTTCATACGCGGAATTTCCTACAGCACATTCCAGCGCTCTACCCAACCGGTCAGCACAAATGGGCAAGCCGTAAACATTGCCGCACGGACGCCATGGCGATCAGCCAACCGCATCGGCTGCGCTGGCGACGGGCCGTTTGCGGCATGTCTCACCGCCGCACCAGGCACGGCGCCTGCATGTCGGCAACCTGGCTCAGCAAGCAGGGGTTGATTGCGCCGTCGCCCCCTCCAGCCAGCGCGCAAACGCCTGCGGATCGAGCGGGCGCGAGAACAGATAGCCCTGCGCCACGGGATAGCCCTGTTCGCGCAGCAGCAGGTTCTGGGCGTCGGTTTCCACGCCCTCGGCCACCACCGTCAGGTGCAGGCTCTTGCCTATGCCCAGGATCGCGGCGCTGAGCGCGCGCGCGGTGGCGTCGTTTTCAAGGTCGGCGACGAAGCTGCGGTCGAGCTTGAGCTCATTGACCGGCAGGCGGCGCAGATAGCTCAGGCTGGAGTAGCCGGTGCCGAAGTCGTCCATTGCCAGGCGTATGCCGCGCGCATGCACTTCGGCGATGGTCTTCATGGTGCTGGGGTTGGTGTCGAGCAGCACGCTTTCGGTCAGCTCCAGCGTCAGGTCCTGCGGCGCGAGTGCATTCGACTCCAGCGTCGCGGCAATCATGCGCGGCAGGTCGAGGTTGTGGAAGCTGGTCGGCGAGAGGTTCACCGACACCGAGGGCACGGCCAGGCCCTGGGCACGCCAGGCCGAGAGCTGGCCGCAGGCCTCGCGCAAGGCCCAGTGGCCCAGATCCGCGACCAGGCCGCACTCCTCGGCCAGCGGGATGAAGCGCGCGGGCGAGATCTCGCCCAGTTCGGGGTGGGTCCAGCGCGCGAGCGCCTCGACGCCGCACAGCTGCCCGGTCTCGAGGTCTATCTGGGGCTGGTAGTGCAGGTGCAGCTGCCGCGTCTGGATCGCGCGCCGCAACGCGGTCTCCAGCGCGAGCCGCTCCTGCGCCAACTGGTTCATCTCGGCGCTGAAGAAGCTGAAGCAGCCCCGGCCGCTGCTCTTGGCCTGGTACATCGCCATGTCGGCGCGGTGCAGCAGCGTCTCCATGTCGCGGCCGTCGTCGGGGAACATGGCAATGCCCACGCTGGCGGAAGCCGCCAGCGCCACCCCGGCGACCGTGACCGGGCTGGACAACAGCTCCAGCAGGCGCTCCACCCGGTCGGTGGCCTGGTCCGCATTGCACTGCGGCAGCACCAGCACGAATTCGTCGCCCGACAGCCGGCCGGCAATATCGGTGGCGCGCAGATCCTGGCGCAGCCGGTGGGCGATCTGGCGCAGCAACTCGTCGCCCGCAGGATGGCCCAGGGAATCATTGACCTGCTTGAAGCGGTCCAGGTCGATGAACATCACGGCCAGGCTGTCATGGCTGCGGCTGGCCGCGGCAATCGCCTGGTCGGCCTTGGCTTGCAGCAGGCTGCGGTTGGGCAGGCCCGTGAGGCCGTCGTAGAAGGCCAGCTGGCGGATGCGCTGGCGCGTGTGCTCGCGTTCGAGCGCCAGTGCGCACAGGTGCACGCATGCGTCCACCATCAGCTGGTGGAAAAGCTCCGCCGCCGGCACGCGCGGCCGCTTGAAGTAGAACGCAAAGGTGCCGACCACGCGGCCCTGGCTGTTGCGTATCGGCGTGGACCAGCAGGCGACGAAGCCCAGGGGCAGGACCAGGTGCGCATGGTCCTTCCACAGCGCATCGGTGGCGATATCGTCGACGCGCACGGTTTCGTTGCGCCAGGCGGCCGTGCCGCACGAGCCGACGGCCGGGCCGATGGGAATGCCGTCGAGCTGGCGCGCGTAGTCCGCAGGCAGGTGCGGCCCCACCAGTGACTGAAGCCGGCCTTCCTCGCTGACCCCGAGAATCGATGCGGTGATCTCCGGCGCGATGCGCTCGACCTCATTGCAGATCAGTTCCAGCACCTCCGACAGCGGGCTTTCGCGCACCATCGCCTCGAGCACGCGGTGCTGCAGCACCTCATGCATCTTGGCGCGCGTGATATCCGTCAGCGTGGTCACGGTATGGCCCCAATCCGTGCGGCTGCCGCCGTCCACGGAAGTGCCCGTCACCGGAGTGCCCGCCACGGGAGTGCCCGCCACGGGATTGCTGAAAACCTTGACCCAATAGCGCCGGCCTTCCTTGCTGGCGACGATCTCCTCGCGCTCCACGAGCCTGCCCGCGCGCAGTGCTGCGCGGTACTTCTCGGTGAAGTCCTGCGGCGTGTGCGGCGCCAGCAACTCGATGGGTGCGCGCCCGCGGATCTCATCGAGCTGCCAGCCGAACATCCGGCTGAAACCATCGTTGACATAGACGATGCGCGATTCGCTGTCGCTGATGACGACGGCGGTGCTGCTGGCATCGGCCACCAGCGACAGGCGGCGCAGATGCTCTCTTTGCGCCTGCTCGCGGCGCAGCCGCCCGGTGATGTCGGTGGCGATCTTGAGGATGTGCCGTATCTCCCCCCGGGCATCGAACACCGGCGTGTAGGTGGCTTGCAGCCAGCAACTGCTGCCGTCGCTGCGCACGCGCTCGGCCACGCCGCCGCTGGCCTGGCCGCCCCGCAGCCGCGGCCAGAATTCCTGGTACTCGGCGCTTGCGGCGAAGGCCGGCGTGCAAAAACTGCTGTGGTGCCGTCCCACTGCCTGCGCACGGCTGAAGCCCAGCAGCGCAAGGAAATTGTCGTTGGCCCGGATCAGCACGCCGCCGAGGTCGAACTCGGCAATTGCCATCACGCGGTCCAATGCGCTCAACTGCGCCAGCTGCAGTGCGACCAGATTCTCGTCTCCCGGGCTTTCCCACATCTTCTTTTCCTCTGCGGAACACAGCGTCCGCTCCGCTTGCCAGCCATCCGGCTCAACCACGCTTGCCGCATATTGTTTCACGATGTTTCTTAGCTAGCCGCATTGCTTGCGTCGCGGCCGGGGAAACAGGAAGGCCGTCTTGCTGCATGGCACCCGCCTCGGACCAAGGGCCTGGATGTGGGGCGCAAACATCAAACCTGATTGCAAACGCGAAGCAATTTAAATAAACTATCAAACAAATAACTTTGTTATTTAATAGCTATCAATCAGTCGGCGAGGCTTCTCGTGGCATTCCTTGTGCCGCCTGCATACCAGCTGCACAAAGGAAGAAACATGCACAACGTATGGTGGTATCTGGTGGGCGACAGCCCCCAAGGCCCGGTATCCAGGGAATGGGTGGACGCCATGCTGATCGAAGGCATCCTCACGCCGGAAAGCCTGGTGTGGGCGGAAGGCCTGTCCCACTGGATCTGCGTGGCGGAACTGCCGCCCCTGAGCCAGCATTCCGAGGCACCGCAAGCTCCGCGCACCCCCGCCGATCGGGCCACGGCAGGGACGTGGCGGCGCTTCATCGCCCGCATGCTTGACCTGTGCTGGCTTTCGCTGCCGGGCATGGTGCTGGCCTGGGCCGTATTGCCGCGGCTGTGGCCGGGGTTCCATGGCTGGATGTCACAGCCCTTCGCACCCAATCTCCTGGGCTGGCTGCTGTTTCCGTGGCTGCTGCTGCTCGAAGCGGGCATCTTCGCGCGTTTTGGCAACACGCCGGGCAAGGCGCTGCTGGCGCTCGAAGTGGCCACGCTCGACGGCCAGCGCCTCACCGCCAGCCAATACCTCCGCCGCCAGTGGGGCGTCTTTTTCTATGGCTTTGCGATGGGGCTGCCGGTCATCTTCCTGCTTGCCATGGCATCGCAGGGCCTGGGACTGCGAAACGGCGACCCAGCCGCATACGATGCCGGGAAATACCAGGTTCTCGCGCGCCGCATGGAGCGCAAGCGCTGGCTGTGGTGCATCGCCGCCGCCTGCGCCGCCATCGCCGCGAGCCTGGTGCTGACCGGGCTGCGGCGCTGAGGCTGGCAGTGCGCGGGCCGCTGCCGGAGCCTGTCGGCAGCCAGCGGCGGCGGGCCGGCACAGGCCCCTGGCGCTCAGATCCCGGTGACCGCCACGACCTTGCTGATCAGGTGCTCTTCCAGGGCTTCGTGGCCGCCTTCGGTGCCCAGGCCCGAATCCTTGACGCCGCCGAAAGGCAGCTCGGCCGTGGGCGCCGCCGGCTGGTTGATCCACAGCATGCCGGTCTCGACCCGCTCCGACAGCAACTGCACGTTCTTGAAGGAGCGCGTGAACGCATAGGCCGACAGGCCATAGCTCAGGCGGTTGGCCTCGGCAATGGCATCGTCGAGCTTGGCGAAAGTGCGCATGCCGGCGATCGGGCCAAACGGCTCCTCGTTGAACAGCATCGAATCCATCGAGGGATTGACCACCAGCGTCGGGGCAAAGAAATTGCCGACGTCGCCAATGCGCTTGCCGCCGGTCACGACGTCGCCGCCCTTGGCTTCGATGTCCGCCATGATCTTCTGCATCGACTGCAGGCGGCGCTCGTTGACCAGCGGTCCGATCTTGGTCTCGCTTGCCAGCCCGTCGCCGACCTTGAGGTTTTCGGAGAAGGCCACATAGGCCTTCTGGAAGTCGTTGGCCAGCGACTCATGCACCAGATAGCGCGTGGGGGCGATGCAGACCTGGCCCGCATTGCGGTACTTGGCCGCGCCGATGGACTTGACCGCGACCTCGACGTCGGCATCCTCGGCAACGATCACCGGCGCGTGGCCGCCCAGTTCCATGACCACCTTCTTCATGTGCGCGCCGGCCTTGGCCGCGAGCTGCTTGCCCACGGCCGTCGAGCCGGTGAAGGTCACGAAGCGGATGACCGGATGGGCAATCAGGTAGTCCGAGATCTCGGCCGGATCGCCATAGACCAGTCCGACCACGCCCGGCGGCAGGCCCGCGTCGACGAAACACTGCAGGAAGGCAGCGGGCGACGCCGGGGTCTCCTCGGGTGCCTTGCACAGGAAGGAGCAGCCCGCAGCCAGCGCCGGGCCGATCTTGCGCGAGACCTGGTTCAGCGGGAAATTCCAGGGCGTGAACGCCGCCACCGGGCCGATGGGCTGCTTGAGCACCATCTGGTGGCTTGCCAGGTTCGCGCCCGGCACGATGCGGCCATGCACGCGGCGGCCTTCATCGGCAAACCATTCGGTCATGGCCGCGCAGGCCAGGGCTTCGGCGCGGGCTTCGGCCAGCGGCTTGCCCTGCTCCAGCGTCATGAGGTTGGCAATCGCGTCGGCACGCTCGCGCACCAGGGCGGCGGCCGCGCGCATGATGCGCTGGCGCTCGACGGCCGGCGTCGCGCGCCAGATCTCGAAGCCCTTTTGCGCCGCAGCCAGTGCCTGGTCCAGGTCCTTGATGCTGGCGCGCGCGACCCTGCCGATTTCCTTGTCCGTCGCCGGATTGATGACTGCCAGGGTGCGGCCGTCGGCTGCGTCCTGCCACTCGTTGTTGATCAGGAGACGGGTGTCTGCGTAGTTGGAACTCATGAAAATCCTCTTCGGAAAAATGGGTCGTGGAACCGTCGCGCGGCATGCGAAGGGCGGCATCCACCATCGTTTGTAACGCAGAAAGCCCGGCATCGGCCAACCCGGCATTTTTGCCGCTGCCGGCAACAGTGGCACATGCGCGTTAACCCGTAAGAGCAAGCCTACGCGCATGCGCTCTCCGCTCCGTCATGAAACAGGCGCTTTCGACCCCATCCAGACCCACTGGATTTTGCGAGCATCGGTGCTCAGTTGCTTCAAGCACTCTCGCCAATGACGCAACCCCTTTCAAATCTGCCAAGGACGACAAAATGAGCCCCATCACTCCCCTGCGGAAAAAATTCTTCTACGTCGCCACGGCCAGCCTGGCCCTCGCACTGGCCGGTTGCGGCGGCGGCAACGATGACGATCCGCAACCCAGCGGCGAAGTCGGCGCGCTGAACATCACCAACGCCACCAACACCGCGCTCAACGGCTGGTACGGCACCACCAATCTGGCCCTGACCGGCGTCAAGGACACCGGCGACGGCCGCGTCGGCCCGAACGAATGCGCGTTCTCGTTCCAGAACATCAACAAGGTCTCGGGCGACCGCACGCTGGGCATGCTGGGCGATATCCGCTACGCCTACTCCAACGGCAGCAACACGCCGCCGCTCAACGGCCAAAGCATCAAGATCGGCGAAAGCACCTACAACTTCGTCAAGGAAACCGCCAACTTCTCGCGCGCTTCGGTCAACCTGTCGCTGGGCACGATCACCTTCAACAACCTGGTTGCTCGCGACGGCAGCAACAACACCGTGGAAATCTCCGGCGTGCTGCGCCTGCCCGACGCCACCAGCCGCGACGACGCCTGCAACAAGACCGCCGGCTGATCCCCTCGGCGCCGTGCCGCAAGGCACGCCACCAGGCACGCCGCAAGCCCGCAGCCACTGCATTGGTGGCTGCGGGCTTGCGCTTTTGCAGCGCCTCAGTCCACCTTGACGCGCGGGTTGAGGCTGTACAAGCCGGTCAGGCTCGCCTTGCCCAGCACCGGCGCCTTGGCCAATGCCGCGAGCACATTGGCGCCCGTCAGTTCACCCTCCACCGCCAGCGTGGGCGTGCCCAGTGCATACACGGTGAACACATAGTGGTGCACCAGGCTGTCGTTCCAGGGTGGGCAGGGGCCGTCGTAGCCAAAGTATTGGCCCTTCATCGCGTCGTCGCCCGCAAACCAGCCGGTGTAGTCGTTGATGCCATGGCGCAGCCCGCCGGGTGCGTCGGGCCCCGGCTTGCCGCGCGGCGTCACCTCGCTCGACTGGCCGCCAGCGGCAATGAACAGCATGTCCGCAGGAATGTCCAGCAGCAGCCAATGGAAGAAATCGACGCGCGGCAGGTCAGCCGGCACTTCGCGCCCTTCCTGGTTCACATCGTCGCCGCGGCTGGGCACGTCGGGATCGTGGCAGACCACGACGAAAGACTGCGTGCCTTCGGGCACATCGCTCCACGCGAGGTGCGGATTGCGGTTCGAGGACAGCGCTACCTGGGCGCGCGCATCGGGCACGGCAAACGCGAATTCACCGGGAATGGCGTGGCCGTCGAGGAAGCTTTGGCTGATGAGTTGCATGGGAGTGTGAGCTTGGAAAACAGCAAGGTACAGGCCCCTGTACCTCTGCCTGCATCCTAAGCGCTGCACGCCGCGCCCGCCTGGCATATCCCGTCGGAGGAAGTGCCGAATTCCATCACGCAGGCCCATCGGCATGGCCTCGGCGACGCCGCCGGATATTGCAGGAGCTGGCCTGGCTTATGGCGTAGGATTTGGCATTCCCGATTTCCTGAAGTTAGAACCCCCTATGCGAATTGCCACCTGGAACGTCAACTCCCTCACCGTGCGGCTGCCGCAGGTGCTCGACTGGCTGCAAGCCAATCCGGTCGACGCACTCGGGCTGCAGGAACTCAAGCTGACCGATGACAAGTTTCCGCTGCAGGCCCTGCAGGAGGCGGGTTACCACGCCGTCACCCATGGGCAGAAAACCTACAACGGCGTCGCGATCCTGAGCCGCACGCCGGTGCGCGACGTGGTGCGCAACATTCCCGAGCACGAGGACGCGCAGGCGCGCATCATTGCAGCCACGCTCGACACCGAAAGCGGGCCGCTGCGCCTGATCAACGGCTACTTCGTCAACGGCCAGGCGCCGGGCACGGACAAATTCGCCTACAAGATGCGCTGGCTCGAGGCGCTGCGCGAATGGGTGCGCCAGGAACTCGCGGCCAACGAGCGGCTGGTGCTGGTCGGCGATTTCAATGTCGCGCCCGAGGACCGCGACTCGTTCGACCCCGAGGGCCTGCGTGAAACCATCCACCACACCAGCGAGGAACGCCAGCATTTCCGCGACCTGCTGGAACTGGGCATGAGCGATGCGTTCCGGCTGTTCGAGCAGCCGGAGAAAAGCTTTTCGTGGTGGGATTACCGGATGCTGGGCTTCCAGAAGAACCGCGGACTGCGCATCGACCACATCCTGGTCAGCGAGGCATTGCGCCCTTGCGTCAGCGCCTGCGTGATCGACCGCGCGCCGCGCAAGAACCCGCAGCCCAGCGACCACACGCCTGTGGTGCTCACGCTGGGCTGAGCCTCGAGCAGCCGGCCTGAGCAGGCAGGCCGTGCGTCAAGCCTGGGGCGCGGGCATGCTGCGCAGCCAGTGCAGCGCCTCGATGCCGCGCTGCACGGCCATTGCGTGGCGCAGCAGCAGCGCGCGCGCCGCTTCGGGCAGGCTTTCGCGCAGCGCGGTGCGGTAGCCCAGCAGCAGCATGCGTTCCGCGTCCTCGCTGTCGTCCAGCAGGCTTTGCGTCGACCGTGGCCCGATGGCGGCCTTGAGCGAATCCCAGCCGCGCTGCAGGCTGCCGGAGAAACGCCGGGTCTTCTTGCCGAAGGCCGGCAGCGCAAACTCCTGCGTGAGTTCGGTGGACGCGTTCTCGAAATCCTGCAGATGGCGCTTGAGCATCTGCTGCAGCAGTCCCGTGGGCGCCTGCACCAGTGCCACGCGCAGGCATTTCGCGGTCTGGACGTTCAGCCGCTGCAGCGCCAGCAGCATCGACAGCAGCTGGGCATGCGACAGCCCGGTGGTCGGATCCGCATGGCGCATGCGCTCCCACGCGGCTTGCACGGCACGCGAGACCTGGCGCCAGTCCAGCAGGCTCGCACCGCTGTGGCCCTGCCACTGCGCCTCGAGCACTGGCATGACCGAAGCAAAGTCGCCCGGGTACTGCATGGCCGCACGCCAGCCGAGTTCATAGGCAGGCCGGTATTGGTCATAGCCGCGGCCGTTGACGTAATACGATTCAAGGTGGTAGTGGTCGTGCCAGAACTCGTCCTGAAGTGCGTCCTGGCGCGCCTGCAGATCCGGGCTTTCGTTGGCCGCGTTCACTGGCTCGCGCTGTTTTTCCTCATTGGAACGCTGCGCGCGCGGATTGAGGCGGGACAAAAGGGCATCGGCAATCTGGGGGGCTGGCATGAACACACTCCGCACACGAAATTGTTTTCCCCGATTGTCGCCAGTTTCCACCAGCGATCAGGTCAGTGCGGCCCATGCGCGGCCGTAGGAGTTGGATGACGCCGGCGCGGATGTCGACGCTGGCTTGCGCCTCGCATCCGCACGCGCCTGCGTCCCGTCCGCCCTCCTACGCTGGCGCCATGCTCAGTGGTCTTCGCCGGCCTCGAGACCCAGTTCCTGGATCTTGCGCGTGATGGTGTTGCGGCCTATGCCCAGGCGCTGCGCCGCCTCCATGCGCCGCCCGTGCGTGACCTGCAAGGCGGTGCGGATCAGATGGGACTCGAAGCGCCGGGTCAGCAGGTCCCACACGTCCGCCTGCCCGCCTTCGAGCAACTGGCGCGCCTGGGTGTCCAGCAGCGGCTCCCAGGCTGGCAGCGCGTGGCCCTGGGCCGAGACCTCGGCGACCGCCGGGGGCTGCGCCGGCGTTGCCGGGACCGGCGGCGCGCCGAAAGCCAGGGCGGGCATCACGGCTTCGTCGCGCGGCGCGGCCACCGCAGCGTCCGGCAACGGTGCCGGCGCCGCCGTGGCCGCGTCCACAGGCTCCTGCAGCACTTCGGGCGGCAGGTCCTTGACCGAAACCTGCTGCGCCGGAGCCATCACCGTGAGCCAGTGGCAGATGTTCTCCAGCTGGCGCACGTTGCCTGGAAAGGAGAAGGCCTCGAGCCGCTGCAGCGCCGCCTCGGCGATGCGCTTGGGCTCGACGCCCAGCTGGCGCGCGCTCTGCTGCAGGAAGTGCCGCGCCAGCATGCGCACGTCCTCGCGCCGCTCGCGCAGCGCGGGCAGGCGCAGCCGGATCACGTTCAGCCGGTGGAACAAATCCTCGCGAAAGCCGCCTTCGCGCACGCGTTGCTCGAGATCCTGGTGCGTCGCGGCAATCACGCGTACCTGGGCCTTGACCGGCGCGTGGCCGCCGACGCGGTAGAAGTGGCCGTCGGACAGCACGCGCAGCAGCCGTGTCTGCAGGTCGAACGGCATGTCGCCGATCTCGTCGAGAAACAGCGTGCCGCCGTCGGCCTGCTCGAAGCGGCCGCGGCGCTGGGTCTGGGCGCCCGTGAACGCGCCGCGCTCATGGCCGAACAGCTCGCTCTCCAGCAGGTCCTTGGGGATGGCCGCGGTATTGATGGCCACGAACGGGCCGCCCGCGACCGGCGAGTGCTTGTGCAGCGCACGCGCCACCAGCTCCTTGCCCGAACCCGACTCCCCGGTGATCAGCACCGTGACCTGGCTCTGGCTCAGGCGGCCGATCGCGCGGAACACGTCCTGCATGGCCGGCGCCTGGCCCAGCATCTCGGCGTTGAGCGGCGCCTGGTCCTCGATGATCTCCTCGCGCTGGCTTTCCTCGACGGCGCGGCGGATCAACTCCACGGCCTTGGGCAGGTCGAAGGGCTTGGCCAGGTATTCGAAGGCGCCGCGCTGGAACGCCGACACGGCGCTGTCCAGATCGGAATAGGCGGTCATGATGATGACCGGCAGCCCGGGCTGCTGCGCGCGCACCTGCTCGAGCAGCTGCAGTCCCGAGCCGCCCGGCATGCGGATGTCGCTGACCAGCACCTGCGGCGGCTGGCGCGTGGCATCGCTGCTGTCGATGTCGGACAGGGCATCCAGCACCTCACGCGGATTGGTGAAGCTGCGGGTCGGCAGGTTTTCGCGGGCCAGCGCCTTTTCCAGGACGAAGCGGATCGAGGGGTCGTCATCTACTATCCAGATCGGCTTCATACTTTCTTGCTTCCTTCCGCAGTGAATGTGTCGTGGACCTCAGGGCAAGGGGATGAGAATGCGGAAATCGGTGCATCCCGGCTGGCTGTCGCATTCGATCAAGCCATCGTGCCGCTGCACAAAGGTCTGGGCCAATGTCAGCCCCAGACCCGATCCGCCATCCCGTCCAGACACCAGGGGATAGAAAATCCTGTCCCTGATGGTCTCTGGCACGCCCGGTCCGTTGTCGATCACATGCAATTCCAATGCCAGGCGATAGCGTTGCTTGCCAAAAGTTACCTGGCGCGCGACGCGCGTGCGCAAGGTGATGCAGGCATCGCCCTGCGCAATGCGGCCCGACAGCGCCTGCGCGGCGTTCTGCACGATGTTCAGCACCGCCTGGATCAGCTGCGCGCGGTCGCCGCGGAACTCGGGAATGGAGATGTCGTAGTCGCGCTGCACGTTCAGCCCCTGCGGGTACTCGACGAGCACCAGCGAGCGCACGCGTTCGCAGACTTCGTGGATGTTGACATCGCCCACCAGATGCGGATGGCGGTGCGGTGCAAGCAGCCGGTCGACCAGGCTTTGCAGCCGGTCGGCCTCATGCACGATGACCTGCGTGTACTCGCGCATCTCCGGCGAGTCCAGGTCCATCTCCAGCAGTTGCGCCGCGCCGCGGATGCCTCCGAGCGGGTTCTTGATCTCGTGCGCGAGGTTGCGGATCAGTTCCTTGTGCGCCTGCGTTTGCTCGAGCAAACGCTCCTCGCGGTCCTGGCGCACCTGCTGCTCCAGCGGCGACATCTCGAGCAGCACATGGCCCGAGCCTTCGGCAATCGACACGATGACCTGCATCGGAATCGGCTCCTTGGCCTGGCGCCGCAGGCTGGCCTCGAAGCGCAGCGCCGCGTAGTCCTGCACGCGCGCGCCGTCCATGGCCTTGTGCAGCAGCGCCGGGTCGACGAAGTGCTCGGAGAAGTCGCAGCCTTCGAGCATGCGCCGCGACAGCCCGAGCGCATTCTCCAGCGCCGCATTGGCAAACAGCACCGAGCCGTCGAGCAGCAGCACCGCCGTGAGCGTGCACAGCGAATCAAACACATGGTAGGCGCTCTCGGCGCGCCCGTTCTCGCGGGAGACCAGCATGCAGTTCTTCAATTGACGGGAACGCCCGCCGCGGGCGCGGCTTCGGCCGGCAGGCGCGCGATCTCGCGGCGCAGGCCGTCGATATCGCTCTGGTGGCGCGCGATCTGGGCTTTGAGGCTGGCGGTGCGCTCGATATGCGCCTGCGGATTGCGCAGCTCCAGCGCCGTGCGTTCGGGGTAGCCGTTGTTGTATTCGAGTTCCAGCTGGGCCATGCGCTCCTGCGACTTGGCCAGCTCGCCCTGCAGGATGGCGCGCGCATCGGAATCGCGCGCGCGCTGCGCGGCGTTGTCGGCGCGCGGCGCAGGTGCATTGCTGCGCGCCGCGGGCGCCGAAGGCACGGCCGTTGCCGGCGGCGCGCCATGGATTACCGTCACATGGCCGCCATCGACGGGTTTGCAGCCCTGCTCCTTGGCGCGGCTTGCGTTGTTGGTGTATTCATTGCCACAGCGGTAGATGGTGCTCTGCGACCAGGCCAGCGAGCCCAGCAGCGGCAACGACAGCAGTACCAGCAGTTTCTTCATGACGTTCCCTCATTTCGCGGCGCCTGCAACCCGCCCGGCGCTCTGCCCTCCAGTATCGCCTGATCCGATGGCAAAGCGGTGAATTCACCCGTTGCCATGCGCCCTGCCCCTGGGCCACGGACGCGAAAAAAAAGCGGCTTGCGCCGCTTTTCCGTGCCGCCAGCCCTTGCGGGCCGGCGTGAGATCACAGCGAGTAATACATGTCGTACTCGACGGGGTGCACGGCTTGGCGGAAGCGCGTGACTTCGCCCATCTTCAGTTCGATGTAGGCATCGAGCATCGAGTCCGAGAACACGCCGCCCTTGGTCAGGAAGCCGCGGTCCGCGTCCAGCGCTTCGAGCGCCTGGTCGAGGCTGTGGCACACGGTGGGCACCAGCTTGTCTTCTTCCGGGGGCAGATGGTACAGATCCTTGGTCGCGGCTTCGCCGGGATGAATCTTGTTTTCCACGCCGTCCAGGCCGGCCATCATCAGCGCCGAGAAGCACAGGTAGGGGTTGGCCAGTGGATCGGGGAAGCGCGCTTCGATGCGGCGGCCCTTGGGGTTCGCCACGTAGGGAATGCGGATCGAGGCCGAGCGGTTCTTGGCCGAGTAGGCCAGCTTCACCGGGGCTTCGAAGCCGGGCACCAGGCGCTTGTAGCTGTTGGTGCCGGGGTTGGTGATGGCGTTCAGCGCACGGGCGTGCTTGATGATGCCGCCGATGTAGAACAGCGCGAAGTCGGACAGGCCGGCATAGCCGTCGCCGGCAAACAGGTTCTTGCCGTCTTTCCAGATCGACTGGTGCACGTGCATGCCCGAGCCGTTGTCGCCGGCGTAGGGCTTGGGCATGAAGGTCGCGGTCTTGCCGTAGGTGTTGGCCACGTTCCAGACCACGTACTTCAGCTGCTGCGTCCAGTCGGCGCGCTCGACCAGCGTCGAGAAGCGCGTGCCGATTTCGTTCTGGCCTGCGCCCGCCACTTCGTGGTGGAACACTTCGACCGGAATGCCCAGCGATTCGAGGATCAGCGACATTTCGGCGCGCATGTCCTGCGTGCTGTCGACCGGAGGCACGGGGAAGTAGCCGCCCTTGGTCGTGGGACGGTGGCCGCGGTTGCCGGAGTCGAATTTGGTGCCGGTGTTCCAGGGTGCTTCGTACTCTTCGATCTCGTAGCTCACGTTGCCGGGCTCGTTCGACCAGCGCACGCCGTCGAAGATGAAGAATTCGGGTTCGGGACCGAAGTAGGCGGTGTCGCCCAGGCCCGATGCCTTCAGATAGGCTTCTGCGCGCTTGGCGATCGAACGCGGGTCGCGGTCATAGGCCTTGCCGTCGCTGGGCTCGATCACGTCGCATTGCAGGAACAGCGTGGTTTCCTCGAAGAACGGGTCGATGTTCGCGGTGTTGGGATCGGGCATGAGTTGCATGTCCGAGGCTTCGATACCCTTCCAGCCAGCCACCGAAGAGCCGTCGAATGCATGGCCCGAAGCGAACTTGTCTTCATCGAAGTGCGACACGGGCACGGTCACGTGCTGTTCCTTGCCGCGGGTATCGGTAAAACGGAAGTCAACGAACTTGACTTCGTTTTCCTTCACCATCTTCATCACATCTGCAACGGTCTTAGCCATCAGGGTCTCCTGCAAAAACGGCTTGTACAAAAAATGTTGCGGTACTTCAAGCAGGTTGCGTGCCAACTTGGCCCGCCCCTGTTCGCCCTACACGCATGGCCTTCACCCTGGCGGGACGAAGCACCGTACCGGAGCATCCGCGCATCTCACCAAAACGGTGCAATCCGCAGATGCCGAAAAAAATCACGCCTGACGCACCATTTCGGTGCTCCACTTTGCACCAATAGAGTGCAATCCCTCTATCAGTGCGGGCCAGGCCTGGTCCACCGTGGCAACCAGGCCCTTGATCCCGAGTTCCACATGGGCGCCATGCACTGGATGGTCCACGCTAGGCAGGCTGAACACGCGCAGGCCGTCATGGGCCGACTCGAGCTGCTGCATCAGCGGCGTGAGTGTAGCTTCCCCAATGCCGAACACCAGCACCGAGCGCTCCTGGCGTGCGGGGCCGTGGAACAGCGGCGCATAGTGCTGGTCGAGCACGCTTTCCACCATCGGCCAGGCCATGACCGGAAAACCGGGCACGAAATGCACCGCCCCGCCCGCGCGGCCAGCGCAGGAAAAGCCCGGGATCTTGTTGTAGGGGTTGGCAATGATGCGCGCGCCCTGCGGGAAGTTGCCCATCTGCAGCCGATGCACATTGTCGGGGCGCCGGGGCTCGAAGACCTCGCCCTTTTCCGCGGCCACATCGCGCATGCGCTCCTCGATCAGCGCCACGGCTTCGGGGTGCAGGGCCAGCGGCACGCCCAGCGCCTGCGCCGCGCACTGGCGCGTGTGGTCGTCGGGCGTGGCGCCGATGCCGCCGAACGAAAACACCACGCTGGCGCTGTCGAAGGCGCGTGCCAGCGCCGCCGTGAGCCGCGGGCGGTCGTCGCCGATGTACTCGGCATATGACAGCGACAGGCCGCGCGCGGCCAGCAACTCGATCAATTTGGCCAGGTGCTTGTCGGCCCGTTTACCCGAAAGAATCTCATCGCCAATGATGATGGCGCCAAACTGCAATTCCATGAAGGCTCACTTGGAGGGAGGTAGGGAAGGAGGGATGCCGGACGGCTGCGGCGCCAGCGGCGGCACCACTTCCTCGGGCTCTGCCGCCTGCGGGCTGGCGCGCATGCCTTCGAGCGCGGCCAGGCAGAAATGCGCAAACCACAGCGAGGAGAAGGCAAACACCAGCGCGTAGATCCAGATGGCCAGCGGAATCAGGATCCAGAAGGCCGCCAGGAACAGCATGCCCGAGGCCCAGACGATGGCCGGCGCGGCGCCCAGGTAGCCGCAGATCACGCCCATCACCATCAGGCTGTAGCGGTGGCGCAGGAACAGCACCCGGCGTTCGCGCTTGCTCGCATGCTCCGACAAGGCATCGAAGGCCATCACGCGGTAGGTGAGCCAGCCCCAGATCAGCGGCGGGATGATCATGACCAGCGGCGGCACGAACCACAGCGGCACGGAGACCACCAGCGCGATCAGCGCGATCAGCGTCGAGCCCAGCGACCAGGCCAGGCTGGCGGCAAGCGACCCGCCATGCTTGCGCTCGAGCAGCGGAAAACGCCTTTCGGCCACCAGCCGCACCAGTGCTGGCGCCATGCACAGCGCCACCAGCAGCAGCGACAGCACGACGATGATCGGCATGGCCACCAGCACCACCAGCACGGGCGCCACCGCCGCCGAGCCGAACCCGACGCCGCGCGCCTGCAGCCAGCCCCACACGGTCTGCAGCCAGTGGGTGCCATCGAGCAGGCCCTGCACCCACAGCACCGCGGGCTCCCAGAAGAAGTAGCCCAGCACGGCCGAGAGCAGTGTCATGAACAGCAGCGGGACGAGCGACCAGAGGATCACCCGTTTGTGCAGGCAATAAGCTGCTGCACGCCAGAAGGAGTCGATAAGCAGTCGCATACCCCCTAGCATACCGATTGCAGGCTTCAAGCGCGACCGAGCAAACGCAGTACCCCGCGCCATTGCTGGGTCCAGAACCCTTGTCCATAGTCGCGCACGCGGCCCCGGGCATCGGGTTCGACCTGATCCCGGATACCGGTAGGGTCATAGCGCAACTCGAAATTGGCGGTGCCGAACAGCATGTCCCACCACGGCAGCAGCACGCCGAAATTGTTGCCGCCGCGGCGCACGCGCGTGCCGGCCCGCGCCTCATGGCCGATGCCGATGGTGTGGTGGCGCCGATGGAAGCGCGGGCTGACCCACAGCCGCTCGCCGATGCGGCCGAACCACACGCGCAGGTTCGCATGGTGCAGGCTTTCGCTGAGCTGGGTGATGGCGACGATGGCCACGAACTGGCCCGGCGCCAGTCCGATCAGCTGCGCCACCAGCACGATGATGCTGTCGCGCAGCAAGTCATCGAGCAGGTGGTTGCGGTTGTCGCTCCACATCGTCATCTGCCGCTGCGAATGGTGCAGCGCATGCAGCTTCCACCACCAGCCGAACTGGTGTTGGCCGCGGTGGATCCAGTAATCAAGCAGGTCGAACACCACCAGGTACAGCAGCAGGCTGACCCAGGCCTGGTCGGTGACACCCGGCCAGAGGTTGTCGAGATGGTAGGTGGGCAGGCCCCAGACGCGCAGCGTGCCGAACAGGTGGTCCCACAGCGGATCGATCGTGAAGAACAGCGCGATGCGAAACAGCCCCAGCCGGTGCACCAGCGTGTAGAGGATGTCGACGCGCACCGCGCGCCGGTCGGTCACGGCCTCGACCGGCCACAGCCGCTGCAGCGGCGCGATCAGCAGCACCATGACCATCAGCTGAATCAGCCCGACCAGCAGCCAGCCCGTGGCCGCATAGCCGTCCTCGAGCAGATGCGCCATGCCCAGCGCAAACAGCAGCGGCTGCACCAGCCCTTCGAAAAGCTGCTGCTGCGCCGCGTTGAACCAATCCACCAATGCCTGCATGACCTGCTCCACTCAACGAGGCTGCTCTATCCAGTGACGGTAATCGGGATGCGTGTCGAGCGTGCGAAAGCAAAAGCCCTGCGCCTTGAGGCCGACCAGCAGCGGCTCGAGCACGGCCGGGGCCCAGGGGTCCTTGCGCGACCAGATTCCGAGATGGGCCAGCAAGATATCACCGCTGCGGATCCGCTGCAGCGCCTGGGCCAGCAAGGCCTTGTTGCTATGACGTTCACTAGGCAGCTCATCGCCGAGAAAGCCTGCCGGCGACCAGCCGACATGCGCCCAGCCACAGGCCTTGGCCGCGGCAATCAGCGCTGGCGAGGTCTTGCCGCCGGGCGCGCGAAACAGCGGCAGCGGCTTCTTGCCGGTGATCTGCTGCAGCCGGTCGGCCGATTGCGCGATCTCGGCGCAATAGCCCGCGGCGCTGAGCGTATAGGTCTGACCTTCGCGCGGCCCGGCCGACGGCCTCACGCGGAAGGCGGGCGCGGCCGGCGTGCCCGCATCGGCGCGCCAGTAGGCATGCGACCAGGTGTGCGAGGCAAAAGCATGGCCTTCGGCGGCGCGCGCGCGCCACCACGGCGCCCAGTGTTCGCCCAGGCTGCCATCGCCCTCCTGCGTGGCCTCGTTGGCCGCAAAGAAGGTCACGCGCACCTGCTGGCGCTTGAGGACCTCGGCCACCAGTGGCGCGACCCCCATGTGGCCCGTGTCGAAGGTCAGATACAGCGGCTTGCAGGCGTCCGCGGCGCCCGCTGCCATGGGCAGCAGCGCCGCGGCCAGCAGCCAGCACGCTCGCAGGTCCTGGCGCATGGGCTCAGCGCGGCGCGTGCGCCAGCGTCCAGACGCCGTGCGGCGACTTGCCGACGTTGACCTGGCGCACCACTTTCTTCTCGACCGTGTCGATCACCGACAGCTTGCGCGCCCAGCGCGAGCTGACATAGATGTAGCGGCCGTCGGCCGAGACATCCATGCAGTCCGGGCCGCCGGGCGCGGGATAGGTCTCGACCAGCTGCTGGGTCTGCATGTCGATCTTGCCGATGGTGTTGGCCACGCGGTTGCTGACGTAAAGGTGGCGCTTGTCGCCCGCGCCGCGGAACGCATGCGCGCCCTTGCCGGTCTTGATCAGCGCCATGTTGCGCGGCGGGCCTGCAGAGATGTCGAACACCTCGACGCTGTCGCTGCCCGTGAGGCCGATGTACAGGCGCTTTCCGTCGGGGCTGCCGTAGACGTCGGCCGGCATCGCGCCGGTGCGCACGCGCGCCGTGATGACCTGCGTGGCCAGGTCGATGGCCACCAGTTCGTCGCTGTCCTGCATGGTCGAGTAGACGGTGGTACTGCGCGCGTCGATCCACAGGTGGCTGGGCGTCTTGGCCGTCGTGACGCGTTTCGCCAGCGTCGGCTGCTGGCCGTCCCAGCGGTAGAAGTCCACGTGGTCGAGCCGGTTTGCGGCCGTGACCAGCCATTTCATGTCGGGGCTGAAGCGCAGGTGGTACGGATCGGAGATGTCGCGCACCACGCGCTGCACCTGCGCCGTGCGCGGGTCGAGGAAGGTCAGCGAATCGCCGAGCGCGTTGGCCACCACCAGCGACTTCTCGTCGGGCGTGAGGTAGAGATGGTGCGGCTCCTTGCCGGTCGGGATGCGCGCCGTCTCGACCCAGCGCACCGGATCGATCACGCTGACCGAGGCGTCAAGCGAGTTGAGCACGAAGATGGGGGGAAGCGGCTGGATCGGGGCCGCTTTCGCCGGCGCCGCGGCAGGTGCCGCCGCAGGTGCCGCCTTGGCGGCCGGTGCCGCCGGCGGCGTCGCGGCCAGAACGCCCTTGGCGCCGAGGCCAGCCAGTCCGATGAATGCCAGCGCAGCGCGTCGCTGCTCGAAAGAATTGCGCTTCACAAACCACCACTTTCTAGAGTGGGAGCAGTGTATCTTGAGCGGCGATGGCCGCGCTGACGCGCCGCAATGCCATACGGCCGCTGTCATCTAAAACCAACACTGGCGCCCATGAAAAAAGACCGCCGAAGCGGTCTCTTGTGCATGGTCAATGCAAGCTCACAGCTTCCATTTTTCGAGCAGCTTCTGCGGGCCCAGATTGTCGTAGCTTTCGAACGGCTGATGGATCCAGGGATTGGTCGGCAGGAATTCCACCGAATAGTCGGCCTTGAAGGTCGAAAGGCCCTTGGTCCAGATCACGGCGCTGCGCAGTTCGGTGATCGGCGGGTAGTTGGTCTTGAGCATGCCGACCACGGCGTTGAGCGTGAGACCCGAATCCGCAAGGTCGTCGACCAGCAGCACGCGGCCGGCAATCTCGCCCTTGGGCGTGGTGATGAAGCGCGCGATGTCCAGATGGCCCTGCACCGTGCCGGCTTCGGCGCGGTAGGAGCTGGTGGACATGATGGCCAGCGGCTTGTCGAAAATGCGGCTCAGGATGTCGCCCGGACGCAGGCCACCGCGTGCCAGGCACAGGATGGTGTCGAATTCCCAGCCGGACTGGTGGATCTTCAGCGCGAGCTTCTCGATCAGGCCGTGGTATTCGTCGTAGCTTACGTACAGGTGGTTACCGTCTTCGGTCAACATGGTGCGTTCCTGTTTTGAATCGTGGAGACAGCCGCCGCTCAGGCCGCGCTGTAGGGGTTGTGCATGAGGATGGTGTGATCGCGATCGGGGCTGGTCGAGACCATGGCGATCGGCACGCCGGTGACTTCGGCGATGCGCTCCAGGTAGCGGCGGGCCGAGGCCGGCAGCGCGTCGTAGTCGGTCACACCCACGGTGGAGTCGGTCCAGCCGGGAATGGTTTCATAGATCGGCTTGCAGCGCGCGATATCGTCCGCGCCCATGGGCAGCAGGTCGATGGTCTCGCCGTCGAGCTCGTAGCCCACGCACAGCTTCAGTTCCTCGAGGCCGTCCAGCACGTCGAGCTTGGTGATGCACAGGCCGGACAGGCCGTTGACCTGGGCCGAACGCTTGAGCAGCGCGGCATCGAACCAGCCGCAGCGGCGGCTGCGTCCCGTGGTCACGCCCTTCTCGGCGCCGACGGTGCTCATGTGGTAGCCCGGCGTGCCTTCCTTTTCCCAGTCGAGTTCGGTGGGGAACGGGCCGCCGCCGACGCGCGTGCAGTAGGCCTTGGTGATCCCCAGCACATAGTGCAGCATGCCCGGGCCCACGCCCGAACCGGCGGCGGCATTGCCGGCCACGCAGTTGCTCGAGGTCACATAGGGATAGGTGCCGTGGTCGACGTCGAGCAGCGTGCCCTGCGCGCCTTCGAACAGCAGGTTGCCGCCGTCCTGGTGGGCTTCGTTGAGCTCGCGCGAGACGTCGGCCATCATCGGCTTGAGCAGCTCGGCGTGGCGCATGGCTTCGTTGTAGACCGCGTCGAACTGCACTTCGCCGTCGACGATGTAGGGCTTGAGCGCGTCGCCGAAGGTGAAGTTCTTCGAGCCCAGCACATGCACCAGGATGTGGTTGTGCAGCGCCAGCAGTTCGCGCAGCTTGCTGGCGAAGCGCTCGGGGTACTTCAGGTCCTGCACGCGCAGCGCGCGGCGCGCGATCTTGTCTTCGTAGGCGGGCCCGATGCCGCGGCCGGTGGTGCCGATCTTCTCGGTGCCGCCCTGCTCGCGCGCGGCTTCGCGCGCCACGTCCAGCGCCGCGTGGAACGGCAGGATCAGCGGGCAGGCCTCGCTCACGCGCAGGCGGTTGCGCACCTGCACGCCGGCTTTTTCCAGGCCTTCGATTTCCTCGAACAGCTTGGCTGCCGACAGCACCACGCCGTTGCCGATGTAGCACTTGACGCCGGCGCGCATGATGCCGCTGGGGATCAGGTGCAGCGCGGTCTTGACGCCGTTGATGACCAGCGTGTGGCCGGCATTGTGGCCGCCCTGGAAGCGCACCACGCCAGCGGCGCTTTCGGTGAGCCAGTCCACCAGCTTGCCCTTGCCTTCGTCACCCCATTGGGTGCCGACCACGACCACATTGCGACCTTTGCTTGCTTTCATGTTCATATCCGATGAATGTCAATTGCCAGAAATGGCTTGTACGACCCATTGCCCGGCGACTTGCACGAGTTCTCGGTCACAGTGGAATTCGTCCACTTCGCTTTCATGGCCCGGCAGTACGCAGACCACGGTTTCGCCCTGCTGGCGCAAGGCGGCAATCGCGGCGCCCACGTCCTGCGCGTCGCCCCAGGGCGCACGGATGGCGGCCTTGAGCGCACGCGTGGGCACCACGCTCACCAGTTGCTTGATATCCAGGCTGAAGCCGGCGGCAGGACGGTTGCGACCGAACACCGCGCCGACTTCGTCATAGCGGCCGCCGCGCACCAGCGCATCGCTGGCGCCGGGCACATACATCGCGAAGCGCGTGCCGCTGTAGTAGCCATAGCCGCGCAGGTCGGCCAGGTCGAAGGTCACGTTCACGCCTTCGAGGCGCGCCGCCAGCCACTTGAGGTGGGCCAGCACTTCGGCCACGCCGGGCACGCCCGCCAGCGCCTTGCCGGCTTCGTCGAGCACCGACGCGTCGCCATACAGCTGCAGCAGGGCCATCAGGCCGTCGCGCGACGCTGCGGGGAATTCGCGTGTGAGGCGCGCCAGTTCGCTGGCGTCCTTGCTGGCCAGGGCCGCATGCACGGCATGCAGCACCGGGGCTTCGAGCACCACGCCGGCCAGCAGGCTGCGCACCACGCGCACATCGGCCATGTCGACACTGACGTTCTCGACCTGGGCGCTGCGCAGGCAGGCCAGCGCGAGCAGCAGCGACTCGAGGTCGGCCTCGAGACCGGCATGGCCGTAGATCTCGGCGCCGAACTGCAGCGGCTCGCGCGTGGCGCGCGGACGGTCGGGACGGGTATGGAGCACCGGGCCGCAATAGCACAGGCGGGTAATGCCGCGGCGATTGAGCAGGTGGGCATCGATGCGGGCCACCTGCTGCGTGGTGTCGGCGCGCAGGCCCAGCGAACGCCCGGAGAGCTGGTCGACCAGCTTGAACGTCTGCAGGTCCAGGGCTTCGCCGGTACCCGTCAGCAGGGACTCCAGATGCTCCAGAAGGGGAGGCATGACCAGCTCATACCCATAGCTACGCGCCGTATCGAGCAACCCTCGGCGCAATTCTTCGATGTGCCGTGCCTCGGAGGGCAATACATCGGCGATGTGATCCGGCAGGACCCAAGCAGACATGGAAAAAAGGGGAGGCTGTTAAAAACGCGATTCTACGGGATAGCGGTGTTGTCCTACCCATCGAGACCCCATGGCCTAGCCACGGCAACCGGTATTGCCGGCATGGGCGTGGTAGGAAAAGGGCTTGCGCGCCAATGCAAAGAGGGGCCGAAGCCCCTCTGTTGCTGCCTTGCCGGCGTGCGCCGCAGGCTTACCTGGCAGGTGCGGCGTTGCCGTTGCGCATGGCCTTGAAGAATTCCGACGAGGACGGGTCGAGCACCATCACGTCGCTCTTCTTGCTGAAGCTGGCCTTGTAGGCTTCGAGGCTGCGGTAGAACTGCGCGAACTGCGGGTCGCGGCCAAAGGCCTCGGCGTAGACACGCGCGGCTTCGGCATCGCCCTCGCCCTTGATCTTCTGCGCGTCGCGGTAGGCGTTGGCCACGGTGACTTCGCGCTGGCGGTCGGCATCGGCGCGGATCTTCTCGCCTTCGGCGGCACCGGTCGAGCGCAGCTCGTTGGCCACGCGCTTGCGCTCGGCTTCCATGCGGCGGTAAACCGATTCGGTGATCGACTCGGCATAGTCGACGCGCGTGATGCGCACGTCGACCACGTCCATGCCCCAGGGCTTGGCGCCGCGCACCGATTCCAGCACTTCGCGCTTGACATCGGCCATCAGCGCTTCGCGCTTGTCGGCCAACAGGTCGCGCACGGTGCGGCGGTTGATTTCCTCCTGGAACGCATTGCGCACCACGCGGTTGAGCTGCATCGTGCCCGCGGCTTCGTCGAGGCCGACGTTGCGGATGTACTCCGACGGCTCCGAGATGCGCCAGCGCACGTACCAGTCGATCACCACGCGCTGCTTCTCGGCCGTCAGCATCGGTTCGGTATCGGTGCTGTCGAGCGTCAGCAGGCGCTTGTCGAGATAGCGCACGTTCTGGAACGGCGGCGGTGCCTTGATGTGCAGGCCCGGCTCGGTGATCACTTCCTTGATCTGGCCGAGCGCGTAGACCACGCCGAACTGGCGCTGGTCGACGACAAACAGCATCGAGCTCAGCAGGGCCAGCGCCACCAACAGGCTGGAGACAATAAATCCGACTCTGTTCACAAGAATCTCCTAGCGGGCATCACGGTCGCGCGAACGGCTGTTGTCGCGCGCACGGACTTCATTCGACATGGGGGAAGGCACGGTCGTCGCGCCCGGAACCGCAGCGGCGGCGGTGCCGGCAGCGTCTGCCGCGGCAGCGCCCTGGCCCGTGGTCTGCATGATCTTGTCCAGCGGCAGGTACAGCAGGTTCGAGCCCTTGCTGGAATCGACCAGCACCTTGGTCACGTTGCCGTAGATCTGCTGCATGCTTTCAAGGTACAGGCGGTCGCGCGTGACCTGCGGCGCCTTCTGGTACTCGGCCTGCAGCGCGGCGAAGCGCTGGCCGTCACCCTGGGCCTGGGCCACGATGCGCTCCTTGTAGCCCGCGGCTTCTTCCAGCATGCGCGAGGCGACGCCGGTGGCACGCGGCACGACATCGTTGGCATAGGCCTGGGCTTCGTTCTTCGCGCGCTCGCGCTCCTGCCCGGCCTTGAGCACGTCGTCGAACGAGGCCTGCACCTGCTCGGGCGGACGCACGCCGCCTTGCTGCATGTTGATGCCGACGATTTCGACACCGACCTTGTAGCGGTCGAGAATGGTCTGCATCAGCTGGCGCACGCGCGGCGCGATCTGGTCGCGCTCCTCGGACAGCGCGGCATCCATGCGCATCTTGCCGACCACTTCGCGCACCGCGGTCTCCGCGGCCTGGACCACGGCCTCGGCCGGGTTCTTGCTCTCGAACAGCCAGGCGCGCGCATCGCTCAGGCGGTACTGCACGGCAAACTTGATCTCGACGATGTTCTCGTCCTGGGTCAGCATGGCCGACTCGCGCAGGCCCGTGCTCTTGATCACGTTGTCGCGGCCCACATCCGCCGAGCGGATCTGCGTGACAAACACCAGTTCATGGCGCTGGATGGGATACGGCAGGCGCCAGTTGATACCCGCACCGACGGTGCTGTGGTACTTGCCGAACTGCGTGACCACGGCCTGCTGGCCTTCCTGCACGATGAAGAAGCCCGTGGCCAGCCAGATCGCCACGGCAATGCCGGCAATCAGGCCGATGCCCGCACCCGCGTTCTTCATGTCGGGCTGGAAGCCGCCGCCATTGCGCCCGCCCGGGGGCTGGCCGTTGCCACCGTTCCTGCCGCGGAACAGGCCCGACAGCTTGCGGTTGAGGTCGCCCCAGAGTTCGTCCAGATCGGGCGGCGTGCCCTGCGGCTGGCGGTCGCGGTCACGGCCGTTGGCCGGCGGCGGAATCGGCCGGTCGCTGTCCGGCCTGCTGCCATCCGAGTCCTTGTCATCGCCCCGGCCCCAGCGGGGGTCGTTCAGGTTGAACATCCCCCGGAGGCCCTTGGGCAGCAGCGCCCAACGGGGCGCGCGGTTTGAAAAATTCATGCGAAAAGTCTCGGTTTTTGCAAAAAGACAGGGATCCCTTCGGCATTTTGCCCAAACAGGGCTTGGCGCCTCATAAATCAGCGGGTGGGTCGGGGATCTTATCCGTCCCCTTTTCTGCCAGGACGCTCTCGGTGAGCAGCTGGCGCAATGCCGGCAGGCCCTCGCCCGAGCGCGCGCTGACGAACAGCCGCGGCACGGCCTGGCCGTCCCACTCGTAGCTGTCCTGCAGCTGGGGCGGGCGCAGTTCGGCCGGCATGGCATCGAGCTTGTTGAATACCAGCACCTGGGGAATGCCGTCGGCGCCGATTTCCGCCAGCACCTTCTGCACTTCGGCAATCTGCTCGGGGAACGCGGGATTCGAGGCATCGACCACATGCAGCAGCAAGTCGGCATCGACCGCTTCCTGCAGCGTGGCCTGGAATGCATCGACCAGGCCGTGCGGCAGGTCGCGGATGAAGCCCACGGTGTCCGACAGGGACACAGATTGGCGCGCATCGCTCAAATACAACTGGCGCGTGGTCGTGTCGAGCGTGGCGAACAGCTGGTCGGCGGCATAGGCGCGCGCCTTCACCAGCGCATTGAACAGCGTCGACTTGCCGGCATTGGTGTAACCGACCAGAGAGACGTTGAACACATCCTGGCGCTCGCGCTGGCGGCGCTGCGTCGCGCGCTGCTTCTTGACCTTGGCCAGCCGCTCGCGCGTGCTCTTGATCGACTTGTCGATCATGCGCCGGTCCAGCTCGATCTGGGTTTCACCCGGGCCGCCGCGCGCGCCGATACCGCCGCGCTGGCGTTCCAGGTGGGACCAGCGGCGCACCAGGCGCGTGGCCAGGTATTGCAGGCGCGCCAGCTCGACCTGGAGCTTGCCTTCGTGGCTGCGCGCGCGCTGGGCAAAGATCTCGAGGATCAGCATGGTGCGGTCGTTGACCGGCAGTTCGAGATGGCGTTCGAGGTTGCGCTGCTGCGCAGGACTCAGCGCCTGGTCGAAAAGCACTTCCTGCGCGCCATGCATCTGCGCCAGCATGCGGATCTCGTCGGCCTTGCCGCTGCCCACGAACAGCGCCGCGTCGGGCACCTTGCGCTTGCAGGACAGGCGTGCCACGGGCGTCAGCCCTGCGGTCTCGGCCAGCAGGCCGAGCTCTTCGAGCTCGGCATCAAAATGGGGAAGCCCGAAATCCACACCCACCAGAAGGACGGGTGCGGCCGGGCCGTTGGGAGTGTCAGGAGAGCCCATGCAGGCCTCCTGTCGGCATGCGCCTCCCGGACGCAGGGAAGAAGACTGGAGGGTGCAATCTCAGGCGCCGGCGGCTTCGTTATCGCCGGAGGCTTCGGCCGTGGAGAAGTTCACGGCGCGGCCGGGAACGATGGTCGAAATGGCGTGCTTGTACACCATTTGCGTGACGGTATTGCGCAACAGCACAACGTACTGGTCAAAAGACTCAATCTGGCCTTGCAGCTTGATACCGTTGACCAGATAGATGGACACCGGCACATGCTCGCGACGCAGTGCATTGAGGAAGGGATCTTGAAGGAGTTGGCCTTTATTGCTCACGATATTCTCCGTGTTCGAGGAGTGTTGTTGTAAACTTACACCTTACCACAGAGCCTTGCCAATCCCCCGAAAACCGGGTTTTGCAAGGCCCATGTGCAATCACTTGTCTTTGTCGGTAAAAGGATTGTGCGAGGTTTTCATCTCGATGCGCAGCGGCGTGCCCACGAGATTGAATTCCTTGCGGAAGCGCCCCTCGAGGAAGCGCTTGTACGCATCGGTCACATGCTCGAGCGAATTGCCGTGCACCACGATCACCGGCGGGTTCATGCCGCCCTGGTGGGCGTAACGCATCTTCGGGCGGAACATGCCGGCGCGCTTGGGCGCCTGGAACTGCACCGCCTCGAGCAGCAGGCGGGTGAGCACCGGCGTCGACATCTTGCAGGTGGCCGCCTTGTGCGCCTGGGCAATCGAGGTCCACAGCGGACCCAGGCCCTGGCGCTTGCGCGCCGAGATGAAATGCAGCGAGGCGAACTTCAGGAACGACAGGCGCGACTCGATCGAGCGCTGCAGCAGCTCGCGCTGGTACTCGTCGACCGCATCCCACTTGTTGACGGCCAGCACCACGGCGCGGCCGCTTTCCAGGATGAAGCCCGCAATGTGCGAGTCCTGCTCGGTCACGCCCTGGGTGGCGTCGATCAGCAGCAGCACGACGTTGGCCGACTCGATGGCCTGCAGCGTCTTGACCACCGAGAACTTCTCGATGGCTTCGAACACCTTGCCCTTGCGGCGCAGGCCGGCAGTGTCGATCAGCTCGAACTTCTGGCCGTTGCGCTCGAACGGCACCGAGATCGCGTCGCGCGTGGTGCCGGGCATGTCGAAGGCCACCAGGCGCTCCTCGCCGAGCCAGGTGTTGATCAGCGTCGACTTGCCGGCATTGGGCCGGCCGGCCACGGCCAGCTTGATCGGACCGAGCTCGCCCTCTTCGAACGCATCGTCCTCGGGTTCGGGCAGGTTCAGCGGCTCGAGCGCGAGATCGACCAGGCTGCGCATGCCCTGGCCATGGGCCGCGGACACCGGGTACACCTGGCCCAGGCCGAGTTCATAGAACTCGCTGAGCTGGGGGCTTTCCAGCATGCCCTCGGCCTTGTTGGCCACCAGCAGGCAGGGCTTGCTCAGGCGGCGCAGGTACTTGGCGATCTCATGGTCCTGCGCGGACACGCCGGCACGCGCGTCGACCACGAAGATCACCACGTCGGCCTCGGCCACGGCCTGCTGCGTCTGCTTGGCCATCTCCTTGAAGATGCCGCTGGATGCATCGGGTTCGAAGCCGCCGGTGTCGATCACGATGTACTCGTGCTTGCCCTGCTTGCCCTGGCCGTAATGACGGTCCCGCGTCAACCCGGCAAAGTCGGCGACGATCGCATCCCTCGACTTGGTAAGCCGATTGAACAGCGTCGATTTGCCCACGTTCGGGCGCCCTACTAGGGCAATAACTGGCTTCATCCCCAAATACCTATCAATCCGGCCGGAAGCCGTACACGCCACCATTGCGCGTCACGACCACCAGCGTATCCGCAGCCACCACCGGTGCTGCAGCAATCCCGGAGTCATCGGTCGTCAGGCGGTTCAACGGGGAACCATCCTCCTTGGACAACAGATGCACCAGACCATTGTCATCGCCCACCACCACCGAGCGGCCCACCACCAGGGGGGCCGTCAGCTTGCGCAGTTGCAGGCGATCCGTAGACCACAGGCGGCTGCCATCGGCACGCCGCCAGGCGATCACTGTTCCATTGCCTTCCGCGCCGACGACGCGTTCGGCATCGCCGCCCACGCCCTGGGCGCCGCGCGCCGGCTGGGCCCACAGCAGGCGCGCGCTGGACGCATCGACACAGGCCACCGAGGCCTGGAAGGTGCGCGCGCAGAACTGGCTGTCGTCGCGGTACACCGGGCCGACCAGGTCGACCAGGCGCTCGACATCGTTGGTGCCGCGCGGGCTGGCCAGCGGCGCTTCCCACAGCACGGCGCCGTTGTCGGGGTTCAGGCCCACGAGCCGGCCCGAAAGGCCGGCCAGCAGCGTGTCGCCTAGGGCCGTGAGCACGCCCGCCTGGCGCAGCACCAGCGACTCGCCGGTGCGCTGCTGGTGCCAGAGCTGGCGGCCGTCCTCGGCATCGAAGGCCGTGAGCGCGCGGTCGGCGGTCAGCACGAACACGCGCCCGCCGGCCACCAGCGGCGGCGTATACGAGGCCGCCGACAGGCGCTTGCGCCAGAGTTCGCGGCCCTGCTCGAGCAGCACCACTTCGTTGCTGCGCGTGACCACGGCCTGCTGGCGGCCATTGCCGCCGACGCCGGCCGTCAGCGGCTGGCCGACCTTGGCCTGCCACAGCGAGGCACCGGAGTTGGCATCCAGCGCCTGCAGGCTGCCGTCGAGGCTGGCGAGCACCACCGTGGCGCCATGCACATCGACCACCAGCGGCATCTGCCCCAGCGGCGCGATTTTAGCCGTCCAGGACTTCTGCACGGGCAGCAAGGCCACGTTCGGCCCCAGGTCCGGGAGTTTGACCTTGTCGGACCACAGCGCGCAGCCGGCAAGGCCGGCCGCCAGGCCCAGGGTACAGAGGCTGCGCACCAGGCGCGTAGGCAGGCTGCGGGTCATAGTTTGGCTTCCGTCGGGCTGGTCTGGGGCTGGACTTGCACGCCCAGCGCGTTGAGCTTGAATTCCACCAGGCGGCGGTAGTCGGTCTGGCTGTCGAAGGCCTTGTAGGCCTTCTGATATTCGGCCACGGCCTGGGTCTTCTTGTCCTGCTGCGCCAGCGCATCGCCGCGGCGGTCGGCGGCCACGGCGGTGAACTCCGCCGGGAACGAGGCCGAGAGCTGCTGCAGCGCGGCATCGGGCTGCTTTTGCTCGATCAGCACCGATGCCAGGCGCACGCGCGCCAGCGACTGCAAGCCGTTGTCGCTGCCCTTGTCGGCGACCCAGGTCAGCGTTTCCTTGGCCTGGTCCCACTGGCCCGCGTCGGCATAGGCCTTCGCGGCCAGCAGGCCGGCTTGCGCCGCCTGCTGCGTGCCGGCGTAGCTGCCCTTGAGGTCGACAAGGGCCTGCCCCACGCGGTCGAGCTGCCGGCCTTCGACGGCCTGCGTCACCGCATCGGCCAGCGCCGCCGCCTGCGTCGATTGGCGCGCCTGCCAGTACTGATAGCCATTCCAGGCCGCAAAGCCGCCGAGCACGACAATCAGGGCACCCGTGATCGGGGTGCCCCATTTGTTCCAGAAATGCTTGAGCTGGTCGAGTTGCTCTTGTTCTTCAAGGTCGAAATGTTGGGCCATGGATATGCTGGGTGTTTTCAGTCGGTTGATTGTAGAAGGGTCGCCCACTGCGCCGCGGCGCTGAGGGATTGCGTGGTCTGGGCGCCGCTGCCGTCGCGCAGCGACTTGACCGTGACCTGGCCCTGTGCCAGCTCGTCCGCGCCAAAGATCAGCGCGAAGCGCGCGCCGCTGGCATCGGCTTTCTTGAACTGCGACTTCATGCTGCCCATGCCCTCGCCCGCCGCGCCCGAGGGGCTGTGCATCTGCACGCTGACGCCCGCGCCGCGCAGCGCCTGCACCACGCTGCTGACCAGGGGCAGCGTGGCCGCATCGGGCACCACCGCATAGGCGTCGGGCACGGGGGTGACCGTTGCCAGGCCGGCTTCCTTGACGAGTTCGAGCACGCGCTCGACGCCCAGCGCCCAGCCCACGGCCGGCGCCGCCTTGCCGCCGATCTGCTCGATCAGGTAGTCGTAGCGGCCGCCGCCGCAAATTGTGCCCTGCGAGCCGAGCTGGTCGGTGATGAATTCAAACACCGTGAGGTTGTAATAGTCCATGCCGCGCACCAGGCGCGGGTTGATGCTCCAGGCGACGCCGTTGGCATCCAGGATGGACGTCACGGTGTCGAGGTGGGTGCGCGAAGCCTCGCCCAGGAAGTCGAGCAGCCGCGGCGCGAGCTGCACCAGGGCCTGCATGGCCGGGTTCTTGGTGTCGAGGATGCGCAGCGGATTGCTGTGTAGGCGGCGCTTGGCCTCCTCGTCCAGCAGTTCCAGGTTCTGCTCGAAATAGGCAATCAGCGCCGCGCGGTGCGCGCGGCGCTCCTCGGGCTGGCCCAGGCTGTTGAGCTCCAGGCGCACGTTCTGCAGGCCCAGCTCCTTCCACAGCGCATCGGCCAGCAGGATCAGTTCGGCATCGACCTCGGCGCCATGGAAGCCCAGCGCCTCGGCGCCGATCTGGTGGAACTGGCGGTAGCGGCCGCGCTGCGGGCGCTCGTGGCGGAACATCGGGCCCATGTAGTACAGGCGCTTGCCGCCGTCATACAGCAGGTTGCTCTCGACGACGGCGCGCACCACGCCGGCCGTGGCCTCGGGGCGCAGCGTCAGCTGCTCGCCGTTGAGCCGGTCTTCAAAGGAGTACATCTCCTTTTCAACGATGTCGGTGACCTCGCCCAGGCCGCGCACGAACAGCGGCGTCGGCTCGACGATGGGAGTGCGGATGTTGCGGTAGGCATAGCGCTGCATCAGGCCGCGCACCTTGTCCTCGAGCCATTCCCAGCGCGCGGAATCGGGAGGCAGGATGTCGTTCATGCCTTTGACGGCAACAATCTTTCCCGGCTTGGGAGAGGCTTTGGTTTCAGTGGTCACAGCAGAAATCGGAAAAATGAAAGAAAGGACGCGCGAGCGCCGCGGCCCCGCAGGCCGCGCGCAGCGCAGGCCTAGGCCGCCGCGGCGCCATAGCGGCGCTGCACATACTGGTCGACGATGGCGTGGAATTCCTCGGCGATATTGTCACCGCGCAGCGTCATGGCCTTTTCGCCATCGATGAACACCGGCGCCGCAGGCGCCTCGCCGTTGCCCGGCAGGCTGATGCCGATGTCGGCATGCTTGCTTTCGCCCGGCCCGTTGACGATGCAGCCCATGACGGCCACGCGCATGGCTTCGACACCCGGATAGCGCAGGCGCCACACCGGCATCTGCGCGCGCAGGTGGTCGTCGATGCGCTTGGCCAGCTCCTGGAAGGTGGTGCTGGTGGTGCGCCCGCAGCCCGGACAGGCGGTGACGCTGGGCACGAACATGCGCATGCCCAGCGACTGCAGGATCTCGCCGGCGACCACCACTTCCTGCGTGCGCGCTTCGCCGGGCTGGGGCGTGAGCGAGACGCGGATGGTGTCGCCGATGCCCTCTTGCAGCAGCACGGCCAGCGCGGCCGTCGAGGCCACCGTGCCCTTGGTCGCCATGCCGGCTTCGGTCAGGCCCAGGTGCAGCGCGTAATCGCAGCGGCGCGACAGCTCGCGGTAGACCGAAATCAGGTCCTGCACGCCGCTGACCTTGCACGACAGGATGATCTGGTTGCCGCTCAGGCCCATCGATTCGGCCAGCCGCGCCGAGTCGATGGCCGAGGTGATCAGCGCCTCGTACATTACCTGGCGCGGATCCCAGGGCTGGGCGCGGCGGTTGTTCTCGTCCATGAGGCTGGCCAGCAGCTCCTGGTCCAGGCTGCCCCAGTTGACGCCGATCCGCACCGCCTTGTCGTAGCGCGCCGCGGCTTCGATCATCTGACCGAACTGCTTGTCGCGCTTGTCGCCCTTGCCGACGTTGCCAGGGTTGATGCGGTACTTGGACAGCGCCTGGGCGCAGTCCGGGAACTCGGTCAACAGCCGGTGGCCGTTGTAATGGAAGTCGCCGACCAGGGGCACGTTCTCGCCCATGCGGTCGAGCTGCTCGCGGATATAGGGCACGGCCGCGGCGGCCTCGGGCGTGTTGACGGTGATGCGCACCATCTCCGAGCCGGCCTGGGCCAGTTCGCGGATCTGGATCGCGGTCTCGATGGCATCGACGGTGTCGGTATTGGTCATCGACTGGATGCGCACTGGCGCATCGCCGCCCACCGTGACGACGCGGTCGCCCCAGACCACGCGGGCCTGGCGCGAGCGCCGCGCCGCGGGAGCGGACATGGGAATGGGCTGCGGTTCGTGGCTGTTCACTTATTTCACCTCAAAACGGGCTACGTCTTTACCTTGCGCCACGGCGGCGAGATCGAAGGGCTGGCCGCGCACCTGCAGCGTGGTGGCGGCAACGCGTCCCACCACCACCTGCACCGGCAGCGTGGCCGAGACCTGCGCCGTCTCCCCAGCGCCCAGGTTCTTGCTCAGCACGACCGCGCCGCGCGCGTCCTTGACCTGCACCCACGACGGGGCCGTGGCGCTGAACGCCAGCGGCGCCTGGCCGGGCAGCGCGGGTGGCACCGCGTCAGTGGCAGCCGCAGCTGCGGCAGCCGGAGCTGCGGCAGCCGGGGCTGCGGCTGGCGGCGTGTCGATGGCCGCAGGCACTGCGCCTGTCGGCGCCGCGGCAGGAAGTGCGGCGGCGGCCGGCACATCCGCGGCGGGGGCCGCGGGCAATGCGGCAGCGGGCGCAGGCACGGCGTCCACCGGCTGGCTGGTCACCTCCCTGCCCTGCTCGGCGTCGCCGCGGTCCAGCATGCCGTCGGGCATGAAATAGACCGCCGCCGCGCCCAGCAACAGCAGGACCACCGCGCCCACCGCCTTGCGCGACACGCCGCCACTGCTGGCGGCCATGCCGCCGCTCTTTCCGGCGCGGGCCTTGATCGGCGCGTTCAGGTGCATGCGCTGCGCGTCAAACCCCTTGATCGCGCTGCGCGGCAGCTTGTCGAGCACCGGCTGGACTTCGAGGCCCAGCGTGCGGCAGATGCTCGAGGCCAGCGCCCGCATGAACACATGGTCGTTGAACGCCGCGTAATCGTCGGCTTCGAGCGCCTCGAGCTTGTGCACCGGTACCTTCAGCGCGCCGGCCAGCGCCGCCACATGCAGCCCCGCCGCCTCGCGTGCCTGGCGCAGCTGCTGACCAGCGCTCGCCTGCGTATCACCCTGTTCACCGGACATCGGCAACTCTCTCTCACTCATTGAATGCACCCCGTTGATAGGCCAACCACTCGCGCGATTCCGGAAAACGCCGCCCCAGCGGGCCGGCCAGCTGCTGCATGGCCAGCTGGTCGCCCTGGGCGCGTTCGATCCTGATGCCAAGCCACAGCGACTCGGCGTTGGCCTGTTCGCTGTTGTTCAGGCGGCGGATGTAGAAGCGCGCACGCGTGGCATCCCCCTGAACATACAGCACGTTGGCCAGGTTGTAGGCGACAACCGGATTGCCGGCGTCCATTTCATAGGCCTTGAACAAGGCCTGTTCGGCGGCCTTGTGCTGGCCGGCGCTCTCCAGGCAAAGGCCTTTGGCCATCCAGGTCTTGGCGGCCGCCTGGTAGCGCGGCTGGGCCAGCGCATCGTTGAACAGCTGGTCGGCCTGCGCATAGCGCTTCTGCTGGCACAGCAGCCAGCCATAGTTGTGCATGACGTTGCCGTCGCGCGGCGCCAGCGCGAGCGCGCGGCGGAAACCGTCTTCGGCCAGCACCGGATCGTTCAGTTGCATGTAGATCAGGCCGCGCAGCTGGTGCGCCTCGGCATAGCCGGGATCGGTGGCCAGCGACTGCTTGATCTCGTCAAGCGCGATCTCGGTCTTGCCGAGCTGGAAATAGCTGCCCGCGAGCTCCATGCGGATGCGCGCGCGGCGCCGGACCTCGGACTCATCGGACGGCGTGACGATGTCGCCCTGCGCACTGTCGGCGCCGCTGGCGCGCGGGCCGCTCGCACAGCCGGCGAGCAGCGCCAGGCCCAGGCAGGCTGCGAACCCCCAGCCCCGGTATGAACTTGCCAGCCGTGCGATGTTTCCAGGATTCATGCCATGAGCCTTGTGGTTTCCTCAGGGAGCGGGAGCGATGGTGATGGTGCGGCGCTTGGCCATGCGCTCGGCGGCGCGCGTGCGGTCCTTGACGTCGCCGGCGAGCTGGCCGCAGGCGGCGTCGATGTCGTCGCCGCGCGTCTTGCGCACGGTGGTCACGATGCCGGCCTGGGTCAGGATGCGCGCAAACTCCGCCACCTGGGGCGCGGGCGAGCGCAGCAGGCCCGAGGCCGGGAACGGGTTGAACGGAATCAGGTTGAGCTTGCACCAGGGGCGGCCGCCGCCATGGCGGCGCACCAGGTTCACCAGCTGCTGCGCATGCTCGGGCTGGTCGTTGACGCCATCGAGCATGCAGTATTCAAAGGTGATGAAGTCGCGCGGCGCGTGCTCGAGATAGCGCTCGCAGGCCTGCATCAGTTCCTCGATCGGGTACTTGCGGTTCAGCGGCACGAGGTCGTCGCGCAGTGGATCGTTGGGCGCATGCAGCGACACCGCCAGCGCCACCGGGCAGTCGAGGCCCAGGCGGTCCATCATCGGCACGACACCCGAGGTCGAGACCGTGACGCGCCGGCGCGACATGCCGTAGCCGTGGTCGTCGAGCATCACCTTCAGCGCGGGCACCAGCGCGGTGTAGTTCTGCAGCGGCTCGCCCATGCCCATCATCACCACGTTGGAGATGACGCGCTCGCTCACGCCCAGGCGCTTGCGCAGCGCATGTTCGGCAAACCACAGCTGGGCGAGGATCTCGCCCGTGGTCAGGTTGCGGCTGAAGCCCTGGTGGCCCGTGGAGCAGAAACGGCAGCCCACGGCGCAACCGGCCTGGGACGAGATGCACAGCGTGCCGCGGTCGTCCTCGGGGATGAACACCGCCTCGACCGCATTGCCGTCGCCCACGTCGAACAGCCATTTGACGGTGCCGTCCTGGGACACATGCTCCGTGATGACCGGCAGCGCCGTGATGTGGGCACGCGCCTTGAGCTTCTCGCGCAGGGACTTGGCGAGATCGCTCATTTGTTCAAAGTCGCTCGCACCGCGCTGGTGTATCCAGCGAAACAGCTGCGTCGCCCTGAAACGCTTCTCCCCGAGCTGTTCGCAATAGGCGCACAGTCCGTCGAGATCAAATTCAAGAAGATTGGTAGTCATATCGGCATGCAGGTCCACGCCGCCGCCAGGCGCCGCCGGCAAAAGGCCCGGAGGCCTCGTGCCCTGCGGCGTCCACGCGATCAACGCGAGTAGATGTTCAGGCCGGGGAAGAAGAAAGCAACTTCCACTGCCGCGGTTTCAGCAGCATCCGAGCCATGCACTGCATTGGCGTCGATGCTGTCGGCGAAGTCGGCGCGGATGGTGCCGGCTTCTGCCTTCTTCGGGTCGGTGGCGCCCATCAGTTCACGGTTCGTCAGGATGGCGTTCTCGCCTTCCAGAGCCGTGACCATCACGGGGCCGGAGATCATGAAGTCGACCAAGTCCTTGAAGAAAGGACGGGCAGCGTGCACAGCGTAGAACTGTTCAGCTTCCTGGCGCGACAGGTGGATCATGCGGGCTGCCACGACCTTCAGGCCAGCGCCTTCGAAACGGGCGTAGATCTGGCCGATCACGTTCTTGGCAACTGCGTCGGGCTTGATGATGGAGAGGGTGCGTTCGATAGCCATTTGGTTTTCCTTGAGGGGTTTTAAAGATTTTTGTCCGTAAGAACAAAACCTCCCATTCTAGCGATCTCAGGCATACACCTGACTCTCCACCGGGGACTGCCGGCAGCAAGCCGCCCGCCTCCCCTGCCCGGCGCCCAGCTAGGCGCCCCCAGCTAGGCGCCCCCAGCTAGGCGCCCCCAGCTAGGCGCCTCCGCTCAGCGGCGGCCGCGGCGCTGGGCCGTGGCGCGCTTGGTTTCCTTGCGCGCCCGCGCCAGGCTGTCTTCGCCGATGTAGCCAGGCGTGGTCTTCAGCGGATCGGCCTGGGCTTCGCCGGCCTGCGTGGGCTTGCGGCCCGGGCCGGATCTCGGCGCCGCGGTGCGCGCGGCAAAGATGCCGCCGCCCTTGCGCGCCGGCGCCGGTGCCGAAGCCCGGCCCCGCGGCGCGCGCTCGGCACGCTCGGCCGCCTGCTCCTCGGGGTTGCGCGCCGCCTGGCGCAGCGCCTGGATGTCCTTCTCGTCGAGCTCCATGAACGCGCCGCGCTTGAGGCCGCGCGGCAGCAGCATGGCGCCGTAGCGGATGCGGATCAGCCGGCTCACGGCGTGGCCCACGGCCTCGAACATGCGCCGCACTTCGCGGTTGCGGCCTTCGGAAATGGTCACGCGGTACCAGCAGTTCGCGCCTTCGCCGCCGCCATCCTCGATGGAGCCGAAAGCGGCTTCGCCGTCCTCGAGCTTGACGCCGTCAAGCAGCTTTTGCTTTTCTTCCTTGTTGAGCGCGCCCAGCACGCGCACCGCGTACTCGCGCTCCAGGCCGAAGCGCGGGTGCATCAGGTTGTTGGCCAGGTCGCCGGAATTGGTGAACAGCAGCAGGCCTTCGGTGTTCAGGTCGAGACGGCCTATGGACTGCCACTTGCCCTGGTGCAGGCGCGGCAGGCGGCGGAACACCGTCGGGCGGTTCTGCGGATCGTCATGGCTCACCACCTCGCCCGCGGGCTTGTGGTAGGCCAGCACGCGGGCTTCGGGGCCCTCGACGCGAAAGCGGATCAGCCGGCCGTTGACCTTGATCTGGTCGCCCAGCTGCACGCGCTGGCCGACGTGGGCCGGCTCGTTGTTGACGAAGATCTTGCCTTCGACAATCAGCTTTTCCATCTCCAGGCGCGAGCCCATGCCGGCCTGGGCCAGCACCTTGTGCAGCTTGGGCGATTCCGCCTGCGGCGTCAGCACGCGCTTGGCCAGCGCCGCGTCCTCGGGCTGCAGTTCCTGGGCATCCAGCTCACCGGCCACCACATCGGCAAAATCAAAGCCGGGCGCGGCAGCGGCCGCCGGCACCGCCGTGTTGCGGCGCGGGCCCTTGCCGAAGGCTCCCTTGACCTGCTGCGGGCGCGGGCGCGGTTGGGGGCGCTGGCGCGCTGCGGGACGTGCGTCCTGGCTTGCGTCTGCATCAGGCACCGGGTTGAGCTTGCCGTCTTTATCCGCCGTCGAATCGTTCATATCGTTTTCCTGTGTCGCATCACGCGAGACTTCTTTCATTCAAACCTGGGGCAGGAGAGACGCCTGGCCGTCCGGGCCGGTGCTGTCCTGCGGCGTGTCGCCGCCCTCCTGCTCCTCTGCCGCGGCCCCTGCCGTTTCGGCCTGCGGCGCGGAAGCTTCCGCGTCGCCTTGCGCTTCCAGGGCCTTGAACAGGTCCTGTTGCGGCACGCCGGGCTGCATTGCCGGCAGCTGGTCCAGCGATTGCAGTCCGAGGTCGTCCAGGAACTGCCGCGTCGTTGCCAGCAGCGCGGGCCGGCCCACGGTTTCGCGGTGGCCGATGACCTCGACCCAGCCGCGGTCCTCGAACTGCTTGATCAGCAGGCTGTTCACGGTGACACCGCGGATATCCTCGATGTCGCCGCGCGTGACCGGCTGTTTGTAGGCAATGATGGCCAGCGTCTCGAGCGCCGCGCGCGTGTAGCGCGGCGGCTTCTCGGGATGCAGCCGGTCGAGGTAGATGCGCATCTCCGGGCGGCTCTGGAAACGCCAGCCCGACGCCACCTGCACCAGTTCCACGCCGCGCAGCGCCCAGTCCTGCTGCAACTCGAGCAGCAGGCCTTTGACAGTGTCGGTTCCAAGTGCATCGTCAAACAACGCCCGCAGGTCTCGCACGGAGACCGGCAAAGGCGCGCATATCAGAGCAGTTTCCAGAACCCGTTTGGCATCGACCGTATTCATGGTGCAGCGACTCGGGGTAACGCGCCCCGGTGGCGGGGCTTCAGGGGAGACGGGCAGCAAAGCGGCTGCGCCGGCGGGCGTTCGGGCGTGGCTGGCGCCGTGCACACGGGCGCAGCACAGGCCGGAACCTGGGGCGGATTGTAGCCCAGCCGCGCAAATCGCTCAGGCGGACTGCGCTAACCCCCAGGAATCGCAGGCTGCCTGCATGTCGGCCGGCAGCGGCGCGTGGAACTCCAGCGGCTTGCCGGTCATCGGGTGCACGAACGCCAGCCGGAACGCATGCAGGGCCTGGCGCTGCATGCCCGCGGCCGGGTGGCCGCCATAGGTGCTGTCGGCGACCAGCGGATGTCCGATCGAGGCCATGTGCACGCGGATCTGGTGCGTGCGGCCGGTGTGCAGCGTGCAGTGCACCAGCGCCCCCTCGTCGCCGCCCGAGACCAGCGCGAAATCGGTTTTCGCGGTCTTGCCCGGATGCTGGGCCAGATCGACCACCGCCATCTTCAGGCGGTTGCGCGGATCGCGGCCGATGGCGCGGTCCACGGTGCAGGTGCGCGCGCCCAGCCAGGGCTTGTGCGCCAGCGCCAGGTACTGGCGGCTCACATCGCGCGCGGCGATCAGCGTCACCAGCGCATCCATCGTGAGGCGGTCGCGCGCGACCACCATCAGGCCGCTGGTGTCCTTGTCCAGGCGGTGCACGATGCCCGCGCGCGGCACCACGGCCGCGCCCGGATCGCGCGCCAGCAGCGCGTTGAGCAGCGTGCCGCTCCAGTTGCCGGGCGCGGGATGCACCACCATGCCGGGCGCCTTGTTGACCACGAGCAGGTGTTCATCCTCGTAGACCACGTCCAGCGGCAGCGCCTCGGGCTGGAAGGCCTGGCTTTGCAGCGTGGGGCGCATCTCGATGCGCAACTGGTCCCCGGCCTTGACCTTGAGCGCGGCTTTCTCCACCACGCGCTGGTTGACCTGCACCGCGCCCAGCGCCAGCAGTTGCTGCAGATAGCTGCGCGAGAACTCGGGCACCAGCGCGCACAGCGCCTTGTCCAGGCGCGTGCCGTGCAGCTCGATGCCCACGGGCGCCTGGCGCGTCTCGAGAACTTCTTCTTCGAGCGCGCCGGCGTCCTCGTTGAGGGCCGGGTCCGAGTCAAGGGAATGGGGGTTCATATAAATAGCAACAGCGCATGGGTTGCCCCATGCGCTGTGGTTGGATTCCGTCCCGGGACGGAACTCGGCAAAAGCCCTCAGCGCGCCGGCAGATACCGCGCCGGATCGACCGGCTTGCCCTGGCGGCGCACTTCGAAGTGCAGCTTCACGCGGTCGGCATCGGTGCTGCCCATCTCGGCGATCTTCTGGCCCTTGCGCACGCTCTGGTCTTCCTTGACCAGCAGCGTCTGGTTGTGCGCGTAGGCCGTCAGGTAGGTGTTGTTGTGCTTGAGGATGATCAGGTTGCCGTAGCCGCGCAGGCCGGCGCCGGCGTAGACCACGCGGCCGTCCGCTGCGGCGATCACCGGATCACCGGCCTTGCCCGCGATGTCGAAGCCCTTGTTGCGTGCCTCATCAAAGCCCGCGATCAGGCTGCCCGACGCGGGCCAGATGAAGCCCAGATTGTCGTCGGAGCCGGTCTGCGCCGAAGCCGCAGGCTTGGCCGGAGTGCTGGCGCCAGGCAGCACCGTGGCCGGGGCTGCAGGATCGCCACCCGCGACCACCACCGGCGCGACGCCGCGGCCGCTGCCCGAGTCCACCGGCGCCGCCGACGAGGCCGTCGACGAAGCGGGCGGCACCACGCGCACCACCTGACCCACCTCGATCAGATTGGGATTCTCCAGATTGCTCCAGCGCGCAATGTCCTTCCAGCTCTGGCCGTTTTCCAGGCCGATGCGGATCAACGTGTCACCCGGACGCACCGTGTAATAGCCGGGCTTGCCGGCGTTCTCGGCGCCCGGCAGCGGCTTGGCCGGCGCCGCCGACGACATCGAACCTCCCGACGAGGCCGTGCCCCGATCTTCCACTGGAGCCCTGTTCACTTGTGAACCACAGCCGGCAAGCACAAAACCCGCCAGCAGCACAGATCCCCAAGCCCCAAGACTTCGCGATACCAACATAAGCAATCCCTTTTAGGCAATACCTGATTTTAAAGGGACAAAGTTCACTGCCTCGAGAACGGTCCTCTTGAGTCCATAGGAGGTCTTGTCGATGACCAGCAAACTCTGTCCGCCTGCGCCGTTGCCCATGGGCGCCACCAGCCGTCCACCGACGGCCAGCTGCTCGCACCACGCGTCGGGAATGGCATCGCCACCCGCGGCGGCGATGATTCCCGCATAGGGCGCACCCTGGGCATACCCTAGCATACCGTCGCCGAACAGCAGATGCACATGTGCGAGCCGCAATGGCCGCAGATTGGTGCGTGCCTTCTCGTGCAGGCCCCGCAGGCGCTCGATGGAATAGACCTCCTGCGCGACCCGGCCCAGCACCGCCGCCTGGTAGCCGCAGCCGGTGCCGATCTCCAGCACCCGGCCCAGGCCGGAGCGTGCGCACTCGGCGCCCAGCAGCAGTGCGGTCATGCGCGCGACCACGCTGGGCTTGGAAATCGTCTGCCCCAGGCCGATCGGCAGGCTCGTGTCTTCATACGCCTGGTTGACCAGCGCGCTGTCGACGAAAAGATGGCGCTCGACGCTGGCCATGGCCTGCAGCACCGGCTGCGAGCTCACGCCGCCCTGCGCCAGCCGCTGCACCATGCGGCTGCGCACGGCCATCGAGTCGAGGCCCACGCCCATGGGCACGGGCATGGCCGCGCGCGGCGCCTGCCCGGACGGCGGCTTGGCGCCGGGCTTGGCCACGGGCCGCGCCGCGCTGGCCGAGGCCGCGATCCACGTGGGAAAACCGGGTTTGCGCTGGGTCACGGCGCCGCCTCTTTGGCCTCGGGATCGACCATGCGCGCCGCGGTCTGCGCCCAGTAGCGCAGGTTGTCGTGGTCGGTCAGGTCGACCTTGAGCGGAGTGACCGCCACATGGCCGTGCGCCGTGGCGTGGAAATCCGTGCCCTCGGCATCGTCCTTGGCCGCGCCCGCGCTGCCTATCCAGTACATGGCCTCGCCGCGCGGGCTTTCCTGGATGATCACGCGCTCGGCCGCATGCCGGCGCCCGAGCCGGCACAGCTTCAGCGGCTGGATGGCATGGAGCGGCATATTGGGGATGTTGACGTTGAGCAGCCAGGGCGCCTCGCCCACCAGCTGCTGCGCCTGCATCTGCTGCACGATCTCGCGCGCCTTGGCGGCCGCGGCCTCGATCTCGGTCCAGCCCTTGTCGACCTGCGAGAACGCAATGGCCGGAATACCGAACAGGTAGCCTTCCATGGCCGCGCCGACGGTGCCTGAATAAATGGTGTCGTCGCCCATGTTGGCGCCGTTGTTGATGCCCGACACCACCAGGTCCGGGCGATAGCCCAGCAAACCGGTCAAAGCAATGTGCACGCAGTCGGCCGGCGTGCCGTTGACGTAGCGAAAGCCGTTGGGCGCCTGGTGCACGTACAAAGGCGAGTGCAGCGTCAGCGCATTGGATTTGGCACTGTTGTTGTGCTCGGGCGCGACCACCTCGACATCGGCGATGGTCTTCAACGATTCATAAAGCGCGACCAGTCCGGGCGCTTGATAACCGTCATCGTTGGAAATGAGGATTTTCATGGGATGCTGCGGATTGTAGGCGCGGTCCGACCCGTCACCGCAGGGACAAGCGCCGCCGGCCCCAGCTTCTATCATTCCTGCAACAAAACGACAGGAGACCTTGATGCATGCCTGGCTATGTACCACGCCCACCGGCGTCGATGCGCTGGAATGGACCGAACTGCCGACTCCCGAACCCAAGGCCGGCGAGGTGCTGGTGGAAATCAAGGCCGCGAGCCTGAACTTCCCCGACCTGCTGATCGTGCAGAACAAATACCAGATGAAGCCGCCGCTGCCTTTCGTGCCCGGCTCGGAATACGCGGGCGTGGTGCGCGCCGTGGGCGAAGGCGTCACGCATCTGCAGGTCGGCCAGAACGTCGCCAGCCTCACCGGCACGGGCGGCTTCGGCAGCCATGTGATCGCGCCCGCCGCGGCCTGCCTGCCGCTGCCAGAGGACTTTCCGCTGGTCGACGCGGCCGCGTTCATCATGACCTATGCCACGTCTTTCCACGCGCTGATGGACCGCGCCCAACTGCAGGCGGGCGAGACCGTGCTGGTGCTGGGCGCGGCCGGCGGCGTCGGCACCGCGGCGATCCAGATCGCCAAGGCCGCAGGTGCGCGCGTGATCGCGGCGGCCTCGAGCGACGAGAAGTGCGCGCTATGCCAGTCGCTAGGCGCCGATGCGACCATCAACTACAGCAGTACCGACCTGCGCGAAGCGCTCAAGGCCGCGACCGGCGGCAAGGGCCCCGACGTGGTCTACGACCCGGTCGGCGGCGACCTGGCCGAGCCCGCGTTCCGCTCGATTGCCTGGCGCGGCCGCTATCTGGTGGTCGGTTTCGCGGCCGGCCCCATCCCCGCCCTGCCCTGGAACCTGGCGCTGCTCAAGGGCGCGTCGCTGGTCGGCGTGTTCTGGGGTGAATTCCAGCGGCGCGAGCCCAAGGCCAACGCCGCGATGATGGCCACGCTGCTCGACTGGTACCAGGAGGGCAGGATCAAGCCGGTGATTGATTCCACGATGGACCTGTCGCAACTGCCCGCGGCCTACGAGCGCATGGGCTCGCGCGCGGTGATGGGCAAGCTGGTGCTGACGCGCTAGAAGCGACCGGCGGCGGCATGCCGCCGATGCGGGTTCTCACCTATGTTAGCCAGTGGGCGGGTGCTACACTGCGCGCCTTTTTCCCGGCCGGCGCCCTGCGCGTGGTACCGACCGGGCCCCTGGCCGCTGGTTGCGCACCGCGCGCTGCCTCCTTGCTTTTCCCCCGCATGCAACTGAGCTTCAGCACCTACTACACCCTCCTCTGCGCAGCCCTGGTGCTGCTGGTCGGCAAATTCCTGGTCCAGCGCATACGCTTCCTGCGCGACTTCAACATTCCCGAACCCGTGGCCGGCGGCCTGTTGGCCGCCGCGCTGATCTATGCGCTGCACGAGTTCACCGGTTACTCGCTGGCATTCAATACCGATCTGCAAACCGGCTTCATGCTGATGTTCTTCGCCTCGATCGGACTGAGCGCCAATTTCGCCAAGCTGCGCGAAGGCGGTGCGGGCCTGGTCCTGTTCCTGGTGATCATCAGCCTGTTCATCCTGGTGCAGAACGGCGTTGGCATCGGCCTGGCCGCGGCCATGGGCCTGGACCCGCTGATCGGCCTGATCGCCGGCTCGGTCACGCTGGTCGGCGGCCATGGCACGGCCGGCGCCTGGGGCGTGGTGCTTGAGAACGAGCATGGCGTGCAGGGAGCGGTCACGCTGGGCATTGCCTGCGCGACCTTCGGCCTGGTGATCGGCGGGCTGATCGGGGGCCCGATCGCCAAGGGACTGGTGACGCGATTCCAGCTCAAGGCCATTGCGGGCACGCCAGCGGCGGCGGTAGCCGCGCCCGGCGATCTCAATTTCGAGAATCCGCAGCAGGTGCGCCTCATCACCACCAGCGCCGCGATCGAGACGCTGGCGCTGTTTGCCGCCTGCCTGGGCTTTGCCGAATTCATGACCGGCTTCACCCGCGGCACGGCGCTCCAGTTGCCGACCTTTGTCTGGGCGTTGGGCGCGGGCGTGGTCCTGCGCAACGCGCTTGACTACCTCTTCAACTTCCAGGTCTTCGACCGGGCCATCGACCTGTTCGGCAATGTCTCGCTGTCGGTCTACCTGGCGATCGCGCTGCTGTCGCTCAAGCTCTGGGAGCTCAGCGGCCTGGCCGCGCCGCTGATGGTGATCCTGCTGGCGCAGACCGTCACCATGGCGCTGTATGCGGTGTTCGTCACCTTCCGCGTGATGGGGAAGAACTACGATGCCGCGGTGCTGGCCGCTGGCCACTGCGGCTTCGGCATGGGTGCGACGCCGACGGCGATTGCCAACATGCAGGCCATCACCAACCAGTACGGTCCCTCGCACAAGGCGTTCCTGATCGTGCCCATGGTCGGAGCGTTTTTCATCGACATCATCAACGCCGCGATGATCCAGCTGTTCATCCGGTTCCTGCCATGAGGTGAGCACCATGCCGCTGCGCACGCCCGGACGCTCCGGCGCCGCCACGCCGCGCCGCGAACGCGCGGTCAGGGGAGATGGAGGCATGGGGCGCGGCGCGGCGCGGCCGCAAGCGCGAACCAGCTGGCGCGTGCTGCTGCTGCTTGCCTGCGGCTGGCTCGGCGCCTGCGGCCTGCCCTCGCTGGAAGGCCGCAGCACCAGCCACGCCCTGCCCCTGGATGCCGCGCGCGCGACGCGTCTGGGCCAGGCGCTGGCCCCGGCGGCTGTGGCGCATCCCGGGCACAGCGGTATCTATCCCCTGTCCGATCCGCTCGAGGCCTTTGCCGCGCGCGCCCTGCTGATGCGCGCCGCGCAGCGCACGCTCGATGTGCAGTACTACATCTGGCACGGCGACACGACCGGCGCGCTGCTGGTCCAGGAACTGCTCGCCGCGGCTGGGCGCGGCGTGCGCGTGCGCCTGTTGCTCGACGATGTCGGCACCTCGGGCCTCGACGCGCAGTGGCGCGCGCTCGACCACCATGCGCACATCGAGGTGCGCCTGTTCAACCCCATGGCCGTGCGCCGCCCCAAGGCGCTGGGCTACGTGACCGACTTCGCGCGCGCCAACCGGCGCATGCACAACAAGTCGCTGACCGCCGACAACCAGGCCACGGTGATTGGCGGGCGCAACATCGGCGACGAGTATTTCGGCGCCACCGACGGCGTGCTGTTCACCGACCTCGACGTGCTGGCCGTGGGCGCCATCGTGCCTGAGGTGTCAGAGGATTTCGACCGCTACTGGGCCAGTGAATCGTCCTATCCGGTGAGCGCCCTGCTGCGGTCCAAGGGCCCACCCCCGGCGGACACCGAACCGCCGCCTCCCGGCACGCAGCGCTACCAGCGCGCCGTGGCCGCAACGCCCTTCCTGCAGCAGCTGCTGCAAGGGCAGCTGCCGCTGGCGTGGTCGCCGGTGCGCATGGTCAGCGACGATCCGGCCAAGGGCCTGAACCGCGCCGCGCCCGAAGGCCTGCTGGTGACGCAGCTGGCGCCCATCATCGGCACGCCGCAGCGCACGCTGGACCTGGTGTCGCCCTACTTCGTGCCCACGCGCGCCGGCGTCGACGCCTTCGTGCAGCTGCGCCAGCGCGGCATCCGCGTGCGCGTGCTGACCAACTCGCTGCAGGCCACCGACGTGGCCGTCGTGCATGCCGGCTACGCGCGCTGGCGCCGCGCGCTGCTGGCCGCAGGGGTGGAGCTGTTTGAAATGCGCCCCGATCCCGCCGCGCCCGCGGAGCACGCACCGGGGCCGTTCGGCAGCTCGGGCGCAAGCCTGCATGCCAAGACCTTCGCCATCGACGCACAGCAGGTCTTTGTCGGTTCGTTCAACTTCGACCCGCGTTCGGCCCACCTCAACACCGAACTCGGTTTCGTCATCGACAACCCACAGCTGGCGGCCCAGGTGGCCGACGCCTTCAGCCTGCAGATTCCGCAGCGCAGCTACCGCGTGCTGCTCGATACCCACGGCCAGCTGGAATGGCATGCGGGCGCGGGAGACCAGGCGAGCGTGTACCGCAGCGAGCCCGGCAGCCACTGGCTCGAACGCCTGTGGATGCGCTTGCTGATGCTGCTGCCGATCGAATGGCTGCTGTGAGGCACCCCAAGGAATATACGAAACGTAATGGAACGTATAATCCAGCGCATGGGAATCGTAAAAATTTCAGACGCACTGCATGACAGCGTGCGCACCGCCAGCACGGCCCTGAGCCGCTCCATCAACGCCCAGGCAGAGCACTGGCTGCGGGTCGGCATGATGGCCGAGCTGCATCCGCTGCTGAACTATTCGGATATCTGCCAGCTGCTGATCCAGCAGGCCGCCGCACCGGGCGGTGCCGCGTCTGCGGCATTTGCCTTGCCCACGCCGGCGCGCGCACTGCAGCCAGCCAGCGGAGCGGCCCGATGAAGCGCTCCAGCACCACGCCCATCCACACCGTCTCCGATATCGCCCAGTCGCGGCTTGCGGGCCAGCTGGCCGCGCGGGTGCTGCGGATGCTGGTGCCGCATGTGCGCGCCGGTGTCAGCACCAACGAACTCGACCGGCTGTGCCACGATTACATCGTCGACGAACTCGGCTGCATTCCTGCCAACATCGGCTACCACGGCTACACCAAGACCATCTGCGCCTCGGTCAACCATGTGGTGTGCCATGGCATACCCTCCGACCGCGAGGTGCTCAAGGACGGCGACATCGTCAATGTCGATGTGGCGCTGATCAAGGACGGCTGGTTCGGCGACACCAGCCGCATGTATGTCGTGGGCGAGCCGCGCGCCCAGGCGCGGCGCCTGGTGCGCACCGCCTACGAGGCCATGCGCGCCGGTATCCAGGCGGTGCGTCCCGGCGCGACGCTGGGCGATGTCGGCCATGCGATTGAAAGCGTGGCCAGGCGCGAGCGCTTCACCGTGGTGCAGGAATACTGCGGCCATGGCATTGGCCAGATCTACCACGACACGCCCGACGTGCTGAACTACGGCGTGCCCGGCCAGGGGCTGAAGCTCGAGCCCGGCATGATCTTCACCATCGAGCCGATGCTCAATGCCGGCAAGGCTGCGACGCGCGAGCTCAGCGATGGCTGGACCGTCATCACCAATGACAAGTCGCTGTCGGCGCAGTGGGAGCACATGGTCTGCGTGACCGAGACCGGCTATGAAGTGCTCACTGCCTGGCCCGAGGGCACGGGCGACTACCCCGCCATCTGACCCGGGTTGCCATGTCGATCAGCTATCTGTACCTCGCGCTGGCCATCGTCTGCGAAGTCATCGCCACCTCGTTCCTCAAGAGCGCCGAGGGCTTCACGCGGCTGTGGCCCTCGGTCATCACGGCCACGGGCTATGCGCTGGCCTTTTTCTTCCTGTCGCTGACGCTGCGCACCGTGCCCACGGGCGTCGCCTATGCCATCTGGTCCGGCGCGGGCATCGTGCTGGTCTCGGCCATTGCCTGGTTCTGGCAGGGCCAGACGCTCGATGCCGCGGCGCTGGTCGGCATGGGGCTGATCGTGGCGGGCGTGCTGGTGATCCAGCTGTTTTCCACTTCGGCGGGGCACTGACCCGGCGCGGGTCGAGGGACCGGACCCAAAGTCCGGGCCTATTTCCCGAATACCCCTTTTTCACACATATATTCCCATGAAAATCCTCAGGAATTCGGACGAATTCATCCGATCCTGGGTTTTCTGCATTTACTGAAATATTGAAATAATTTTCAAAAACAAGGGCTTACGCTGCAGACAAAATGCGCCCGGCGAATTTTCGGGCGTTTCAAGTCTGATGTCTTATATAAAACATCATTTAGCAGAAACAAAACACTGGCAGGCGTTGCGCAGGCTTTCTACAATGGCATCCGTTCCTGCTTCGGGCCCGGCCTCGGCCACTTGCTGACCTCGCGTCCGCGCCCCCTGACGGCAGGAAGCAACGTACAACAGAGGACCACCCCGGCACGTACCGGGGCGGAGGAGACCGGCCCGCATCGCAAGGTGCGGGCCATTTTTATGGCGCGCCGGTTAACCGGTTGCCGACGTCCTGGCCGGCTGGATTCCCTGCCATGGGGGCCCCAAGCGGCTGCGCCTTGCCCCTGAAAGGCCGGGCCGGCGCCGGATGGTTCAAAATACGCCCGGTGTCCATTCCCCAATCGTTTATCCAAGAGCTGCTGTCCCGCGTGGATGTGGTCGACATCGTCGGCCGCTATGTGCAGCTGCGCAAAGGCGGCGCGAACTTCATGGGGCTGTGCCCCTTCCACGGCGAGAAGTCGCCGTCGTTCAGCGTCAGCCCGTCCAAACAGTTCTACCACTGCTTCGGCTGCGGCAAGAACGGCAACGCCATCGGCTTCCTGATGGAGCATGCCGGCATGGGCTTCGTCGAAGCCGTGCAGGACCTCGCCGGCCAGGTCGGCCTGGTCGTGCCCCAGGACGACATCAGTCCGCAGGAGCGCCAGCGCCAGGCCGCGCAGAAGGAAAAGCAGGCCACGCTCAGCGATGTGCTGGAAAAAGCCGGCGACGCCTACCGCCGCCACCTCAAGGACTCGCCGCACGCGATTGCCTATCTCAAGCGCCGCGGCGTCTCGGGCCCGACGGCGGCGCGCTTCGGCCTGGGCTACGCGCCCGAAGGCTGGCGCAGCCTGGCCAGCGTCTTTGCCCAGTACGACGACCCGCTGCTGCAGGAAAGCGGCCTGGTGATCGTCAACGAGGAGGACCACAAGCGCTACGACCGTTTCCGCGACCGGCTGATGTTTCCCATCCGCAACGTCAAGGGCGAGTGCATAGGCTTTGGCGGCCGGGTGTTTGGCGACGAGAAGCCCAAATACCTGAATTCGCCCGAGACCCCGGTCTTCCACAAGGGGCGCGAGCTGTATGGCCTGTTCGAGGCGCGCAACGCGCTGCGCGAGATGGGCTATGCGCTCGTGACCGAAGGCTATATGGACGTGGTGGCGCTGGCCCAGCTGGGCTTTGCCAACGCCGTGGCCACGCTGGGCACGGCCTGCACGCCCGACCATGTGCAAAAGCTGTTTCGCTTCACCGATGCCGTCGTGTTCAGCTTCGACGGCGACAGCGCGGGCCGGCGCGCGGCGCACAAGGCGCTCGAGGCCGCGCTGCCCTATGCCACCGATACGCGCAGCCTCAAGTTCCTGTTCCTGCCCAGCGAACATGACCCCGACAGCTTCATCCGCGAATTCGGCACCGATGCGTTTGCGCGCCAGGTCGGCGACGCCAAGCCGCTGAGCCGCTTCCTGATCGACGCGGCCAGCGAAGGCTGCGACCTGGGGCTGCCCGAGGGCCGGGCCCACATGGCCAGCAACGCCCGGCCGCTGTGGACGCTGCTGCCCGACGGCGTGCTCAAGCGCCAGCTGCTGGCCGAGATTGCCGAGCTGGCCCAGTTGCAGCTGCAGGACCTGACCGAGCTGTGGAGCAAGGAGCCGGCGCGCCCCGGCATGCGCAGCGCCCCGGCCACCGGCATGGACGCCGGCTACAGTGCGGGGCCGCCGCCCGACCTGGGCTGGGCGCCCGACGGCGCCCCGCTGGAGAGCTACGGCCAGGGCTACAGCCCGAACGGCGGCAACGGCGGTGCCTGGACCCCGGGCCAGGGCAAGGCACGCAAATGGGAAAAAGGCAGCTGGGGGCGCGAGCGCCCGCCGGCTAACCGTTTCGAGGCCGCGTCGCGCGGTCCGCGCGGCACGCCCGCGACGCGCACCGACCAGGCCGCACGGCTGCTGATGGCGCACATGGAGTTCATGGAAGAGCTCACGCACGAGGATTTCGATGCGCTGTCGCGCTGCACCGCGCCGCACGGGGGCTTGTTTGCGTGGCTCGAGGCCCAATTTCAGGAATATGGGCCGCAACCCTGGGCCGTGCTGCGTGAGCGGCTGCAGGAATGCATGGAGGCGCATGTCGCGCCGCTGGCCGAACGCTTGATGACCGGCCCCCACGCCCAGCCCGAAGGCGAGCTGGCCGAGCTGCGGCGCGAATTGCGCGGCGTGCTCAACCGCATCCTGATCGACGACATCAAGCAGCAGACGCATGCTGCCGCGATGGCGGTGTCGACCAATCCGCATGCGGCCCAACAGCTGCGTGACTTATACAATCGGTTACATTTTCTGCAAAATGAAACCCGCAGTTCCTCTTGAAATTGCTGGACAAAGATATAATTAGGGGTTAGCGGCAAGAGCGACAGCAGCACCTCCGGGCCGGGTCAACGTGAAAAACACGTCAAGTAGCAGCAATTGCACGGACCCAAATACCGCAAGGACTGCACCCCAAATGTTCGCCCAGACATCTTGCCCGGGAGATCTTTCTCCGGATGTGCAATCCACGCTGCGTGGGTTCGCCTCCCATGCGCCGCATTCCTGGGCGCTTGCGTTTTCTTTGTCCGATTTTGCATAGAGGTGTCCATGCCCGCTTCAAAGTCCCCGAAGTTGCCCAAGTCCGCCGCTGGCCCTGCCGCACCCGCTGAAAAATCTTTGCCTGCAACCGCAGCTGCCAGGGCCCCCTCCAAGGCCCTGACAACTGCGACCCCAACAGCGGAGCCCCGCGCCGCTGCCAAGAAAGTCAATACCGTGGCTACCAAGACCTCTGCTGAACTCATTGCCGCCGCCGACGCCCTGCTCGCGGCGGCCGCTCCCCCCAAACGCGGCCGCAAGCCCAAGGCTGCGGCCGAAGACGGCGCCGAACCTGCCGTGAAGAAGGCCCCCGCGGCCAAGAAGGCGGCGGCTGCCGCTGCCGACAAGGCCCCGGCCAAGCGCGGCCGCAAGCCCAAGGCCAAGGAAGATGGCGAGGACATGGACGACACCGACCTGTCGGACATCGAATCGGACCTCGAAGGCGAAGTCGATGTGGTGGAAACCACGAGTTCGGCCACGACCGAAAAGGTCAAGCCGCTGCGCATGAAGATCAGCAAGGCCAAGGAGCGCGCGCTGATGAAGGAATTCGGCCTGGACGAAACCGTCCTGACCGAAGAGGAAATGCTGACCCGCCGCCAGCGCCTGAAGGCGTTGATCAAGCTCGGCAAGACCCGCGGCTACCTCACGCACGGCGAAATCAACGACCATCTGCCCGACAAGCTGGTCGACGCCGAAACGCTCGAAGTCGTCATCTCCATGCTCAACGACATGGGTGTGGCGGTCTACGAACAGACGCCCGACGCCGAGACGCTGCTGCTGAACAACACCGGCCAGTCGGCCACGACCGAGGAAGAAGCCGAGGAAGAAGCCGAAGCCGCGCTGTCGACGGTGGATTCGGAATTCGGCCGCACGACCGATCCGGTGCGCATGTACATGCGTGAAATGGGCACGGTCGAGCTGCTGACGCGCGAAGGCGAAATCGAGATCGCCAAGCGCATCGAAGGCGGCCTGCAGGACATGATGGAAGCCATCAGCGCCTCGCCGGCAACGATTGCCGAGATCCTCAACATGGCCGAGGAAATCCGCAGCGGCAAGGTCGTCATCTCGACCATCGTCGACGGTTTCTCCAACCCCAACGAAGCCGATGACTACGTGGCCGAGGAAGACTTCGACGAATTCGACGAAGAGGACGACGACGACGGCAAGGGCGGCTCCAAGGCGCTGACCAAGAAGCTCGAAGAGCTGAAGAACGATGCGCTGTCGCGTTTCGACAAGATGCGCGACCTGTTCGAGAAGATGCACAAGATCTACGACAAGGAAGGCTACGGCACTCCGGCGTACATGAAGGTGCAGGCGGCGCTGACCGAAGAGCTGATGACCATCCGCTTCACGGCCAAGACGATTGAAAAGCTCTGCGACCTGGTGCGCGCGCAGGTGGATGACGTGCGCAAGAAGGAACGCGAACTGCGCCGCATCATCGTCGACAAGTGCGGCATGCCCCAGGAAACCTTCATCAAGGAATTCCCGGCCAACCTGCTGAACCTCGAATGGGTGGTCAAGCAAGCCCATGCCAACAAGGCCTGGAGCAATGTGCTCGAGCGCAACATCCCGCCGGTGCAGGAGCTGCAGCAGAACCTGATCGACCTGCAGACGCGCGTGGTCGTGCCGCTGCCGGGCCTCAAGGACATCAACAAGCGCATGAACGACGGCGAGCGTGCGTCGCGCGATGCGAAGAAGGAGATGATCGAGGCCAACCTGCGCCTGGTGATCTCGATCGCCAAGAAGTACACCAACCGCGGCCTGCAGTTCCTGGATCTGATCCAGGAAGGCAACATCGGCCTGATGAAGGCCGTCGACAAGTTCGAATACCGCCGCGGCTACAAGTTCTCGACCTATGCCACGTGGTGGATCCGCCAGGCCATCACGCGCTCGATCGCCGACCAGGCGCGCACCATCCGGATTCCGGTGCACATGATCGAGACCATCAACAAGATGAACCGCATCAGCCGCCAGCATCTGCAGGAATTCGGCTTTGAACCCGATGCGTCCATCCTGGCCGCGAAGATGGAGATTCCCGAGGACAAGATCCGCAAGATCATGAAGATCGCCAAGGAGCCGATCTCCATGGAAACGCCGATCGGCGACGACGACGACAGCCACCTGGGCGACTTCATCGAGGACGGTGCGAACACCGCCCCGATCGACGCCGCGATGCAGGCCGGCCTGCGCGACGTGGTCAAGGACATCCTCGACGGCCTGACGCCGCGCGAAGCCAAGGTGCTGCGCATGCGCTTCGGCATCGAGATGTCCACCGACCACACGCTGGAAGAAGTCGGCAAGCAGTTCGACGTGACGCGCGAACGCATCCGCCAGATCGAAGCCAAGGCGCTGCGCAAGCTCAAGCACCCTTCGCGTTCGGACAAGCTGCGCAGCTTCATCGATTCGCTGTAAACACTGCCTCCAAGGCAGCACAGAAAGCCATCCCTCGGGATGGCTTTTTTCATGGGCGGCGAGGTTGCGCTGCGCCTGCGCCAGGAACCAGCTCTGCGGGCTGGCCATTCATCCTTCGACAGGCTCAGGACGAACGGATGCGGTGGCGGCGGGCGGGCCATTCATTCTTCGACGGGCTCAGGACGAACGGATACGGCGGCGGGTGGGCCGTTCATTCTTCGACAAGCTCAGGACGAACGGATGCGGTGGCGGGCGGGCCATTCATCCTTCGACGGGCTCAGGACGAACGGATGTGGGATGGCTGCGTCCAACCCTCCATGGCCTGTGCTCAGGATCCCTTCCCGCGCCGGGGCACCACCAGCGTACCCACCGAAATCTGCACCGCCTGATCGTGCTGGTTGAAGGTCGTCGTGCGCAGCTTGAGCAGGCCCTGTTCGGGCCGCGACTTCGACGGCCGCACTTCGAGCACCTCGCACTCCACGCGCAGCGTGTCGCCGGGCCGCACGGGCAGCGGCCAGCGCAGCTCGTCAAAGCCCGCACCGACGATGCCGCCGGCCAGGGGGAAATCCTTGCCCACGAGCAGGCGCATGGTCAGCGCCGCGGTGTGCCAGCCGCTCGCGGCCAGGCCGCGAAACAGCGTGCCGCGCGCGGCGTCGTCGTCGAGATGGAAAGGCTGGGGGTCGAACTCGGCGGCAAAGGACTTGATGCGTTGCGCGTCCACCTGCAGGCGCATGCTGCCGACAAAGCGCTGCCCCGGGGCGAGGTCGTCGAGATAGGAAACGCTGGTGGAGGCATCAGTGGTGGACATGGGCGGACTCCTGGGCGCTGGATGGAAGATCGAAGATCAGGCAGGTCGTGGTGGCATGCGCGTAGAGCTTGCCATCGGGGCCCACGAGCCGCCCTTCGGCGGTCGCGACCTGGCGGCCCTGGTGGATCACCTTGCCTTCGGCACGCACCAAAGGCACGCGGTCGCTGAGGGCGCGCACCATGTTGAGCTTGAGCTCCAGCGTGGTGAAGCCCTTGCCCGCGGGCAGGGTCGTGTGCACGGCGCAGCCCACGGCCGAGTCGAGCAGGGTCGCGAACCACCCGCCGTGCACGCTGCCCAGCGGGTTGTAATGCTGGCGCTGCGGCCGGCCCTGGAACACCGCAGTGCCGGGCTCCATGTGGATGGGAATGAAATCGAGCGTGAGCCCCATGGGCGCGCGTGGGAAGTCGCCCGCGAAAATCGCCGCGAACAACTCCATGCCGGTGAGGCCCGCGAGCGAGGCCGGCGGCCGCGCGCCAGGATTGAGGCGCGCGCGCACCGCGGTTTCCTGCGCGCTCCATTGCGCGAGCACAGCATCGATGTCCATTGAGGGCCTTCCTGTCAGATTATTGTATATACAACCATTGCCAGTACAATATAGCAGATGAACACTCCCCAAGGCTGTACCAATCTGAAGCTGCGCCAGCTGACCCGGCTTGTCACGCGCCACTACGACCATTACACCGCCGCGGCCGGGCTCAAGACCACCCAGTATTCGCTGCTGTCGCATGTGGAGAAGCTCGGCCCGATACGGCCCGGCGATCTGGCCAGGTGCATGCAGATGGATGCCTCCACGCTCACGCGCAACCTGCAGCCGCTGGTCGCCCAGGGCTGGCTCGTGGTCGGCGCGGGCGAAGATGCGCGCAGCCGCCTTGTGGAAGTCACCGACTCGGGCCGCGCCAAGCGCGCCGAAGGCCAGCGCGCCTGGAAGCAGGCCCAGCTCGCGCTCAATGCGCGCCTGGGCACCGAACAGGTCGCCGCGCTGCACGCGCTGCTCGACGCGGGCATTGCCTGCTTCGATGCGGATGCGAACGCGGATGCCGGCGACGAATGACGCCGGCCCGGTGCTGCGTCAGTAGGCCTTGAAGTTCGCCGCCACGCGCTGGTTCAGATAATCCCCGGCCGAGATCGGCGGGTACTTGCCGCCCGGGCCTTCGATGATCGCGTCGCGGTTGGCCTGCGCAAAGAACGCCAGGCTGTAGCGCGGGCCCATGTACTCGCCGGGCAACGGGTTCTTCACGCGGTGGAAGTTCGAGGGCAGTTGGTCGTCGCTCCAGCGCATCAGCATGTCGCCGATATTGCAGGTGATGGCTTTTTCATCGGGCTCGACCGATGTCCACTCCTGGCTCTCCATCTCCTTGCCCGGGCAGACCTGCAGCCCGCCCTGGCCCTGGCGCTGGAACAGCAGGCTCAGGCAGTCGAAGTCGGTGTGCGCACCCGCGCGCCACAGGCCCAGGCTGGCCTGCTGCTCGGGCGGCGTCGCAAAATAGTGCAGCAGGCGCAGCGTGCTCTGGTAGCTCTGCTGCGCCGGGTCGTGCGCGCGCAGGAAGAAGCCGTCGTCGAAGCCGAGCTTGAACGCAAAGCACGACAGCACCTGCATCGCCACCTGCCAGCACTGGCCCTCGAAGGCCAGCATGGTGGCCTGGAAGCCAGCCAGCTCCTGTTCGCTGGGCCACAGGCCCTGCATGTGCGGGCGCGTGATCTGGTAGGACTCCTTCTGGTCCGGCGTGCCGGTCGAGGGGCGCACCTGGGCGCGGCTTTCCCAGCCGACGTTGAGCGCCTTCTTCAACGGGTATTGCGCCTTCACATCGTCCGGCAGCGCGAAGAAGCGCTCGGCCATCGCAAACGCTTCGTGCACATCATCGAGCGCGATGCCATGGTTCACGACCTGGAAGAAGCCGACATCGACGGCGGCGTCCCAGAGCTGGTTGGCAATCTCGGTCTTGCGCTGCTCGAAATTCGACAGGTCGATCTTGCGGATCTCGCGGCTGCGGCTCTCGGAGCCCATCGCGCCCATGCGCGTTTCCTTTTGCAACTCGGTCAGGTCGTAGGTGGCGGTGTTCATGCGGTTCTCCAGAATCTAGCGGTGAAAACAAGGGTCTTCCCGCGTGCGGCTTCAGGCCGCCGGACACCCGGCATGCCGCTGAAACCACGGGCGCCTGGGCGCTTGCGGGCTTCAGAGCAATTTCCGGCTGGCCAAGTCCCATCGTCGGACCGCACAGTGAACGCTTCTACTCCTGCAACCGGTCAAGCAAGAAGAATGCCTGGCATGCAAAGTGCATGGCGCAGCGCATTGCCACTTCCTGGAGACCGCCATGTCCGCCCTCGTATTCGCCACGCCCCTGCCGCTCGAAGAACCCGCGCCGCTGGGCGACACCGACGGCACCTATCTGCGCCAGGCCATTGCGCTGTCGGGCACGGCGCGCGCGCGCGGCAACCGGCCGTTTGGCGCGGTGGTGGTCGATGCGCAAGGCGCCCTGCTGGCCGAAGCCTATTGCAGCACCACCGAAACCGGCGACTGCACCGCGCATGCCGAGACCAACGCCGTGCGCCAGCTCAGCCCCCGGGTCCCGCGCGAGGTGCTGGCCCAGGCCACGCTGTACTCGTCGGCCGAGCCCTGCGTGATGTGCGCGGGCGCAATTTTCTGGTCGGGCATCGGCCGCGTGGTGTTCGGCATCGATGCGGTGCGGCTGCGCGTGTTCCGCGGCGAGCGCGCCGAGCAGCGCGATGCCGAGCTGTCCTGCCGCGATGTGTTTGCCGCGTCGCCGCACGAGATCGAATGCATCGGCCCGGCGCTGATCGACGAGGCCAGCCTGCCGCATGTGGGCTTCTGGAAGGCATGAAGCAGGCAGAATCGGCAAGTTTGCTGCATCTCCCCTGCCCTTGCCCATGACCGAACCCGAAGCCGAGATTCCTGCCGGCGCCCTGCCCAGCCGCGCGCGGCAAGGCCGCGAACGCATCCTGGACGCCATCCGCGAAGCGGCCATTGCCGAGTTCAGCCGGCATGGCTTCAAGGGCGCGTCGACCAAGGCCATTGCCGAGCGCGCGGGCCTCACCAAGCCCCAGCTGCACTATTACATCAGCAGCAAGGAAGAGCTTTACGAGGAACTGCTGTATTCGGTGCTGGGTGGCTGGTCGAGCGCCTTCGTGTTCGATATCGACAGCGACGACCCGCGCACGGTGCTTGCCGGCTATGTGCGCAAGAAGCTCGACTACGCGCTCGACAACCCGGGCCTGTCGCGCATCTTCACGACCGAGGTGCTGGGCGGCGGCCGCAACCTGGGCAAGTACTGGCCGGTGGCCGTGAAATCCACGCAGCAGAAGGTCGAGCTGATCAAGCGCTGGATCGCCGAAGGCCGCATGCGCGCGCTCGACCCCACGCTGCTGCTGATGCAGATCTGGGGCATGACCCAGCACTACGCCGACTACGGCGTGCAGGTGCACATCATGCTGGGCCTCGCGCCCGACGAACCCATCGACCGCGAACCCATCGTGCGCGAGCTCACCACTTTTGTGCTGCTGGGCTGCGGCCTCGCACCAGAATAGGCAGGCGCCGCACGCTGGCGGGCATCCGCGCAGCCGGCCCACGCGCTTCGTGCAGGGAGCACGCTGGCACAGCATTTGCAAGAGTTTGACCATTCGATCAAATCAAATGGTCAAACATGCAAACCACTGCTTCCATTGCTGCGTCGCCTGCCATCGAACAGGCCTTTGAACTGGTGCTGGCACGCAGCCAGATGCGCCTGACGGTCGAGCCCGGCGAAAGCATGGCCGACGTGCTGCAGCTTGCCGGCATTGCCGTCGACACGCTGTGCGAGCAAGGCGTCTGCGGCACCTGCGCCACGCGCTGGCTGGACGGAAGTCCCGAACACCGCGACAGCTGCCTGAGCGCCGAGGAGCGGCGCACCCATGTCGCCGTGTGCTGCGCACGCAGCCATGGCGCTGCCCTCACCCTCGATCTCTGAGGGCCGGGCCATGCGCGTTCTTGTCATCTATTGCCACCCGGTCGAGACCAGCTACCAGGCGGCGCTGCACACCGAGGTCGTGCTCAACCTGCGCAGCGCGGGGCATGAGGTCGACGATTGCGATCTGTATGCCGAAGACTTCAACCCGGTGCTGAGCCGCGAGGAGCGCCTGGGTTACCACGAGGTGCCCGGCAACCGCGTGCCGGTGCAGGGCTATGTCGACCGCCTGCTGTGGGCCGAGGCCGTGGTGTTTTGCTTTCCCACCTGGTGCTTCGGCATGCCGGCCATGCTCAAGGGCTTTTTCGACCGCGTGCTGATGCCCGGCGTGGCCTTCGACATCAGCGACCCGCAGCATGTCAAGTCCGCACTGACCCATCTCAAGCGCATCTCGGCCGTCGTGACCTATGGCCGGCCGCGCTGGACCGCGCTGCTGATGGGCGATCCGCCGCGCAAGTCGGTGACGCGCTACCTGCGCCTGCTCACGGGCGGCAAGGCGCGCGTCGACTACCACGCTTGCTACCACATGAACGTGGCCACACCGCGGCGCCTCGAAGCCTTCAAGGCACGCGTGGGCGATGCGATGGCGCGCTTTGCCTGAAGGAGACCGGCATGCACGCTCCCGAACATCTTCTTGCTGCCCGGCTGCCACGCTGGCTGCTGCCCGCGCAATGGCCCGACATCGGGGGCCAGCCCGCGCTGGCTGATCTGCATCTGGCCCAGGGCCGCGTACTGGGCCTGGCGCCGCACGACCCGGCATTCGTTGCCCCCTCAGGCAATGCCTGGGCCCTGCACGGCGCGCTGGTGCTGCCCGGCCTGGTCGACGCGCACACGCATCTCGACAAGACCTTCACGCTGCCGCGCATGGGCGAGGTCGAGCCCGGCCTGCTGGGGGCCATCGAAGCCATGATGGCCGACCGCCAGGACTGGACCGAGGCCGATATCCACGCCCGCGCCAGCCGCGCGCTGCAATGGGCTTGCGAAGCCGGCACGGTGCACCTGCGCACGCACTGCGACTGGTGGGAGCCCGAGGCCATGCCGCTGGCGTGGAACGTATTGCGCGAGTTGGCGCAGGAATGGGCCGGCCGCCTGCTGCTGGAGCGCGTGGCGCTGATTCCGCTGCACCTGTTCGCCGAGCGCGATACCGCGCTGCGCCTGGCAAGCACGGTGGCCGCGAGCGGCCCGGGCGCACTGCTGGGCGGCTTCGTGCACTCCACCAACTGGAACCCGCAGGCGCTGCGCCATCTGTTCGAGGCCGCGCAAATCCATGGTCTGGATGTCGATCTGCATGTCGACGAGGAACTGCACCCCGGCGCGCAGGGCCTGGCCACGGCGGCGGCGCTGCTGCAGGAGCTGCGCTTCGAGGGCCGGGTGGTCTGCGGCCATGCCTGCGCGCTGGCCGCGCAGGACGAAGCCGCGGCACTGGCCACGCTCGATGCCGTGGCGCAATGCCCGGTCACGCTGGTCACGCTGCCGATCACCAACCTGCTGCTGCAGGACGCGACCACGGGCCGCACGCCGCGCCAGCGCGGGCTCACGCTGGTCAAGGAAGCGCGGGCCCGCGGCATTCCGGTGCTGGTCGCCAGCGACAACGTGCAAGACCCGTTCTGCGCGGTCGGCAGCTTCGATCCGCTCGAAGCCCTGGCCGCGGGCGTGCTCGCCGCGCAGCTCGAGCAGCCCTTCGACCGCTGGTCCGAGTCGCTGTGCCGCGCCGACTGGCTGCGCCGCGGCGCGCCCGCAGTGCCGCTGGCGCCCGGCAGCAGCGCCGATCTGATCGTCTTCCAGCAGGCAGACGCCTGGGGCTTTCCTTCGCGCACCCAGCCGCGCGTGGTGCTGCGCCAGGGCCGGGTCGTCAGCGGCGAGGCGTCCAGCGCCTGGTCTTTTGCCTCCTCTCACCGTCCCGTTCTCGCAAGGAGCCTCGCATGAGCGCCTCTCCCTCGGGCATTGCCCAACCCCTGGCACGCTACGCCGCCTGGCGCCGCGCGGGCGACCTGGTGTTCCTCTCCGGAATCATCGCCGTCGACCCGGCGGCCGGCCGCATCGTGCGCGGCTATGCCGACATTCCCGATGACGCGGCCACGCTGATCGGCCGCACCGGCGAGTTCAGCAGCGACATCAAGGAAGGCCCGATCCTCGCGCAGAGCTGGCATGTGCTGGACGCCATCCGCCAGACCATCGAAGCCGCGGGCGGGCAGATGTCGGATGTGGTCAAGCTGGTGCAGTACTTCAGGAACCTCGACCACTTCCCGCAGTACAGCCGCGTGCGCAAGCTGTTCTTTCCGGGCGAGCCGCCCGCATCGACCGTGGTCGAGGTCAGCGCCATGCTGCCCACGCCCGAGATCCTGATCGAAGTCGAAGCCACGGCCTGGCTGCCCCAGCGCTGACACCCTCCCCCCTCCGCCGAAAGACCGCTCCATGCTGCATGGCTACAACCCGCCCCACCGCTTCCTGCCCTATCTGAGCTGGACCGAGATCGCCGACCTGCCCGACAAGGAAAACACCGTGATCGTGCTGCCCACGGGAGCGACCGAGCAGCACGGCCCGCACCTGCCCTGTGCCGTCGATACGGTGATCAGCGCCGGGGTCGTGGGCCATGCGCTGGCGCATCTGCCCCCCGAGGTGCCGGCGTTTGCAATGGCGCCGATCACCTACGGCAAGTCGGAGGAGCACCTGCACTTCCCGGGCACCGTGACGCTCAGCGGCGAGACGCTGCTGGCGACGATGAACGAGATCGGCGAGTCGGTCTACCGCGCGGGCTTTCGCAAGCTGCTGTTCGTCAACGGCCATGGCGGCCAGCCGCAGGTGATGGAGATGTGCGCGCGCGAGCTGCGCCTGCGCCATGGCGATTTCATCGTCGTGCCGAGTTTCACCTGGCGCGTGCCGCATGTGGCCGGCAAATACCTGTCGGACACCGAAAAGAAGCTGGCCATGCACGCGGGCCATGCCGAGACCGCGCTGATGCTCGCGCTCGCGCCCGACACCGTGCACATGGAGCGCGCCGTCACCAACTACCCGCCCGTCTTTGACTCGCCACTGCTGTCGCCCGACGGCCGGCCGGCCTGCGCCTGGAGCGCGCGCGACTTCGGGCCGAGCGGAATCATCGGCGACCCGCTGCCCGCGACCGCCGAGCAGGGCCTGGCGATTCTCGACTCGCTGGCCAGAAGCTGGGCCGCGGCCATCACCGAGCTGCACCAGCTGCAATGGGCGGCGCGCCCCGAGCCCACCTGGGGCCGCGCCAACCACACCGGCCATGTGGAGCACTCCAGCGCGCTGGCCTGAAAACTGCGAAGCCCTCCCCGTCCCACCCCCTGTCCTGCCCCTTCCGGAGTATTGCCATGCTGAAGACCGCTTCCCGCCTCCCCCAACTTGGTGCCGCCGCGCTGCTCGCTCTTGGTGCCCTCGGCACCGCGCAGGCGCAGGAAAAGTTCACCTATATGACCAACTGGTATGCGCAGGCCGAGCACGGCGGCTTCTACCAGGCCGTGGCCACGGGCCTGTACAAGAAGTACGGCCTCGACGCGACCATCAAGATGGGCGGCCCCCAGGTCAACATCGTGCAGATGATGGCCGCAGGCCAGGCCGACTGCGTGATGGGATCGAGCGACCTGCAGATGATCCAGATGCGCGAAGGCGGCGTGCCCGTGACCAATGTCGCCGCGGTGTTCCAGAAGGACCTGCAGGTGCTGATCGCGCACGACGACGTGAAGAAGTTCGAGGACCTCAAGGGCAAGACCATTCTCATCGGCTCGTCGGCGCAGCGCGGCTACTGGCCCTGGCTCAAGGCGAAGTACGGCTTCACCGATGCCCAGACGCGCCCCTACACCTTCAACATCCAGCCCTTCGTGGCCGACAGGAACACCGCCCAGCAGGGCTATCTGACGTCCGAGCCATTTGCCATTGCCAAGGCCGGCGTCAAGACCACCACGCTGATGTTCAGCGACCAGGGCTTCCCCGCGTACGCGACCACGGTGTCGTGCATGGACAAGACGCTCAAGGCGCGCAGCGCCGCGGTGGCGGCCTTCGTCAAGGCCTCGATGGAAGGCTGGAAGAGCTACCTCGCCGACCCGGCGCCCGGCAACGCGCTGATCAAGAAGGACAACCCGAACATGACCGACGAACAGCTGGCCTACAGCGTCGCCAAGCTCAAGGAACTGGGCATGGTCACGGGTGGCGACGCGGCCAGCATGGGCATAGGCGTGCTGACCGATGCGCGCGCCAAGGCGAGCTACGACTTCCTCGTCGAGACCAAGCTCATCGACCCGGCCAAGGTCAAGCTGGCCGATACCTACAGCACCCAGTTCGTCAAGGACCTCAAGGTCCTGCCCTGAGCCTCAGTGCAGCCCTGAAACAGAGGCTTCGGCCCCATACATCGAAAGGCGACCATGAACCCCGATGCATCCCCGCCCGCCACCGCCGCGCCCGCCGCTGCACACGCCGCTGCACACGCCGTGGAGGTGCTGTCGGCCGAGAAGACCTATCCCAACGGCACCCAGGCGCTGCTGCCCGTGGACCTGTGCATAGAGGAAGGCGAATTCGTCACGCTGCTCGGTCCCTCGGGCTGCGGCAAGAGCACGCTGCTGAAGATGGTGGCCGGGCTGCTCGAGCCCACCGACGGCCGGCTGCAGCTGTGGCGCAAGCCCGTGGCGCAGCTCGAGGAGAGCGGCAAGAAGATGGCCTTCGTGTTCCAGTCGCCGACGCTCATGCCCTGGGCCAGCGTGCAGACCAATGTGCGCCTGCCGCTGGACCTGGCGGGCGTGCCGCGCGCCGAGGCCGATGCGCGCGTGGGCGAAGCGCTGGCCCTGGTCGGCCTGGCGAAATTTTCCAAGGCGCTGCCGCGCGCGCTGTCGGGCGGCATGCAGATGCGGGTGTCGATTGCGCGCGGGCTGGTGACCCAGCCCGACCTGCTGCTCATGGACGAGCCGTTTGGCGCGCTTGACGAGATCACGCGCCACAAGCTCGATGCCGACCTGCTGGACCTGTGGCGCAAGAAGAAGCTCACCGTGATCTTCGTCACGCACTCCATCCACGAGGCGGTGTTTCTCTCCAGCCGCGTGGTGATGATGGCCGCGCGCCCGGGCCGCGTGGTCGAGGAATTCCGCATCGACGCGCCCTACCCGCGCAGCGCCGATTTCATGGTCTCGCCCGAATTCAACCGCTACGCCAGGCTGCTGCAGGACAGCCTGCTGCGTGCCAGCGCCGACTCCATGGAGGCATTTGCATGAGCACCCCATTTCCCTCTGTGGCTGCGGCCGACATGCCGCGCGCCGAGCCGGCTGCGCCCGCCATTGCCCAGCGCCAGCCGGCGGTGCGCACGAAGCCCGCGCGCACGCCGCTGCTGCGGCAGCCGCGCGTGCAGCGCGTGCTCTATCCCTTGCTGGTCGGCGTGGCCTTGCTTGCGCTGTGGCAGGGCCTGGTCACGGGGCTGGAGCTGCCGCCCTATCTCGTGCCCTCGCCGCTGCTGATGCTCGAGACGCTGATCGCCGACTGGGCGCCGCTGGGCGCGTCGCTGTGGGTCACGATCAAGATCACGCTGCTGGCCTTCATTGCCGCGACCGTTGCCGGCGTGCTGATCTCCTTTCTGTTCGTGCAGAGCAAGGGCATAGAGACCGCGCTGTTTCCCTATGCCGTGCTGCTGCAGGTCACGCCCATCGTGGCCGTCGCGCCGCTGATCATCATCTGGGTCAAGGACCCGACGGCATCGATGGTGATCTGCGCGGCGCTGGTGGCGCTGTTTCCCATCATCAGCAACACCACGCTGGGCCTGCGCAGCATCGAGCCCGACCTGCAAAGCTACTTCCAGCTCAACCGCGCGACCCGGCTGCAGACGCTGGTGCGGCTGCGCATCCCGAGCGCGCTGCCCTACTTCTTTGGCGGGCTGCGCATCTCCAGCGGCCTGGCGCTGATCGGCGCCGTCGTCGCCGAGTTCGTTGCGGGCACGGGCGGCGCGGGCGCGGGCCTGGCCTACCAGATCCTGCAGGCCGGCTTCCAGCTCAACATCCCGCGCATGTTTGCCGCGCTGCTGCTGATCTCGCTGACCGGCGTGGGGATGTTCGTGCTGATGGCGTGGCTTAGCCGCCTGGCATTGGGCAGCTGGCATTCCAGCGAGAACTAACGCACCCCCTGAGCCGCTTCGCGTCTTCCCCCTCTCAACCTTCGGTGGAGGGGGACGGCGCCCTCGCTGCGGGGCGGCCCTTGCTCGGCGCCCCCCACTCTCCCGTTTTTGAACGAGCGCCTAACCAAATCATGACCACCACCGCCGCCCACCAGCTCCCCGAACAACTGCCCGATCTCGACTGGATCACCGACCCGCTGCGCGTGGGCCGTCTCTCGCAGGACTTTGCCTGGTTCAGCCCGGTGCTCAAGCGCGAACTCGCGGGCAAGCGCGCCGAGATCGCCGTGCGCCCGCGCAGCGAGGACGAGATCCGCCAGGTGGTCGCGGCCTGCGCCAGCGCCGGCATTCCGATCACCGTGCGCGGCAGCGGCACGGGCAACTACGGCCAGTGCACGCCTTTGCACGGCGGCGTGATACTGGACCTGTCGGCCTACAACGCGTTTGGCTGGGTGCGCGGCGGTGTCGGCCGGGCCCAGGCCGGCATCCGCCTCGCCGACTTCGACGCGCAGGCCAAGCCGCTGGGCCAGGAGCTGCGCTGGCTGCCCTCGACCTACCGCAGCGCGACGCTGGGCGGCCTGTTCGGCGGCGGCTTTGGCGGCGCGGGCTCGATCAACCACGGCCCGCTGGCCGCGCCCGGCAATGTGCTGGCGGTGCGCGCGATGAGCGTGGAGCCCGACCCGCAGGTCATCGAGCTGCGCGGCGCCGAAGCCATGCGGCTGCACCATACCTACGGCACCAACGGCATCGTGCTCGAACTCGAAGTCGCGCTCACGCCGGCCATCGCCTGGACAGAATGCATCGCCAGCTTCGACGACTTCGATGCGGCGCTGGAATTTGCCGACCGCTTCGCCTGCGCGCCGGGCCTGGAGAAAAAGGAAGTCTGCTTCCTGGCCGCGCCGATTCCCGAATACTTCACCAGCCTCGCCGAGCACCTGCGCGCGGGCTGCCACGCCGTGCTGCTGCTGGTCGCGCCGCACTCCGAGGCCGGCATGCGCGAGATGGCGGCGCTGCATGGCGGGCAGATCAGCTACCGCAAGACAGCCGAGGAGGTGAAGGCCGGCAACAAGACGCTGGTCGAATACACCTGGAACCACACCACGCTGCATGCGCTCAAGATCGACAAGAACCTGACCTATATCCAGAGCGGCTTCACCCCCCAGCGCCGCATCGAACAGGTCAAGGCGCTGCAGGCCGCGCTGCAGGGCGAGGTGATGATGCACCTCGAATTCCTGCGCACCAAGGAAGGCGCGCCCAACTGCAGCGGCCTGCAGCTCATCCGCTACACCACCGAGGAACGGCTCAACCAGATCATGCAGATCCACCGCGACCATGGCGTGCAGATCAACAACCCGCATGTCTACATCGTCGAGGACGGCAAGCAGAACAACCTCGACCCGGCGGTGGTGGCCACCAAGCAGCGCTTCGATCCGCAGGGGCTGCTCAATCCGGGCAAGCTGCGCAGCTGGGAGGCCGTGCAGCCCGTGCGCCAGACGGCCTAGTCCACTTTCACGCTGGCATTCTTGACGACTTGCGCCATGCGCTGCATCTCCGAGCGCATGAACGCCGCCGTGGCCTCGGGCGGCGTCAGCTTGATCTCGTAGCCCTGCGCGATCAGCGCATTGCGCGCCTCGGGCTGGGCCAGCGCCTGCTGGAAGCCCTGGTGCAGGCGCTGGCGCTCGGCCATGGGCAGGTCCTTGGGACCGATGGCCGCGATCCAGCCTTCGAGCGCGTAATCGGGCAGGCCCTGCTCGGCAATGGTCGGCAGCTCGGGCATCGACGGCACGCGCTGCGCCGTGGTCACGCCCAGGGCGCGCAGCATGCCGCTCTTGATGTGCGGCGCCGCGGGCGCGAGCGCCACCACGGCCCACTGCACCTGGCCGCTGAGCAGGTCGTTCATCAGCATGCCCATGCCCTTGTAGGGAATGTGCTTCACGTCGAGCTTGGCCTGGTCGACCACCATGGCCGCGCCCAGATGCAGGATGGTGCCGTTACCCGAGGAGCCGTAGTTGAGCGTGCCGGGCTTGGCCTTGGCCAGCGCCACCAGCTCCTGGATGTTGCGCGCCGGCAGCGCCGGGTTGGCCACCAGCACGAAGGGCGTGGCGCCGATGACGGTGATGGGCGCGATGTCCTGCATCGCGTCAAACGGAATCGACGGATAGACGCTGGGATTGACCACATGGTTGTTCGACACCACGCCGATCATCGAGCCATCGCGCGGCCCGCGCACGATCTGCGCCGTGCCGGTGATGCCGCCCGCGCCCGGCAGGTTCTCGATCACCACGGGATGGCCCACGGCCTTGGCCAGCTGGCTGCTGATCGCGCGGATCGCGCCATCGGCGCCCGAGCCCGCCGACAGCGGCAGGATCACGCGCAGCGGCTTGTCGCCCTGCGCCAGCGCGGCCAAGGGGGCAAACAGCGCGGCGGCGGCCAGGGTCAACAGCGTACGGCGTGGGGTCTTGGGGAATTGCATTTTTGTCTCCTGCTGTTTTTTATGCGAAATACAAAAAAGCCTGCGCAGTGCGCAGGCTCGGGGGCAAGCTCAAACCACGGCGCCGCTGGCTTCCATGGCCTTGACCTCATCAGGGCTGTAGCCCAATCCATCGAGCAGCTGCCGCGTGTGTTCGCCCAGCGTCGGCGGGTTGTGGCGGATGCCCGGGCGCTGGCCGTCCATGCGGATCGGCAGCAGCGTGGTGCGCGCCGTCTGGCCTGCACGCTCGCCATCGGTGAGCGTGACTTCGGCCAGGCCGCCCGTGGCGTTGAGGTGCGGGTCGTCGAACAGCTGCTCGGGGCGCACGATGGGTGCATAGGGCAGGCCGTTGCGCTCGAACACGTCGGACAGCTGCTCGGTGCTGTAGGCCGCGAGGCGGCGGCGCAGCTCGGGCAGCAGCGTCGGGCGTGCACGCACGCGGTCGTTGTTGGTTGCCAGCAGCGGGTCGGCCTTGAGATCGGCGAAGTCCAGCGCGTCGCACAGCGTGCGCCATTGCGCATCGCTCACGGCGGCGAGGAATATCTGGCCATCGTCCTTGACGCTAAACACGTCATAGACCGCCCAGGCCGAGATGCGCTCGGGCATGGGCGCGGCGGCTTCGCCGGTGACCGCGTACTGCATCATGTGCTGTCCGACCAGGAACACATTGTTCTCGAACAGCGCCGAGTCGACTTCCTGGCCGCGGCCGGTGATGCCGCGCTGCATCAGCGCCGCCATCGCGCCGATCGCGCCGAACATGCCGCCCATGATGTCGTTGACGCTCGCACCCGCGCGCAGCGGGTCGCCGGGACGGCCGGTCATGTACGCCAGTCCGCCCATCATCTGCACCACTTCATCGAGCGCCGTGCGCTTGTCGTACGGCCCGGGCAGGAAACCCGCGTGGTTCACGTAGATCAGCCGCTCGTTCAGGCGCGACAGCGCGCTGTAGTCGAGGCCGTACTTCCTCATCACGCCGGGCTTGAAGTTCTGCACCACGACATCGGCCGAAGACGCCAGCCGGATCGCGGCCTGCAGCCCGTCGGGGTGGCGCAAATCCAGCGCAATGCTTTTCTTGTTGCGGTTGAACATCGGGAAGAAACCCGCGCCCGCGCCCAGCAGGTGGCGCGTGCGGTCGCCCTCGACGGGCTCGACCTTGATCACCTCGGCCCCCAGGTCGGCCAGCACCATGCCACAGGTGGGCCCCATGACCATATGGGAAAACTCCACCACGCGCAGGCCCTGTAGCGGTAGCGCATTCGCCGGGGCCGCAGCCGCTGGCGCATTCAAATTCTCAGACATCGCATTCCATCCAAATCCGGCTCAGGCGGCCACTGCCGCCGCGCCATTGAGCACCTGCGGCAGACCTGCCTGCCACAGCACACCATGCAGGGTCTCCCCTGGCAACCAGGCCCCGAGCTGCCGGCGCAATGCCAGCAGGGCCGTCACATCCAATCCCGTGGCCACGCCCATGCGCTCGAGCATGAACGCCAGGTCCTCGGTCGTCACATTGCCGCTGGCGCCAGGCGCATGCGGACAGCCGCCAATGCCGGCCAGGCAGGCATCGAAGCGCTCGATGCCGGTCTGCCAGGCGGCATAGGCATTCGCCAGCCCCATGCCGCGCGTATCGTGGAAATGCGCGCAGGCCAGCTTGTCGCCGACTTCGCGGCGCGCGCGCTCGAACAGCCGGCGCACGCTCTCGGGATCGGCAAACCCGACAGTATCGGCGAGACTGACCCGGTCCGCGCCCGCATCGAGCAGCGCCACCATCAATCGCAGCACTTCCTCGGGCGCGACCTCGCCCTGCAGCGTGCAGCCGAAGGCCGTGCCCACGCCGCCTTCGATCAGCGTGGCGTGGCCGCCCGCATCGCGCTGCGCGCGGATGCGTGCCACCTCGGCCACCACCTCGTCGGGTGTCTTGCGCAGATTGGCCAGGCTGTGCGCGTGGCTTGCCGACAGCGGCACCACCAGCAGGTCGGCGTCGCATTCGAGCGCCTTTTGCGCGCCCTTGAGGTTGGGCACCAGCACCGATGCCACCAGGCCGGGCAGCGTCTTGGCATGGGCCAGCACTTCGGCGGTATCGGCCAGTTGGGGCAGCAGCCGCGCGGGCACGAAGGAGCCGACCTCGATCTCGCGCTGGCCCGCGGCGTAGGCCGCATCGAGCCAGGCGATCTTGTGCGCCGTGGGCAAGGTCGGCGCCAGGCTTTGCAAGCCGTCACGCAGGCCGACTTCGCGAATGACGGCATGGCGCGGGCCTGCCGTGGCGTGGGAAGCAGTGAACGGCATGCCGTCTCCAAATCGTTATAGGGAAAGTGAGGATTCTAGGAATTCCTTGCGGGAACGGATAATCAATTTTGGAAGCTCTAGCCTTCCGAAACGGAATACCTCAATCCTCTGCCCTGCGATGCGCGACCTCGACCTCACGACCTTGCGGCTGTTTGTTGCCGTCTGCGAGCAGCGCAGCATCGCGGCCGCGGGCCTGCAGCAGGCGATGGTCGGCTCGGCCATCAGCAAGCGCCTGGCCCAGCTCGAGCACCAGATCGGCACGCAGCTGCTGGTGCGCAAGCGCCGCGGCGTGCAGCCCACGCCCGCGGGCGAAACCCTGCTAGAGCATGCGCGCGCACTGCTGGCGCGCAGCGAACTGGTGGCGCGCGACATGGCCGGCTATGCGCATGGCACGCGCGGCCATGTGCGGCTGCTGGTCACGGCGTCGGTGATCCAGGTCAGCCTCGAGGAACGCGTAAGCCCCGAGGTCGCGCGCGGCGTGCGCGAGGGCAGTGCCTCGGTCGGCATTTGCTGGGATGCGGCCGACCTCGAAGGCCTGCAGACCGAGAGCTACCGCGGCGACCATCTGGCGATCTGCGCGCATGCGAGCCACCCGATCGCGCAGCGCGAGCGCGTGCATTTCGCCGACGCGCTGGAGCATGAATACGTCAACATGCCGGCGCTCAGCGCGGTGCAGCAGATGCTCACGCGCGCCGCGGCCGTGCATGGCAAGGTGCTGCAGTACCGCATGCAGGTCTCGCATTTCGAAGCCGCGCTGCGCGTCGTGCGCGCGAATCTGGCCATCAGCGTGGTGCCGGTGGAGATCGCGCAGCCGTTTGCCCGGGCGTATGGACTGCGGCTGGTGCCGCTGGCCGATGACTGGGCGCGGCGGCGCTTTGCGATCTGCTACCGCAGCCGGGACCAGCTGAGCCCGGCCGCACGCCTGCTGGTCGCGCATCTGCATGCCTGCGGGCCGGCACACGAGCGCGCTGCGGCCGCCCCATGAGCCGCGGTTGGCATCGTGGCGCGGCAGCAACATTTGCCTGCATTTTTGGCATTTCTGCTCGCCTGCGCAGGGCGGATATGGTTCGGGAGCTACCAAACTTGTAGCAAGATGCTTTCCACGCTATAGTCATTCACGACTTGGCGACGCGCGTGCCGCACCGCTGAAACACCCATCGCGCAAGGAGAAGCGTTCCATGAGCCCCAAGGAAAATGTCGCCATCAACCAGCTGTTCGAGCGGCTTGAATGCCGCTACGCGCTGCGGGTGTTGTGGGCGCTGCGGGACGGGCATCCGCAAACCTTCCGCCTGCTGCAGGACAGCGTCGGCGGCATCACCCCGAATACGCTCAACACCCGCATCAAGGAACTGCGCGAGTGCGGCCTGCTCGAGCATGGCAGCGACGGCTATATCGTGACGCACACGGGCCAGGACCTGCTCAAGCGGCTCAGCGACGTGCAGGCTTTTGCCAACCGCTGGGTCACGGCGCGCGCCAAGAAGTAAAGTACGGCATGCATCGCGCGCAGCTGCTGCGCCGCGCACAGTTTCACCAACGCATCTAGCAAGGATCTCCCATGGCTTTCACCACCACCGCATCCGGCCTGCAATACGAAGACACCGTTGTCGGCGACGGCGCCGAAGCGCAGCACGGCGGCAACGTCACCGTGCACTACACCGGCTGGCTCTACAACGAAGGCGTGCAAGGCGCGAAGTTCGACTCCAGCAAGGACCGCAAGGACCCGTTCGTGTTCCCCCTTGGCGCCGGCATGGTCATCAAGGGCTGGGACGAAGGCGTCAAGGGCATGAAGGTCGGCGGCGCGCGCACGCTGATCATCCCCGCCGCGCTCGGCTATGGCGCCCGCGGCGCCGGCGGCGTGATCCCCCCGAACGCCACGCTCAAGTTCGACGTCGAACTCCTCGCAGTCTGAGAAACACCTGTTTCAGGACATGAAAAAAGCGGCCGAGGCCGCTTTTTTCATGGGGCAGACGCTTTTTCAGCGATCAGCCAGTTGCTGCCACGTGGCCACCACGCTGTCCGGGTTCAGCGAGATCGAGGAAATGCCCTCGTCCGCGAGCCATAGCGCGAAGTCGGGGTGGTCCGACGGGCCCTGGCCGCAGATGCCCACGTACTTGCCCTGGGCCAGGCAGGCCTCGATGGAGCGCTTGAGCATCTTCTTCACGGCCGGATCGCGCTCGTCGAAGTCGGCAGCCAGCAGCTCCAGGCCCGAGTCGCGGTCCAGACCCAGCGTCAGTTGGGTCAGGTCGTTCGAGCCGATCGAGAAGCCGTCGAAGTACTCGAGGAACTCGTCGGCCAGGATCGCGTTCGAGGGCACTTCGCACATCATGATCAGCTTCAGGCCGTTCTCGCCGCGCTTGAGGCCATTCTCGGCCAGCAGTCCGTTGACGCGCTCGGCTTGCTTCAGGGTGCGCACGAACGGGATCATGATCTGCACGTTGGTCAGGCCCATGTCCTCGCGCACGCGGCGCAGGGCTTCGCATTCCATCTTGAAGGCTTCGCCGAAGTCGGCGCTGATGTAGCGCGCCGCGCCGCGGAAGCCCAGCATCGGGTTCTCTTCCTCGGGCTCGTAGCGGCTGCCGCCGATCAGCTTGCGGTACTCGTTGGACTTGAAGTCCGACATGCGCACGATGACCGGCTTGGGATAGAACGCGGCGGCAATCGTCGCCACGCCTTCGGCCACCTTATCGACATAGAACGCACGCGGCGACGCATGGCCGCGCGCCACGGACTCGACGGCCTTCTTCAGATCGGCATCGACGGCGGGGTAGTCCAGGATGGCCTTGGGGTGCACGCCGATGTTGTTGTTGATGATGAACTCGAGGCGCGCCAGGCCCACGCCCTCGTTGGGCAGCTGCGCGAAGTCGAAGGCCAGCTGGGGGTTGCCGACGTTCATCATGACCTTGGTCTTGATCGCGGGCATCGCGCCGCGCTGCACTTCGGTGACTTCGGTTTCAATCAGGCCGTCGTAGATCTTGCCGGTGTCGCCTTCGGCGCAGGACACGGTCACGAGCGTGCCGGCCTTGAGCAGTTCGGTGGCGTTGCCGCAGCCGACCACGGCCGGGATGCCCAGTTCACGCGCGATGATGGCCGCGTGGCAGGTGCGGCCGCCGCGGTTGGTGACGATGGCCGAAGCGCGCTTCATCACCGGCTCCCAGTTCGGGTCGGTCATGTCGGTCACCAGCACGTCGCCGGGCTGGACCTGGTCCATCTGCGAGATGTCGGAGACCAGGCGCACCGGACCGGTGCCGATCTTCTGGCCGATGGCGCGGCCTTCGGCCAGCACGGCGCCCGTGCCCATCAGCTTGTAGCGCAGTTCGGCCTGGCCCTTGGCCTGGCTCTTCACGGTTTCGGGACGCGCCTGCAGGATGTAGATCTGGCCGTCGGTGCCGTCCTTGCCCCACTCGATGTCCATCGGGCGGCCATAGTGCTCCTCGATGACCAGCGCGTAGCGCGCGAGCTGCTCGACGTCGGCGTCGGTCAGCGAATAGCGGTTGCGCAGCTCGGGCGCGACATCGGTGGTCTTGACCAGCTTGCCGCTGGCGGCCTTTTCCTCGGCCGAGGCAAACACCATCTGCACCAGCTTCGAGCCCAGGTTGCGGCGGATCAGCGCCTTCTTGCCGGCCTTGAGCATGGGCTTGTGCACGTAGAACTCGTCGGGGTTCACCGCGCCCTGCACCACGGTCTCGCCCAGGCCATAGCTCGAGGTGATGAACACCACGTCTTCAAAGCCCGATTCAGTGTCGATGGTGAACATGACGCCGGCCGCGCCGGTGTCCGAGCGCACCATGCGCTGCACGCCGGCCGACAGCGCCACGACGTCGTGCGCGAAGCCCTTGTGCACGCGGTAGGAGATCGCGCGGTCGTTGTACAGCGAGGCGAACACTTCCTTCATCTTGTGCAGCACGTCGTCGATGCCGACCACGTTGAGGAAGGTTTCCTGCTGGCCCGCGAACGAGGCGTCGGGCAGGTCTTCGGCCGTGGCCGAGGAGCGCACCGCAAACGACGCCTGGTCGTTGCCCGCGCTCAGCGTGGCGAACGCTTCGCCGATGGCTTTTTGCAGGTCGGCCGGGAACGGCTGGTTCTCGACCATGGCGCGGATCTCGGCGCCGGCCGCGGCCAGCGCGCGCACGTCCTCGATGTCGAGGGCCGCGAGCTTGGCGTTGATGCGGTCGGCCAGGCCTTCGAAGGCCAGGAATTCGCGGAAGGCATGGGCCGTGGTGGCAAAGCCCGTGGGCACCTTCACGCCCTCGGGCAGCTGGGAGATCATCTCGCCGAGCGAGGCGTTCTTGCCGCCGACCGACTCGACGTCGCTCATTCGCAATTTCTCGAAAGGAACGACCAGGGCGGTCGCTTCAAACAGTGCAGACATGGGAAAGCTCCAAAGTTAAAAACCGGTGCGACCGCGCCATCCGGTGACGCGGGGTCTGGTCCATGCTGCGCTGCGCAGGCTTTGCTCTTGTGCTTGTGGGCCGCCGCCGAGCATGGACGCGAAATTGGGAATAATGGGCGCCATTGTAGGCCCGCGACCCTTGTCCGCGTGCCTGGCTCGTAATTCACTTTTCCCGGAGCACCATGCACACGCGCACCGTATTCCTGATCTCCGACGGCACCGGCATCACCGCCGAAACTTTCGGCAAAGCCCTGATGACCCAGTTCGATGTGGCGGCGCGCTTCGTGCGCATTCCCTTCGTCACGACCGTGGACAAGGCGCACCAGACGGTGCGCCAGATCAACCACACGGGCGAAGTGGAAGGCAAGAAGCCGATCGTGTTCACGACGCTGGTTGACATGGAGATCGTCGATGTCATCCGTGAGAACTGCAAGGGCATGCTGATGGACATGTTCGGCACCTTCGTCAATCCGCTGGAGGAAGAGCTGGGCCTGAAATCGCACCACCGCGTGGGGCGCTTCTCGGACATCAGCCAGAGCAAGGAATACCTTGACCGCATGGAGGCGATCAACTTCAGCCTCGCGCACGACGATGGCCAGACCAACCACGATCTCGCTGGCGCCGATGTGATCCTGGTCGGCGTGAGCCGCAGCGGCAAGACGCCCACCAGCCTCTATCTCGCCATGCAGTTCGGCCTCAAGGTCGGCAACTATCCGCTGATTCCCGAGGATTTCGACCGGCGCCAGCTGCCGCCCGCGCTGCTGCCGGTGCGCAAGAAGCTGTTCGGCCTGTCGATCGACCCGCAGCGCCTGTCCGACATCCGCAACGAGCGCCGTCCCAACTCGCGCTACGCCAGCCTCGAGAACTGCCGCCACGAAGTCGCCGAAGCCGAATCGATGATGCGGCGCACGGGCATCCGCTGGCTGTCGAGCACCAACAAGTCGATCGAGGAGATCGCCACCACGATCCTTCAGGAAGTAAAACCTGAAAGGCTGGGTTACTGATTCCTGCCCATCATCCTTCGACAGGCTCAGGACGAACGGATTTCTGCGCTGGCGATAGAAGGGCCGAGGCTGGGGTATTCCCGTTCGTCCGGATGAACGACCCCGGCAATGGAAAAAGGACTGCCATGGCAGTCCTTTTGCATTTCACCCGCAGTGGATCAATGCCGGATCAGATGGTCGAAGGCCGACAATGCCGCCGTCGCGCCCGCCCCGGCTGCAATCACGATCTGCTTGTAGGGCACATCGGTGCAGTCGCCCGCGGCAAACACGCCCGGCACATTGGTGTGGCCCTTGGCGTCGATGATGATCTCGCCGAAGCGCGTGAGTTCGACCGTGCCCTTGAGCCAGTCGGTGTTGGGCAGCAGGCCGATCTGCACGAAGATGCCATCGAGCGCAATGTCCTGCACGCTGCCCGACACCCGGTCCTTGTAGGTCAGGCCCGTGACCTTCTTGCCGTCGCCGTTGACCTGCGTGGTCTCGGCGTTCACGATCACCGTGACGTTGGGCAGGCTGCGCAGCTTGCGCTGCAGCACCGCATCGGCGCGCAGTTCGGCGCCGAACTCGAGCAGCGTCACATGCTTGACGATGCCGGCCAGGTCGATCGCGGCTTCGACACCCGAGTTGCCGCCGCCGATCACGGCCACGGGCTTGCCCTTGAACAGCGGGCCGTCGCAGTGCGGGCAGTAGGTCACGCCCTTGGTGCGGTAGGTGTCCTCGCCGGGCACGTTCATGTTGCGCCAGCGCGCGCCGGTCGACAGGATCACCGTCTTCGAGCGCAGCGTCGCGCCCGACTCCAGCTCTACGGTCACCAGGCCGCCTTCTTCGCTCGCGGGGATCAGTGCCTTGGCGCGCTGCAGGTTCATGATGTCGACCTCATAGTCGCGCACATGGCGCTCGAGCGCGGCGGCGAACTGCGGGCCTTCGGTCTTCTGCACCGAGATGTAGTTCTCGATGTCGACGGTATCGAGCACCTGGCCGCCCAGGCGTTCCGCCGCAATGCCGGTGCGGATGCCCTTGCGCGCCGCATAGACGGCCGCAGCCGCGCCAGCGGGGCCGCCGCCGACGATCAGCACATCGAACGCATCCTTGGCGCTGATCTTCGCCGCTTCACGCGCCACAGCGCCGCTGTCGACCTTGGCGACGATCTCGGCGAGTTCCATGCGGCCCTGGCCGAAGCGCTCGCCATTGACGAACACCGTGGGCACGCCCATGATCTCGCGGGCCTCGATCTCGCCCTGGAACAGCGCGCCGTCGATGGCGGTGTGGGTGATGTTCGGATTGAGCACGCTCATCAGGTTCAGCGCCTGCACCACGTCGGGGCAGTTGTGGCACGACAGCGAGTAGTAGGTCTCGAAGTTCAGCGGCGTGTCGATGGCCTTGATCTGTTCGATCAGCTCGGCCGATTCCTTGGACGGATGGCCGCCGACCTGCAGCAGCGCCAGCACCAGCGAGGTGAACTCATGGCCCAGCGGCACGCCCGCAAAGCGCACGCCGGAGTTCACGCCCGGGTTCGTGATCAGGAAGGACGGCTTGCGCGCATCGGCGCCGGGGCTTTCGACGACGGTGATCTTGTCGCTGAGCGCCACCAAGTCGGCCAGCAGGGATTTGACTTCGCCAGACGCCTTGGAGTCATCGAGAGAGGCGACGATCTCCAGCGGCTTTTGCACGCGTTCGAGATAGGCCTTGAGTTGGGTCTTGAGTGTGGCGTCGAGCATTTTAGTCAAATCCTATTAAATTATAATTTCGATAGCTATTGATTCAGAGTGTCAAAAAAAGCCCGGATCGCCCCGGGCTTTTCAGAGGCAATCTCTTAGATCTTGCCAACCAGGTCCAGCGAAGGAGCCAGCGTGGCTTCGCCTTCGTGCCACTTGGCGGGGCAGACTTCACCCGGGTGGGCAGCCACGTACTGTGCAGCCTTGACCTTGCGCAGCAGCTCGGTGGCGTCGCGGCCGATGCCTTCGGCGGTGATTTCCACAGCCTGGATCACGCCCTGGGGGTCGATGATGAAGGTACCGCGGTTGGCCAGGCCCTGGTCGGCGCGCAGGATCTCGAAGTTGTTCGAGATGGCCATGGTCGGGTCGCCGATCATGGTGTACTGGATCTTGGCGATGGTTTCCGAAGCGTCGTGCCAGGCCTTGTGCACGAAGTGCGTGTCGGTGGACACGGAGAAGATCTCCACGCCCATCTTCTGGAATTCTGCGTAGTGGTCAGCCACGTCGCCCAGTTCGGTGGGGCAGACGAAGGTGAAGTCGGCGGGGTAGAAGACAAACACGGCCCACTTGCCCAGCACGTCCTTTTCGGTGATGTCGATGAACTTGCCGGCCTTGAAAGCGCTGGCCTTGAAAGGTTTGATTTCGGTATTGATAACGGACATGTTGCTTCCTTATTGAGTGGATCGACTGAACACAGGTATGAAGTTTAAAGCTTCCACAAAATATATCTAATCAATTGACTTTATTATGTCGATTTAATATCTCTATTAAATATCGCATCTCATAGCTCCAGGGTCGAGTAGCGCGGGTTTGGCGTCACAAGGGACTTCCCACAACGCAAACACGAGTCATGCTCAAACGCAGCCATACCGCGATTGCAGGGACAAGCCGTTACAACCACGTGACGAACAGCGACAATCGGTCCATTCACACACGCGAAGGAGTACCCCATGAAAGGCGATCAACAAGCCATTGCCCACCTGCAGGCGCAACTGAAGAATGAGCTCACGGCCATCAACCAGTACTTCCTGCACTACCGCATGTACAAGCACTGGGGCTTCGACAAGCTGGCGAAGAAGGAATATGCGGAGTCGATCGGCGAGATGAAGCACGCCGACTGGCTCATGGACCGCATCTTCACGCTGGACGGCCTGCCCAACCTGCAGGACCTGGGCAAGCTGCAGATCGGCGAAGACGTGCCCGAATGCCTGGCCTGCGACCTGCGCCTGGAACTGGCGGCGCAGCAGACCATCAAGGACGGCATCCACTACTGCGAAAGCATCCGCGACTATGTCTCGCGCGACCTGCTGCAGAAGATTCTCGACGACACCGAGGAGCACATCGACTTCCTCGAGACCCAGCTGGACCTGGTCCAGAAGGTCGGCGTGCAGAATTACCTCCAGTCCCAGATGGGCGAGCTGGAGTAAGGTTCTCCCGGCAGAAATTGAAAGCGGGCTTCAAGGCCCGCTTTTTTTATCCCCTGCGCGCGCTGCGACACTTGCGGCCGATATGCTCGCCCCATGCAGACCCCACCCGAGACGCCCCCCTCCCCCGCCAGGCAAGCCAACAACCCATTGCATGGCATCACGCTCAAAGCCATTGTCGAGGCCTTGCACGCGCACTACGGCTGGGAAGAGCTCGCGCGCCTGGTGCCGATCCGCTGTTTCCAGAGCCAGCCCAGCGTCAACTCCAGCCTGAAGTTCCTGCGCCAGACCCCCTGGGCGCGCGAGAAGGTCGAAAGCCTGTACCTGTTCATGCTGCGCGAGCAGCGGCGAAAAAAAATCACCCCCTGAGCGACTTCGTGGCCGGGCCACCCCGCGCTTCCCCATCTCAACCTTCGGTGGAGGGGGACGGCACCCTCGCTGCGGGGCGGCCCTTGCTCGGCGCCCCCGGCCTGGGCCGCGCCTGCTTCACACGGCGTGACCTTTAGTTCGGCACCAGGAAATCCCGGCTGATATCGGCGCCCAGCGCATTCACGCGTTCGAGGAACTGCGTGAGGTACGCATGCAGCCCGGTGGCGAGGATCTCCTCGATGCGCGCATAGCGCAGGTCGACCAGCAGGCGGCCGGCCTTGCGCTGGGTCTCGCCCGATTGCTCGTTGGCCACCAGCGTCAGGTTCGCCACGACTTCCTGCATGCTGGCGAGCAGCGAGCGCGGCATGTCGGGGCGCAGCATCAGCAGCTCGGCGACGCGCTCGGGCGTGATCACGTCGCGGTAGACCTTGCGGTAGACCTCGAAGGCCGAGACGCTGTGCAGCAGCGTGCTCCAGTGGTAGTAGTCGAAGTGCGCCGCGCCGGCGCCGCGCTCGCTGCCATGGTAGTCGTGCTCGATGGCGTGGAACTTGACGTCCAGCAGGCGTGCGGTGTTGTCGGCGCGCTCCAGCGCCGTGCCCAGGCGCAGGAAGTGATAGGCATCATCCTGCAGCATCGTGCTTTGGGTGACGCCGCGCGCCAGATGCGAGCGGTCCTTGACCCATTCGAAGAACCGCGCCGGGTCGCGTTCGAACGCGCCGCCATCGAGCTGCCGGCCCAGGTCCAGCCAGGTCTGGTTGTGCGTTTCCCAGACTTCAGTGGTCAGCGCGCCGCGCACCGCGCGCGCGTTCTCGCGTGCGGCGCGCAGGCAGCAAAAGATCGAGGCGTTGTTGCGCTCCTCGCGCACCATGAAATGCAGCACCTCATCGCGCGTGATTTCGTCATGCATCTCCAGATAGGCGGGGACCAGCTCGCTGATCGACAGCACGCCCTGCCAGTCCTTTTGCGCCTTGCGCGCGGCCTGCGGCAGCATCGAGGTGTCATAGGTCACGTTCAGCAAGCGCGCGGTGTTGGCCGCGCGTTCGATGTAGCGGGACATCCAGTACAGATGGTCGGCGGTACGGCTCAGCATGCGGCGCTCCCTTCGGCAAAGCCCGTTTCCTCTTCGAGCACCCAGGTGTCCTTGGTACCTCCGCCCTGCGATGAATTGACCACCAGCGATCCTTCCTTGAGGGCCACGCGGGTCAGGCCACCCGCCACCATCTGCACCGACTTGCCGCTGAGCACGAACGGCCGCAGGTCGATGTGGCGCGGCGCAATGCCGCTTTCGACATAGGTCGGGCAGCTCGACAGGCTCAGTGTCGGCTGGGCAATGTAGCCCGCGGGATTCGCCATCAGCACGCGGCGGAAATCCTCGATCTCGGCGCGCGTCGCGGCCGGGCCGATCAGCATGCCGTAGCCGCCGGCGCCATGCACTTCCTTGACCACGAGTTCGTCGAGGTGGTCCAGCACATAGGCCAGGTCATCGCCCTTGCGGCACATCCAGGTCGGCACGTTGGACAGCAGCGGCTGCTCGCCCAGATAGAAGCGGATCATGTCGGGCACATAGGGGTAGACCGACTTGTCATCGGCAATGCCGGTGCCGACCGCGTTGCAGATGGCAACCTTGCCCGCGCGATAGGCGCGCATCAGGCCGGCGCAGCCCAGCGCCGAGTCGGCGCGGAAAACTTCAGGGTCGAGGAAGTCGTCATCGATGCGGCGGTAGATCACGTCGACGCGGCGCAGGCCGTGCGTGGTGCGCATGAACACGGTGTCGTTCTCGACCACCAGGTCCTGCCCTTCGACGAGTTCCACGCCCATCTGCTGGGCCAGGAAGGCATGCTCGAAATAGGCGCTGTTGTGCATGCCGGGCGTGAGCACCACCACCGTCGGCGCGCTCGCGCCGGACGGCGCGACCGCGCGCAGGGTGTCGAGCAGCAGGTCGGGGTAGTGCGCGACCGGTGCCACCGCATGCTGCGCGAACAGCTCGGGGAACAACCGCATCATCATGCGCCGGTTCTCGAGCATGTACGAGACGCCCGACGGCACGCGCAGGTTGTCCTCGAGCACGAAGTATTCGCCCATGCCGTCGGCATTGCCGGCGCGCACGATGTCGATGCCGGCAATCTGCGCATAGATGTCGCCCGGCACCTTGACGCCCACCATCTCCGGGCGGTACTGGGCATTGTCCAGGATCAGGTCCGTGGGCACGATGCCCGCGCGCAGGATGTCCTGGCCGTGGTAGACATCGTGGATGAAGCGGTTGAGGGCCGTGGCGCGCTGCGCCAGGCCGCGCTGCAGGTGGGACCATTCGGCCGCGGGAATGATGCGCGGTATCTGGTCGAACGGGATCAGCCGCTCCTGCCCCGCGCCTTCCTCGTCCTTGGCGCCATAGACGGCAAAGGTGATGCCGACCCGGCGAAAGATCATCTCTGCCTCGGCGCGCCGCGCCTGCATGGTCTCGCCGGGCTGGCGTGAAAGCCAGTCGCGGTAGCTCTTGTAATGCGCGCGCACATCGCTGCCCTCGAAGGGTGTGGCTGCATACATTTCATCAAATCTGTGCATCAACGGTGTCTCCTGCAACCATCCAAGCAAGCCGCGGGCCAGCTGCGGCCCGACGCTTGTCCAAATGTAAGTGTAGCCAGCGCCGGCCAGCCGCCAGGTAGGTCGAAAACGCATTAATCGCGGCGTCCGGCCTGCCAGTAGCGCGGCGCGCGCTCGCGCTCGCACTCCAGGCGCTGCGGCTGCGCCGAGGACCAGCGCGCAGCGCCGCAGGCGGCGCTGGTCACGGGCCGCACGCCGTGGGCCGCGTAGCGCTGCATGACCGGCGCCGCGGGATGGCCGTAGCGGTTGCGGTAGCCGGCCTGCACCAATGCATGGCGTGGCGCGACGGCGGCAATCCATTCGGCGCTCGAAGAAGTCTTGCTGCCATGGTGCGGCACCAGCAGCCAGTCGGCACGCAGATCGGCGCCACCGGCCAGCAGCGCCGCTTCCTGCGCGCGTTCGATGTCTCCGGCCAGCAATGCGGTGGCGCCGTTCGCGGCCTGGATGCGCAGCACGCAGCTGCGGGTATTGGGTGCGTCCTTGGCCGTGCGCCGCCGCCCCTGCGGCACGGCAGCGGTGGCGGGCAGGGGATGCAACACCTCGAAGGCCACGCCATCCCAGGCCCAGCGCTGGCCCGCCACGCAGGGCGCGGCCGAACGCTGCACCGCCAGCGGCCACTCCGGGCTCACCGCGCCGCGCAGCGCGGCCTGCGGCTGCGCCCGCTGCACCGCGGCGGCGCCGCCGACATGGTCGTTGTCGCCATGGCTCAGCATCAGCATGTCGAGGCGCACGCCCGCGGCGCGCAGCAGCGGCAGCAGCACGCGCTGGCCCGCGTCGCTGCCCGGGCCGTGGCGCGGGCCGGTGTCATACAGCAGGCTGTGCGAGCGCGTGCGCACCAGCACGGCGTTGCCCTGGCCCACATCGGGCGCGAGCAGCGTGAAGCTGCCATGGACCGGCCGCGCGGGCTGCCACCAGAGCGCGGGCAGCAGCAGTGGCAGGCCGAGCAAGCGGAGGGACCAGGGCAGGCGCAGCACCAGCCAGACACCGCCGGCGACGGCGGCAAGCCCGGCCCAAAGCGGCGCCGCGGGCAGGAACAGCTGCGCCGCCGGCGCCTGCGCCAACCCTGCCAGGGCGGCGTTCAACGGCATCACGCTGACCGTGGCCAGATGCCACAGCGGCGCCCAGCACATGCCGGCCAGCGCCAGCGGCGTGACCACCAGCGTGACCCAGGGAATCGCCAGCAGGTTGGCCAGCATGCCCACCAGCGAGATCTGGCCGAACAGCAGCAGGCCCAGCGGCGTGAGCGCCAGTGTGACCACGGCCTGGGTGCGCAGCAGCGCCAGCGCGTGTCCGCCCAGGCCCGCAGCCGCAGGAGGGTCGCGCGCCGACGCTGCGAACAGCACGCCCACGGCGACGAAACTCAGCCAGAAGCCGGCCTGCCACAGCGCCCAGGGATCGGCCAGCACCACGGCGGCCAGTGCCAGCAGCCAGACCTGGTGCCAGGGCCAGCGCACGCCCGACAGCCGCAGCGCAGCCACGACGGCCAGCATGGCCACCGTGCGCTGCGCGGGCAGGCCCCAGCCGCTGAGCAGCGCATAGCCCAGCGCCAGCAGCACGCCGCCGGCCAGCGCGGCGCAAGGCGCGGGCAGCCACAGGCACAGCCGGGCCGAGCGCCGCCAGGCGCGGCCCAGCAGCGCCGCCGCGAGCCACGCAAACAGCGTGATGTGCAGCCCCGAAATGCTCATCAGATGGGCGACGCCCGTGGCGCGGAACAGCTCCCAGTCGCGCGGCGCGATCGCGCCCTGGTCGCCGATGACCAGCGCCGCCACGACGCCACGCGCACGCTGCCAGGTCTCGGGCGCCACGGTCCCCGGCCATGCGGCGCGCAAACCCGCGGGCATCGCCTGCCCGGCCACGATGGCATCGCGCAGGCGCTGGCGCAGCAGCGCCACGGGGTGGCGCCAGGTCTGCCCCAGCGGCTGCGGCGCGGCGTGCGCCGTGCCAAGGCGCACGTAGCCCGTGGCCTGCACGCCCTGCTCCCAGAGCCACAGTTCCTGGTCGAAGGCCTGCGGATTGCGCAGCCCGTGCGGCGCCTTGAGGCGTACCGTGAGGGACCAGCGCTCGCCGGCCGCCAGCAGCAGCGGCGTGCCGCCGCGCTGCAGGGCGGGCACGCTGAGCTCGACCAGCGGCGGCAGGCGCACCGGCGCGCGCGCGCCGCCTGCGTCGGCAATGGCATGTTGCGCATGCTCGACCGCAAAGCGAAAGCGCAGGCCCCAGGGCGCGGGCTCGGGCATGGCCGCGACGATGCCAGTCACGCGCAGGTCCCGGCCTTGCAGTGCGGCATCCAGCGCCTGCGCCTGGAAAGCCAGCGCGCGCGCACCGCAACCCGCGGCCATCGCACCGCCGGCCGCCAGCGCGCAAAGCATCCACCCCAGCCAACCGCGCTGCCGGCGGGCGCGCCATGCCGCGCCAGCCAGCACCACGCTGACCAACAGCAATGCACCATAGGCCTGCGCCTGCCAAAGCGCCGGCTGCATGACCTGCCAGGCCGCGCCCGCGACGATGCCCATGAGCACGGCCTGGAATACCGACCACGGCCGCAGCGGCCGGATGCGCAGGGGCAGAGGGCGGAGCGTGGCGCTCATGCCGCAGATGCTAGCCAGCGCCATCCAGGCGCGCCAGCCGCGCCCAGATCCTGCCCATGCCCGCAGCAATGGCTCTGCACCGCAAGGCCTTGTGTCACACTGCCGCGAAACCTATTTCCCTGAAATCTTGCAAAGGAAACCGTGATGAGCGTTTATGACAAGCTGAAAGCACTGCAGATCGAACTGCCCGCGCTGGCCGTGCCCGCGGCCGCCTACCTGCCCTACGTGCAAAGCGGTTCGCTGGTGTTTCTCAGCGGCCATATCGCCAAGAAGGACGGCAAGGTCTGGGCCGGCCAACTGGGCCGCAATGTCACGACCGAAGAAGGCCAGGCCGCCGCGCGCGCCGTGGCCATCGACCTGCTGGGCACGCTGCAGCACGCGGCCGGCGGCGACCTCAACCGCGTGCAGCGCATCGTCAAGGTGATGAGCCTGGTCAACTCCACCGGCGACTACACCGAGCAGCACCTGGTCACCAATGGCTGCAGCGAACTGCTGGGCGAGATCTTCGGCGCGAGGGGCCAGCATGCGCGCAGCGCGTTTGGCGTGGCGCAAATCCCCATGGGCGCCTGCGTGGAAATCGAGTTGATCGCCGAACTGGCCTGAACTCAGCAATTCCCGCGGCTGACAGTTTCTTTGTCAGCACTTGCATCGCTCACAGCCTTTGAAACCGGCGTGTCCCAGCAAGGGGGCAGCGAGGAAGGGCCGCCCCTAGGCGGGCCCCCCGCACCGAGGCTGCCGTCCCTAGCCGGGCGCCCCCCTCCACCGAAGGTTGAGAGGGGAAGCCGGGGCCCGCCCAGGGCGGAAGCGGCTCAGGGGGTGCTTTGATTACTCCACGCGCGTGATGCGGGAAGGCTTGAAGCCCAGGTCGGCAGCCTTGCCCTTGGCGCCGCGCTTGCCGCGCGCGTTGTTGAGGCTGCGGATCTCCAGCGTCTCTTCACGCGCCTTGCCGCCGCGACCCGTGCCTTCGAGGCGGATGCTGCGCGTGTAGGCGGCTGCGCCGGCCAGGGTATCGCCGGCTTCGAGCGCCAGCAGCATCAGGCCGCGCGCGGCGCTGGTCATGGTCTTGAGCTCGCCGATCTCGAAGGTCAGGATGCGGCCGCCGACCGAGCCCACGGCCACATGGGTCGCGGGCGCGAGCGCCACGCTGCCCGAGGCGCCGCTGGCATGCGAGGGCGCGCACAGCGTCTCGCCTTCGGCCAGGTTGACGAAGGCCTTGCCGCTCTTGTTGCGCGAGACCAGGCTGTCGACATTCGCCAGGAAGCCGTAGCCACCCGAGCTGGCCAGCAGCAGCTGGGCCGAACCCGGACCGGCAAAGTAGTACTGCAGGCGCGTGCCGCTTTCCAGTTCCACCAGCGTGGTCACGGGCTGGCCGTCGCCACGGCCGCCGGGCAGCTGCGCCACCGGCACGGAATAGACCCGGCCGTTGCTGCCGAACGCCAGCAACTGGTCGACGGTGCGGCACTCGAAGGTGCCGTACAGCGCATCGCCGGCCTTGAAGGTGAAGCTCGCGGCTTCATGGCCATGGCCCTGGCGCGCGCGCACCCAGCCCTTTTCCGACACCACCACGGTGACCGGCTCGTCGGCGACCTTGACCTCGGCCACGGCCTTCTTCTCTTCCTGGATCAGCGTGCGGCGCGCATCGGCGAACTGCTTGGCGTCGGCCTCGATCTCCTTGATCATCAGCCGGCGCAGCGTGGCCGGGTTGCCCAGGATGTCCTCGAGCTTGGCCTGGTTCTCGCGCAGCGTCTTGAGCTCCTGCTCGATCTTGATGGCCTCGAGGCGCGCGAGCTGGCGCAGGCGGATTTCGAGGATGTCCTCGGCCTGGCGTTCGGACAGCGCGAAGCGCTCGATCAGCGCGGCCTTGGGCTCGTCGCTCTCGCGGATGATGGCAATCACCTCGTCGATGTTGAGCAGCACGATCTGCCGGCCTTCGAGGATGTGCGCGCGGTCGAGCACCTTGGCCAGGCGGTGCTGCGAGCGCCGCGTGATCGTCGACTGGCGGAACTCGATCCACTCCTGCAGCATCTGCAGCAGCGATTTCTGCACCGGCTTGCCGTCCAGGCCGATCATCGTCAGGTTGATCGAGCTCGAGGTCTCGAGGCTGGTGTGCGCGAGCAGCATGTGGGCCAGGTCGGACTGGCGCACCTTGGAGCTCTTGGGCTCGATGACCAGGCGCACCGGCGCATCCTTGCTGGACTCGTCGCGCACGCCGTCGAGCACCGCCAGCAGGTTGATCTTGAGCTGCTGCTGGTCCTGGCTCAGCGCCTTCTTGCCGGCCTTGATCTTGGGGTTGGACAACTCCTCGATTTCCTCGAGCACCTTCTGCGCCGACACGCCGGGCGGCAGCTCGGTCACGACCATCTGCCACTGGCCGCGCGCCAGCTCCTCGATCTTCCAGCGCGCGCGCACCTTGAGGCTGCCGCGGCCGCTGCGGTAGGCATCGGCGATGTCCGACGGGCTGCTGATGATCTGCCCGCCGCCGGGATAGTCGGGCCCCGGAATGTGCAGCGCGAGATCGGCCGCGCTCATGTTGGGCTTCTTGATCAGCGCCACGCAGGCATCGGCCACCTCGCGCAGGTTGTGGCTCGGGATTTCGGTGGCCAGGCCCACGGCAATGCCGCTGGCGCCATTGAGCAGGCTGAACGGCAGGCGCGCCGGCAACTGGCGCGGCTCCTGCGTCGAGCCGTCGTAATTGGGCACGAAGTCCACCGTGCCCTCGTCGATCTCGTCGAGCAGCAGGCCGCAGATCTTCGACAGCCGGGCTTCGGTGTAGCGCATCGCTGCGGCGCCGTCGCCGTCGCGGCTGCCGAAGTTGCCCTGGCCGTCGACCAGCGGATAGCGCTGCGCGAAGTCCTGCGCCATGCGCACCAGCGCGTCATAGGCCGACTGGTCGCCATGCGGGTGGAAGCGGCCGAGCACATCGCCGACCACGCGCGCGCTCTTGACCGGGCGCGGCACGGTATTGCCCGAATGGCTCAGGCCCATGCGGTCCATCGCGTAGAGAATGCGCCGCTGCACGGGCTTGAGACCGTCGCACACGTCGGGCAGGGCTCTGCCCTTGACGACCGACAGCGCGTACTCGAGGTAGGCGCGCTGGGCATAGGTTCCGAGGTCCAGTGCATCGCCATTGGATTGCACTGCCAGGTCCAGGGTATCTTGATCGCTCATTGTTCTCGTTTCTCGTCGAAAGTCGCGCCGGCGCTGCCCGGGGGCAGCGTCATGCGGATGCGTGGGGACCGATCATCGGGCACGCCGGCGGCGCGGCGCACTGCGGCGGCCGGCGTGGCGACGCCCGGCGTAGCGACGCCCGGTGCCAGCGGCTGGAGCTGGCGGTACAGCGCCAGCACGGTCTTCACATAGTTTTGGGTTTCCCGGAACGGCGGGATCTTGAGTCCCGCGCGGCGCACCGCGCCTTCGCCCGCGTTGTAGGCGGCCAGCGCCAGCTCCAGCCGGCCGTCGAACAGATCGAGCAGATGGCGCAGGTAGCGCGCGCCCGCGGGCACGTTGACGGCCGGATCATGCAGCTGCTGCGCCAGGCTGCGCGCCGCGGTGGCGGCCACGCCGAAGCGTTCGGCCGTGGCCGGCATCAGCTGCATCAGCCCGAGCGCGCCCTTGGGCGAGACCGCCTGCGCATCGAAACCCGATTCGGTGGCGATCACTGCCTTGAGCAGCGCATAGTCGACGCCGCTGCGCTCCGCCGCGCGCCGCAGGTGCGGGCGCACGCTCTTGTAGGCCGGCAGGATGTCGAAATACGACTGCACGCGCGAGCGCGCTGCCAACTCGGTATCAGGATCCATCGGCGCCGCGGCCATGTCGCGCTCCGAGTCGAAGCGCGGGCCGCGAAAGAACAGCGCATAGCGCTCATCGAGCTGCTCGGCGGCAAAGTGCGTGACGCCGCGCGCATCGACAAAGGCCCACAGGTCGGCGCGCGCCGTGCCCGCTGCCAGCCCCAGGCACAGCAGTGCCGCCGCCAGCAGGCGCGGGCCGAAGCGGCGCTGCGGCAATGCCAGGGAGGGGGCGGGGCAGGACATGGTGCAGGCTTGGGTTGCGGCAGCCGTGGCTCAGATGTCGACTTCCACGGCGTCGCCATGCAGTTCCATGAGCTCGCGCCGGGCCGCGGCCTCGCCCTTGCCCATGAGCTTGGTGATCACGCCTTCGGCGCCCGCGAAATCGAGGTTCAGCAGCTGCACCGGCAGCAGGCGGCGCGTGTCGGGGTTGAGCGTGGTGTCCCAGAGCTGCTCGGCGTTCATCTCGCCCAGGCCCTTGAAACGGCTGACCTGGCACTTCTCGCGCGCCACGCCGTCCTTGGCGCACTTGTCGAGAATCGCCGCCAGTTCGTTGTCGTCGAGCGCATAGACCTTGGCCGCGGGCTTCTTGGCGCGCGCCGGTATGTCGACGCGGTACAGCGGCGGCAGCGCCACATGGATATGTCCGGCCTCGACCAGCTTGGGGAAATGGCGGAAGAACAGCGTCAGCAGCAGCACCTGGATGTGCGAGCCGTCGACGTCGGCATCGGACAGGATGCAGACCTTGCCATAGCGCAGGCCCGACAGGTCGGGCGCGTCGTTCGGCCCGTGCGGATCAACGCCGATCGCCACCGAAATGTCGTGGATTTCATTGTTGGCGAACAGCCGGTCGCGGTCGACTTCCCAGGTGTTGAGCACCTTGCCGCGCAGCGGCAGCACGGCCTGGGTTTCCTTGTCGCGGCCCATCTTGGCGCTGCCGCCGGCCGAGTCGCCCTCGACCAGGAACACCTCGTTGTGCGCGGTATCGCGGCTTTCGCAGTCGGTGAGCTTGCCCGGCAGCACGGCCACGCCCGAGCCCTTGCGCTTTTCCACCTTCTGGCCCGCCTTCTGCCGGCTTTGCGCGGCCTTGATGGCCAGTTCGGCGAGCTTCTTGCCCCATTCGACATGCTGGTTGAGCCAGAGCTCGAGAATCGGCCGCACGAAGCCCGAGACCAGGCGCACGGCATCGCGCGAGTTCAGCCGCTCCTTGATCTGGCCCTGGAACTGCGGATCGAGCACCTTGGCGTTGAGCACATAGCTGGCGCGCGCGAACACGTCGTCGGGCATCAGCTTCACGCCCTTGGGCAGCAGCGAATGCAGCTCGATGAAGCTCTTGACCGCCTGGAACAAGCCATCGCGCAGGCCGCTCTCATGCGTGCCGCCGGCGGTCGTGGGAATCAGGTTGACATAGCTCTCGCGCACCGCCGCGCCGTCTTCGGTGAAGGCCACGCACCAGGCCGCGCCCTCGCCCTCGGCGAAGCTGTCGTTGTGGCGGTCGGCAAAGCCCTCGCCCTCGAACATGGGGATGGCCGGCTCGCCATGCAGGTTCTGCTGCAGATAGTCGCGCAGGCCGCCCTTGTATTGCCAGGTCTGGGTTTCGCGCGTCTTCTCGTTGACCAGCGTCACCGTGACGCCGGGCATCAGCACGGCCTTGCTGCGCAGCAGGTGGACCAGCTCGCCCATGGGCAATTGCGCGGTCTCGAAATACTTCGCATCGGGCCACACGCGTACCGTGGTGCCGCGCTTGCGCTCGCCACTGGCGAGCGGCTGGACCTGCAGCGGCTCGGCCACGTCGCCGCCGGCAAACACCAGGCGCGCGCTGTTGCCGTCGCGGTAGCTCGTGACTTCCATGCGCGTGGACAGCGCATTCGTCACCGAGACGCCCACGCCATGCAGGCCGCCGGAGAAGCTGTAGGCGCCGCCCTGGCCCTTGTCGAACTTGCCGCCCGCATGCAGGCGCGTGAACACCAGCTCGATCACCGGAGCGTTTTCTTCGGGATGCATGCCATAGGGAATGCCGCGGCCGTCATCCTCCACGCTGACCGAATGGTCGGCATGCAGGGTGAGCTTGATTTTCTTGCCGTAGCCGGCCAGCGCTTCGTCGGCCGCGTTGTCCACCACTTCCTGCAGGATGTGCAGAGGGTTGTCGGTACGCGTATACATGCCCGGCCGCTGCTTGACGGGCTCGAGGCCCTTGAGCACGCGGATCGAGCCTTCGGAGTAAGCACTCGTGGAGGAGGATGAAGGTTTAGCTGCCATGGGCTGGGATTGTAGTGCGGCGCGGCGGCGAAAGCTGTATGGACACACAGCATGGCCTCGCAAGCCTTGCAGGATCGACGGCAACAGCAACCCTGGAGGTCGCGCAGTTGCCAGCAGCCTGGGGTCAATTTGGCTACAGTCGCGTCATCATGCAACAAACATTATCAAAACCAATTTCCATGATGCAGGTGCTGCTGTGCGGGGGCGCAGTGGTCACGCTGTCGATGGGCATACGCCATGGCTTCGGGCTGTGGCTGCAGCCGATCACGCAGGAGATGGGCTGGAGCCGTGAGTCCTTTGCGATGGCCATTGCCATCCAGAACATTGCCTGGGGCATCATGGGCATCTTTGCCGGCATGGTGGCCGACCGCTTTGGCGCGTTCCGCGTGCTGCTGGCCGGCGCCGCGGCCTATGCGCTGGGGCTGGCCGGCATGGCGCTATCGAGCACGCCGCTGTGGTTTGCGCTCACGGCGGGCCTGCTGATCGGCGTGGCCCAGGCTGGCACGACCTACGCCGTGGTGTTCGGCGTGCTGGGCCGGCAGATTCCCGCCGCCCGGCGCTCCTGGGCCATGGGCGTGATCGCGGCCACGGGCTCGTTTGGCCAGTTCTTCATGGTGCCGGTCGAGGGTGCGCTGATCGCGCAGATCGGCTGGTCGAATGCGCTGCTGGTGCTCGCCATGCTGGTGCTGATCATCGTGCCGCTGGCCTTCGGCCTGCGCGAGCCCGGCCTTGCCGGCCGCAGCAGCGCGCCGCGCGAGCAAAGCGTGGCGCAGGCCGTGACCGAGGCCTTCCGCACGCCCAGCTTCCTGCTGCTGACCGCGGGCTACTTCGTCTGCGGCTTCCAGGTGATGTTCATCGGCGTGCACATGCCCAGCTACCTCAAGGACTACGGCCTGGCGCCGCATGTCGCGAGCTATTCGCTGGCGCTGGTCGGCCTGTTCAACATCTTCGGCACCTACCTGGCCGGCAACCTGGGCCAGCATTTCCCCAAGCGCTATCTGCTGGCGGGCATCTATCTCGCGCGCTCGGTGGTGACGGTGGCCTTCCTGCTGGTGCCGCTGTCGCCCTGGTCGGTGTACGCGTTCTCGGCGGCCATGGGTTTCCTGTGGCTGTCGACGGTGCCGCTGACCAATGCCACGGTGGCGCAGATCTTCGGCGTGCAGCATCTGTCGATGCTCGGCGGCTTCGTGTTCTTCAGCCACCAGGTCGGCAGCTTCCTTGGCGTGTGGCTGGGCGGCTATCTCTATGACCGCAGCGGCAGCTACGACATCGTCTGGTACCTGTCGATCGCGCTGGGCATCTTTGCCGCGCTGATCAACCTGCCGGTGCGCGAGGCGGCGCTGCAGCGCCGCCCGCTGGCGGCCTGAGCCATGGCCGCGCAGCAAGCACTGCCTCTGCGGCGCCGCGGCTTGCGCGTGCTGGGCGGCGTGCTGATCGCGCTGGTGCTGGCGGCGGTGTTTGGTCTTTACACCGACCCGGACTTCATGATTTTGATGGCCGACCAGGTCTGGGCGTGTTTTTAAAGCACCCCCTGAGCGCCTTCGGCGCTTCCCCCTCTCAACCTTCGGTGGAGGGGGACGGCAGCCTCGCTGCGGGGCGGCCCTTGCTCGCTGCCCCCTTGCTGGGTCGCGCCAGTTTCCAAGAAAGCGGATATTGCAGGCGTGCGGGAAAATCCCCGTTATGACGCACACGCCTTTTCACGCTTCGCCCTGGATCCAGCGTTTCAGCCATCTCGTGCCCGCAGGCGGCACGGTGCTCGACGTCGCCTGCGGCCAGGGCCGGCATGTGCACTGGTTCGCGCAGCGCGGCCATCCCTGCGTGGGCATCGACCGCTCGGCCGACGCGCTGGCCGCGCTGCCGGCATCGGCGCAGCGCGTCTGCGCGGATATCGAAGGCGGCGCCTGGCCGCTGCCGGGCACGCAGTTTGCCGCCGTCGTGGTCACCAACTATCTCTGGCGCGCGCTGCTGCCCACGCTGGTGGCCAGCGTCGCGCCCGGCGGCGTGCTGCTGTACGAGACCTTTGCCGATGGCAATGCACGTTTTGGCAAGCCCTCGCGCCCCGACTTCCTGCTGCAGCCCGGCGAGCTGCTGCGCGCCTGCGCCGGCGAGTTGCAGGTCGTGGCCTATGAAGACGGCTTCCTCGACGGCCCGCCGCGCTGCGTGCAGCGCATTGCCGCGCGGCGCCCCGCCCCCGGCGCCGGCGTGCCGGCAGCGCTGTGAGCCGGCACTTTTTGCATCCGGAAACCGTCTCCTCCCCGGGGATGCCCGGGTGAGCCAACTCAGGGTTGCGGACACTCGTTAGAATGTCCCTTTCCCGTTTTCAACTGCGGACATGACCTCTTCCACCGTCGCTCTCACCGGCAGCATTGTTGCCCTCGTCACCCCCATGCACGAAGACGGTAGCGTCGACTACCCGAGCCTGCGCAAACTGATCGACTGGCATATCGCCGAAGGCACCGACTGCATCGGCGTGGTGGGCACCACCGGTGAATCCCCCACCGTCAATGTGGAAGAGCACTGCGAGATCATTCGCGTGGCCGTCGAGCAGGCCGCCAAGCGCGTGCCCATCATGGCCGGCTGCGGCGCGAACTCCACGCGCGAAGCCATCGAGCTGGCGCAGTTCGCCAAGTCCGTCGGCGCCGACAGCCAGCTGCAGGTCGTGCCCTACTACAACAAGCCCACGCAAGAGGGCCAGTACCAGCACTTCAAGGCGATTGCAGAAGCCGTGGGCGACCTGCCGACGATTCTCTACAACGTGCCCGGCCGCTCGGTCGCGGACATGCAGCACGACACCGTGCTGCGCCTGGCGCAGGTGCCGGGCATCATCGGCATCAAGGAAGCCACGGGCAACATCGAGCGCGCGCAATGGCTGATCCGCGATGTGCCCGCCGGCTTCGGCGTGTATTCGGGCGACGATCCGACCGCGGTGGCCTTGATGCTCTGCGGCGGCCATGGCAACGTCAGCGTCACCGCCAACGTCGCGCCGCGCCTGATGAGCGAGCTGTGCAAGGCGGCCCTGGCCGGCGACGTGCAGCGCGCGATGCAGATCCAGCTGCAGCTGATGCCGGTGCACAAGAACCTGTTCATCGAAGCCAACCCGATTCCCGTGAAATGGGCCGTCGCCCGCATGGGCCTGTGCGGCGCTACGATGCGCCTGCCAATGACCGACCTGAGCCCCCAACATGTGGACGCAGTCGAGGGCGCGCTGCGCTCCGCGGCGCTGATCTGAGCCCGCGTTCCCACTTATCAGAGCACCTAGGATTATTCGCGTGAAACCAACTACTGCACGTCTGGGCCTGCTGGGCCTGGCCATGGCGCTTTCTGCCTGCACCACCTTCACTCCGGAAAAGATCGACTACAAGAGCGCCACCAAGGCGCCGACGCTGGAAGTCCCGCCCGACCTGAGCCAGCTCACGCGCGACTCGCGCTACGCCGTTCCCGGCGGCGTGGTCTCGGCCAACGCCATGCAGGCGGGCCAGGCCAAGGCGCCGACCGGCGCGCAGACCGTGGTCAGCAACATCGGCGACGTGCGCATCGAGCGCGCGGGCACCGAACGCTGGCTCGTGATCCAGCGCCCCGCCGACCAGCTCTGGGACCCGGTGCGCGAGTTCTGGCTGGAAAACGGCTTCGTGCTGGTGCAGGAAGATGCCAAGCTCGGCATCATGGAAACCGACTGGGCCGAGAACCGCGCCAAGCTGCCGCAGGACGTGATCCGCGCGGCGCTGGGCAAGGTCTTCGACTCGCTGTACTCCACCGGCGAGCGCGACAAGTTCCGCACGCGCCTGGAGCGCAAGCCTGACGGCGGCACCGAGATCTACGTCACCCACCGCGGCATGATCGAGGTCTATTCGACGCAGGCCAAGGACTCGACGGCATGGCAGCCGCGCCCCGCCGACACGGAGCTGGAGACCGAGTTCCTGCGCCGCATGATGGTCCGGCTGGGTGTGAGCCAGGAGCAGTCGCAAGCCGCCGCGGCTTCGGTGCAGTCGGCACCGCCCGCGCCCAGCGCGCGCATGGACACCGTCGACAACGTGCCCGTGGTGCTGCTGGACGAAGGCTTCGACCGCGCCTGGCGCCGTGTCGGCCTGGCGCTCGACCGCACCGGCTTCACCGTCGAAGACCGCGACCGCAGCCGCGGCATCTACTTCGTGCGCTACGTCTCGCCCGAGGAGCAGAAGGCCAAGGGCTTCTTCAGCCGCATCTTCAGCCAGGGCGGCGAGGCTTCGGCACCGGTCAAGTACCAGGTGCAGGTGCGCACCGAGGGCGATCGCTCGACGGTGACGGTGCTGACTGCGGCCGGCGCTCCCGAGACCTCGGCCAACGCCCAGCGCATCGTGCGCGTGCTGACCGACGACCTGAAGTAAGCACAGCCACCGAACGGCCCCGCGCGGGCCGCTCACGACAAGCCACCGCCTGCGGTGGCTTTTTCATGCCCTGTGGCAAACCGCGGACGTAAAAAAACCCCGGTCTTGCGAACGGGGTTTTGTGCCAGGCCAAAGCCGGCGAACCGGCTTCAGCGCCGCAGCATTTACTTGGCAGCAGCAGCGCCGGCAGCGGCGTCGGCAGCAGCCTTGGCAGCATCTTCCGAAGCCTTGGCAGCGTCGGCCGAAGCGTCAGCAGCGTTGGCAGCAGCGCCAGCGGCGGCAGCGTCGGCGGCAGGAGCCGTAGCGGCAGCGTCAGCAGCGGGAGCGACCGGAGCGGTTTCCACGGGAGCAGCAGCAGGAGCTTCCACAGCAGGAGCGGCCACGGGTGCAGCTTCTTCCTTCTTGCCGCAAGCGACGAGAGCAGCAGCAGCGATCACGGTAGCCAGGACGAGGGAGTTCTTCATTTCGATTTTCCTATTTTGAGGAGCATTGAGAATTCGATATGCCATTAACGGCCAGCCTCTTGCAGCCATGGAACGTTGCGGCAGAGTCGCAAGATAATTGCTGCGACACAGCGAACGATTATAGGTACGGTTTCGGCAATCCTGACGATTCCTGACAACACTTCTACAAATGTCCACAACTTTTTTTAGGGTCAACCCTGTGGCGGCAGCGTCGGCATGATCGAGGCCTGTCCATTCAACGCGCGAGCTTGAATCTTCGCCTGTCAGACGAATGCCCGCACACATGTCAGACAGCGCTACGTACCCATCCCGCCTCGTACCAGGACGACAATAATTCCAGCGCATCGTCGCTGGCCTTGGCGAGTTCGCGCGCCGACAGCGCGCGCTGGTCGGCCAGCAGGCGCATCAGCTTCGCGTCGCGGCCCCCGGCGAGATAGCTCTCGCCGTTGATGAACACATGGCGTGCGTCGTACATCATGCGCGTGCGCCGGTCGAGCACCACGGCTTCGAGCATGACGCCCTCCTCGCCGGCCTCGAACCAGACATTGGGCTTGGGATCGGTCAGGTATTCGCCCAGCGCACGCTCCAGCGCCAGCGGCTCGGCGAGCGCGCGCTGCAGCGCGGCGCGCGCGAACTCGGCCATGCTCGCCGGAATCTCGCCCGGGTGGGCCACGGCTTCCTGCTTTGGATCCTTGTAGAGCACCGGCGTTTCGGGCTCATCGGGTTCGTCCGACATGCGCAGCAGCAGCTCGCGCGCCAGTTCCTCGCGCGCCGGGGCGCGAAAGCCGATCGAATAGGTCATGCACTCGCCTTCGGCCACGCCGTCATGGGCATAGCGCGGCGGCAGATACAGCATGTCGCCGGGCTCGAGCACGAATTCCTGCTCGGGCTCGAAATCGGCCAGGATCTTCAGCGGCACGCCTTCCTGCAGCGTCAGGTCCTTCTGCCGGCCGATGCGCCAGCGGCGCTTGCCGTGCGCCTGCAGCAGGAACACGTCATAGCTGTCGAAATGCGGGCCCACGCCGCCGCCGTCGGTGGCGTAGCTGATCATCAGGTCATCCAGGCGGGCTTCGGGCACGAAGCGGAACTGCTGCAACAGCGCATGCACGCCCGCGTCATGCAGGTCCACGCCCTGCACCAGCAGCGACCAGGCCTTCTGGCTCAGCGCCGGCAGGTCCTGGCTGCCGAACGGGCCATGGTCCATCGTCCAGCCCTTCTTCTGCTGGCGGATCAGCCGCGACTCGACGCCATCCTGGCCGGCCAGATCAAACAGCGCATCGCGGCCCACGGGCGCCACCATGCCTGGAATGGCCTGGCGCACCAGCAGCGGCTTCTTGTGCCAGTGGCGGCGCATGAACTGGGAAGCGGTCATTCCGCCCAGCAGGGCAAGGGGTTGGTCAATATCCATGGCAGTCAGCTACTTGCAATCTATTAATGGACTGCATTGTCCTATGTAAGCCGTGACAGGGGTTTGCTTGACGTTCGCCCTGAGCCTGTCGAAGGGTGAACGGTCTGTCCTCGAAACCGTGCACGCCATGCCTGACTCAACGCAATGCCCGGAACTCCGTCGGCGCCATTCCGGTATACGCCTTGAACGCGCGGCTGAAATGCGCGCTGCTGCTGAAGCCGCAGCCGAACGCGATATCAGTGATGGTGCGCGCGGCGTTGCGGGCGTCGCGCAACTCGCGCATGCACAGCTCCAGGCGCAGTTGCTGGATCCACGCGGCCAGCGCCAGCGGTTCGTCGGCAAACGCGTTGTACAGATGGCGCTTGCTGCAGTTCATCGCGCGCGCAATGTCGTCGATGCACAGCCGCGGATCGCGCACATGGGCCGCGACATGCGCGCGGATGCGGTCCTTGAAGGCCTGCTGCTGCGTCACCGCCGTGCCGCGCCCCGACAGCTCCTGCAGCGACAGGTGCACCAGGTCGATCAGCAGCTCGCCCGCGCGTTCGGCCACGGCTGGCGCCATGGTCGGCAGTTCCTGGTAGGTGCTGCGCATGGCTTCGAGCGCGACGCGCGCGATGCCCGAGCCGCCGCCGACATTGCGCCCCATCAGCCCCTCGAGCCGGATGCCGCGCTGCTCCAGGCTGCGCCGCGGCAGCATCACGATCAGATGCTCGGACCATTCGGGATTGGCCACCTCGTAGGCCTGGCTGGTGTCGTAGATCACCCAGCTGCCGTTGCGCGCGCTGGCTTCGCGCCCCTGCTGGCTCACGGCGGCCAGCCCCTGCCAGGGCGCGACGATCTTCACCTGGTCGGCATCGTGCGAGCGCAGGCCCTGCACGCTGCGGATCACGCGGTGGCGCGCGGCCTCGAGCCGCGTCATGACCACGGCGCCGGCCTGCGAGCGCTGCAGATGGCCTTCGAACACGGTATCGCCATAGAGGTCGGTGCCCAGGCCCGAGAACAGCTTCGCCATCCAGTCCTGCCATGCAGGAACGGCTTCATGCGCCGAAAGGCCGTCGGTGCTCAAGCTGCTTGCGGTGTCCATCTGCGCTACCTCCCGGGGATGTGCGGCCGATTATCCAGGCAGGCGCGCAGCCGCTGGAAAACCCTGAGCGCCGTGCATCCACAGTCAAGCACTTTGTGCATGCTCGGTACAGCCGCGCTAGAGGCCCCGCCCTAGCATGCGTGCACGCCCGGCAAAAGGGCGACCAAGGAGACAAGCATGAAGACAGCAAGCAAACGTTTCTGGCTGCAGCAGGTGGCTGCCGCCGCCGCTCTTGCCACCATGGCGCCGCTGGCGCTGGCGCAGGAAGCGCCGAAATCGGTGCGCATCGGCTGGGCCATTGCCAAGACCGGCCACAACGCCGGCGGCACTGCCGCCACGGTGGCGCCCAACTACCAGCTCTGGGTCAAGGAGATCAACGCCGCGGGCGGCATCCTGCTCAAGGCCTACGGCAAGCGCGTGCCCATCGAGGTCGTGGAATACGACGACCGCTCGAGCACCGAGGAGGCGGTGCGTGCCACGGAACGCCTGATGACCCAGGACAAGGTCGACTTCGTGCTGCCGCCCTGGAGCACGGGCAGCAACCTGGCCGTGGGTCCGACCTATGAGAAGCACAAGTACCCGCTGCTGGCCGCAACGGCGGTGACCGACAAGGCGCCCGAGCTGGCCAAGCGCTGGAAGCATGCGTTCTTCTTCCTGGGCACGGGCGCGGGCTACGCCGAGTCGCTGGTGAGCTTCCTCGAAAGCGCCAAGAAGGACGGCAAGATCGGCAACAAGATCGCCATGATCAACATCGCCGACGGCTTTGGCGTGGAACTCGCCAACGCCACGCGCAAGGCCGCCAAGGCGCATGGCTTCGAGCTGGTCTACGACAAGAGCTATCCCGTAGGCACGCAGGACATGACGCCGCTGCTGACCGAAGTCAAGAGCAAGAACGCCGATGTGTTCATTGCCTACTCCTACCCGCCCGACACCATGCTGATCACCGAGCAGTCGCGCGTCAACGGCCTCAATCCCAAGGTGATGTTCACCGGCGTGGGCACGCAGTTCCCGATGTACAAGGCCAGGTTCGGCGCGGCCGCCGAAGGCATCATGGCGCCGGGCGGCGTCGACTTCGATGCGCCCGCGATCAAGGACTATTTCAAGCGCCACAAGGAGTCGGCCGGCTACGAGCCCGACCGCTTCGCCAGCACCATCCAGTACACCTCGCTGCAGGTGCTGCAGCAGGCGATCGAGCGCGTGGGCAGGATCGACCGCGCGGCCGTGACGCAGGAGATCAAGACCGGCACCTTCGACACCATCATCGGCCCGGTCAAGCTCGAGAACCAGATGCTGACCAAGCTCTGGTATGTGGGCCAGTGGCAGAACGGCGAGTTCTACGGCATCGCGCCGGCCAACCGCGCGGGCGCCAAGCCGGCGGTCATTCCAAAACCGGCCTGGAAGAACTGAAGCCCCTGCCCCATGAATCCATTGGATATCCTGCTCGCGGGCAGCACCCTGGGCGGCCTCTACGGGCTGATTGCCATGGGGCTGACCCTGCAATACGGCGTGGCGCGCATCATGAACCTCTCCTATGGCGAGTTCCTGATCGCGCCGGCCTTCCTGGCCTACCTGGGCGTGAGCGCCTGGGGCCTGTCGCCGCTGCTGATCCTGCTGCTGGTGCTGCCGCTGGGCTTTGCCGTGCAGTGGCTGGTCTACCAGCTGCTGCTCACGCCGCTGGTGCGGCGCACCGGCGCGGGCCCGGCGCTCGAGGTCGACTCCATCCTCGCCACCTTTGGCCTGATGTTTGTCGTGCAGGGCATCATGATGGTGGCCTTTGGCGGCAACTACCACAGCTACACCTACCTCTCGATCCCGGTGCAGGTCCTGGGCAGCACCGTTGCCGCCAACCGGCTGCTGGTGCTGGGCGTGGCCATCGCGCTGGGCCTGGGCCTGTACCTGCTGCTGACGCGCACGCGCATCGGCACCGTGGTGCGCGCCGTGTCGGTCGCGCCGCGCTTCGCGCCGCTGGTGGGCATCGATGTGCGCTTCACCGCGGCGCTGGCGTTCGGCCTGGGCGGCGCGATGGTGGCGGCGTCGGGCGTGCTGGTCAGCATGTTCCTGCCATTCTCGGCGGCCATGGGCACGATGTTCGCGATGAAGGCGCTGATCGTGGTGATCATGGGCGGCGTCGGCAATCTGCTGGGCTGCCTGATGGCCGCAATGATGCTCGGCTTTGCCGAGACGCTGGTGGCCACTTTCATCGACCCCGGCCTCACGCTGGCGGTGAACTATGCGCTGTTTCTCGGCGTGCTGCTGCTGCGCCCCACGGGCCTGTTTGGAAAGGGCGCGCGATGAACCGCGGCGAATACCTTGCATGGGGCGCGGGCGCGCTCGTCATGGCGCTGCTGGCCACGGTGCCGCAGTGGCTGGACAACGATTACTACCTGTCGCTGTTGATCAGCGTGCTGATGTACAGCGTGCTGGCCTCGGCCTGGGCGCTGTTCTCCGGGCCGACGCGCTATGTCTCGCTGGCCACGGTGGCGTTCTTCGGCGTGGGCGCATACACCACGGCGGTGTTCGGCGAGGCCCTGCCCTGGGCCGCGGTGCTGCTGGTCGCGCTGGGCGTGGGCGTGGCCATGGCGCTGGTGGTGGGACTGGCGACGCTGCGGCTGTCGGGGGTGTATTTCGTGATCTTCAGCTTCGGCCTGGCCGAGTTGGTCAAGCAGCTCGTGACCTGGTACGAGGTCAACATCACCAAGGACCTGGGCCGCTATGTGTTTGTCGACATCACCGCGCAGGACATCTACTGGCAGCTGCTGGCGCTGCTGGCGCTGGTGCTGGGCCTGCGCGCGTGGATTGCACGCACCCGGCTCGGGCTGGCGCTGCGCGTGATCGGCGAGGACGAGACGGTGGCCGTGCACGTGGGCATCAACACCACGCGCGTCAAGGTGCTGCTGTTCACGCTGAGCGCGTCGTTCATGACCGTGGCCGGCGCGATCATGGCGCCGCGCTGGACCTATCTCGACCCGACCATTGCGTTCGCGCCCGCGATCTCGTTCCAGACGCTGATCATGGCGCTGCTCGGCGGTGCCGGCTCGCTGTTCGGGCCGCTGCTCGGCGCGGTGCCGCTGGTGCTGCTGTTCGAGTTCCTGTCGGCGAACTTTCCCAACCATTTCGCCATTCTTGTCGGTCTGGTGTTCATGCTGATCGTCTATGCGGTGCCGCAAGGCATCTCGGGCTGGCTGCGCCGGCGCAAACCGCACGACGGAGGTGCGCAATGAGTACGCCATTGCTGGAAATCAAGGCCTTGAGCAAGCGCTTTGGCGGCCTGGTAGCGGTCAACGGGCTGTCATTCGACGTGCATGCGGGCGAAGTCGTGGGCCTGCTGGGCCCCAATGGCTCGGGCAAGACCACGGCCATGAACCTGGTGTCGGGCGCACTCGCGCCGAGCGCCGGCGAAGTGCGCTTTGCGGGCCGCCGCATCAGCGGCCTGCCCAGCCACCAGATCGCGCGCCTGGGCGTGGCGCGCACCTTCCAGCTGGTGCGCGTGCTGGGCGGCATGAACTGCCGCGACAACGTTGCCGCGGGCCTGGCATTCCGCCCCGGCGGCCTGCATGGCCGTGCCGCGGCGCAGGCCGCGCAGCAGTTGCTCGAGCGCGTGGGCCTGGGTGCCCAGGCCGGGCTCGCCGCGAGCGAGCTGACCTATATCGACCAGAAGCGGCTGGAACTGGCGCGCGCGCTGGCGCTCGCGCCCAAACTGCTGCTGCTCGATGAGTGGCTCGCCGGGCTCAACCCCACGGAACTGCAACAGGGCATCGCGCTGATCGCAGCGCTGCGCGACGAAGGAATGACGGTGCTGATGGTCGAACATGTGATGGACGCGGTGCATGCGCTGTGCAGCCGCTGCGTGGTGATGAACGCCGGCGCGCGCATTGCCGATGGCGCCACGCGCACGGTGCTGTCCGATCCGCGCGTGATCGAAGCCTACCTGGGCAGCGATGACGATGTGGAGGCCGCCCATGCTTGAAGTACGCGAGCTGTGCGTGGCCTATGGCAAGCACCAGGCGCTGCGCGGCGTGTCGCTGCAGGTCGCCAAGGGCGAGCTGGTGGTGATGCTGGGCGCGAACGGCGCGGGCAAGTCCTCGCTGCTCAAGGCGATTGGCGCGATGGTGCGGCCGCTGGCCGGCGCCAGCGTGCTGCTCGCGGGCCGGGAACTCACGCGCCTGCCCGCGCACCAGGTGGTCGAAACCGGCCTGGCGCTGGTGCCCGAAGGCCGCGGCGTATTTGGCGACTTGACGGTGCGCGAGAACCTGCAGCTCGGCGCCCAGCCGCGGCGCGCGCGTGCGCTCGAAGCGCAGAGCCTGGAACGCGTGCTGGAGCTGTTCCCCAAGCTCGCGCAGCGCATGGGCCAAAGCGTGCGCACCATGAGCGGCGGCGAGCAGCAGATGGTGGCCGTGGGCCGCGCGCTGATGTCGGCGCCCGATATCCTGCTGCTCGATGAACCGTCGCTCGGCCTGTCGCCGCTGATGTGCAGGGAGCTGTTCGCGGCGCTGGCCCGTATCCGCACGCTGGGTGTGGGCGTGCTGCTGGTCGAGCAGAATGCCAGGCAGAGCCTGGCCATTGCCGACCGCGGCTACCTGCTCGAAACCGGGTTGGTCGTGGGCGCAGGCACGGCCGCCGAACTGCAAGCCAGTGCGGCGGTGCGCAAGGCATACCTTGGAAGCACCCCCTGAGCGGCTTCGCCGCTTCCCCCTCTCAACCTTCGGTGGAGGGGGACGACACCCTCGCTGCGGGGCGGCCCTTGCTCGGTGTCCCCACGCCGGGCCTCGCCTGTTTCAACTAGCGTGAGCCTTGCAACCGCTACGAATGACTGCAACTTTATTTTCTTTCAACAAAGGAAGTTCCATGATCGAACAACAAATGCTGATTGGCGGCCAGTTTGCGGGCGCCACGGGCGGCGCGACTTTCGAGCGCCGCAATCCGCTCGACGGCCAGGTCGCCACGCGCGCGCCCGCCGCCACCGCCGACGACGCGCGCGCCGCGGTCGATGCCGCGGCCAAGGCGTTTCCCGCCTGGGCCGCGATGGGCCCGGGCGAGCGCCGCGCCTTGCTGATGAAGGCTTCCGCGGCGATCGAAGCCAAGGGCGAAGCCTTTGCCGCGGCCATGGCCGCCGAGACCGGCGCCTCGGGCATCTGGGCCGGCTTCAACGTGCACCTGGCGGCCGACATGTTTCTCGAAGCCGCGTCGCTGACCACGCAGATCAGCGGCCAGGTGATTCCCTCGAACGTGCCCGGCAGCCTGGCCATGGCCGTGCGCCAGCCCGCGGGCGTGGTCGTGGGCATCGCGCCCTGGAATGCGCCCATCATCCTGGCGGTGCGCGCGATTGCCACGCCGCTGGCCTGCGGCAACACCGTGGTGCTCAAGGGCTCGGAGCTGTGCCCCGCGACCCATGGCCTGATCATCGAGGCGCTGCAGGAAGGCGGCCTGCCGCCGGGCGTGGTGAACTTCGTCACCAACGCCCCCGCCGATGCGGGTGCGGTGGTCGAAGCGATGATCGCCCACCCGGCCGTGCGCCGCGTCAACTTCACGGGCTCGACACGCGTCGGCCGCATCATCGGCCAGACCGCGGCCAAGTACCTCAAGCCGGCGATTCTCGAGCTCGGCGGCAAGGCGCCGTTCCTGGTGCTCGACGACGCCGACATCGACGCCGCCGTGGCCGGCGCGACCTTTGGCGCGTTTGCCAACTCGGGCCAGATCTGCATGTCGACCGAGCGCATCATCGTCGACAACCAGGTCGCCGACGCGTTCATCGCCAAGCTCGTGGCGCGCGCCACCTCGCTGCCGCTGGGCGACCCGCGCCAGGGTCCGGTGGTGCTGGGCTCGGTCGTCGACCAGACCACGGTCGAACGCGTCAATGCGCTGATCGACGACGCCGTCGCCAAGGGCGCCAGGCTGCTGTGCGGCGGCAAGGCCGACAGCACGCTGATGCCCGCGACGCTGCTGGACCATGTGACGTCGGACATGGAGATCTTCTACGAGGAGACCTTTGCGCCGGTGAAGGCCATCGTGCGCGTGGACGGCATCGAGCAGGCGATCGCGGTGGCCAACGACAATGAATTCGGCCTGGCCTCGGCCGTCTACGGCCGCGACACGGCGCGCGCCTGGCAGGTCGCGGCGCGCATCGAGTCGGGCATCTGCCACATCAACGGCCCCACGGTGCATGACGAAGCGCAAATGCCGTTTGGCGGCGTGAAAAGCTCGGGCTATGGCCACTTCGGCGGCCAGGCGGGCATCGATGCGTTCACCGATACGCGCTGGATCACCATGCAGACCACGCCGCGCCATTACCCCTTCTGAGGCGGGCGGCACGCCGCCAAAGCCCGGCGCAGCCGGGCGGCCTTGACAGGCATGGGAAAATCCCTGGCATACCGGCCCCTGCCCTGCGGGGGCCTTTTCCCATTCAAAAGGCTGCAAACCATGGAAATCAAGGAACAATGCGTGGTCGCTCTGACCTGGACCCTCAAGGACACGCTGGGCGAGGAACTGGATGTGCTCGAGGAGCCGGTCGATTTCCTGGTCGGCGGCGATGACCTGCTGCCGGCGATCGAACGCGCGCTGCAGGGCCACAGCCCGGGCGCGACGCTGGACCTGCATCTCGAACCCGAGGACGCGTTTGGCGACTACAACGAGAAGCTGATCTTTCTCGAGCCGCGCACGCTGTTCCCTGCCGAGACCGAGGAAGGCATGACCTTCGAAGGCCATGTGCTGCCCGAGGGCACCAACCCCGAGGCGCCCAAGGACGCGCTGTACACCGTCACGGACATCTACCCCGAGCATGTGGTGCTCGACGGCAACCACCCGCTGGCCGGCATCGCGCTGCGCCTGCACCTCAAGGTCGAAGGCGTGCGCGAAGCCACCGAAGAGGAGATCGGCCGCGGCAGCGCGGGCACGGGCTTCTTCCGTATCCAGCCGCAGGTGCCGGGCAACGACACCGTGCACTGAAACAAAAAAGGGGGCCGCAGCCCCCTTTTTTCATTCTCCCGGTCAGCGCACCAGCTGATCGCCTTCGACACGCACGCGGTCGCCGATGTTCAGCTGCGGCGGGTTGGGATAGTCGAACGCGCGCAGGCTGCCGTCGCGCATTTCCACCGTCACGCGGTAGATGTCGCGCACGCTGCCGCCACCGGCATGGTTCTGCACGGCATTGCCGGCCAGCGCGCCGCCCACGACACCGGCTGCGGTGGCCAGCGTACGGCCCGAGCCGCCGCCGATCTGGTGGCCGACCAGGCCGCCGAGCACGCCGCCGACGATGGCGCCACCGGCGCCCACTCCGCTCGAATCCTGTACGCGCACGGTTTCAATGTTCACAATGCGGCCTTGCTGCACCTGAACCGGATAGCTTTGCGGATAACCGGCCGACGGATAGGTCTGGCCGGGGTAGGTCTGGGCCGGATAGGTGGGCTGCGAAGCCACGGGGTAGCTGGGCTGGTTGTAGCCGCCGCCTTGCGGATAGCCCGCACACGCCGTCAGCGCAGCGACAATGACACCGGCACCTGCGACGCGGCTCCAACGTTGAATGTTCTTCATGCAAACCTCCTGTTAGGGCATGCCGATGCGACCTGGAATCGATGGATACCCGTCCTCGGCATGGACCAGTCCATTTTGACCAGCCTGTCAACCTATAACGGTAGGCCGGCATCCAATGCCGACAGGTTTGACACTTGCTAACAGAAAGTGCTTTCGGATACGGTTTCAGGCCTTGCCGGTCGAACCATAGCCGCCTTCGCCGCGCTCCGAGACCGCGCCGAACTCGTCCACGATGCGGAAGCTCGGCTGCACCACGGGCACGATCACCAGCTGCGCGAGACGGTCCATGGGCTGCAGCGTGAAGGCCGTGGGCGAGCGGTTCCAGGCGCTGACCATCAGCTGGCCCTGGTAGTCGCTGTCGATCAGCCCGACCAGGTTGCCGAGCACGATGCCATGCTTGTGGCCCAGGCCCGAGCGCGGCAGGATCATCGCGGCATAGCCCGGGTCTTCGAGGTGGATGGCCATGCCCGTGGGCACGAGCTGCCATTCGCCGGGCGCGAGCGTCAGCGGCGCGTCGAGGCAGGCACGCAGGTCGAGGCCGGCGCTGCCGGGCGTGGCATAGGCAGGCATGTTGTCGCGCAGGCGCGCGTCGAGGATCTTCAGGTCGACATTCATGGAATTTGCCCCGGCCCGGACGCATGCCGGGCCGCTTCGGGCCAGTGAGGAATTGGAAAGGTACGCGCCGGCCGCAGAGCCCGCAGCCGCGCAGCGGCCGCCATCATCGCCGAAATTGCCGGCCCCGCCGCGCGGCTTCAGCTTTTGCTGCGCGCCTGCGCCTTGGCCACGAGCTTGAACAGGATGTTGCCGAGGAAGGCCAGCCCGATCAGCCACGAGGCCGCGGCGCCAAAGAACATGATGGCGACAAACACCACGATCCACATCGCGGCCGGCGCCAGCTTCCATGCCGCGGACTGCAGCCGCGGACGGCCGGCCGCCGGTGGGTGTGCGATCTGTGCCTGGCTGCGGCGCGTGTCGCCGGACTGCGCCGGCGCGCGCGTGCCGGGCGGGCGCGGCGCATTGCGCGTTGCGCGCGCGGCCTGCCCCTGCGGTGTCCGCGCCTGTGCCAGTTGCTGCGCTTCGGCGTCGGCCATCAATTGGTCGACATAGCGCGCGAAGTCGCCATCGGCCGGGCCGTCATAGCCGACCTCGCTGGCCCGTCCCAGCGCATGGCGGCCAAAATGCGTGGCGTTGCGCCCGCGCAGTGCGTCTGTCCAAGCGCTCATGTGAGCACCTGCGAAATCATGGCGGCGGGGCGATGCAGGCGCTGCGCGATCTCGGCCACCAGTTGCTGCGCCAGCACGCGCTTGGAGGCCTGCGGCAGTTCGCGGTGGCCCTCGGCATCGACCAGCAGCAGCGCGTTGTCGTCCTGGCCGAACGTGGCCGGGCCGATGTTGCCGACCAGCAGCGGCACCTGCTTGCGCAGCCGCTTGGCCGTCGCGTGCGCCAGCAGATCATGGCTTTCGGCGGCAAATCCGACGCAGTACAGCTGGCCGGCACGCGCGCGCGGCGACTGCGCGATGCGCGCCAGGATATCGGTGTTCTCGACGAAGGCCAGCGTGGGCACCTCGCCCGAGCCGTCCTTCTTGATCTTCTGCTCCGAGGCCAGCGCCGGTCGCCAGTCGGCCACGGCAGCGGTGGCGATGAAGATGCTCGCGGCATCGGCCGATTGCTCGACGGCGCGCAGCATCTGCTCGGCCGACTGCACGTCGATGCGGCGCACGCCGCGCGGCGTGGGCAGCGACACCGGGCCCGCGACCAGCGTGACTTCGGCGCCGGCCTCGCGCGCCGCGCGCGCAATCGCAAAGCCCATCTTGCCGCTGGAGCGGTTGGTGATGCCGCGCACCGGGTCGATGGCCTCGAAGGTCGGCCCGGCGGTGATCAGCAGATGCTGGCCCGCGAGCTGCTTGGCCGTGAAGAAGGCGCTCAGCTCCTGCATCAGCTCGGCCGGCTCGAGCATGCGGCCGTCGCCGGTCTCGCCGCAGGCCTGCTCGCCCGTGCCCACGCCCAGCACGGTCGCGCCATCGCGCACCACCTGGGCGAAATTGCGCTGGGTCGCGGGATGCACCCACATCTCGCGGTTCATGGCCGGCGCCAGCAGCAGCGGCACGCGCTCGATCGGCCGCGCCAGGCACAGCAGGCTCAGCAGCTCATCGGACCGCCCCTGCGCGAGCCGCGCCGCGAAATCGGCGCTGCACGGCGCGATCAGGATCGCATCGGCCTCGCGGCTGAGGTTGATGTGCGGCATGTTGTTATGCTCGCGCGCATCCCACTGCGAGCCATAGACCGTGCGGCCCGACAATGCCTGCATGGTCACGGGCGTGATGAACTGCTCGGCGGCCTCGGTCATGACGACCTGCACCGTCGCGCCGGCCTTGATCAGCAGCCGGCACAGCTCCGCCGACTTGTAACAAGCCACGCCTCCACTGAGGCCCAGAACCAGATGTTTGCCTGCGAACTCTTTCATACGGCGAATTTAGCAGACAAGGCCAAGCTTGGCAGGGTATATCGGCGTCAGCTCCGACAGACGAAATGGGCACGCATCTATAATCCTTCTTTACCAACACCTATAAGGAAGCTCTGCGCAAATCATCGCGCCGTGGGCATCTGCGGTCTCAGGCGGCCTGCGGCGTTGCAAATCCTCGCGATAGCTGGGCTATTGCTGCGGTTTGCGCCTAGCAGTCCATCCTGATCCGCAGTGCCCACTTGCCGCTCGATTTGTGCAGAACTTCCATAAAGACATGACCAAATTTGTCTTCGTCACCGGCGGTGTGGTGTCTTCCCTGGGCAAGGGAATCGCCTCCGCCTCCCTTGCTGCGATCCTCGAATCGCGCGGCCTCAAAGTCACTCTGATCAAGCTCGATCCCTACATCAACGTGGATCCGGGCACCATGTCGCCGTTCCAGCATGGTGAAGTGTTCGTGACGGACGACGGCGCCGAAACCGATCTGGACCTGGGTCATTACGAGCGTTTCATTGAAACGCGCATGAAAAAGACCAACAACTTCACGACCGGCCGCATCTACCAGAGCGTGCTCGAGAAGGAACGCCGCGGCGACTACCTCGGCAAGACGGTGCAGGTCATCCCGCACGTCACCAACGAAATCCAGGACTACATCAGGCGCGGCGCCGGCATCGGCACGCCGGATGCGGTGGACGTGGCGATCTGCGAGATCGGCGGCACCGTGGGCGACATCGAATCCCTGCCCTTCCTCGAAGCCGTGCGCCAGCTGAGCCTCAAGCTCGGCCCGAACAACTCGGCCTTCGTGCATTTGACCTACCTGCCCTGGATCGCCACGGCCGGCGAGCTCAAGACCAAGCCCACCCAGCACACCGTGCAGAAGCTGCGCGAGATCGGCATCCAGCCCGACGCGCTGCTGTGCCGCGCCCAGCACCCCGTGCCGGCCGAGGAACGCGAGAAGATCTCGCTGTTCACCAACGTGCCCGAGTGGGGCGTGATCTCGATGTGGGATGTGGACACCATCTACAAGGTGCCGCGCATGCTGCACGAGCAGGGCCTGGACGGCCTGGTCTGCGACAAGCTGCGCCTGAACACGCCGCCCACCAGCCTCAAGCGCTGGGACAACCTGGTCTATGAGACCGAGCATCCCCAGGGCGAGGTCAAGATCGCCATGGTCGGCAAGTATGTCGACCTGTCGGACAGCTACAAGTCGGTCAACGAGGCCCTGCGCCACGCCGGCATGCGCAACCATGTGCGCGTCAAGATCGACCACCTCGACTCCGAGACCATCGAGGGCCATGCGGCCGAGAAGCTGGCGCAATACGACGCCATCCTGGTGCCCGGCGGCTTTGGATCGCGCGGCGTCGAAGGCAAGATCTGCACCGCGCGCTATGCGCGTGAAAACAAGGTGCCCTACCTGGGCATCTGCCTGGGCATGCAGGTCGCCACCATCGAGTACGCGCGCCATGTCGCCGGCCTCGACAAGGCCAACTCGACCGAGTTCGACCCCAGCACGCCCAACCCGGTGATCGCACTGATCAACGAGTGGAAGGATGAGGACGGCACGATCAAGAAGCGCGACGAGAACTCCGACCTGGGCGGCACCATGCGCCTGGGCGCGCAGAGCTCCGACGTGCAGGCCGATACGCTGGCGTTCAGCATCTACGGCCCGGTCGTGACCGAGCGCCACCGCCACCGCTACGAAGCCAACGTCAACTACCTCGACCAGCTGCGCAAGGCCGGCCTGGTGATCTCGGCGCTGACCCAGCGCGAGAACCTGACCGAGATCGTCGAGCTGCCCAAGGCCGTTCACCCCTGGTACATCGGCGTGCAGTTCCACCCCGAGTTCAAGTCGACTCCGTGGAACGGCCACCCGCTGTTCAATGCCTTCATCAAGGCCGCGCTCGAGCACCAGCAGCAGCGCAGCGCCAAGGCCTGACCGTCCCGACAAAAGGAAACTCCCATGAAACTCTGCGGCTTCGACATCGGCCTGGACCAACGCTTCTTCCTCATTGCCGGACCCTGCGTGGTCGAGTCCGAACAGCTGCAGATGGACGTGGCCGGCCAGCTCAAGGAGATCACCTCCGATCTGGGCATCAACTTCATCTTCAAGAGCAGCTTCGACAAGGCCAACCGTTCCTCGGGCGCGAGCTTTCGCGGCCCGGGCATGGAAAAAGGCCTGGAGATCCTCGCCAAGGTAAGGAAGGAACTCAACGTTCCGATCCTGACCGATGTGCACACCGTCGAGGAAGTGCCCTATGTGGCCAGCATCGTCGACATGCTGCAGACGCCGGCCTTCCTGTGCCGCCAGACGGATTTCATCCGCGCGGTGGCCCAGTCGGGCAAGCCGGTCAACATCAAGAAGGGCCAGTTCCTCGCGCCGCATGACATGAAGCATGTCATCGACAAGGCCCGTGCCGCGGCCAGGGAAGCCGGCCTGCCCGAGGACTCGTTCACCGCCTGCGAGCGCGGCGCGAGCTTCGGCTACAACAACCTGGTCAGCGACATGCGCTCGCTGGCCATCATGCGCGAGACCAATGCACCCGTGGTGTTCGACGCCACGCACAGCGTGCAGCTGCCCGGCGGCAACGGCGAGACCAGCGGCGGCATGCGCGAGATGGTGCCGGTGCTGTCGCGCGCGGCCGTGGCCGTGGGCGTGGCGGGCCTGTTCATGGAGACCCACCCCGATCCGTGCAACGCGCTGTCCGACGGCCCGAACGCCGTGCCGCTCAAGCACATGCGCGCGCTGCTGGAGACGCTGGTCGCGCTCGATGACGTGACCAAGCGCAACGGCTTCCTCGAAAACCAGTTCGGAGCCTGAACATGGCCAGCGGCTACATCATTGCATCGGTCGATGTCACGAACCCCGAACAATACGCCGATTACCGCAAGTGGAGCACCCAGGCCATGCAGGCGCATGGCGCCGAGGTCTGCGTGCGCGGCGGCGAGGTCAAGATGCTCGAAGGCGACTGGAACCCGGGCCGCGTCGTCGTGCTGAAGTTCGCGAGCTTCGAGGCCGCGCAGGCGTTCTATGATTCGCCCGAATATCTAACGGCGCGCGAAGCGCGCGCCGGTGCCGCCATCATGCGCATGGTTTGCGTCGAGGGCGTCTGAACGCCTGAAGCATCCCGGCCCGCCTGCGTACGGGCCCACCAGATTCAAAACTCCCTAAGGAAAATCATGAGTGCGATTGTTGATATCGTTGGCCGCGAAGTGCTGGACAGCCGCGGCAACCCCACCGTCGAATGCGACGTGCTGCTGGAGTCGGGTGTGATGGGCCGCGCGGCCGTGCCGTCGGGCGCGTCCACGGGTTCGCGCGAAGCCATCGAGCTGCGCGACGGCGACAAGAGCCGCTACCTGGGCAAGGGCGTGCTCAAGGCCGTCGAGCACATCAACACCGAGATCTCCGAAGCCGTGCTGGGCCTCGACGCGTCGGAACAGGCCTTCCTGGACAAGACCCTGATCGACCTCGATGGCACCGACAACAAGGGCCGCCTGGGCGCCAACGCCATGCTGGCCGTGTCGATGGCCGTGGCCCGCGCCGCCGCCGAAGAAGCCGGCCTGCCGCTGTACCGCTACCTCGGCGGCATGGGCGGCATGCAGCTGCCGGTGCCGATGATGAACGTCATCAACGGCGGCGCGCACGCCAACAACTCGCTCGACCTGCAAGAGCTGATGATCATCCCCGTGGGCGCACCGAGCTTCCGCGAAGCCGTGCGCTGGGGCGCCGAAGTGTTCCATGCACTGAAGAAGATCATCCATGACAAGGGCATGAGCACGGCCGTGGGCGACGAAGGCGGTTTCGCGCCTTCCGTGGAAAACCACGAGGCCGCGATCCAGCTGATCCTCGACGCCATCGAAGCCGCAGGCTACAAGGCCGGCGAACAGATCGCTCTGGGCCTGGACTGCGCTGCCAGCGAGTTCTACAAGGACGGCATGTATGTGCTGGCGGGCGAAGGCAACATGACGCTCACCGCCACGCAGTGGACCGACATGCTGGCCGGCTGGTGCGACAAGTACCCGATCATCTCCATCGAAGACGGCATGGCCGAAGGCGACTGGGATGGCTGGAAGATCCTGACCGAGCGTCTGGCGTCGAAGGTGCAGCTGGTTGGCGACGACCTGTTCGTGACCAACACCAAGATCCTCAAGGAAGGCATCGACAAGAAGATCGCCAATTCCATCCTGATCAAGATCAACCAGATCGGCACGCTGACCGAAACCTTTGCCGCCATCGAGATGGCCAAGCGCGCCGGCTACACCGCCGTGATCTCGCACCGTTCGGGCGAGACCGAGGACTCGACCATTGCCGACATCTCCGTCGGCACCAACGCCGGCCAGATCAAGACCGGCTCGCTGTCGCGCTCGGACCGCATGGCCAAGTACAACCAGCTGCTGCGCATCGAGGAAGACCTGGGCGAGATCGCCTTCTACCCGGGCCGCGAAGCGTTCTACAACCTGCGCTGAGCCGCCTGGCCGCGCCCGGGTCCATCCCGGGCGCGGCCCATGCAACGCTTCCGATAACCGCCCATGGTCAATCGCATCGTCCCGCTGGTTCTGCTGGTGCTTCTTGCTGCCGTGCATGCGCAGCTGTGGCTGGGCCACGGCAGCGTTGCCTACGTGCAGGAGCTGCATGCGCAGATTGCCGAACAGAATGCCGCCAATGCACTGGTGCGGCATGAGAACGAGCGGCTGCAGGTCGAGGTCAACGACCTGAAGAACGGCCTGGAAATGGTCGAGGCCAAGGCCCGCAGCGAACTGGGCATGCTCAAGCCCAACGAGATCTTCGTGCAGGTCATGCACCGCTGACCCGCATCCCATGGCGCCCGATCCGCTTGCCGCCGTGGTGCATGTGCTCGGCGCGCGCCACAGCGGCGCCGAAGCGCTCTGCGCCGACCTGGCGCACAGCCTGCCCCGCTACACCGTCCTGAATGCCAGCCCCGAATGGCTGGATGCGGCACCGCCGCGCGCGCTGCCCGTGTCAGGCCGGCACTGCTGGCTGCTGTGCGGGCTGGACCTGGAATGTCCGGCGCCGGAGCAGCATTGGCAGCAAGCCGAGGATGCGGCGCTGCGCGCGCAGCTCGCGCGCGCCGGCCTGGTGTTTCGCATGGTCTATGGCATGACGCCGCAGCAGCGGCTGGCGCAGGCGCTGCAGGCGATTGACGCCGTCGCTCCCTGCGAAGCCACGGCCCTGCACCGCGCGAGTGCGGCGAGCCAGCGGCTGCGGCCGATGTGCGAGCAGTGCAGCGATCCGGATTGCGAAAGACGGCTGTTCAGCGCTTTAGGTCGCTGAGGCCCGGTGACGGGAGCCTTGGCGGTCCCGCTGTCTTTCACTGGCGCGCAGGCCGTTCATCCTTCGACGGGCTCAGGATGAACGGTGGCAAAGGCGCCAGGTTTTTGCCTTACTGCACCGCCGCCGAACTCGGCGGCTGCTTGCCGGCTTCGGTGAACAACTGCGCCGCATCGATGGGATCGAAACGGTACTGCTGGCCGCAGAATTCGCAGCCGACCTCGATCTGGCCCTGCTCCTGCACGATGCCCTCGATCTCGTCGAGTCCCAGCGTGCGCAGCATGCCGGCCACGCGTTCGCGGCTGCAGCTGCAGGCAAAGCGCGGCGCGGTGTCGTGTTGCTGGGGTTCGAAGCGCACCAGCTTCTCCTCCCAGAACAGGCGGCGCAGGATGGTGTCGACGTCCAGCGTCAGCAACTCCTCGCGCGTCAGGCTCGATGCCAGCGTGGCAATGCGGTTGTACTCCTCGTTCAGGCCGATCTGGTCATGGCCCGCTTCGGCGCTCTCCGTCGCCGCGGCCAGGTTGGCTTCGCCCTTGACCGGCATGCGCTGCACCAGCAGGCCCGCGGCCACCTGGTCGTTGGCGGCCAGCACCAGCACGGTGTCGAGCTGCTCGGACTGCAGCATGTAGAACTGCAGCGCATCGGACAGGCGCTCGAAGCGCCGGCCCTGCGCATCTTCGAGCGGCACCACGCCCTGGTAGGGCTGCTGGCCGGGCTGGCGGTCCTTGGGGTCGAGCGTGATCGCGCAGCGCCCGCCACCCGCGACATTGAGCAGGTCGGCGAGGTTGGCGTTGTCGCCCACCGGCTGCTCGCTGCGCACGGTGGCCGTGGCGCGCAGGCTCAGGTCGGGCTGGACTTCGGTCACGGCCAGCTTGACCGGGCCGTCGCCGAACACCTGCATGACCAGCGCGCCATTGAACTTGATGTTCGACTGCATCAGCACGCCGGCCGCCGCCATCTCGCCGAGCAGCGCCTGCACCGGCGGCGCATAGGCGCCGGTTTCGCTGTTGCTCGCGCGGCGCGCGAGGATTTCGGTCCAGGCGTCGGTCAGGCGCACGATCATGCCGCGCACCGGCAGGCCATCGAAAAGGAATTTGTGGAGTTCAGACACGCAGGAGTTCCTGAAAAAAGGCCCGGTTGTCAGCCGAGCTTGCGCAAGCCGCCCTTGTAGCGGCGCGCATTGTCAATGTAATGCTGCGCACTCTGGCGCAGCCCTTCAATCTGTTCGGGGCTCAGTTCGCGCACCGCCTTCGCGGGGCTGCCGATGATCATCGAGCCGTCGGGAAATTCCTTGCCTTCGGTGACCAGCGCGCCCGCGCCGACCAGGCAGTTGCGGCCGATCTTCGCGCCATTGAGCACCACCGCGCCAATGCCGATCAGCGACTCGTCGCCGATGGTGCAGCCGTGCAGCATGACCTGGTGGCCCACCGTGACGCGCTCGCCCACGACCAGTGGCTTGCCCGGATCGGCGTGCAGCACGCTGCCGTCCTGGATGTTGGTGCCCGCGCCGATCCGCAGGTTGGAGGTATCGCCGCGCAGCACGCTGCCAAACCAGATGCTCACGTCCTCGGCCAGCGTCACATCGCCGATCACCTGGGCGCTGTCGGCCACCCAGGCGGAATCGGCCATTTGCGGCGCACGGCCGTCGAGTTCATAGATCGCCATCGGGTTTGTCTCCGTTTGTTCTGTGAAAACTAGAATTGTAGGGATGGAGTTACGTCACCGCGCCCTTGAGGCCTTATGCCTTGCCGACCCCGAGCACAAAGCCCGCCAGACGCTGCATATGCATGCGCAGCAGGATTTTTCAATAGACCCGGATGTGGAACTCGCGCCCGCGCCGGGCACGGTACTGCCTGGCCACCCCGAGCGCCCCGAATTGCGCGTGCACACCGAAATGGCGCGGCGCTCGCCGGCCACGCCGCTGGGGCGCGCGGTGCTGATGCATGCGATCGCGCATATCGAATACAACGCCATCAACCTGGCGCTCGACGCGATCTGGCGTTTTCCCGGCATGCCCGAGGACTTCTACCGCGACTGGCTGCGCGTCGCGGCCGAGGAGGCCAAGCATTTCAACCTGCTGCGCGCGCATTTGCAAAGCCACGGCCATGACTACGGCGACTTTCCCGCGCACCAGGGCCAGTGGACGATGTGCGAGAAGACCAAGGACGACATCGTCGCCCGCATGGCCCTGGTGCCGCGCACCATGGAGGCGCGCGGGCTGGACGCCACGCCGCAGATCCAGGCCAAGCTGCGCCAGGTCGGCACCGACGATGCGCTGGCCGCGGTCGCCATTCTCGACGTGATCCTGCGCGAGGAAGTCGGCCATGTGGCCATAGGCAACCACTGGTACCGCTGGCTCTGCGCGCGCGACGGGCTCGATCCGGAAAGCCACTTTGTCGAGCTTATGCACCGGTATGCGGCGCCGCGCCTGCGCCCGCCCTTCAACACCGCGGCCCGGCGCGCCGCGGGCTTCAGCGAGAACGAGTTGCGCTGGCTGGAACAAACCTGACGGTTCGGCCACCAATGCGTACAGGCGGGGCACTTGTTCCTACAATCAACGCGCACGGGCAACGGCCCGCGCTGGCCTTGTTAGATTGCGATTCATGATCCCACCGTCGACCGCCCCCGCTTCTGCCGCGCCGTTGATTGCCCGGCAGTCCATCGTCAACCACCTGCAGCAGGTGGTGGGCTACGAGCTGTTCAACCGCTCGCGCACGTCCGCGCTGCATACCGCGGCTTCCGACGTGCTGCTGGTGTTCACCGCGCTGTCGCATGTGGGCACCGAGGATATCGTCGGCACCAAGCTGCTGTTCGTGAACTGCACCCATGAGAGCCTGGCCGGCGGCCATCTGGACCTGCTGAACCCGGCGCAGATGGTGCTGGAGATTCCGCCGCTCGGCCATGCCGCGCAGGAGGAGGTCGCGGCGCGCCTGCCTATCCTGGCGCAGCTGCGGGCCCAGGGCTTTCGCCTGGCGTTCGACCACAGCGTGCTCGACTCGGCCTACGCGCCCTGGCTGCAGCTCGCCGACTACATCAAGCTCGACCTGTCGGCGCTGCCGCTCGACCAGCTCGCGGTGCTGGTGCAGTACGCCCGGCGCCATACCCAGGCCCAGCTGATCGCGGAGAAGGTCGAAACCCGGCAGCACTATGAAACGGCGATCCGCCACGGCGTGCAGCTGTTCCAGGGCTATCTGTTTGCGCGCCCGTCCGAAGTCCACACCCAGTTGCTGCCGCCGGCGCAGGCCCACATCATCGAACTCATCAACCTGCTGCGCCAGCAGGCCAGCACCGAGGCCATCGAGGAGGTGCTGAAGAAGGACGCGGGCCTGGCCTTCAACCTGATGCGCATGATCAACTCGGCGGGCTTCGGGCTGCGCCGCGAGGTCAGCTCGTTCCGCGAGGCGGTGATGATCCTCGGGTTGCGCAAGCTGTTTCGCTGGGCCGCGCTGCTGTTCACGGCCACGCGCGATGGCGGCGCGCCGCCTGCCGTCTGCCAGACGGCGGTGGTGCGTGGACGGCTCATGGAACTGCTCGCGCTCGAAGCCGGCATGGGTGCGGAGCAGGCCGACCAGGCCTTCGTGACCGGCCTGTTCTCGCTGCTCGACGCGATGCTGCCGCTGCCACTGGCCTCCGCACTGGCGTTGATCAGCGTGCCCGAGCCCGTGTCGGCCGCGCTGCTCCAGGGCGAAGGCCCGCTGGCCCTGCTGCTGACACTGGCCAAGGCCTGCGAGTCCAGCGACGACGCGGCCTTCGACCAGGCCGCGCGCAGCCTGGCATTGAGCAGTACCCAGATCAACGGCGCGCACCTGCAGGCGCTGGCCTGGACCGACCATCTGACCGATCCGCTTTGACCCTACGCCCCCACTTCACTCCATAATCTTCCAATGAGTCTTACCGCCTCCGGCGCCCCCGCTGCCTCCACCTTGCCCCAGGGCGTCGATGACGACACCCTGGCCGTCATTGCACGGCAAGCCATCGTGAATGAAAAGCGCGAGGTGTTCGGCTACGAACTGTTCGACCGCTCCACCGCCCGGGACGCGCATACCGCCGCCAGCGACGCGGCGCTGCTGTTCAACGCGCTGTCGTATGCGGGCGCCGAGGCGCTGGTCGGGCAAAAGACGGTGTTCGTCAACTGCACGCAGGAAAGCCTCGCCGGCGGCCACCTCGAACTGATCCATCCCGACAAGGTCGTGCTGGAAGTGCCCACGCTCGAAGACGGCGCCACCCAGGCCGAGATCGAAGCCCGGCTCACCGTCTTCCACGGGCTGCGCGAACGCGGGTTCCGGCTGGCCTTCAACCAGCATCTGCTGCGCCGCGCCTATGCCAGCTGGCTGCCGATGGCGTCGTTCATCAAGCTCGACCTGCATACGTTTGCGCTCAAGGACGCGGGCGCGCTGGTGAAATTCGCGCGCACCCATACCAATGCCCAACTGGTGGCGGAAAAGGTCGAGACCGCCGAACAGTTCGAGCACATGCGCGCATTGGGCGTGCAGTATTTCCAGGGCTACTGGTTTGCCCAGCCCGACCTGGTGCACGCCCAGACCATCCGGCCCTCTCAGGCCACCATCCTGCAGCTCATCAACCTGGTGCGCAAACAGGGCAGCACCGCCGAGATCGAAGACCTGTTGAAGAAGGACCCGACGCTGTCCTTCAACCTGCTGCGCTTCATCAACTCCTCGGGCTTCGGGCTGTCGTGCGAGGTCACCTCGTTCCGCCACGCGGTGATGATCCTGGGGCTGAAGAAGCTGTTCCGCTGGGCCGCGCTGCTGATGACCACCTCGCGCACCGGCGGTTCACCGCCGGCCGTGGGCCAGACCGCCGTCGTGCGCGGCCGCCTGATGGAACTTCTGGCCGCCGAATTGCTGCCGCCCGAGGAGGCCGACAACGCGTTCGTGGTGGGCGTCTTCTCGCTGCTGGACGTGATGCTGGGCGTGCCGCTCGACAAGGCGCTGGAATCGGTGGCCCTGCCCCAGCCCGTGATCGATGCGCTGCTGCATGGCACGGGCGTGTTCGCACCGTTTCTCGAACTCACCAAGGCCTGCGAGAGCGGCGACGACGCGGCGTTTGCACGCAGCGCCAATGCGCTGCACCTGACCAATCACCAGGTCAACTGGGCCCACCTGCAGGCGCTGGCCTGGGCCGACGAACTCGAAACAGAGAATTGAGGCCCCCACGCTCCCCCACTGCGTGTGGGTCGCCTGGGGGGCTCAGCTCCCCACTGCTTTTGATTCAACAAAAAAGGCCGGCTGCCCCAACGGACAGCCGGCCTTCTGACATCAGCGCGATGCTTCAGTCGAGCTTGATATTGGCCGCGCGGATGATGCGCGCATTGCCGGCCGACTCTTCGGCGATCTGGCGCGCGAATTCCGACGCCTTGCCGCCCGTGGGCACGTTGTCGGTCGCGGCCAGCTTGGCCTGCAGGTCGGGCGTGGCCAGGGCCTTGTTGATTTCGGTGTTGAGGCGATCGACGATCGCGGCGGGCGTGCCGGCCGGCGCAAAGATGCCGAACAGCGACGACAGGTTGGCTGCGGGATAGCCCAGCTCGCCCAGCGTCGGCACGTTCGGCAGCGAAGCCAGGCGCTTGGGCGCGCCCACGGCCAGCGCATGGAACGAGCCGGTCTTGATGTGCTGCAGCACGGCCGGGCCGGCATTGGTCGAGAGCACTTCGAACTGCGCGCTCAGGCCGTCGTTGAGCTGCTGGCCGCCGCCCTTGTACGGGATGTGGGTGATCTCGGCCTTGGCCGTATAGGCGATCTGCTCGAGCATGATGTGGCCCAGCGACGCCAGGCCGGCCGTGGCCCAGCGGATGCTGCCCGGGTCCTTCTTGGCCTGGGCGATCAGTTGGCCGAAGTCCTTGGCGGTGGCACGCTTGGTGCCCAGCAGCAGCACCGGCGAATACATCACGCTGGCCACGGGCACCAGGTCCTTGGCCGGATCGAAGGGCAGCTTGCCCAGGTGCGGGCTCAGCGCCAGCGGGCTGATGGCCGAGAAGCCCAGCGTGTAGCCGTCCGGCTGCGACTTGGCGACCTGGTCCAGGCCGATGGCGCCGCCGGCGCCGGCCTTGTTTTCCACGACGATGGGCTGGCCCAGCTGGGCCGTGAGCTTGTCGCCCAGCGCGCGCGCGACCACATCGCTGACGCCGCCCGCGGGATAGGACACCACCACGCGGATGGGACGTGCCGGCCAGGACTGGGGCTGGGCCCAGGCAAGCATCGGCAACACGGCCAGCGCACCGGCTGCAAGCCAGCTGCGACGCAAAGAATCTGTCATTACCACTCCGAACAAGAAAAATGGGTGCGTTGCACCGCACCCGCACGCGAGGCACGGCAGGCTGCCGCACTCGCGCAATGGCCGGCATTTTGCCTTAACCTGCATAAGCGGCGCTTATGCCGGCAATAAAGGCAGCAGGCTGCGGGTGTCAGCCCCGGGGGTGGTGCTCGGCATGCAGTGTCTTGAGCCGCTCGCGCGCCACATGGGTGTAGATGGTCGTGGTCGAGATATCGACATGGCCCAGCAGCATCTGCACCACGCGCAGGTCGGCGCCATGGTTGAGCAGATGCGTGGCAAATGCATGGCGCAGCGTGTGCGGCGACAGCGGCGCGGTGATGCCCGCCTGCTGCGCATGCTTTTTCACCAGCATCCAGAACATCACGCGCGACATGCCGCTGCCGCGCTGGGTCACGAACAGGTCGTCGCTGTGCTGGCCGCCGAGGATGGCCGGGCGGGATTCGCGCAGGTAGCGCTCGAGCCACCACGCGGCCTCGTCGCCAAACGGCACCAGGCGCTCGCGCTGGCCCTTGCCCATGACGCGCACCACGCCCGCGCGCAGGTCCACCTGGTGGCTCTGCAAGCCCACGAGTTCGCTCACGCGCAGCCCGCTGGCATACATCAGCTCGAGCATGCTGCGGTCGCGCAGGCCCAGCGGCGTGTCTGCGTCGGGCGCGTGCAGCAGCGCCTCGACCTGGGCCTGGGTCAGCGTGTGCGGCAGGCGCGGCGGCTGGCGCGCCGCCAGCAGGCGCACCGTGGGGTCGGTGGCCAGGCGCTTTTCGCGCAGCGCCCAATGGAAATAGCGGCGCAGCACCGTGAGCCGGCGGTTGGCGCTGGTGGCCTTGCTGTGCTCCACGCGCGCGGCGAAATAGTCCTGCAGCTGCGTTTCCTGCGTGGCGTCCAGGGCCAGCGGCTCGGGCCGTTGCGCCAGCCATTGCGCATAGAGCGTGAGGTCGCGCCGGTAGGCGGCCAAGGTGTTGCGCGCGAGCCCGTCCTCGAGAAAGAGCGCATCGACAAACGCATCGATGGCGGCCTGGCTCTCGGGCAGCGGCGCGGTGGCATTGGCAGAAGGCTTGGAGGTCGGCATATGCCAAGCCTACACGCTGGCGCGGGGGCTGGAACCGAAAACAAAAAACCCGCAGCGCGGACGCTGCGGGTTCGGGGGAGCCGGGCTGGCGGACGCTCAGTCCAGCGTCAGCTTCTGCTTGGCAACCACTTCCTTGTAGACGGCCAGTTCGTTCTTGAGTTCGGCGGCGAACTCTTCAGGCGAATTGGCGACCACCAGCGAGCCCGTGTCCTCGATGCGCTTGCGCACCGCGGGGTCTTGCAGCGCCTTGCGCGTGGCGGCGTTGATCTTGTCGACCAGTTCCTTGGGCATGCCCTTGGGGCCGAGGATGCCGTAGAACGCCATGCGGTTGACCTGCTCCAGGCCGACTTCCTTGAAGGTCGGCACATCGGGCAGCACTGCCAGGCGCTGGGGCGCGGCCACGGCGATCGCCACCAGGCGCTTGTCCTTGATGAAGGGCAGCGCCGACGGCAGGTTGTCCAGCACCATGGGGATCTGGCCGGCAACGGCGTCATTGAGCGCCGGGCCTGCGCCGCGGTAGGGCACGTGGACCATGTCGATCTGCGTCAGGCTCTTGTAGAGTTCCATCAGCATGTGCTGCACGCCACCCGTGCCCGACGAACCGTAGGAGTACTTGCCCGGGTTCTTCTTCAGATAGGCCTCGAACGACTTGTAGTCGGTGGCCGGAAACTTCGGGTTCACCGCGATCACATTGGGCGTGGCCGCGATGTTGATGATGGGCGTGAAGTCCTTGATCGGGTCGTAAGGGGTCTTCGGGTTGATGGCGGGGTTGGTCGCCATGCTCGACAGCGTGGCGATGCCCAGGTTGTAGCCATCGGGTTTCTGGCGTGCGGTCTCAAGCGCACCGATCGCACCGCCGCCGCCGCCGCGGTTTTCCACCACGACCACCTGGCCGAGTTCCTTGCCCAGGGGTTCGGCAATGACACGCGCAATGATGTCGGTGGTGCCGCCAGCCGCAAACGGGACCAGCAGCTTGATGGGCTTCGTTGGGTAGGCCTGGGCCATGACAACCGAACTTGCGAGCGCCAGGGTAAGGCCGAGCCAGCGATTGCGTTGAGACATAAAAGTCACCTTTTAGGGTTTTTTGGACTCTCGAATGCTAAGCGTTGGTCCTGCATAGGCAAAGTGGATGGAGGCACTAATTTACTAGTGTTTACCCTAGACCTTTCAATGCAGCGCCGAAGCGGGCGCGCGTTGCGCGAGCGCCCACTGCACATGCTCGCGCACCAGCGCTTCGGGATGCGCGCTGCGGCTGCGCAGCGCCTGCTCCAGCAAGGGTTCGCCGGTCTCGCGCCAGGCGTTGCCCAGCGCCACCGCGATGTTGCGCAGCCAGCGCACATGGCCGATGCGCCGGATCGGGCTGCCCTCGGTGCAGCGCAAAAAGGTGTCCTCGTCCCATGCGAAAAGCTGCGCCAGCTGCGCGCCGACCAGGCCGCCACGCGCGTCGAAATCGGGCAGGCGGCTGGGCTGGGCAAATTTGTTCCAGGGGCAGGCCAGCTGGCAGTCGTCGCAGCCGTAGATGCGGTTGGCCAGCAGCGGCCGCAGTTCCTCGGGAATCGCGCCCGCATGCTCTATGGTCAGGTAGGAGATGCAGCGGCGCGCATCGACACGCTGCGGCGCGACGATCGCGCCCGTGGGGCAGGCGTCGCTGCAGGCCTGGCAGCTGCCGCAATGCGCGCTGACCGGCGCCGTGGGCTCGAGCGCCAGGTCGACATAGATCTCGCCCAGGAAGAACATCGAGCCGGCCTCGCGGCTCAAGACCAGCGTGTGCTTGCCGCGCCAGCCCTGGCCGCTGCGGCTGGCCAGCTCGGCCTCGAGCACGGGCGCGGAATCGGTGAACACGCGGTGGCCGAACGGGCCGACCTCGGCGGCAATCCGGTCGCTGAGCTTTTGCAGGCGCGCGCGCAGCACCTTGTGATAATCACGGCCACGGGCATACACCGAGACGATGGCCTCGCCCGGGCGTTCGAGCCGCGACCATTCGACCGCCTGCCAGCCGGCGGGCGTGTCGCGCGGCAGGTAGTCCATGCGCACCGTGATCACGCTCACGGTGCCGGGCACCAATTCGGCCGGGCGCGCGCGCTTGAGGCCATGGGCCTGCATGTAATGCATGTCGCCATGGAACCCTTGGCCCAGCCATTGGATCAACCCGGGCTCGGCTGAGGACAAATCCACGCCCGCGACCCCGATTTGGGAAAATCCCAGCTCCCGGGCCCAATCTTGCATCAAAGGAAAGAGTTGACTGCTGCACACCATACCCCTGCGATTGTAGGAAGCGACGAAAACCCCCTGGCTGCGGCGCGCACGCTGCAGTGGCAGTCCGAGGACGATACGGCGCGCTTTGCCGCGCAGCTGGCGCAGTGGCCCGGCCTGCGCAACGCCTACCTGACGCTGCATGGCGACCTGGGCGCAGGCAAGACCACGCTGGTGCGCCACCTGCTGCGCGCGCTGGGAGTGCAAGGGCGCATCAAGAGCCCGACCTATGCCGTGGTCGAGCCGCATGAAGCGCCGGACATGCCGGTCTGGCATTTCGACTTCTACCGCCTCGAAGACCCGCGCGAATGGGAAGATGCCGGTTTTCGCGACATTTTCGCCAGCCCCGGCCTCAAGCTGGCAGAATGGCCGGAAAAAGCAGCTGCCATGACGCCGCCTGCTGATATCGCCATCCATATCGAAGCAATCGACGAAACGCAGCGCAGCGTGACGCTGGTGGCCCACACCCCTGCCGGCCGCGAGCTGCTTGCCCACTGGCCCGCATGAACGACGTCCTTCCCCCCTCCAACTCCCGGCGCACTCTTTTACAGGCCGGCACGCTGGCCCTGCTGCTCGGAGCGCAGCAGATCGCACGCGGCGCCACCATCATGGCGGTGCGCGTCTGGCCCGCGCCCGAATACTCGCGCGTCACGCTTGAATCCGACACCCCGCTGGTCGCCAAGCAGTTCTTCATTGCCTCGCCGCCGCGGCTGGCGGTCGACATCGAGGGCATCGAACTCAACCCCGCGCTGCGCGAACTGGTCGCCAAGGTGCGCCCGGACGACCCGAACATCGAGGCCATCCGCGTCGGGCAGAACGCGCCCAATGTCGTGCGCCTGGTCATCGACCTCAAGCAAAAGGCCGTGCCCCAGGTGTTCACGCTCGCGCCCGTGGCCGCCTACAAGCACCGGCTGGTGTTCGACCTCTACCCCGAGAAGGCCGTCGATCCGCTGGAAGAGCTGATCACCGAGCGCCTGCGCGATGCGGGCGCCGGCACGGCCATGGCTGCCGCGCCGGCGCCGGCCCCGGCCGCCGCGGCACCGGCCGCCGCGGCGCCCGATCTGCTGGGCGACCTGATTGCCGAATACAGCCAGAAGCCGGGCACCGCCGTGCTCGCACCCGCCCCCGCGCCGCCCACCCTCATTGCCAAGCTGCCGCGGCCTGCCCCCGCGCCCCCGCTGCCGGTGCGCGCCACCGCGCGCCAGACCGACCGCATCATCATCGTCGCGCTCGATCCCGGCCATGGCGGCGAGGACCCGGGCGCGATCGGCCCGGGCGGCACGCGCGAGAAGGACGTGGTGCTCAAGGTCGCCCATCTGCTGCGCGACCGCATCAACGGCTCGGAGATCAACGGCAGCCCGATGCGCGCCTTCCTCACGCGCGACGCCGACTATTTCGTGCCGCTGGGCACGCGCGTCGAAAAGGCGCGGCGCGTGCAGGCCGACCTGTTCGTCAGCATCCACGCCGATGCCTTCACCACGCCCCAGGCCAGCGGCGCCAGCGTCTTTGCGCTGAGCCAGAGCGGCGCGTCCAGCACCGCCGCGCGCTGGCTGGCGAACAAGGAAAACCAGGCCGACCTGGTGGGCGGGCTCAATGTCGGCAAGCAAGACCGCGAACTGCAACGCGCGCTGCTCGACATGAGTACCACCGCGCAGATCAACGACAGCCTCAAGCTCGGCAGCGCGCTGCTGGGCGAGATCGGCGGCTTTGCCAAGCTGCACAAGCCGCGCGTCGAGCAGGCCGGATTTGCCGTGCTCAAGGCACCGGACATCCCCAGCGTGCTGGTCGAGACGGCCTTCATCAGCAACCCGGGCGAGGAAGCCAAGCTGCGCAGCACCGCCTACCAGAACCAGCTGGCCGATGCGCTGATGCGCGGCATTCGCGGCTACTTCGCGAAGAACCCGCCCTTGGCACGCAGCCGCGCCGTCTGATTTTCCGCAAGGCCATGGTCCTACAGCCCATGCCGGACAGCACCGGCAGGCTGATCCGGATGCATTGGGCATGCTTGATGTCAAGACCCGTAAGGGCGACACCCTAAGGGGGACCCATCCGGCAACTGCATCAAGAGGATTGACCATGAAAACTCGAAATATTGTCCTGGCCGCGGCGACCGCCGCTGTCTTCGCGCTTGGCGGCTGCGCCAACAATGCCCAGCTGGGCACGGGCGCGGGTGCCGTCGCCGGCGGTGTCGTCGGCGATGCCGTGTTCGGCAGCACGCTGGGCACCGTGGGCGGCGCCGCTGCGGGTGCGCTGATCGGCAATGAGGTCGGCAAGCGCAGCGACCAGCGCCGCTGAGTGCTCCTCTGCGCAAAGCAAAAAAGCCAGCGAATCGCTGGCTTTTTTGCTTTTGGCGCCGGCTTCAGACCGGCTTGCGTGCCTTCTCGCTGCGCCCCGCGCGCCAGGCGCCGAAGATCGCAATCAGGCCCGGCACCAGGATCAGCGCCCAGATGATCTTCTCGAGGTTTTCGCGCACCCAGGGCAGGTTGCCGAACAGGTAGCCCGCCGTGACCAGGCTGCCGACCCACAGCAGCGCGCCGCCGACGTTGTACGCGGTGAACTTGCTGCGGTTCATCTGCGCCACGCCGGCCACGAACGGCGCGAAGGTGCGGATGAAGGGCATGAAGCGCGCCAGCACGATGGTGATGCCGCCATAGCGCTCGTAGAACGCATGCGCCTGGTCGAAGGCCTTGCGGTTGAACCAGCGCGAGTTCTCCCACTGGAACACCTTGGGTCCAAGAAACCGGCCGATCTGGTAATTGCACTGGTCGCCCAGGATGGCGGCCACCAGCAGCACGCCGCAGGCCAGTGGATAGTCCATCAGTCCGATGCCGCACAGCGCGCCGATGATGAACAGCAGCGAGTCGCCGGGCAGAAAGGGCATGACCACCACGCCGGTTTCGACAAAGACGATCGCAAAGATCAGTGCATAGACCCAGGGACCGTAGGCGACGACGAATGCCTCGAGGTGCTTGTCGATGTTCAGGATGAAATCCAGCAGGAAGGCCGCAGCGTCGGCCAAGAACGAGAAGATTTCCAAGACAGTGCTTTCCAAGATCAGAAGACATCCGGCCAATGCCGGCAGAGACGACACTTTATAGCGCCGGGCGACGGTGGCCCGCCGCCGGCCTGCATTTTTGCCGGCAAAGGACGCAAAAACGCCTGCCAGTGTGATTGCGCTGACAGCTGTTACAACTTCAGCGCAGTCCTACGCTTATTTGCAAATTACCTCCCCAACGAGCCCATGGGCTTTACAAACCGCTGGCAAAGTCGGCTCCAGGGTGCAAAACGCACCGCACGTTCATAGAAATACAGGAGTTGCTTATGACGAATTCCCTCAAGAAAATCACCTGCGCCGGCCTCACCGCGCTGGCCATTGTTTCCATGGCCGGTTGCGCCCATGGCCCCAGCCGCTCGCAGCTTGGCACCGGTGCCGGCGCGGTGGTCGGCGGCGTCGCCGGCAGCGCCTTGTTCGGCTCGACACTGGGCACCATCGGCGGCGCCGCTGCGGGCGCGCTGGTGGGCAACGAGCTGAGCAAGGACGGCGGCCGCCGCGGACGTCGCTGACCTCCAGCGGCCTGCCCCTGCGCAGACCGCGGGCGTGCGCGGCGCCACAGCGTGCCGCGGCGCCTTCCCCCTAGAATCGTCCGGGTGAACGCTTCTACCTCCCCCTCCTCCGACACCCCTGCCCGTCGCCCGATACGCGACCTGCCCGATGAACTCGTCAGCCAGATCGCGGCGGGTGAAGTCGTCGAGCGCCCTGCCTCGGTGGTGCGCGAACTGGTCGACAACGCGCTCGATGCGGGCGCCACGCAGATCACCGTGCGCCTGCTCGCGGGCGGTGTGCGGCTGATCACGGTGGAAGATGATGGCGCGGGCATTCCGCGCGACGAATTGCCCGTGGCGCTGCGCCGCCACGCGACCAGCAAGATCGCCGACCTGCATGACCTCGAAACCGTGGTCACCATGGGGTTTCGCGGCGAGGCGCTGGCGGCCATTGCTTCGGTGTCCGAAGCCTCCATCCTGTCGCGCCCCGCAGGCCAGGACAGTGCCTATCTGCTCGATGCACGTAGCGGCGAGCTGCGGCCCGCGGCGCGCAACCAGGGCACGAGCGTCGAGATCAAGGAATTGTTCTTCTCGACCCCGGCGCGGCGCAAGTTCCTCAAGACCGATGCCACCGAGCTCGCGCATTGCGTCGAGGCCGTGCGCCGCCACGCACTGGCGCGGCCCGAGGTCGGCTTTGCAATCTGGCACGAGGGCAAGCTCGTCGAGCAGTGGCGCGCGGTGAATGCAGCCAGCCGCGAGGAAGCGCTGGCGCGCCGCCTGGCCGATGTGCTGGGCGAGGATTTCGTCGCCCAGTCGGTGGCGGTGCAGCGCGACAGCGGCGGCATCAGCGTCACCGGCCGCGCCGGTGTGCCAGATGCCGCGCGCTCGCGGCCGGACCACCAGTATTGCTACGTCAATGGCCGTTTCGTGCGCGACAAGGTGATCGCGCATGCGGCGCGCAGCGCCTATGAAGACGTGCTGCACGGCCAGAAGCAGCCCATCTATGCGCTCTACATCAGCATCGATCCGGCGCGCATCGACGTCAATGTGCACCCCACCAAGATCGAGGTGCGCTTTCGCGACAGCCGCGAGGTGCACCAGGCCGTCAAGCATGCGATCGAGGATGCGCTGGCCGTGCCGCGGGCCGCCGCCCAGGCCGCAGCCGCTGCCGAAGCCGCCGGCACGGTTGCCGGCGCCGCAACGCCGCCCGTCGGCGCCGCGCCCGCATTCAGCCTCGCTGCGCGTGCGCAGCAGACCCACATGCCGTTTGGCAACAACCTTCCGGGCCAGCGTGTCAGCGACATGGGCGCGCTCTGGGCGCCGATGCGCTCGCCGGCTCCGCAGGCCACCGTGCCGGCCGCCAACCCGAGCGCCGAATTGCCCAGACCAACCACCGTCCCCGCGCCACTGCCTCTGTCCGCTGACGAGTTGCCCCCTGCCACTGCGCCTGGCTTGCCTGCTGCCGCGCCGGCCTTGCAGCCGGTCGCCGCAGCGCCGGCTGCCGCAGCGCCGGTTGCCGCCGACGATGCCCCGCACTGGCCGCTGGGCCGGGCCGTGGCCCAGATCCATGGCGTCTATATCCTGGCCGAGAACGCGCAGGGGCTGGTGCTGGTCGACATGCACGCGGCGCACGAACGCATCGTCTATGAGCGGCTCAAGGCATCGCTCACCGACCAGCAGCGTATTCCCAGCCAGCCGCTGCTGATTCCCGCGACCTTTGCCGCGACCCTGCAAGAAGTTGCCACGGCCGAAGCCCATGCCGAAACGCTGAGCCAGCTGGGGCTGGAGATCTCGCCGTTCTCGCCCAAGACGCTGGCGGTGCGCGCCGTGCCGGCCTCGCTCGCCCAGGGCAATGCGGTCGAGCTGGCGCGCAGCGTGCTGGGCGAGCTGGGCGAGCACGACGCCAGCACCGTCGTGCAGCGCGCGCGCAATGAAATCCTGGCCACCATGGCCTGCCATGGCGCGGTGCGCGCCAACCGCAAGCTCACGCCCGACGAAATGAACGGCCTGCTGCGGCAGATGGAAGTCACCGAGCGCTCCGACCAGTGCAACCACGGCCGTCCGACCTGGCGGCAGATGTCGATGCGCGAGCTGGACGCGCTGTTTCTGCGCGGGCGTTGAACCCCGCGGCCTGCGCCCATTCCGATGGCCGCCGTGCTCCGGCGGCCCCTGTCTCTATATCGCAGCCGGCTTGTCCGGCCGCTGCCGCATGCGCACGCATGCCCCGTTACAGGGAGGAATGCACCAAAAGAACCCATTGATGCACCAGTCATGCACAAGACCGCCCCAAAAAGATGCATAAAGGCATACATTTTTGGCATAATCTTTGTTGGAGTTTCCCGCAGCCCGTTTTTTAGTCAGAAGGTTCTTTCCATGAAGTACGAGTCCGTCCACCATTTCCTCGAGCAAGTGGCACAGCGCAACCCCGGCCAACCCGAATACCTGCAAGCTGTGACCGAAGTGATGGAAAGCCTCTGGCCCTTCATTGAAAAGCATCCCAAGTACGCCGAAAACGGCTTGCTCGAGCGTCTGGTCGAAGCCGAGCGCACCGTCATGTTCCGCGTGAGCTGGACCGACGACAAGGGCCAGGTGCAGGTCAACCGCGGCTACCGCATCCAGCACAGCATGGCCATCGGTCCCTACAAGGGCGGCCTGCGCTTCCACCCGTCGGTCAACCTGTCAGTGCTCAAGTTCCTGGCTTTCGAGCAGACCTTCAAGAACGCGCTGACCACGCTGCCCATGGGCGGCGGCAAGGGCGGCTCGGACTTCGACCCCAAGGGCAAGAGCCCGGCCGAAGTCATGCGCTTTTGCCAGGCTTTCGTCACCGAGCTGTTCCGCCATGTCGGTCCCGACACCGATGTGCCCGCGGGCGACATCGGCGTGGGCGGCCGTGAAGTCGGCTTCATGGCCGGCATGTACAAGAAGCTGTCGAACAGCGCGGCCTGCGTGTTCACCGGCAAGGGGCTGTCGTTCGGCGGCTCGCTGATCCGTCCCGAAGCCACGGGCTACGGCACGGTCTACTTCGCGCAGGAAATGCTCAAGACCCGCGGCAAGACCTTCGAAGGCCTGACGGTCTCGGTGTCGGGCTCGGGCAATGTCGCGCAATACGCGGTCGAGAAGGCCATGGCGCTGGGCGCCAAGGTGGTGTCGGTGTCCGACTCCTCGGGCACGGTCTATGACGCGGCGGGCTTCGACAGCGCCAAGCTGGCGCTGCTGATGGATGTCAAGAACCACCGCTATGGCCGCGTCAGCGACTACGCAGCGCTGGTGCCCGGCGTGGAATTCATTGCCGGCAAGACCCCCTGGCACCTCAAGGTCGATGTGGCCCTGCCCTGCGCGACGCAAAACGAGCTGGACCTGAACGACGCCCAGGCCCTGATTGCCAATGGCGTGCTGTGCGTGGCCGAAGGCGCGAACATGCCCTCGACCATCGAAGCCGCCAAGGCCTTCGAAGCCGCGGGCGTGCTGTACGCCCCGGGCAAGGCCTCGAACGCCGGTGGCGTGGCCACCTCGGGCCTGGAAATGTGCCAGAACTCGGCGCGCCTGTCGTGGCCTGCCGAGGAAGTCGATGCGCGCCTGCTGCAGATCATGCAAGGCATCCACGCCGCCTGCATCAAGTACGGCCAGCGTGCGGACGGCAGCGTGAGCTACATCGACGGCGCCAACGTCGCCGGCTTCGTCAAGGTGGCCGATGCAATGATTGCCCAGGGCGTCGTGTAATCCACGGCCGCACGCAAGACAAAGGGACCCTCGGGTCCCTTTTTTTTCTGCCGAAAGACCAACGATCATGTGTGGTCGCGATGTTTTTGCCGCCGGGCCGCCCCAAGGCAAAAACGCGGTGGGGGGCTAAGCCCCCCAGGCGCAGCTACGCGCAGCGAGCAGGCGTGGGAGCTAACGTTTCACGGCGGCATCGCACCAGCGCTGCGCGACCTGCGGTGTGGTCATGCAGACCGTGTCGTGCGTGGCCGTGGTCACGGCGCGCTCGAGCAGCTGGATGTCGGCTTCATGCTGGCGCGCGACATGCGGGTCCTCGAAGAAGATCACGCGCTGGCAGCGGCGCTCGAGCACGAGATCGGCGATCTGCGCATCGCCGCCGAGCGGGCCGCTCTGGTAGCGGTCGACCCAGGGCCGGTCTGCGGGCCAGCCCTTGCTCCAGGCCATCTCGTTGAGCTTCTGGCCCGTGGTGCCCGTGCCGACGCGGCGCGCAAAGCGCGACAGCAGCGTGAAGTTGCGCTCGGCGAATTCCAGCATGGCGGGCTTGAGCGCATCGTGGGCGATCAGCGCCAGCGTCTGCGACTCGAGCGCGTAGAAGCGCCTGGCCTGGGGATCGGGCGCGAAGCCGCGGTGCAGCCGCTCGGCCTCGATCCAGTCGCGCGCCGAGGCCACCGTCGACAGGAAGGGCTTGCCATGGATCACGCACTGGCGCTTGAGCGCCAGCGCTTCGGGAAAGATCGACGAGGGATCGACCGGATCGATGAAATAGATCGCGCCGTCGAGCCGGCGGTCTTCCTCCTCCAGTCCCACGACCTCGGCCACCAGCTTCATCAGCCCGCCTTCGCGGCCGTAGGGATAGCGGCGGATGCCCGCATACCCGGACAGCATGTGCGCGGCGCGGATGGCATCGTAGGTGCGGCCCACGGCGTGCAGCCCGAGCTCCAGTTCACGGATGCCGGACTCGCAGGCGCGCAGCCAGGAAAACAGGGCCGCGTCCTCGGCCTGATGGTGAAGACGGTTGGCAGCCAAACCCAAGCGCATAGGTCTCTCTCGGAAAAAAAATAGCACAAGCCTGCCGCAGCGCCGGTGCGGGCCGCGGATGGCTCCAAGCATATCCTTGAATGCCGGCACCACGCCCCCATCTCATCGAGCATATGCGTCCTGCCCGCCTGGTACTTGCCTCCCTCTGCTGCACGCTGCTGGCGACCAGCGGCTGCGCCCTGCTCGACGCCAAGCAGCGCGAATGGATCTTCCAGCCTACCGAGCGCACCTGGCACGGTGCCGACACCTCGGGCATGGAGGATGTGTGGATCGATTTCCGGTCACAACTGAGCGGCGAGGCCGTGCGGCTGCACGCGCTGTGGCTGCCGGCCGAGGATCCGGCCGCGCCGGTGCTGCTCTACCTGCATGGCGCGCGCTGGAACGTCGCGGGCTCGTCGCCGCGCATCCGGCGCATGCAGTCGCTGGGCTTTTCGGTACTTGCCATCGACTACCGCGGCTTCGGCCAGAGCAGCGCCGGGTTGCCGTCGGAAAAGCTCGCCATCGAGGATGCGCACGCGGCCTGGGACTGGCTTGCGCAGCGCCATCCGCAGCACGAGCGCTATATCTTCGGCCATTCGCTGGGCGGCGCGATCGCCGTGGCGCTGGCCAGCGAGGTCGAGGACGAGCGCGGCACGCTGGTCGAGGGTACGTTCACCCGCATGAGCGATGTGATCGGCAGCATGCGCTGGGGCTGGCTGCCGGTCGGTCCCTTCCTGACCCAGACCTTTGATTCGGCGCAGCGTGTGGCGCGCATTGGATCGCCGCTGCTGGTGGTGCATGGCAGCGGCGACCGGCTGATTCCGCCGGAACTGGGCCAGCAGCTGTATGCGGCGGCGCAGGGCCCCAAGCGCTGGGTACTGGTGGAGGGCGGCAGCCACCACAACACCAACGCGGTCGGGCTGCCCCAGTACCGCGTCGCGCTCAAGGAAATGTTCGACCTGCCCGCGCGCTGAAGCGTCAGCAGGGCAAGGCCGAAGCGACCTCGAGGCGCTCGCGCGAGCCGCTGCCGCAAGGCGCTGGCTCGAACTGCTGCACCCAGTGCGAAAACTCGTGGCTTGCGAGATCTGCATCCGCGAACCGCGGCATTTCAGACTGCAGGAAATCGCCGATCCGGCTGAAGTCGTCCTGCCCCAGCACGAAAAATGCGTTCCGATGGTAGAACGGCATCTTCTTCACGAGCGGGTTGCTCGTGATCAGCTTCTTGCCAAAGAACAGCGCTTCCATGCAACGGATGGTCAGGCCCGCCTGGTTGGCCTGCGTGAGCTCGAGCAGGCAGCGCGAGCGGTTGATGGTGTCGATGTTCTCGAGATAGCTGATTTCCTTGCGCATGATCTCGACGCCCGCGCGCTCGGGGTATTCGACCCCCTCCTCGCCCACCATCTGGAAGTGCGGCTTTATGCCCTGGGCAATGAGTTGCCGCGCGAGTTCTCCCAGCGCCGCCGAGCGGCCCTTGTTCTTGCCGAGGAAATAGACATCGAACTCGGGCGCCACGGGCGCGATGTATTCATCGACGCGGCGGTAGACCTGGTTCACGAGCGCCAGGTCGTAGTGACGCGCGTCGTCCGGATCGAACGTGAACACGCGAAACCCCAGGCCCTTGAGCAAGCGGATATGCAGGCGGCGCAGGCGGTGGTTCTGGCTGTGGTCTATGACCGGATTCCAGGTGAACACCGACACGTTGCGCGTGCGCAGGTGCTTGCGGATGATCCTCAGGTCCTTGATGTTCTCGATGCCGAAGATCAGCACCGGCGCATCCTTGGGAATCGCGGACAGGCGCTGCAGGTAATCGCGCGCAAACGGTTGAAAGCCCGGCAGTTCGAACGGCAGCCACGCGTCGACGTTCTTGAACAGCGAATACGCCGGCCCCTTGATGCGCTTGGGGTGTACCAGCACATTGGCCTGGCCTGCGGGCAACAGGCTGTCCAGCAGGAATGAGGTCAAGGTGAACTGGTTAGCGATGATGTGCAACATTTTTGCCTGGTGCTCTCGAATGGGTTTCCCGCCATTCCATACGCCGATGGAAAAAGGACACGCTTCTTACGATTCTATAAGTAGGACATCGCTGACATACAGGAAGGGAAATTTCGACAAAAAGGCCTTGCACACCACGGCGACCTGCGCCGGGCAGGGGTCTGCTACGCTCGCCGCCTTGCCTGGAGCAACTTGCGACCCACCGGCCCGCGGGCCTTTTCGACGATTCTTGCGGCACTGCCCGCTGTTCTGTAACCATGAGCGACATGACCGCCTCCCCTCCTTTGCCCTGCATCGCCATCGCGGGCCCGACCGCATCGGGCAAGACCGCGGGCGCGATGGCGCTGGCCGCCGTGCTCGGCACGCGCGGCCAGGCCGTGGAAATCATCAGCGTCGATTCGGCGCTGGTCTACCGCGGCATGGACATCGGCACGGCCAAGCCTTCTCAAGAAGAAATGGGCCTGGTCCCCCACCATCTCATCGATATCCGCGACCCGCTGCAAGCCTATAGCGCGGCCGAGTTCGTACAGGACACCCAGCGCCTCGTGGCCGAGATTCGCGCGCGCGGCGCGCTGCCGCTGCTGGTCGGCGGCACGATGCTGTACTTCAAGGCCTTGTTTGACGGCATAGACGACATGCCCGCGGCCGATGCCACGGTGCGCGCCCAGCTCGAGCAGCGCGCGGCCGACATCGGCTGGCATGGCATGCATGCCGAACTGGCCAAGGTCGACCCCGCAACCGCGGCGCGGCTCGCGCCCGGCGACAGCCAGCGCATCCAGCGCGCGCTCGAAGTCTTCATGATTTCAGGCCAGCCGCTGTCGCATTTCCATACCCGGGCGCGCGCGGCCGCGGCAGAAGCGCCGCCCGTCGCCACGCTGTTTTCGCTCGAACCCGCCGAGCGCAGCTGGCTGCATGCACGCATTGCACAGCGCTTCGATGCGATGCTCGAAGCCGGCCTGGTCCAGGAAGTCGCGGGACTGCGCGCGCGCGGCGACCTGCACGCCGACCTGCCCTCGATGCGCTGCGTGGGCTACCGCCAGGCCTGGGAGGAAATGGACTGGCAAGCGCGGCGCGGTGGCGAACTGAACCGGCATCTGCTGCGCGAAAAAGGCATTGCCGCGACGCGCCAGCTCGCCAAGCGCCAGATCACCTGGCTGCGCAGCATGCCGCAGCGCCGCGTGATTGCGTGCGATGCGCCCGATGCGACGGCAGCGCTGGTGCAGGCGGTGCTGGACCACCTGGCCGTGCAGCGCAGCTGACACCGCAGCCGCCATGGACCCAGCGCGCACCGTTCCCGCCCCGGCCCCGCCCGCCATTGCCGTCGAGGGATTGGGCAAGCACTATGCGGGCGCCGCGGTCTTCAGCGCGGTGTCGTTCGACGTCGCGCCCGGGGAGTTCGTCGCCATCGTGGGCGAATCGGGCGTGGGCAAGTCGACGCTTCTCAACTGCCTGGCGGGGCTCGACCACTGGGACGCGGGCCGCATCGCGCACGCCGGCCAGGATCTGGGCGCGCTGGACGACGACCAGCGCGCGCTCTGGCGCCGCGCGCACCTGGGCTTCGTGTTCCAGGCCTTCCATGTGCTGCCGCATCTCGATGTCGCGCAGAACGTGGGCCTGCCGCTGATGCTGCTGGGCCGAAACGATGCAGCCGGCGCGCGCGTCGAGGCCATGCTCGAGGCCGTGGGCCTGGGCGGACTGGGCGCGCGCCTGCCGCAGCAGCTCAGCGGCGGCCAGTTGCAGCGCGTGGCCATCGCACGCGCGCTGGTGCACCGCCCGCGCCTGCTGCTGGCCGACGAACCCACGGGCAATCTCGATCCGGCCACGGCCGTGCGCATTCTCGACCTGCTCACGGCCCAGGCGCGCGAAGCGGGCGCGGCACTGGTGCTGGCCACCCATTCCAGCGAGGCCGCGCGCCGCGCCGACCGCGTGCTGCGGCTGAGGGCAGACGGCATGGTGGCAAACGACCTGACCGCTGGCGGCAGCATCGGGGCCTGAGCCATGTGGGCCCTGCTGCGCAGCTTTTCCCTGCAGGAACTGCTGCACCACCCGTGGCGCACCGCCAGCGCGCTGATGGCCGTAGTGCTGGGCGTGGCGCTGGGCTTTGCGGTGCATGTGATCAATGCGTCGGCGCTGGACGAATTCTCGCGCGCCGTGCGCAGCGTGCAGGGCCAGCCCGATCTGGAGTTGCGCGCCATGCAGGGCGCGCTGCCCGAGCCGCTCTATGGCCTGGTGGCGCGCCAGCCGCAAGTGGCGCGTGCCGCGCCGTGGCTGGAGGCTTCGGTACAGGCGCAGCGCGGCGCTGGCCAGGCGCCACCCGTCACGCTGCGGCTGCTGGGCGCCGACGCGCTGCAGTTCGCCCCCATGGCGCCGGCTTTGGTGCCGCGCTTGTTTGCGGGCCGCAATCGGCTTGACCTGTTTGCCCCTGCCACGGTATTTCTCAACGCCGCGGCCTTGCAGGCGCTGGACTTGAACGAGGCCCAGGCAGCCGATGCGCAATTGCAGTGGCGCCTGCCCGCGCCCCCGGACGGCAGCGCGCCGGCGCCCGTGATGGTGCGCATTGCCGGCACCGTCGCGGCGAGCGGCCCGCCGCTGGCGCTGATGGACATCGGCGCCGCGCAGGACCTGCTGCAGCGCTGGGGCGGGATCAGCCGCATCGATCTGCTGCTGGCGCCGGGCGCCGATGCCGATCGCCTGCTGGGCGAGTTGCGCGCGCTGCCCGGCTGGCCGCAGGGCGTGCTGGCCAGCGTGCCCGGCAACGAGCAGCAGCGCGTGGCGCAGATGTCGCGCGCCTACCGCGTCAACCTCACGGTGCTGGCGCTGGTGGCGCTGTTCACCGGCGCCTTCCTGGTGTACTCGGTGTTGTCGCTGAGCGTGGCCCGGCGCGCGCCGCAGTTCGCGCTGCTGGCGGTGCTGGGGCTCACGGCGCGCGAACGCCTGGCGCTGGTGCTGGCCGAATCGGCCGTGCTGGGGCTGGTGGGCAGCGCCGGCGGCATTGCGCTGGGCCTGGGTCTGGCCGCGCTGGCGCTGCGGCTGCTCGGTGGCGACCTGGGCGGCGGCTACTTCGGCGATGTGCAGCCCGCGCTGCAGTGGAGCGGCGCCGCGGCGCTGGTGTTCGCGGCGCTGGGACTCGCGGCCACGCTGGCCGGTGGCTGGTGGCCCGCGCGCAGCGCCCAGCGCCTGCCCGCGGCCGCCACGCTCAAGGGCCTGGGCGCGCTGCAGATTCCCGCCGCCGGCGCACGCCTGCCTTTGCTGCTGCTGGCGGCCAGCGCGCTGCTGGCTTGGCTGCCGCCGATTGCCGGCATTCCGCTCGCGGCCTATGTCTCGGTGGCGCTGCTGCTGCTGGGCGGCATGGCCGCGCTGCCCTGGCTGCTGGGCCGGCTGCTGCGGCGCCTGCCGGAATTCGCGCGCCGCCGGCCGCTGTGGCTGCTGGCCTTCGAGCGTGCGCGGCGCATGCGCGCCAGCGCCGGCGTGGCCGTGGGCGGCGTGGTGGCCAGCCTGAGCCTCGCCGTGGCGCTCACCGTCATGGTCAGCAGTTTTCGCGGCTCGATGCTCGAATGGCTGGACACCGCACTGCCCGCACCGGCCTATGTGCGCGCCCCGAGCGGCGCAGGCCAGGGCGATGCCGGACTGCGCGATGCGCGCCTGCTCGATGCCGTGCGCGCGCTGCCCGGGGTCGCGCGCGCCCAGGCCCAGCGCAATGCCAGCCTGGCGCTCGACAGCCGCCAGCCCGCGCTGGCGCTGCTCGTGCGGCCGCTGCGCGGCGCGCAGGCCCAGGCACTGCCCTGGCTGGCGCCGCCGCTGCCGGTGCCGCAGGGGCTGATGGGCGTGCATGTCAGCGAAGCCGCGGCCCAGCTGTACGGACTGCAGCCCGGCCAGCGCTGGGATGCGCTGCAGCCGGCCTTCCCCAGCGCGCCCGGCTTCTTCGTGGCCGGCATCTGGCGCGACTATGTGCGCCAGTTCGGCGCCGTGGCCATGGACAGTGGCGATTACCAGCGGCTCACGGGCGACACCCGCCTCTCCGAAATCGCGCTGTGGCCCGCTCCCGGTGCCGACCTGGCGGCGCTGCAGGCGCGAATCCAGGCGCTGGCCCCCGCGCATGGCGCGCTCGAATGGGTCGGCAGCCAGGGGCTGCGCGAGCGCTCGATGCGCATCTTCGACCGCAGCTTTGCCGTGACCTACTGGCTGCAGGCCGTGGCCATAGGCATCGGCCTGTTCGGCATTGCCGCCAGCTTCAGTGCCCAGGTGCTGGCGCGGCGCAAGGAGTTCGGGCTGCTGAGCCATCTGGGCCTCACGCGCCGGCAGATCCTGAGCGTCGTGGCGGGCGAAGGCGCGGTCTGGAGCGCGCTGGGTGCCGTGGCCGGCACGCTGCTGGGCCTGGGCGTGGCGGTGATCCTGGTGCATGTCGTCAATCCGCAGAGCTTCCACTGGACCATGGAACTGCGCCTGCCCTGGCTGCGCCTGGCGCTGCTGGCATTGGCCGTCACGGCCGCGGGCACGTTGGCGGCGTGGCTCGCGGGCCGCGCCGCCGCCGGGCGCGACGCGGTGCTGGCCGTGAAGGAAGACTGGTAGCGGCGCGCAGTCACGGCAGTGTCATCGAGGCTGGATACAAACCAGGCTTCGACATTCCATCCCGTCCTGCCCACCATGGTCTCTTCCCTGCGTTCGCTGCCCCGTGTCCACACCCGTCTGTTTGCGCTGAGCATTCTCGCCACGGCCCTGCTTGCTGCCTGCGGCGGCAGCGATTCGCCGCAAGCCGAAGTCACGCCTCCTCCCGTGGTGGTCACGCCGCCAGTGGTGGATCCGGCTCCCGAAGTGGAAGCCACGCCGCGCACCGTGATGCTGGAGAAGATCGGCAACTTCGCCACCGGCGAATTCGTCAAGAGCGCCGCGGAAATCACCGCCTACGATGCCGCCAGCAAGCGCAGCTTCGTGGTCAATGCGCTGGCTGGTGCCGTCGACGTGCTGGACCTGAGCAACCCCACGGCGCCGGTCAAGGTCGGCCGCATCGAAGGCACGGCCGTGCTGGCCGGCGCCGAGATCAACAGCGTGGCGGTGCGCGACGGCATCGTGGCCGTGGCCATGCAGGCACCGGTGAAGACCGACATCGGCCGCATGGCGCTCTACAGCGCCAGCACGCTGGAGCTGATCAGCCAGGTCGAAGTCGGCGCGCTGCCCGACATGGTGACCTTCAGCCCCGATGGCCGCTATGTGCTGGTCGCCAACGAAGGCGAGCCCAGCGACGACTACCAGATCGATCCCGAAGGCTCGATCAGCGTGATCGACATCAGCGATGCCAAGAAGCCCGTGGCGCGCATTGCCGGCTTCACGCAATACAACGGCCAGGAAGCCGCACTGCGCGCGCGCGGCGTGCGCATCTTCGGCCCCAACGCCACGGCCGCCAAGGACTTCGAACCTGAATACATCGCCGTGTCGGCCGACAGCCGCACCGCCTGGGTCACGCTGCAGGAGAACAATGCCATCGCGCGTGTCGACCTGGCTTCGGCCAAGGTGATTTCCGTGACCGCGCTGGGCTACAAGGACAACAGCCTCGAAGCCAACGCGCTCGACATCCAGGACGAAGACGGCAAGATCAACATCGCCACCTGGGGCGGCCTGCGCAGCCTCTACATGCCCGACAGCATTGCCGCCTACGAAGCCGGCGGCAAGACCTATCTGGTCACGGCCAACGAAGGCGACGCACGCGCCTGGGGCGAAGACAACCCGGCCTACGTCAACGGCGACACCAGCAAGGGCTTCATGGAGGAATTCCGTGTCAAGCACCTGACCAATGCCAAGGGCTGGAGCGGCCGCAAGGGCGACGACCTGCCCGCGCACCTGAACGCCATCGCCGCGGGCGGCCTGCTCAACCCCGCGACGTTTGCGTACTGCGGCGCGGCCGCCGGCACCCCCGGCAAGTGCCGCGACGACGACATGCTCGGCCGCCTCAAGGTCACCTGGACCCAGGGCTACCAGCAGAACCCCGACGGCTCGCCCGTCAAGTACACCGCGGCCGGCGTGCCCAGCGCCACCGGCGACCGCATCATGTACGACAACCTGTATGCGTTTGGCGGCCGCTCGTTTGCGATCTGGGACGACAATGGCGCGCTGGTCTGGGATTCGGGCGCGGCCATCGAGAAGTTCCTGGCCAGCGACGCCTGCAAGCTGGGCAGCGCGCGCAGCATCCCCTGCAAGACCTACTTCAACACCGGCCACGATGCCCTGGCCAAGGCCGATGCACGCAGCAGCGCCAAGGGCCCCGAGCCCGAAGGCCTGGCCGTGGGCAGGATCGGCGACAAGACGTTTGCGTTTGTCGGCCTGGAGCGCATGGGCGGCGTGCTGGTGTATGACATCACCAACCCGCGCGCGCCGGTGCAGATGGACTACCTGAACACGCGCGAGAACTGGGAGCTCGATCCCGAGAAGAACCTCGACAAGGTCGGCGACCTGGGCCCCGAAGGCCTGCACTTCGTGCCCGCGGCCAAGTCGCCCAATGGCAAGCCGCTGCTGATCGTCGGCAACGAAGTCAGCGGCACCACCGCGATCTTCCAGCTCAACATGACCTACTGAGCCCTGGCGGCGGGCATGCGCTACATTGGCAGCTGCCATGCCTGCCGTCCGCCTGCCGTTTCCTGACTCCCGCCGCCGCTGGCTGCTGATCCACGCCGCGGCCGGCGCCAGCGCGCTGGCGCTGCCGTTTTGCGCGAGCGCCTTGCCACCGCGCAGCCTGGAGTTTCCGCGCGACTTCGGCAGCCACCCCGAACGGGGCACCGAATGGTGGTACATCACCGGCCACGTCCAGGCCCAGGGGCGGCTGCTGGGTTTCCAGCTGACCTTCTTCCGCTCGCGCGTTCCTTCCACGCAGAAGCTGCGCTCGGCATTTGCCGCGCGCCAGCTGGTGTTTGCCCATGCGGCGCTGACCGATGTCGCGGGCAAGCGCCAGCTGCATGCGCAGCGCAGCGCCCGCGAAGGCATGGGCCTGGCGCATGCCCGGGAAAGCGATACGGATGTGCAGCTGGGCAACTGGTGGCTGCGCCGCGCACCCTCTGCTTCAGGCACGGCCGCGCAAGCCAGCCGCTATGAAGCGCATATCGCTGGCGACGGCTTCGATCTGGAACTGCAGCTGCAGACCACCCAGCCGCTACTGCTGCAAGGCAGCGCCGGCCTCTCGCGCAAGGGCCCCGACGAAGCCCAGGCAAGCTACTACTACAGTCAGCCCCAGCTGTCCGTCGCCGGCTACATCACGCTGGACGGCCGGAAACTTGCCATCGACGCGGGCGCTGCCAACCGCGCCTGGCTCGACCATGAAGTCAGCGACGCCCTGCTCCACCCCGAAGCCGAAGGCTGGGACTGGATAGGCATGAACCTGGACGACGGCAGTGCCCTCACCGCCTTCCACCTGCGCCGCCCCGACGGCAGCGCGCTCTGGGCCGGAGGCTCCTGGCGCGCGCCTGGACAGGCCGCGCGGATCTTCGGCGCCGAGGAGGTGGTGTTCACGCCGCTGCGCTGGTGGACCAGCCCCGACAGCCGGGCGCGCTATCCCGTCGAATGGCGCGTCGCCACGCCCGCCGGCGATTGGAAAGTCGAGGCCCTGCTCGACGCCCAGGAACTCGACAGCCGTGCCTCGACGGGAACGATTTACTGGGAAGGCCTTTGCACGCTGCGCGAGGCCGAAAGCGGCCAACTCCGCGGCCGCGGCTACCTGGAAATGACAGGGTATGCCGGAAAGCTCAGGCTTTGATCAGGCGCCGCGACGGGCCTCATACACCGCATACAACTCGTCGAAAGCCTCCTGCTCGGCTTGTTCCTTCAGCCGCGCGGCCATTTCGGTGTCCTTGAACAGGTCATGGCACAGGTGGCACTGGTCCACATAGCCCAAAGCCTGCGGCACGAAACCGGCGGCCACGGCCGTGCCGACAAAAGACACGGGACCGCTTTTCCACAGCTTGCGCATGACCGGGGAATGCGCGAACCGCGCCGCGACATCCTGCGGATTTTCCGCAATCGTGCCCAACTGCAGTGCCTCGAGATGCCCTGCCGTATTGCAGCAAGGAATATAGCGGCCATCCGCAGACACCGACAGCACCGCATTGGGACAAGTGCCCCTGGGCATCTTGCTGCGCAAAATCAGTGAACTGGCCTTCATTTTCCCGGCCCATCCCACGGGATGGCAAGGAATCTCACGGCAGGTGATATTCACCAGGTCATCGGCATGCCTGCGAATGAAATCAAACATGCGCTCGCTCTTGCGGGTGGCCACATATTTCAACTCGATTTCAAGATGCGCTTCGATGCAGGCATTCACTGCATTGACGACGCATTGGTCATCGATGTATTTTTTGTGGAATGTATCGGTGGATGCCACCAGCTTGTGCACGCCCGCAGCCTGGACCTGGCGCACGATGGAGCGCGCTTGGTCCATGTCCTGCGCCCAATAACAGTTGGTTTTCACGGATACTCTGGCGCCTTTTTGCGTCGCGTATGCAATGACTTCCAGCAGATCGGCGAGGTACAGAAAGGCCTCGCCACCCGACAGCCCGATGCTGGGCCTTTTCCCATCCCAGAACGCGCCATCGATGATGTTCTTTATGTCGTCGTTGGACATGAGACGCGCTGCGTCTGGTGCGGAAGAAACCGCGCAGTGCGCACACGAAGCATTGCAGGTATTCCATAGAAGAATGCCGATATTCATAAGCGTCACTCGTCCAGGCTCTGCTTGTAAATATGCACCCACTTGGAGTCGCGTATGTCGTCGTTTAAAAGCGGTTTGCTCCAGTCTATCGACTTGAGCGCCGCCTTTTCTTCGTCCGTCAAATTGTATTGATCGATGATTTCCGCGAAATCCTGGCCCAGGTCTCTTCGGAATTCAGCATCAGCAATTGCCTTGCGGATGATTTCCTTGACAGCATTTTCCGACATGAGGCCTCCCGTTGAAAAAACGATTCGATCGTATTTCAATAAAAACCGCAATCGACGGGCCAATCATGAATTGACAGCACCGAATCGTTTCAAATGGAATTGCAATAATTGCGGCGTCGGAGAAGAAATGAATGACGCTGGTTGCCAAGAAAGCGAAAATTCGACCTCGCGCATCTCATGGGCTTTGTTGCGCAAATGGGTAGGCATATGGATTCAGCAAGCCGCAGCCGGTCCATGAACACCCCGTTCTTCGACATGGACAGGCTGCAAAAAAGCCCTGGCTGCCGGTCAGTACCGGATCACCAGGGCTGCAGGTGGTGCGCACACCGCGCGCGTTTACGTCTTCTTCCGCGCCAGCCACGCGTTGATCTCGCCCATGATCCCGCGCCGGAAAGCCAGCACGCAGACCACGAAGATCAGCCCGGTGACGATGGTCACCGACTCGCCCAGCGTATTGAACCATTCGAAGCCAGTGATGCGGCCGAGGAAGGTGCCCAGCTCGCCAATCTTGTTCTCGATCAGCACCACCACGGCCGACCCGACCAGCGGACCCGACAGCGTGCCCAGACCGCCCATCAGCGTCATCAGCACCACATGGCCCGAGGTGGTCCAGTGCGCATCGGACAGCGTGGCAAAGCCCAGCACCACGGTTTTCAGCGAGCCGGCCAGGCCCGTCAGCGCGGCGGACAGCACGAAGGCCAGCAGCTTGAAGCGCGTGGTGTCATAGCCCAGCGAAATCGCACGCGGCTCGTTTTCCTTGATGGCCTTGAGCACCTGGCCAAACGGCGAATGCACGGTGCGCACGATCAGCAGGAACGCCGCCACGACGATGACCAGGGCCACGTAATACATGGTCAGGTCGCTCGACAGGTCGATGACGCCAAACAGCTTGCCGCGCGGCACGCCCTGCAAGCCGTCCTCGCCGCCGGTCTGCGGCACCTGCAGGCAGACGAAGAACACCATCTGCGCCAGCGCCAGCGTGATCATCGAGAAATAAATGCCCTGGCGGCGGATCGCGAGCCAGCCGAACAGCAGGCCCAGCAGCGCGCCGCCCAGCGTGCCCAGCAGCATGCCCAGCTCCGGCGACAGGCCCCAGGTCTTCATGCTGTAACCCGTGAGATAGGCCGCCGTGCCCAGGAAGGCTGCGTGTCCGAACGACAGCAGGCCGGTATAGCCCAGCAGCAGGTTGAATGCCGCGGCAAACAGTGCGAAGCACATCAGCTTCATCACGAATACCGGGTAGGCGCCGACAAATGGCGCGACGATCAGGCCCAGCAGCAGCAGGCCATAGCCAATTCTTGCAAGAAGCTTGGTGTTCATGTTCTAAGCCCCTTATTTTTCTTTACCGAACAGGCCGGCGGGGCGGATCAGAAGAACGATGACCATGATGACGAACACCACGGTCGAGGAAGCCTGGGGATAGAAAACCTTGGTCAGGCCCTCGATCACGCCCAGGGCCAGGCCGGTGACGATGGCGCCCATGATCGAGCCCATGCCGCCGATCACCACCACGGCAAACACGACGATGATCAGGTTCTGCCCCATCAGCGGTGTGACCTGGTAGACCGGCGCCGCCAGCACGCCGGCAAAGGCCGCCAGGCCCGCCCCGAACGCATAGGTCAGCGTGATCATCACCGGTACATTGACACCGAAGGCTTCGACCAGGCGCGGGTTCTCGGTGCCTGCGCGCAGGTAGGCCCCCAGGCGCGTCTTCTCGATCACGAACCAGGTTGCAAGGCACACCGTCACCGAGGCCAGCACCACCCAGGCGCGGTAGTTGGGCAGCATCATGAAGCCCAGGTCGGTGGCGCCTTCGAGCAACTCGGGCGTGTCGTAGCCCAGGCCGGACACGCCGTAGACCGAGCGGAACACGCCTTCGATCAGCAGCGACAGCCCCAGCGTCAGCAGCAGTCCGTAGAGGTGGTCGAGGCGGTAGATCCAGCGCAGCAGGAAGCGCTCGATCAGCACGCCCAGCAGCCCCACCAGCAGCGGCGCGACCAGCAGCATCACCCAGTAGTTGATGCCGAAGTAGTTCATCGCCATCCAGGTACTGACGGCCCCCAGCATGAACAGCGCCCCATGTGCGAAATTGATCACATTGAGCAGGCCGAAGATCACGGCCAGGCCCAGGCTCAAGATGGCATAGAACGAGCCGTTGACCAGCCCCAGCAGGAGCTGGCTCATCAGGCCCGGCAAAGAAACACCAAGAATTTCCATGGGGTATACGCGAAAGGGTGAAGGAGATGATGGCGCGTGCAGCGGGCGCGTGCAGCGACTTACACGGCCCTTGAGACTAGGCGCATTGCCGCAGACAGTGCGGATAGCACGGCAAGGCAAGGCAACGACGTATCAAGGGTCGTGTCAGTCGCTGTCACTTCCAGGAGGCGCACTTGGTTTCGGCCTTGGTGGTCCAGACCTGGTCGGCGGGCAGCGTCGACAGCACCTTCAGGTAGTCCCAGGGCTTCTTCGATTCGGACGCCTTCTTGACTTCCACCAGGTACATGTCATGCGCATAGGTGCCGTCGGGGCGGATATTGCCCTTGGCGTAGAAGTCCGACAGCGGCGTGCTCTTGAGGTAGGCCATGACCTTGTCGGCATCGGTGGTCTTGACCGCCTGCACGGCCTTCAGATACTGCGTCACGGCCGAATAGTCGGCGGCCTGCACGTCGGTGGGCATGCGCTTGGTCTTGGCGAAGAACTTGTTGGCAAACGCGCGCGATGCGTCGTTCATGTCCCAGTACCAGCTGGTGGTGTGCAGCAGGCCTTCGGTGTTCTTCAGGCCCAGGCTGTGGATGTCGGTCAGGAACACCAGCAAGCCGGCAGTCTTCATCGACTTGTTGATGCCGAATTCCTTGGCCGCCTTGATGGCGTTGATGGTGTCGCCGCCGGCATTGGCCAGGCCCAGGATCTGCGCCTTGGACGACTGCGCCTGCAGCAGGAAGGACGAGAAGTCCGACGCATTGAGCGGGTGCTTGACGCTGCCCAGCACCTTGCCGCCCTTGGCCTTGATCACGGCCGTGGTGTCGCTTTCGAGCGCCTGGCCGAACGCGTAATCGGCCGTCAGGAAGAACCAGTCCTTGCCGCCGCGGTCCACGACCGCGCCGCCCGTGCCCTTGGCCAGCGCCACGGTGTCATAGGCATAGTGCACGGTGTAGGCATTGCACTGCTCGTTGGTCAGCGCCGACGAGCCCGCGCCGTTGTTGAAGTGCACGCGCTTCTTTTCGGCCGCGACCTGCGACACGGCCAGCGCCGTGCCCGAGTTGGTGCCGCTGAAAACCAGCGTCACGCCCTGGGTGTCGATCCATTCGCGCGCCTTGCTGGCGGCGATGTCGGCCTTGTTCTGGTGGTCGGCAGACACCAGCTCGATGGGCTGGCCCAGCACCTTGCCGCCGAAATCATCGATGGCCATCTGCATGGCCAGCGCGCCGTTCTTGCCCTCGACGTCGGCATACAGCCCGGACATGTCGGTGATGAAGCCGATCTTCACTTTTTCCTGGGCCTGGGCCAGCGGGCTCAGCAGACCTGCAGCAGCCAATACGCACGCCAGCGTGGTCATGGAAGTCTTCATGGAATATCTCCTGGATGGATAAAGGCGAGGGACAGGGAAAAACAGGGCCGCAGCGCGGTCCCGAAACACCACCGGGCTACACGCCCAGCAATTCGTTGAGCACGGGCATCTTGGCCTGCAGCTCGCCGGCGCCGAAACGCTCGACGATGCGGCCGTGCTCCATGACATAGAAGCGGTCGGCCAGCGGCGCGGCAAAGTGGAAGTTCTGCTCCACCATGACCACCGTGTAGCCCTTTTCGCGCAGCGCGGTGATCATGCGCGCCAGCGCCTGCACGATCACGGGCGCCAGGCCTTCGGAGATCTCGTCGAGCAGCAGCAGCCGCGCGCCGGTGCGCAGGATGCGCGCCACGGCCAGCATCTGCTGCTCGCCACCGGACAAGCGCGTGCCCTGGCTGTGGCGGCGCTCGGCCAGATTGGGGAACATGGCATAGATCTCCTCGACCGACATGCCCTTCTCGCCGGTCTTGAGCTCGGGCGGCAGCAGCAGGTTCTCCTCGCAGCTCAGGCTGGAGAAGATGCCGCGCTCCTCGGGGCAGTAGCCCAGGCCCAGATGCGCGATGCGGTGCGTGGGCAGGTGGATGGTTTCAACGCCGTTGACCTTGACCGATCCCTTGCGCGCACCCGTGAGGCCCATGACCGCGCGCAGCGTCGAGGTGCGGCCCGCGCCGTTGCGGCCCAGCAGCGTCACCACTTCGCCGGGCTGCACCGTCATGTCAACGCCATGCAGCACATGCGATTCGCCATACCAGGCCTGCAGGCCCTTGATCTCAAGCGCCGGCTGGCTGTTGTTGTTCTGGTTCACGGCCATCTCAATGTGCTCCTTGCAGTTGGCCATCGGTGGTGCCCATATAGGCTTCCATCACCTTCGCGTTGCTCGACACTTCGGCATACGGTCCTTCGGCCAGCACCGCACCGCGCTGCAGCACCGTGATGCAGTCGGCAATGCTCGACACGACCTTCATGTTGTGTTCCACCATCAGGATGGTTCGGCCGGCCGAGACCTTCTTGATCAGCTGGGTCACGCGGTCCACGTCCTCATGGCCCATGCCTTGCGTGGGTTCGTCCAGCAGCATCAGCTCGGGCTCCATGGCCAGCGTGGTCGCGATCTCGAGCGCGCGCTTGCGGCCATAGGGCAGGTTCACCGTGAGTTCATGCGCCAGGTGCTCGAGATTGACCTCGGCCAGCAGTTCCATGGCGCGCGCGTTGAGCTGGTCCAGGGTCTTCTCGCTGCGCCAGAAGTGGAAGGCCGTGCCCAGCTTGCGCTGCAGGCCCACGCGCACGTTCTCCAGCAGCGTGAGATGCGCGAACACCGCCGAGATCTGGAACGAGCGGATCACGCCGCGGCGCGCGATCTGCGACGGCTGGGCGCGCGTGATGTCTTCGCCGTTGAAGCGGATGCTGCCCGACGTCGGTTCGAGGAACTTCGTCAGCAGGTTGAAACAGGTGGTTTTTCCCGCGCCGTTGGGGCCGATCAACGCATGGATGGCGCCGCGGCGGACCGACAGGTTTACATCGCTGACCGCGGTGAATCCCTTGAACTCTTTGGTCAGGTGGCTGGTCTCAAGAATGACGTCGCTCATGTGCGCTCTGGCCGCTCCGGTAGATGCTGCAAAACCGTCCCGGAACCGGCAATCTGCCGCCCGGGGGGAATATGCGTTGCATCGTATGCCGCGACCTCTGGCGGGACACTGGGGCAACTACCTTGGTACAAACGCTAAAGCGCCGGTCTGGCAAGAAGAGCATGCGGATGCCGGCTTGACGCCATCAGGTCCGGCAGCGAAGTGGCTGCAAACATCCGGGCAGCGGCACCCGGCGAAAAATGTTGCCTTCCTTGTCTTGAAACAACATTTTCATGCGCTCCTCAGGGAAAGCGACATTCCCGCGCGTGCTTGCCAGGACCTTATTGCAGGGTTTTCTTGGCCGTTTCGGCCAGGGCCAGGGGCATCACGCCAATGCCCTCCTCCAGCAGTTCCACCGCCTGCTCGACCGTGGCCTGGCCGCGGATGGCGCGCGCCTCGGTCTCGCCATGGTGCATGCGCCTGGCCTCGGCGGCAAAGCGCTCGCCCACATCCTCGGACTTGGCCACCAGTTCACGCGACGCACGCAACCAGGCGGCCTGCAGGGCGCGGCGCGAGGCTGCAGCTTCGGCTGGCGCCGGGCCTGGGGATTGAGGGGCCGGACCGGCCGCCGGTGCCTGGGCGCCCAGGTTCAGGCGCGGCGCGCTGAGGCGCTTTTCAATGCGGGCATCGCCGCACATCGGACATTGCACGAGCGCGCGTGCCTTCTGCGACTGGAAGTCGTCCTCCGACGCAAACCAGCCTTCGAAGACATGGCCGTGCTGGCAGTTGAGATCCAGGACCTTCATGGTGAATCACCGGGCACGCCCCGGCTGCTCAATGCCGGTGCTTGACCAGATACCGGTAAACGAAGCCGGGGAAGCCCAGCGTCAGGAAGAGTGTAGCGGTGATCGCATAGAACTCCCAGCCCTGGGGCGCGATCTGCCCGACGCGCTGCTCGAGCAGGCGCGCCAGCCCGCCGACGAGAAAATACAGCAGCAGCATTTCCACCAGCCGCATCGCCAGCGGCTTGCGCCCGGGCGCAACCGGCCCCGCGATGAACCAGCGGTGATTGACGAATGGCAAATTGGCGGCCACCAGGGCCGCCAATATCACCAGCCAGATGGAGGCTGTTTGCGTCACAGGCAATTCTTTCACAAAAAATCTTCAGGCCCAGAAACAGGCATGCCCCAGCAAAGGGGCAGCGAGTAAGGGCCGCTAGGCGGCCCCCCCGCACCGAGGCTGCCGTCCCTAAGCGGGCCTCCCCCTCCACCGAAGGTTGAGAGGGGGAAGCGGCGACAGCCGCTCAGGGGGGTGCTTCTTATGATGCCAGCGCGCGCACGATGGCGTCGGCACACAGCGACATCAGGCCGCCCGGCACCAGGCCCAGGATCAGCACCAGCGCGCCATTGACGCTCAACACCATGCGCACATCCAGCGGAGCGGACACGCTGGTCGCGGTGATTGGAGCATCGAAGTACATGACCTTGACGACACGCAGGTAATAGAACGCGCCGATCAGCGACATGACCACCGCGAACACGGCGAGCGCGATGTACAGGCTCTGGCCCGAAGCCACCAGCGATTGCAGCACCGCGAGCTTGGCGTAGAAGCCGACCAGCGGCGGGATACCGGCCATCGAGAACATGCAGATCGCCATCACGCCGGCATACAGCGGGCTGCGCTGGTTCAGGCCGGCCAGGTCGGAAATCTCCTCGCTCTCGAAGCCTTCGCGCGCCAGCAGCAGTACCACGCCGAAGGTGGCGAGCGTGGTCAGCACATAGGTGATGACGTAGAACATCGCCGAGCTGTAAGCGTTTTCGACCGTGGCGGGATCCACGTTGCCGTTGACCACGCCGGACAGCAGGCCCAGCAGCACGAAGCCCATCTGCGAGATGGTCGAGTAGGCCAGCATGCGCTTGAGGTTGCTCTGGCCGATAGCGGCCAGGTTACCGATCAGCAGCGAGCCGATGGCCAGCACCGCCAGCATCTGCTGCCAGTCGATGGCCAGCGGCAGCAGGCCGTCGACCAGCAGGCGGATGGTCATGGCAAACGCGGCCAGTTGGGGCGCGCCGCCGATCAGCAGCGTCACCGCCGTGGGAGCGCCCTGGTAGACGTCGGGCAGCCACATGTGGAAAGGCACCGCGCCCATCTTGAAAGCCAGGCCGGCCACGACGAACACCAGGCCGAACACCAGCACCTGGTGGCGGATCTCGCCGGAGTTGATGGCGCGGAACACCTGGCCGATATCGAGCGAACCCGTGGCGCCGTAGATCATCGACATGCCATACAGCAGGAAGCCGCTGGCAATCGCGCCGAGCACGAAGTACTTCATCGCGGCTTCGACGGCAACCTCGTTGTCGCGGCGCAGCGCGACCAGCGCGTAGCTGGCCAGCGTCATCAGTTCCAGGCCGAGATACAGCATCAGGAAGTTGTTGCCCGAGATCATGATGAACATGCCCAGCAGCGCGAACAGCGACAGCGTGAACAGTTCGCCGCCGCGCAGCATGTCGCGGTCGGCCGCGTAGGGACGCGCATAGACCAGCGTGACCATCATGGCCACGGAGGCGAAGCACTTGAGCCAGTTGCCCATGGCATCGCTGACGACCATGTTGCCCCAGCCGTAGAAGGTCTGGCCGCTCGCGGCATAGAAGCCCTGCAGCACGGCCACCACGGCCAGGGTGAGCAGCGTCAGCACATAGGTAGCGGTGCGGCGCGGGCTGTGCACGCCCAGGTCGACCAGGGCGATCACGCATGCCATGACCAGGAGAATGATCTCCGGGTAGATCGCAAGCCAGCTGATGTTGTCAATCATCTCGAATCTCTCATTCAGTTATCCATTGCACTACGTGGCGCGACGCTCATGCAACAGGCAGCCCCCAACTCAGGGACATCGAGGAAGGGCCGCCCCGCACCGAGGATGTCGTCCCCCTCCACCGAAGGATGAGAGGGGGAAGCGGCAAAGCCGCACAGGGGGTGCTTCATTTGTCTCAGGGAAGCTTGGATGCGGCGACCTGCTGCAGCAGCTGGGCCACGGAGACATCCATCACGTCCGTGAAGGGCTTGGGGTACACGCCCATGTAGAGCACGGCTGCCGCGAGCACTGCCAGCACGAGGAACTCGCGGGCATTGATGTCGGTCAGGCCGCGCACGTTGTCGTTGGCCACCGGGCCCAGGTAGACGCGCTTGTACATCCACAGCGTGTAGCTGGCGCCGAAGATCAGTGCCGTGGCAGCGCCCAGGCCGATCCAGAAGTTGAACTTCACCGCACCCAGGATCACCATCCACTCGCCGACGAAGCCGGCCGTCGCGGGCAAGCCGCAGTTGGCCATCGCGAAGAACAGCGCGAACGCTGCGAACTTGGGCATGGTGTTGACCACGCCGCCGTAGGCCGCGATCTCACGCGAATGCACGCGGTCGTACAGCACGCCGATCGACAGGAACATCGCGCCCGACACGAAGCCGTGGGCAATCATCTGCACCAGGCCGCCGGAGACGCCCAGGTCGTTGAAGATGAAGAAGCCCAGCGTCACGAAGCCCATGTGCGCGACGGACGAATAGGCCACCAGCTTCTTCATGTCCTTTTGCACCAGCGCCACCATCGCCACGTAGATCACGGCAATCAGCGACAGCGCGATCATCAGCCACGCCCATTCGCGCGTGGCGTCGGGAGCGATGGGCATGGAGAAGCGCAGGAAACCATAGGCGCCGAGCTTGAGCATGATGGCCGCCAGCACGGCCGAGCCGCCGGTGGGCGCCTCGACGTGCACGTCGGGCAGCCAGGTGTGCACCGGCCACATCGGCACCTTCACCGCGAACGCGGCGAAGAAGGCAAAGAACAGCAGCGTCTGCGCGGTGGCCGACAGCGGCATCGCCTGCCAGGTCTTGATGTCGAAGCTGCCGCCCGACTGCACGTACAGGTAGATCAGCGCGATCAGCATCAGCAGCGAGCCGAGCAGCGTATACAGGAAGAACTTGAACGCCGCGTAGATCTTGTTCGGGCCGCCCCAGATACCGATGATCAGGTACATCGGAATCAGCGTGGCTTCGAAGAACACGTAGAACAGCATGCCGTCGAGCGCGCTGAACACACCGATCATCAGGCCCGACAGGATCAGGAACGCGGCCATGTACTGGTTCACGCGTTCGGTGATCGACTCCCAGGAGGCAATCACCACGATCACCGTGATGAAGGCCGTCAGCGGCACGAACCAGAACGACAGGCCGTCGACACCGAGGTGGTAGTTGACGTTGAAGCGCTCGATCCACATCGCCTTCTCGACGAACTGCGCAGCAGCCGTCGCGTTATCGAACCCCTGGTACAGCGGCAGCGTGACCGCAAAGCCGACCAGGGCACCGACCAGCGCGAGCCAGCGCACGGCACGTGCGTGCTCGTCGCGGCCCAGGGCCAGCAGCAGGACACCGAAGGCAATCGGGATCCAGATGGCAAGACTCAACAAACCCATTTTTGTTCTTCCCTTACTTGTTGAGCCACACGAAGTAGGTCATGAGCAGGAAGATGCCCAGGATCATGACCAACGCGTAGTGGTAGATATAGCCGGTCTGCAGGGCGCGGGCCCAGGCAGCGATGCGGGCCACGAGCTTCCAGGAGCCGTTGACCAGGCCGCCATCGATGATGGTCTGGTCGCCGACCTTCCACAGCGTCGTGCCCAGGGCACGCGTGCCGCGCGCCAGCACGTTCTCGTTGAACCAGTCGAGGTAGTACTTGTTCTCGAGCAGGTTGAAGATCGGCATGCAGCGGCGCTTGATGGCGGCCGGCAGCGCCGGGTTGACCATGTACATGTAGTACGCGAGCACCACGCCGGCCAGGGCCAGCCAGAACGGAGCGGTCTGCAGGCCGTGGATGGCCATCGCGAACGCGCCGTGGAAGATGCCTTCGATGCCAGCCATCGCGCCGTGCTTGCTGCCGTCGACGGTGATCACGCCGTCGAAGAACGGGCCGAACAGCATGTGCTCGATCGCGAAGTAGCCGATGAACACCGAGGGAATCGCCAGCAGTACCAGCGGCACCGTCACGACCCAGGGCGACTCGTGCGGCTTGGCATCGTGGCCGTGGCCGTGGTGGTCGTCGTGCGCATGGTGGTCGTCATGGTGCGCGTCGGGGTTCTGGTCGTAGCGTTCCTTGCCGTGGAAGACCAGGAAGTACATGCGGAACGAGTAGAACGCGGTCACGAACACGCCGGCCAGCACCGCGAAGTGCGCGAAACCGGCCGCGGGCAGCTGGCTGAAGTGCACCGCCTCGATGATCATGTCCTTCGAGTAGAAGCCCGAGAACAGCGGCGTGCCGATCAGGGCCAGCGAGCCCAGCAGCGAGGTGATCCAGGTGATGGGCATGTACTTGCGCACGCCACCCATCCAGCGCATGTCCTGGTTGTGGTGCAGGCCCATGATGACCGAGCCGGCTCCAAGGAACAGCAGTGCCTTGAAGAACGCGTGCGTCATCAGGTGGAACACCGCGACCGAGTAGGCCGAGGCGCCCAGCGCGACGGTCATGTAGCCCAGCTGCGACAGCGTCGAGTAGGCCACGACGCGCTTGATGTCGGTCTGGATGATGCCCAGGAAGCCCATGAACAGCGCGGTGATGGCACCGATGATCAGGATGAAGTTCAGCGCGGTGTCGGACAGCTCGAACAGCGGCGACATGCGCGACACCATGAAGATGCCGGCCGTCACCATCGTCGCGGCGTGGATCAGCGCGGAGATCGGGGTCGGGCCTTCCATCGAGTCAGGCAGCCACACGTGCAGCGGGAACTGCGCCGACTTGCCCATCGCGCCGATGAACAGGCAGATGCAGATCACGGTGATCAGCATCCAGTCCGTGCCGGGGAAGCTCAGGGCGCCGAGTTCCTGCGACTTGGCGAAGATCTCGGTGTAGTTCAGCGTGCCGGCATAGGCGCCGATCAGGCCGATGCCCAGGATGAAGCCGAAGTCGCCGACACGGTTGACCAGGAAGGCCTTCATGTTGGCGAAGATTGCCGTCGGCTTGTTGTACCAGAAGCCGATCAGCAGGTACGACACCAGGCCCACCGCTTCCCAGCCGAAGAACAGCTGCAGCAGGTTGTTGCTCATCACCAGCATCAGCATGGAGAAGGTGAACAGCGAGATGTACGAGAAGAAGCGGTTGTAGCCGTCGTCTTCGTGCATGTAGCCGATGGTGTAGAGGTGGACCATCAGCGAGACGAAGGTCACGACGACCATCATCATCGCGGTGATGCTGTCGACCATGAAGCCGACTTCCATCTTCAGCGTGCCGACCTGCATCCAGGTGTAGAGCGTCTGATTGAAGCTGGCGCCGTCCATCATCACGCTCTTGAGCGTGAACGCGGAAATGACGAAGGCGATGAACACGCCGAGGATGGTCAGCGTGTGGCTGGCGGCGCGGCCGATGCGGTTGCCGCCGAAGGCCGTGCCGAACAGGCCGGCAAGCGCCGAGCCCACCAGCGGTGCCAGGGGCACGGCCAGCAGGGTGGATGCGGAGAGGGTTTGACTCATTGCTGGAGAACCTTGCGAGTTGCGGCCGCTCAACCCTTGAGGGTGTTGAGATCTTCCGCGTTGATGCTGGACTTGGCACGGAACAGCAACACCAGGATGGCCAGGCCAATCGCCGATTCGGCAGCGGCCACGGTCAGGATGAAGAACACGAACACCTGTCCGTGCATGTCACCCAGATAGTGGGAGAAGGCCACGAAGTTCATGTTCACGGCCAGCAGCATCAGCTCGATGGCCATGAGCAGAACGATGAGGTTCCTGCGGTTCAGAAAGATGCCGATGACAGCGATGGCGAACAGCATCGCCCCCAGTGTCAGGAAGTGCCCGAGTGTGAGCGTCATGCCTTTGTCTCCTGCGCAGCGGCGTCGCCGGCGCCGTCTTGTACCTGCGGCGCCTGCGTGGCCGCCACCTTCACCAGGCGCACGCGGTCAGCGGCGCGCACACGGATCTGCTCGGAGGGATTGATGGCCTTGCTGTCCTTGCGCTTGCGCAGCGTCAGGGCAATCGCGGCAATCATCGCCACCAGCAGGATCGAGGCCGCGATTTCCACCGGGTACAGGTACTCGGTGTAGAGCAGGCGGCCCAGCTCCTTGGTGTTCGAATAGGGCTCGGGCTGGCCGGCGGCGTTGAGCACCGTGGTCGCAATGGCCTTGGGCTCGTCGATGCTGCTGAAGCCGCCCATGAGCACCATGCCCATTTCAAAGACGATCAGCACGCCGATGAAGGCAGCCAGCGGGAAGTGCTTCCAGAAGCCCTGGCGCAGCGCGTCGATGCGGATGTCCAGCATCATCACCACGAACAGGAACAGCACCATCACCGCGCCCAGGTACACGAGCACCAGCGCGATGGCCAGGAATTCAGCCTTGAGCAGCAGCCAGATCGCCGCGGCCTGGGAGAAAGCCAGGATCAGGTTGAGCACGGCGTGCACGGGGTTGCGCGCCGTGACCACGCGGAACGAGGCCACGAGCAGCACCACCGCGAACAGATAGAAAAAAGCAGTTTTGGCGTCCATGAATCGAGTCTTCTTGGGTGTTCAGGCGCCGCTTCAGCGGTACTTGGCATCGGCTGCGCGCGCAGCGGCGATGTCGGCTTCGTAGCGGTCGCCAACGGCCAGCAACATGTCCTTGGTGAAGTACAGGTCACCGCGTTTTTCGCCGTGGTATTCAAAGATGTGCGTCTCGACGATCGAGTCGACCGGGCAGCTCTCTTCGCAGAAGCCGCAGAAGATGCACTTTGTGAGGTCGATGTCGTAGCGGTTGGTGCGGCGCGAGCCGTCCTCGCGCACTTCCGACTCGATGGTGATGGCCATCGCGGGGCACACCGCCTCGCACAGCTTGCACGCGATGCAGCGCTCTTCGCCGTTGTCGTAACGGCGCAGCGCATGCAGACCGCGAAAACGCGGCGACAGGGGCGTCTTCTCTTCGGGGAACTGCACCGTCACCTTGCGGCGGAATGCGTAGCGACCCGTGAGCGACATGCCCTTGACCAGCTCCCAGAGCATGAAGCTCTTGAAGAAATCCTTGACCGAAAAAGATGTAGCAGCAACAGCAGCCATTTGTGTCCCCGCTTAATTCCAGATGTTCCAAGGCGAGTGCAACCAGGCACCCACGATGACCAGCCACACCAGGGTGACCGGGATAAAGATCTTCCAGCCCAGACGCATGATCTGGTCGTAACGGAAGCGCGGGAAGGTGGCGCGGATCCAGATGAACATCGACACGACGACAAAGGTCTTGATACCGAGCCAGATCCAGCCGGGGATGAACGACAGGAAGTCGAACGGAGGCAGCCAGCCGCCGAGGAACATCAGCACGGCGAGGATCGACACCAGCCACATGCTGGCGTATTCGGCCAGGAAGAACACCGCAAAGCCCATGCCCGAGTACTCGACCATGTGGCCGGCCACGATTTCGGCTTCGCCTTCGACGACGTCGAACGGATGGCGGTTGGTTTCGGCCACGCCCGAGATCAGGTAGACGATGAAGATCGGCAGCAGCGGCAGCCAGTTCCACGACAGGATGCCCATGCCCAGGTTGGCGGCCATGCCCGTGCCCTGGCTCACGACGATGGCCGTGAGGTTCATGCTGCCCGAGACCATGATCACCACCAGGAAGCAAAAGCCCATGGCGATTTCATAGCTGACCATCTGCGCCGAGGCGCGCAGTGCGCCCAGGAAGGCGTACTTCGAGTTCGAAGCCCAGCCCGCAATGATCACGCCATAGACTTCGATCGACGTGATGGCCATGATCAGCAGGATGCCGGCGTTGACGTTGGCCAGCGCGACATCGGGACCGAAGGGAATCGCCACCCAGCCGGCGAGTGCCGGCATGATGGCCATGACCGGGCCCAGGAAGAACAGGCCCTTGCTCGCGGCCGTCGGCTGGATGATTTCCTTGGTCAGCAGCTTGATGCCGTCGGCCAGGGGTTGCAGCAGGCCGAACGGGCCGACGCGGTTGGGACCATGGCGCACCTGCATGAAGCCCAGCAGCTTGCGCTCCCACAGCGTCAGGTAGGCGACGGCGCCCATCAGCGGCGCGACGATGGCGACGATCTTCAGCAGGATCCAGAGCACGGGCCAGACCACGGCGGTCCACCAGCCACCCGAGAACAGGCCCAGGCCGCCGTTGTAGAGGGCGTCGATCATGCGGCACCTCCGTCACGGGCCAGACGTGCGTCGGCCGTCAGTTGCAGGGACGTCGCGCGGCGCACCAGGCCGTCGAGCTGATAGATGCTGGCCACGACCGGATCGGCCATGGCTTCGCGGCGCACGGCCACGGCAGCGGTCGCAGCATTGTTCAAGATCTCGGCAGGCACCAGTTCGGCTCCTTGGGCAATTTCCGCCAGCACTTCCTGCGCGGTTTCGTAGGCCATGCCGGGCACGCCCAGCAGATTGGCCAGCACGCGCAGCACCTTCCAGCCCGGACGCGTATCGCCCAGCGGGCGCACCACGGCGTGGAAGCTCTGGATGCGGCCTTCGGCGTTGACGAACGTACCCGGGGTTTCCGAGAACGGCGCGATGGGCAGCAGCACGTCGCTGATGTCCAGATTGGTCTTGAACGGGCTCAGCGTGACCACCATCTGCGCACCGGCCAGGCCGTTGGCACCGGCGGCCGCGTCGAACGCGGGTTCGGTATTGAACAGCAGCGCTGCCTTAAGGCCGCCGGCGGCGAGCATCTGGCCCGCATTGAGGCCACCGGTCTGCGGCTGGGCCTTGACCCACTGCGCGCCGACGGTGTTGGCGGCTTCGGTCAGGTAGCCGACGCTGGCGCCGGTCTGCGCGCCGATCCACTGCGCCAGGGCCAGCAGGCCGGACGCATGGGCATGGTGCGCTGCGGCATTGCCCAGCAGGATGGCCTTGCGTTCGCCCGACAGCAGGGCCTTGGCAATCGCCTGGGCCTGGTCGTTCGAAGCTGCGGCCTGCACGGGGGCGTCGACGCCCTTTTCCTGGGCCACGGCAGCGGCCACATCGGCCAGTGCCTGCTCCCAGTCGGCGGCATTCACCACCGATTGCGCGGCGGGCATGGCCCAGTCGTATTCGCGGGCGTTGATCGCATGCACCTGGGCGCCCTTGCGGGTCGCCTGGCGGATGCGCTGGGCAAACAGCGGATGGTCCTTGCGCAGGTTCGAACCCACGACCAGCACCGACTGCAGCTGCGACAGCGAGGCAATCGAGGTGCCCAGCCATTGCACGCCGGCGGTGGCCGCGAACTCGGCGTGGCGCAGGCGGTGGTCGATGTTGTCGCTGCCCAGGCCGCGCAGCAGCTGTGCGGCCAGGTGCAGTTCCTCAAGCGTGCTGTGCGGGCTGACCAAGGCGCCGATGGCATTCGCGCCATGGTCCTGCTTGATCTGCTGCAGGCCGTTGGCCACGTATTCCAGCGCGGTCTGCCAGTCGACCTCGCGCCACTCGCCGCCCTGCTTGAGCATGGGGCGGGTCAGGCGGTCGGCGCTTTCGAGCGCTTCATACGAGAAGCGGTCGCGGTCGGCGATCCAGCATTCGTTGACGGCGTCGTTTTCCAGCGGCAGCACGCGCAGCACGCGGTGGTTCTTGACCTGAACGATCAGGTTGGCACCGGTCGAATCATGCGGGCTCACCGACTTGCGGCGCGACAGCTCCCAGGTACGGGCCTGGTAGCGGAAGGGCTTGCTGGTCAGCGCGCCGACCGGGCAGATGTCGATCATATTGCCCGACAGCTCGGAGTCGATCGTGTCTCCGGCCACCGTGGTGATCTCGGAATGCTCGCCGCGGTTGATCATGCCCAGTTCCATCACGCCGGCCACTTCCTGGCCAAAGCGCACGCAACGGGTGCAGTGGATGCAGCGCGTCATTTCCGCCATGGAAACCAGCGGGCCGACGTTCTTGTTCAGAACGACGCGCTTTTCTTCCTCATAGCGCGAGCTGCTGCCGCCGTAACCCACGGCCAGATCCTGCAGCTGGCATTCGCCGCCCTGGTCGCAGATCGGGCAATCCAGCGGGTGATTGATGAGCAGGAATTCCATGACCGACTGCTGCGCGGTGATGGCCTTCTGGCTCTTGGTGCGCACGATCATGCCCTGCGTCACCGGGGTGGCGCAGGCCGGCATGGGCTTGGGTGCCTTTTCGACATCGACCAGGCACATGCGGCAGTTGGCCGCGATGGAAAGCTTCTTGTGGTAGCAGAAGTGAGGGATGTAGGTACCGGCCTTCTCGGCGGCATGCATGACCATGCTGCCCTCGGTAATCTCTACCTTCTGACCGTCCAGTTCAATTTCAACCATATGCTTGTCTCGCGATCAGGCCGCCGTGGCGGTCTGCTTGGAAGCGCTCTGGATCTTCGCTTCGAACTCTGGGCGGAAATGCTTGATCATGGCGCGCACCGGCATCGCTGCCGCATCGCCCAGCGCACAGATCGTGCGCCCCATGATGTTCACGGACACCGAGTCCAACAGCTCGATGTCTTCGGGACGGCCCTGGCCGTGCTGGATGCGGTGCACCACGCGCCACAGCCAGCCCGTGCCTTCGCGGCAGGGCGTGCACTGGCCGCAGGACTCATGCGAATAGAAGTACGACAGGCGCAGCAGGCACTCGACCATGTCGCGCGAATCGTCCATGACGATCACCGCGCCCGAGCCCAGCATCGAGCCGGCCTTGGCGATCGAATCGTAGTCCATCGTGCATTGCATGATGATGTCGGCCGGCAGCACCGGCGACGACGATCCACCCGGGATCACGGCCTTGAGCTGGCGGCCCTTGCGCACGCCGCCGGCGAGCTCGAGCAGCTTGGCGAAGGGCGTGCCCATGGGCACTTCGTAGTTGCCCGGACGCTCGACGTCGCCGCTGACCGAATAGATCTTGGTGCCGCCATTGTTCGGCTTGCCGCATTCGAGGTAGGCCTGGCCGCCGTTGCGGATGATCCAGGGCACGGCCGCGAAGGTTTCCGTGTTGTTGATGGTCGTCGGCTTGCCGTACAGGCCGAAGCTCGCCGGGAACGGCGGCTTGAAGCGCGGCTGGCCCTTCTTGCCTTCGAGCGATTCGAGCAGCGCGGTTTCCTCGCCGCAGATGTAGGCGCCGAATCCATGGTGGGCGTGCAGCTGGAAGCTGAAGTTGCTGCCCATGATGTTGTCGCCCAGGAAGCCCGCGGCGCGCGCTTCTTCCAGCGCGGCTTCGAAACGGTCATAGACCTCGAAGATCTCGCCGTGGATGTAGTTGTAGCCGACCGTGATGCCCATGGCGTAGGCCGCGATGGCCATGCCTTCGATCACGATGTGCGGGTTGAACATCAGGATGTCGCGGTCCTTGCAGGTGCCGGGCTCGCCTTCGTCCGAGTTGCACACCAGGTGCTTCTGGCCGGGGAACTGGCGCGGCATGAAGCTCCACTTCAGGCCGGTCGGGAAACCCGCGCCGCCACGGCCGCGCAGGCCCGATTCCTTCACGGTCGCAATCACCTGGTCCTGGGTCAGGCCTTCGCCGCCGTCCTGGGCCAGGATCTTGCGCAGGGCTTCATAGCCGCCGCGCGCGACGTAGTCCTTGAGAGACCAGTTGCTGCCGTTCAGGCCCGCATAGATCTGCGGCTCGATGTGGCGGTCGTGGAAGCAGGTCTCGTTGCCCGACGACGCGAAGCGCGCCAGAACGTCTTGTGCTGCCTGGCTCATGCTTGGCCTTCCGCGGCGCGCAGGCCGTCCACGAGCTCGTCGAGCTTCTCGTTGCTCATGAAGCTGCACATGCAGCGGTCATTGACCAGCATGACCGGCGAATCGGCGCAGGCGCCCAGGCACTCGGACTGCTGCAGCGTGAACATGCCGTCGGGCGTGGTCTCGCCCATCTTGATGCCCAGCTTGGACTCGAGGTGGTGCAGCGCCTTGTAGCCGTCGCGCAGCTGGCACGGCAGGTTGGTGCAGACGTTGAGCTTGTACTTGCCCACCGGCTGCTGGTTGTACATGTTGTAGAAGGTGGTGACTTCATGCACGGCAATCTGGGGCATGCCCAGGTAGTCGGCAATGATCGCCTCGTTCTCGACGCTGACCCAGCCCTCTTCCTGCTGGACGATGGACAGGCAGGCCATCACGGCCGATTGCTTCTGGTCGGCCGGGTACTTGGCCACCTCGCGCGCAAAGCGCGCTTTAGTCGCTTCAGTGATCATCGGTCAATCTCTCCGAACACGATATCCATGGTGCCGATGATCGCTACCGCGTCGGCAATCATGTGGCCGCGGGCCATCTCGTCGAGCGTCGCCAGATGGGCGAAGCCGGGCGCGCGGATCTTCAGGCGGTAAGGCTTGTTGGCACCATCGCTGACCAGGTAGATGCCGAACTCGCCCTTGGGGTGCTCGACGCAGGCATAGGCCTCGCCTTCGGGCACGTGGAAACCTTCGGTGAAGAGCTTGAAATGGTGGATCAGCTCTTCCATGTTGGACTTCATCGTCTCGCGCGACGGCGGAGCCACCTTGTGGTTGTCGGTGATGACCGGACCGGGGTTGGCACGCAGCCAGTCCACGCACTGCTTGATGATGCGGTTGGACTGGCGCATTTCGGCCACGCGCACCAGATAGCGGTCGTAGCAGTCGCCGGTCACGCCCACGGGCACGTCGAAATCGATTTCCGAATAGACGTCGTAGGGCTGGGTCTTGCGCAGGTCCCAGGCAATGCCCGAGCCACGCAGCATCGGGCCGGTCATGCCCAGGTTCAGCGCGCGTTCGGGCTGGACCACGCCGATGCCCACGGTGCGCTGCTTCCAGATGCGATTGTCGGTCAGCAGGGTCTCGTATTCGTCCACGCAGTGCGGGAAGCGCTGCGTGAAGTCGTCGATGAAGTCCAGCAGCGAGCCCTGGCGGTTGCGGTTGAGCTGTTCGATGGCCTTGGCGTTCTTGACCTTGCTGACCTTGTACTGGGCCATGCTCTCGGGCAGGTCGCGGTAGACGCCGCCGGGACGGAAGTAGGCCGCGTGCATGCGCGCGCCCGACACCGCCTCGTACATGTCCATCAGGTCTTCGCGTTCGCGGAAGGTGTAGATCAGGATGGTCGAGCTGCCGCAGTCATTGCCGTGCGAGCCGAGCCACATCAGGTGGTTCAGCAGGCGCGTGATCTCGGCGAACATCACGCGGATGTACTGCGCGCGCTTGGGCACTTCGAGGCCCAGCAGCTTCTCGATGGCCAGGCAGTAGGCATGCTCGTTGGACATCATCGACACGTAATCCAGCCGGTCCATGTAGGGCAGCGACTGGATGTAGGTCTTGTGCTCGGCGAGTTTTTCTGTGGCGCGATGCAGCAGGCCGATATGCGGGTCGGCACGTTGCACGACTTCGCCGTCCAGCTCAAGCACCAGACGCAGCACGCCGTGCGCTGCCGGGTGCTGCGGTCCAAAGTTCAGGGAATAGTTTTTGATTTCAGCCATGTGCGTCTACTCAAGGTGCAAAGCACCTCAATGCAGGCCTCCGTACTTCTCTTCGCGGATGATGCGCGGCGTGATTTCACGCGGCTCGATGGTGACCGGCTGGTACACCACGCGCTGCTGCTCGGCGTCGTAGCGCATCTCGACATGGCCGGACAGCGGGAAATCCTTGCGGAACGGATGGCCGATGAAGCCATAGTCGGTCAGGATGCGGCGCAGGTCGTTGTGGCCGTCGAAGACGATGCCGTACAGGTCGAAGGCCTCGCGCTCGAACCAGTTGGCCGAATTCCACAGTTCGCTGACCGAAGCCACGAGCGGGAAGTCGTCATCGGGGCAGAACACGCGCACGCGCACGCGCTGGTTCAGGCTCACCGACAGCAGGTGCGAGACGGCGGCATAGCGCAGGCCGTCGCGGCCGACTTCGGCATAGGCCGAATAGTCGATGCCGCACAGGTCGATCAGTTGCTCGAAGCGGCAGTCGGGGTGGGTCTTGAGCAGCTCCATGGCGCCGAGGTACTCGGCGGCGGAGACTTCCACCGTGACTTCGCCCAGGGCCAGGGTCACGCTGCGGGCGCGTTCGCCCAAAGCAGCAGCCACCAGATCCCGAAGTCTTTCGGGCTGAATTGCAATTGCGGTCATCATCGGGCCTTTAAACGCGGGCGATGGTATGGGTGCGGCGAATCTTCTGCTGCAGCTGGATGATCCCGTAGATCAGTGCTTCGGCGGTTGGCGGGCAACCGGGCACATAGACATCCACCGGGACGATGCGGTCGCAACCGCGGACCACGGAATAGCTGTAGTGGTAGTAGCCACCGCCATTCGCGCAGGAACCCATGGAAATGACCCAGCGCGGCTCCGACATCTGGTCGTAAACCTTGCGCAGGGCCGGAGCCATCTTGTTGCAGAGCGTGCCGGCAACAATCATCAGGTCGGATTGCCGTGGGCTGGCGCGGAACACCTCGGCGCCGAAACGGCCCAGGTCATAACGCGCGGCGGCGGTATGCATCATTTCCACCGCGCAGCAGGCCAGACCAAAGGTCATCGGCCACAGCGAACCGGTCTTGGCCCAATTCACCACCGAGTCATAACTGGTGGTGATGAAGCCTTCCTTCATCACGCCTTCGATCATCGTGTTTCCTTATTTGACTACCGGTCATTCCCAGTCAAGCGCACCCTTTTTCCACTCGTAGGCAAAGCCCACGACCAGGATGGCGAGAAAGATCACAACGGCGGCGAAACCTGCCAGACCCACCTCCTGGAGCGAGACTGCCCAGGGAAGGAGAAAAGCGATTTCCAAATCAAACAGGATGAACAGGATGGCCACGAGGTAGTAGCGCACGTCGAATTTCATACGTGCGTCCTCGAAGGCTTCAAAGCCACATTCGTAGGGGGAGTTCTTGGCGGCGTCCGGACGATTGGGGCCGAGGAAATAGCCCAATGCCAGAGGCAGGATGCCGACGGAAGCACCCACCAGGATGAACAGAAGAACGGGGAGATATTGATCGATGTTCATCTGGGGCTCTCACCTTGATCAAAGGCACGCCCAGACACAGATCACAGCCTGATCATCTGGGCAGGCTTTGTATATATTATGGTGCCGTCGGCGAGACTCGAACTCGCACAGCTTTCGCCACTACCCCCTCAAGATAGCGTGTCTACCAATTTCACCACGACGGCTTCGTCTCAATCCTTGCGCATCGGAAGGCTAGAGGAGTCTTCTATAAGACTTTGACCTCCCGAGCAATCTAAGTATTCTACTCTGAAAAACCCCTAGGAAAAGAGATTTTTCAGATTTTTCAAATTACTTGGTCGGGATCTGCGCCGCGCCTTCGGCGGGTGCAGCGGGCACGGCCGGAACGGCTGCAGGGGCATCGCCGGCAGCCGGCACGGGCACGCTCACGGCCGCGCCTTCGAGCACGCTGCCCGTCGTGGGAGCACGGCTGTTGCCGATATACGCCAGGGCCAGCGTGGCGACGAAGAACACCGCGGCCAGGATGCCGGTGGTGCGCGACAGGAAGTTCGCGCTGCCCGAGGCGCCGAACAGGCTGCCCGAGCTGCCGCCGCCAAACGACGCGCCCATGTCGGCGCCCTTGCCATGCTGGATCAGGATCAGGCCGATCATGGCCAGTGCGGTCAACATCTGGATGACCAGGATCACGCTTGCGAATGCATTCATTTCTTCAACTCCTCAACTAACGATAAAAGCGCAGCGCCTCAGTCGGCGGCCGCGATGATCTGCAAAAAGTCGGCCGCCTTGAGCGACGCGCCGCCCACCAGGCCGCCATCGATGTCGGGCTGGGCCAGCAGCTGCGCGGCGTTGGCCGCGTTCATGCTGCCGCCGTACAGCAGCGCAATGCCGTCGGCTTGCGTGGTGGCCGCGGCCAGTTGTGCGCGCAGCACGGCGTGCACTTCCTGCGCCTGTTCGGGCGAAGCCGTGCGGCCGGTGCCGATCGCCCAGACGGGTTCGTAGGCCACCACCAGTTCGGTCACGCAGTGGCCCACGGCCTGCACCACCGCGGCCAGCTGGCGCTTGACCACGTTCTGGGTCTCGCCGGCTTCGCGTTCCTGCAGCGTCTCGCCCACGCAGACGATGGGCGTGATGCCCACGGCCAGCGCGCGCTGCGCCTTGGCGGCCACGACGGCATCGGTCTCGCCATGGTACTGGCGGCGCTCGGAGTGGCCCACCAGCGCGTAGCGCACGCCGAAGTCACGCAGCATCTCGGCCGAGGTCTCGCCGGTGAACGCGCCTACCGCGTGCTCGGACACATCCTGCGCGGCCAGCGCGATGCGGCTGCCTTCGGCCAGCGCCTGAACCTGCGCCAGATACGCCGCGGGCACGGCCACCGCCACGCCGCAGCCGGCCTCGGCCGCGGCCTGCGCCAGGCCGTCCTTGAGCGCGCCGACCAATGCGGCATTGGCAGCCAGGCTGCCGTTCATCTTCCAGTTACCGACAATGAGTTTTTTCTTCATGCTTGCCATGTCAAAACGATTTTTCCGGTGTGCTCGCTCGATTCCATCAGCGCATGCGACTGCACGGCTTGCTCGGCGGCGAATTGGCGAAAGATCACGGGGCGGACCTTGCCCGATTCGAGCCAGGGCCAGACATTCTCGCGCAGCGCCCTGGCAATGGCGCCCTTGAAGGCCACCGAACGCGGACGCAGCGTCGAGCCGGTGACCGTGAGGCGCCGGCGCAGCACCAGGCTGGCGTCGAACTGCGACTTCACGCCGCCCTGCACCGCGATGATCACCAGCCGCCCGTCTTCGGCCAAGCACTCGACTTCGCGCGCGACATAGTCGCCCGCCACCATGTCGAGAATCACGTCCACGCCGCGGCCCTCGGTGATGCGCATGACTTCGGCGACGAAGTCCTGCGTCTTGTAGTTGATCGCATGCTGCGCGCCCAGCGCCAGGCAGTTGTCGCACTTGGCATCGCTGCCGGCGGTGATGATGACGTTCGCGCCCCAGGCACGGGCCAGCTGGATCGCGGTCACGCCGATGCCGCTGCTGCCGCCCTGCACCAGCAGCGTCTCGCCGGGTTGCAGCGCGCCGCGCTGGAACACATTGCTCCACACCGTGAAGTAAGTCTCGGGCAGCGAGGCCGCCTCGACATCGGACAGGCCCTGGGGCACGGGCAGGCATTGCGCCACCGGGGCCACGCAATACTCGGCATAGCCGCCGCCGGCCAGCAGCGCGCAGACACGGTCGCCGACCTGGATGCCAGCCGCGGCCATGGCCTCGGCGTCGCCACTTTCGACCACGCCCGCGACTTCGAGGCCGGGAAGCTCCGAAGTGCCGGGCGGCGGCGCATAGCGGCCCTTGCGCTGCAGCACGTCGGGGCGGTTGATGCCGCTGGCCGCCACGCGGATCAGCAGCTCGCCCGCACCGGCCACGGGGGTCGGGTGCTCGGCCAGCCGCAGGACCTCGGGGCCTCCGGGGGAAGTGATTTCAACAGCGCGCATGGGCAACCTCGCGAAAGAAAGACAACGGTCCGGCGCGAGCACCGGCAGAAACCAAAAAATCGGCCTCCCATGACGGAGGCCGATTCCTCAGCGCAGCAGCAGCTTATTGCTGCTGGTCATTGGCACGCGGCGCGCGCGGCTCGCGGGGTTCGCGTTGCTCGCGGGGTTCACGCGGCTCGCGGCGCTCGGCAGGAGCCGGACGGTCGCCACGCGGCTCGCCTGCGGGGCGCTCGGCCAGGGCCTTCATGGACAGCTTGACGCGGCCCTTTTCATCGGTTTCCATGACCTTGACCTTGACGATCTGGCCTTCGCGCAGGTAGTCATTGACGTTTTCCACGCGCTCGTGGGCGATCTGGCTGATGTGCAGCAGGCCGTCCTTGCCGGGCAGCAGGTTGATCAGCGCGCCGAAATCGAGGATCTTGGTCACGGGACCTTCATAGACCTTGCCGATTTCCACTTCCGCGGTGATCTGCTCGATGCGCTTCTTGGCTTCGTCGGCCTTGGCGGCTTCGGTCGCGGCAATGGTGATCGTGCCGTCTTCGTCGATGTTGATCTGGCAGCCGGTCTCTTCGGTCAGCGCACGGATCACCGAGCCACCCTTGCCGATGACGTCGCGGATCTTCTCGGGGTTGATCTTCATGGTGTAGAGCTTGGGAGCGAAGTTCGAGACTTCGGTCTTGGCTTCGCCCATGGCGCTTTGCATCGCGCCCAGGATGTGCATGCGCGCTTCCTTGGCCTGGGCCAGGGCGACCTGCATGATTTCCTTGGTGATGCCCTGGATCTTGATGTCCATCTGCAGCGCGGTGATGCCGTTGGTCGTGCCGGCCACCTTGAAGTCCATGTCGCCCAGGTGATCTTCATCGCCCAGGATGTCGGTCAGCACGGCGAAACGGTTCTCTTCCTTGATCAGGCCCATGGCGATGCCGGCCACATGGGCCTTCATCGGCACGCCGGCGTCCATCAGCGACAGGCAGCCGCCGCAGACCGAAGCCATCGACGACGAACCGTTGGACTCGGTGATTTCCGAGACCACGCGCATCGTGTAGGGGAACTCTTCCTTGGTCGGCAGCACGGCCACCAGGGCACGCTTGGCCAGACGGCCGTGGCCGATTTCGCGGCGCTTGGTCGAACCCATGCGACCGACTTCGCCGGTGGCGAAGGGAGGCATGTTGTAGTGCATCATGAAGCGGTCTTCGTACTCGCCGGCCAGCGCGTCGATGCGCTGGGCATCGCGTTCCGTGCCCAGCGTGGCCACGACCAGCGCCTGGGTCTCGCCGCGCGTGAACAGCGCCGAGCCGTGGGTGCGGGGCAGCACCGAGTTGCGGATCTCGATCGGGCGCACGGTGCGCGTATCGCGGCCATCGATGCGCGGCTCGCCGGCCAGGATCTGGCTGCGCACGATGCGCGCTTCGATGTCGAACAGCATGCCTTCGACCTTGACTTCGTCGAACACCACGCCCTGCTCGGTCAGGCCGGCCTTGACGACGGCGTACGCGTCGCGGCAGGCGTGCGTGCGGCTTTGCTTGTTGCGGATCTGGTAGGCGTCGCGCAGGGCCTGCTCACCCAGGGCGTTGACCTGGGCAATCAGCGCCTCGTCCTTGGCCGGAGCCTGCCAGTCCCAGACCGGCTTGCCGGCGTCGCGCACCAGTTCATGGATGGCGTCGATGGCAATGCGGCTTTGCTCGTGGCCGAACACCACGGCGCCGAGCATGATTTCCTCGGACAGCTGCTGGGCTTCGGACTCGACCATCAGCACCGCGGCTTCGGTACCGGCCACGACCAGGTCCATCTGCGAGTCCTTGCGCTGCGTCTGGCCGGGGTTGAGCACGTATTCGCCATTGATGTAACCCACGCGGGCGGCACCGATGGGACCGGCAAACGGGATGCCCGAGACAGCCAGCGCGGCCGACGAGGCGATCAGCGCGGCGATGTCGGCATCGACTTCGGGGTTCAGCGACACGGTGTGGATCACCACGTGCACGTCGTTGTAGAAGCCTTCGGGGAACAGCGGGCGGATCGGACGGTCGATCAGGCGGCTGGTCAGCGTCTCATGTTCGCTGGGCTTGGCTTCGCGCTTGAAGAAGCTGCCGGGGATCTTGCCGGCGGCGTAGGTCTTCTCGATGTAGTCCACGGTCAGGGGGAAGAAATCCTGGCCCGACTTGGCCTTCTTCGAGGCCACCACGGTGGCCAGCACCACGGTGTCGTCGATGTTCACCAGCACCGCGCCAGACGCCTGGCGGGCGATTTCACCGGTTTCCAGGGTGACCGTGTGCTGGCCCCATTGGAAGGTCTTCGTGACTTTGTTGAAAATGCTCATTTTTGCTCCTTGATTGATAGCTATATATTCATAGCCGGCAATGGATTGGAGGACAAATCAGAACACGATGCCATTCCAGCAGACCTGTGCGCTGGCCGCGAGCCACAAGGCTGTTGGAATGACATAGCTTCGCTCTGTTATCCATCCTCCGAAGTAAAAAACGCCTGAGCTAGCAGGCTAACTCAGGCGTTTTTCTATCTGACCTGGCTTACTTGCGCAGGCCCAGCTTGGCGATCAGCGCGGTGTAGCGGTCGGCGTCGCGGGACTTCAGGTAGTCCAGCAGCTTGCGGCGGCGGCTCACCATGCGCAGCAGGCCGCGGCGACCGTGGTGGTCCTTGGCGTGCTGCTTGAAGTGGGGGGTCAGTTCGTTGATGCGTGCGGTCAGCAGGGCGACTTGCACTTCGGGGCTGCCAGTGTCGTTTTCGGCACGGGCATTGGCCTTGACAACTTCGGCCTTGATAGAGGATGCGATCATTTGGTTTTTTCCTGTATGCGGGGCAGCGGCCAGGCGCGCCCCTGTTGACTTGCGCCAGCGGCTGGAACGGCCATCGGCGTGCGTCTTGCACCATGCAAAACCCCGCGATTATAGCGCGCCGCGTTTTTGCCGCCCGCAGCCTTGCGGCTTTACCGTGCTGGCGCCAGGGACGAAACGCGCGTCGCGGACGCCGCGGCGCAGAATTTCCGGCGTTCATCCGCGCCCCCCGAGGAGGCCTGCCATGCCCGCCTGGTTTCTTTTGAGCGCCCCGGCGCTGGCCCTGCTGCTGGCGGCCGCTGCGGCCGAAGCCACGGGTACCCGGGCACCGGGCGCAGGCCCGGCGCCGCATGCCGCGCCCACGGCACGCACCAGCCGGCGCAAGCCGCGCATCGTCCATCTGCCCAGCCCTTCGGAAGAAAGCACGGCGCAGCGCGACCGGCGCCTGGCGCGCGAATGCCGCGGCCTGCCCAATGCCGGCGCATGCCTGGGGCGTGCAGGGGCGCATTCCGCGGCCGGGCGCCAGTGACGACCGGGCAGCGTTCCGCTGGTCGGGCGCATCCTGCCGCCTGTCGGCCTTTTCTGGCTCCGACCCGGGATCTGTGCTCAAGTCCAGGCATGAAGCTTCGATCCTCCCGCTTCGCAGACCTGGGCACACAGCGTGCATCCGGCCTGACGCTGGTCGAGGTCCTTGTGACTCTGGCCATCGTCGCGCTGCTGATGACGCTGGCCGTGCCCTCCTTCAAGCCCATGCTCGACCGCTGGCGCGTGAAGCAGAGCGTGGGCGCGCTCACCGACACCATCCGCCTGGCGCGCTCCGAGGCCATCAAGCGCGGCGGCAATGTGGTGATCCAGAAGCTGCCCAACGACACCGATGGCTGCACGCTCGCGGCCGCGGCCGGCGAGTGGGGCTGCGGCTGGCGCGTGTTCGTCGACAGCGACGGCAGCGGCAGCTACACCACCGGCGACGTGATACTGCAGACGGCCCAGGTACCGGGCGGCATCCAGGTCCGGCATGTCGTCAGCGTGGCGGCCATCGGGGTCGACCGCTGGGGCAAGATGGACGGACTCAACGCCAAGAGCTTCACGATCTTCCCTGCGCCCGACGGCACCGCCTCCCCGGCCACGCGCACGCTGTGCATCTCGGCCGGTGGACGCATCCACGACGAGGAGGGTGCGACATGCCCCGGCTGAAGCAGCAAGGCATCACGCTGGTCGAGTCGCTGGTGGCGATCGTCGTGATGGCGCTGGGCGTGCTGGGCATACTGGGCGTGCAGATGCGCACGCTGGCCGACACCCAGACCAGCGTGCGCCGCGCCCAGGCAGTGCGGCTGATCGAGGACCTGAGCGAACGCATCCGCGCCAATCCCGGCGGCCTGTCGCAGCTGGCCAGCTATGTCATGGACCAGCCGGCGCCCGCCGCGCCGCCCACGGCCCAGGACGTGGCGGCACTGCAGACCTTGCAAACCACCTGCAGCACGAATGCCTGCACCAGTGGCCAGCTGGTCACGCGCGACCGCGCGCTGTGGCTGGCCACGGTGCAGCAGAGTCTGCCGCTGGGAAATGCACGGGTGTTTGTGGTGGACAGTGAAAACGTCGCCGTCGACCGGCGCCAGCTGGGCGTCATGATCAGCTGGCGCGAGAACGAGCGCGCCATGGACGACAGCAGCTACACCGCCGCGCTCCAGTCGCCCGACAGCACGGCCAGCGGCGTGGGCTGCCCCACGGGCCGCAGCTGCCACCTGCAGTACATCCAGCCCGGCGCGCGCTGCATTCCCTATGGCGCCTCGGGCACGGCCCAGGTCATGTGCCCGGATTGACGCCATGCGCCGCCCTTCTTCGCCCTCCCCGATGCGTGGCCAGCGCGGCCTGACCCTGGTCGAGCTGCTGGTCGGACTGGCCATCGGCCTGATGACCATTGCCGTGGCCATAGGCACGCTGGTCATCTCGCGCCAGGTCTCGGGCTCGGTCAGCGAGGCAAGCCAGTTGCAGCAGCAGGCCGCGCAGGCGTTCCGCAGCATCGGCCAGCAGGCGCGCCAGGCTGGCTCGCTGCGCCTGAACCTCGCCTATGCCAAGGACAGCAGCCAGAGCGTGGACCTGGCCGACCCGGTGGCGTTCGAAGTACCGACCGGCGTGACGACCGTGGGCGGCGTGGATACCGCCGCCGGCAGCCAGGACCAGCTCACGCTGGCCTACCAGGACTACACCGAAGAGCTGGTCGGCAGCAGTACCGCGCAGTCCCAGTTCCGTGATTGCCTGGGCCAGGCCGGCGCGGGCACGCCCAGCGTCGTGCGCAGCGGCTACTCGCTCGACAAGCCGTCCGGCGCCACCCGCGGCGAACTCGACTGCCGCGGCAGCGCCGGCAGCGCCCAGCCGATCATCGAGAACGTCGCGGACTTCCGCGTGCGCTTCCTTCTGCAGGGCGGCGACTTCGGCAACCCGACCATGCGCTACCGCACCGCCGGCACGCTGGCGGCCGCGGACTGGCCGCATGTGCAGGCCATCGAGGTCTGCCTCGAGATGGAAGGCAACGAGAACCTGCCGGCCACCACCGTGCCCTACCTGAACTGCGCCAACCAGAGCGTGGTGCGCGGCCAGAAGCTGCGCATGGTGCTGCGCAACACCTACCAGATCCGCAGCCAGGGCCGGCCCACCGGGGTCACGCCATGAGCGCTTCACGCCAGCGCCAGCGCGGCCTGTCCCTCTTGATCGTCATCGTCATCGTCATGCTGACGATGCTGATGGCGGTGTGGGGCGCGCGCACGGCGCTGTTCAACGAGCTGATCGTCGGCAACGATGCCGACTACCAGCGCAGCTTCGAGGCCGCGCAGGCCATGCTGCAGGACGCCGAACTCGACATCCTGGGGCAGACCGCCGACGGCAGCGCCTGCCAGCCGAGCAGCAGCGACGGCAAGATCTGCCGGCGCACCGCCAGCGCGTGGTTCGTCGTCGAGGAAAAGGATGTCGTGAGCCTGCTGTCGACGCTCGAATCCCAGTCCCCCGTGCCCTGCCTGCAGGGCATCTGCGCCAAGCGCACCGGCAAGCAGGATTTCTGGAACGATGCGACGCTGCTGGGGCAGATGCGCAACGTCGGCGCGCGCTACGGCGAGTTCACCGGCGCGCGCAAGGCCGCCGGCAGCAATCCCATCCTGCAGGCCACGGCCGCGGGCCAGGGCGCGTGGTACTGGGTCGAGGTCATGCCCTACGCCACCAGCAGCACCGGCCTGATCACCAATTCGGGCGCCGCCGCCAAGCTCGAGCTCAACCTCAATCCCGCCGTCGTCTACCGCATCACCGCCGTGGCCCAGGGCCTCAAGGACAGCACCCAGGTAGTGCTGCAGTCGACGCTGGCACGGCAGAAACTCAAGGACTGACGGAGCGCATATGTCCAGGATCTCCGCCTTTTTCGGCGCGCTCGTGCTGGTGGCTGCCGCCGGCTTGCTGCCAGCCACGCCCGCGCAGGCCGCGCAGTACAGCCTGGTGCAGTATCCGGCCGGCACCGCCAGCCGCGAGCCCGCGCCCAACGTCATCGTGTCGGTCGATGACTCGGGCAGCATGGGCACCTCGGGCATCAACACGCTCAAGGCCGCGCTGCGCCAGACCTTTTCGTCGGAAAACGTGGCCGATGGCTTGATCCGCCTGAGCTGGCAGTCGATGAACAGCAGCTGCAACACCATCCCGCTCAACACCACCGCCTGCAAGAACAGCCTGAAGATCCTGCAGGGCACGCACCGCAGCAACTTCCTGAGCTGGGTCGAGACGCTCACGCCGTCGGGCGGCACGCCCTCGCACCGCATGGTCAGGAATGCCGGCGACTACCTCAAGCGCACCGACCTGGGCGTCAACAGCCCCTGGGCCGCCGACCCCGGCACGCGCGAGGCACCGGTGATCAGCTGCCGGCGCTCGTACCACATCTTCATGACCGACGGCGCCTGGAACAGCGGCACCTCGAACACCTCGCAGCACGTCGATGCCGACCGCGATCTGGCCGCCTACCAGGCCATCAACAACATCGGCAATCTCGACAACACGCGCACCACGCTGGGCGACGGCGTGACGGTCTACGACCCCACGGCTGCGACCTCGCGGCTCTACAAGGATGACTGGGGTTTCAACACCACCGTCACCTACGAACGCGTCTGTCAGCTGCTGATCTTCTGCCAGGACGTGGCGCGCACCACCTACGGCCTCAATACCCTGTCGGACCTGGCCTTCCATTACTGGGCCACCGACCTGCAGCCGGGCATTGCCAACGAGATCCGCCCGCTGATCAAGAAAAGCGGCGACGAAACCTTCACCTCGGGTTCGGGCAGCAGCCTGCGCACCACCACGCTGCCGCAGTTCTGGAATCCGAGGAACAACCCGGCCACCTGGCAGCACATGACCACCTACACCATCGGCTTCGGCTCGGGTGCCTCGGCCTGGACCGGCAGCCCGACCTTCGATGGCGATACCTATGCCGGCGAACTCAACCGGCTGATCACCGGCGACATCGCCTGGCCCACGCCACTGTGCGGCACCGGCAACACCGGGCTGGGCAACAATGCCTGCGACGGCAGCACCGGCTACTCCGCCACCGCCAAGGACAACAACCGGCGCATCGAGCTGTGGCATGCGGCGCTCAACGGCCGCGGCAAGTTCACGCCCGCGCCCACCGCCGACGACCTGACGCGGGCCTTCCAGGAAATCGTCGGCACCATCGTCGAGGACACCTCCACGCCCGTCACCAGTTTCACCAGCGCTTCCTCCTCGGTCACGCGCACCGGCACCTCGCAGTATTCGTCGGGCTACAACGCGGCCGGCTGGACGGGCTATGTGCGTTCCGACACGCTGGCCCAGGACTCGGCCGCCGCCACCCCCAACCCCGGCTGGGGCCTCAAAACCAACACCGGCACCGGCCTCACCACCGCCGACAAGCTTGACGCCCTGAGCGCCAGCGACATCGCCAACCGGCTGATCCTCACCACGGCGACGGCCACGCTCACCAACGCCGCGGAAGCCCCGGTGGCATTCAGCTTTGCCAACCTGGGCACCACGCAGAAAGCCGCGCTCAAGCAGACCGTCCTCGAAAGCGACACCACCACGGCCGCGCGCGTGAACTACCTGCGCGGCGACCGCAGCCTCGAGAGCGGCGGCACCGTGCGCACGCGCAACTCGCGCCAGGGCGATATCGTCAACTCGGCGCTCTGGTATGTGGGCGCGCCCGTCAGCAATTATTCCTTCGACAACTACCGCGTCTTTGCAGCCGCGCAAGCCGCGCGGCTGCCCATGGTCTATGTGGGCGGCAACGACGGCATGCTGCACGGGTTTTCCGCCGTCAATGGCGCCGAGCGCATCGCGTATGTCCCCAAGGGCGTCATCGCCAACCTCAAGGACCTGGCATCCACGAGCTATACCCACCGCTACTACGTCGACGGCTCGCCGTTCAGCGGCGATGTGAACCTGGGCAACAGCAGCACGCCCAACTGGCGCACGCTGCTGGTGGGCACGCTGGGCGCGGGCGGCAGAGGCTACTTCGTGCTGGACATCACCAACCCGGGCAGCACCGCCACCGGCTCCACGGCCATCGCCAGCAATTTCGCCGCCAGCAATGCGGCCAGCCTGGTGCTCATGGACAAGACCGCGGCCCCCGGCGACACCGCCGTGGGCGATGCCGCCGATATCGGCCATGTCTTCGCGGCGCCGATCGTCGACGACAACAACCCGCAGAAATCCAGCCAGATCGTGCGCCTGAACAACAACCGCTGGGCGGTGGTCATGGGCAATGGCTACAACAGCGCCAACGAACGCCCGGTGCTGCTGCTCCAGTACCTCGACGGCGCGCGCGAACTGAAGACCCTGGTGGCCGCAAACTCCGGCACCAATGCCACCAGCAACGGCCTGTCGGCGCCGCGTTTGGTGGACATCGACGGCAACGGCACGCCCGACGTCGTCTATGCGGGCGACCTGCGCGGCAACCTGTGGAAGTTCGATATCGGCGCGGCCGATGCCGCCGCCTGGAACGTGGCGTTCAGCGGCCGCCCGTTCTACACGGCCGTGTACACCTCGGGCAACGCCAGCAGCGCGCAGCCGATCACCGCCGCGCCCATCGTGCGCGCCAACGACCGCGGCGCCACGGGCTTGATGGTGGCCTTCGGCACGGGGCGCAACATCACCGAGGGCGACCGCACCGACGTGTCGGTGCAGAGCATCTACTCGCTGCTCGACAGCACGGTCTACCGCATCGTTTCCGGCCGGGTCGCGGTCGACACCACCAACGGCCAGCCCCAGCCCATCGGCACGGGCCTGGGCAGCCTGCAGCAGCAGACCGTGTCGCTCACGGCCATCGCCGGCACCGACCGCACCTTCTACACCGTCAGCCAGAACACCGTGGCCTTCACCGGCAGCAGCGCGCGCAAGGGCTGGTACCTGAACCTGCCCGAGGCGGGCGAACGCCTGCTCGGCGAAATGTCGTTCTTCGACGGCAGCAACATCCTCGAGGTGCTGACCGAGGTGCCGGGCTCGGGCAGCAGCGTGCTCGAGGAGAGCTGCTCGCCGGCATCGACGCTGCCCAGGCGCTTTCGCACCTTCCTGAACATCATGGACGGCCGCAAGCCCACGGTGCAGCTCATCGACACCAATGGCGACGGTGTCTACAGCATCACCGGCGACAGCGGTGCCTCGCGCATGACCGCGTCGATCAAGGAAAGCAAGGTCAGCAACCGCAGCCAGGAAATCCGCACCGGCTCGGACGGCGTGGTCGACCGGTTTGCCAAGATGCCCGAGCAGCCGCTGCGCCCCAGCTGGCGCCAGTTGCGCTGAACGCACCCTCCCCTTTGAAGGCCAAGCACCATGCCCCCATCCTCCCAACGCGGCTTCACCCTGATCGAGATCATGATCACCGTGGCGATCGTCGGCATCCTGTCGGCCGTGGCTATTCCCAGCTACCAGGAATACATACGCCGCGGCGCGCGCGCCGAAGCCCGCGCCGGGCTGCTGCAGGCGGCGCAGTGGATGGAACGCGCGGCCACCGTCACCGGGGTCTATCCCACAGCCGCCAGCAATGGCGCCAACTTCTTTCCCACGGGACTGGGCACGGTGCCATCCAACCGCTACGCCATCACGCTGGCGAGCACCGCCACGACGTTCACGCTGACGGCCACGCCGCAGAACGCCCAGCTCGGCGACAAATGCGGGGCCTTCACGCTCACCCACAACGGCATCCGCAGCAACACCAGCCTGGCCAGCGGCACCACCTCGGCCGACTGCTGGAACCGCTGACGCGGCGATCTTCTGCGCTAGGATGGCGGCCACATGACGGCCACACCTGACTTTATGCAACGCGCGCTGGCGCAAGCCGCCCAGGCGCTTTTCCTGAGCAACCCCAATCCACGCGTCGGCTGCGTGATCGTCGCGCCCGACGGCCGCACCCTGCTTGGCGAGGGCCACACCCAGCAGGTCGGCGGCGCGCATGCCGAAGTGATGGCGCTGCGCGATGCCGCGGCCCGCGGCAACGATGTGCGCGGCGCCACCGCCTATGTCACGCTCGAGCCCTGCGCCCACCAGGGCCGCACCGGCCCCTGCTGCGATGCGCTGGTGGCCGCCGGCATCGGCCGCGTCGTGGCCTCGCTGGAAGATCCCAATCCGCTGGTCGCAGGCGAGGGCTTTGCGCGGCTGCGCGCCGCCGGCGTGGCCGTGGAGATCGGGCCGGGTGCCGAGGCCGCGCGCGAACTCAACATCGGCTTTTTCAGCCGCATGCAGCGCGGCACACCCTGGGTGCGCATGAAGGCCGCAGCGTCGCTCGACGGCACCACGGCGCTGGCCAACGGCGAAAGCCAGTGGATCACCTCGCCGCAGGCGCGCGCCGACGGACATGCCTGGCGCGCCCAGGCCTGCGCGGTGCTGACCGGCATCGGCACCGTGCTGCAGGACGATCCGCGCCTCGACGTGCGCGATATCGAAACCCCGCGCCAGCCGCATGTGGTCGTTGTGGACAGCCGGCTGCAGATGCCGCTCGCTGCGCGGCTGTGGATGCCGGGCCGCAGCTGCTTCATCTACACTGCCAGCGACAGCGCCGCCAAGACCCAGGCCTTGCAGGCGCTGGGCGCGACGGTCATCCATCTGCCCAATGCGCATGGCAAGGTCGATCTGGCCGCGATGCTGCGCGACCTGGGCCGGCGCGGCCTCAACGAGCTGCATGTCGAGGCCGGCTACCAGCTCAACGGCTCGCTGATGCGCGAACGGCTGGTCGACGAACTGCTGCTGTATCTCGCGCCCAAGCTGCTGGGCTCGGGCCGCGGCATCTGCCATATCGGCCCGCTCGCGGCGCTGGCCGAGGGGCCGGAACTCGAATTCCACGATGTCGCGCGCGTCGGCCCGGACCTGCGCGTGCGCGCGCGGCTCGCCCGGCGGCCCGCATTCTGAGCCCTGTCTTTTTCCTCCTGCCACAATCGAACACATGTTTACTGGAATCATCACCGGCATGGGGCGCATTGCCGCCGTGCAGTCGCTTGGCGACACCCCGGCCCACGGCAAGCGCCTGGTCATTGAAACCCCCGCCGGCTATCTCGACGATGTCGGCCTGGGCGACAGCATCGCGCTCAATGGCGCCTGCATGACCGTCACCACGTTCGACAAGGCCGCGCAGCGCTTCACCGTCGACATCTCGGCCGAGTCGCTCGACAAGACCACCGGCCTGGCGCAGACCGGCCCGGTCAACCTCGAAAAAGCCCTGCAGGCCCACGACCGCCTGGGCGGACACCTGGTCAGCGGCCACGTGGACGGCCTGGGCCGCGTGACCCACTTCGCGCCGCTGGGCGAAAGCTGGGAACTGCGCATCCTTGCGCCCGCCGACCTGGCGCGCTACGTCGCCTACAAGGGCTCGATCACCGTCAATGGCGTGAGCCTCACCGTCAACCAGGTGCGCGACCAGGCCAACGGTTGCGAGCTGAGCATCAACCTCATCCCGCATACCGTCGAGAACACTGCGCTGGGCGTGCTGGCCGAGGGCTCGCAGGTCAACCTCGAGATCGACCTGATCGCGCGCTATGTCGGCCGCATGATGGACCGGCCCGCGGCCGCTGCCTGATAAGGCCCAGACGGCACAGACGGCACGCCGGCGCCCTCGGCAAGCCAGTGTTGTCTTACAAGCGAGGATGGCGACTCCAGCTATACCTATGTCATCAGGGCGGGTAAGGTATCCGCCCTCTGTCCCACCTCTGCGGCCTTACACATATGCCTGCTGCCCACATAGACCAGTTGGCCTCCTTTTCTCGCGCCCGCAAGCTGGGCTGGCGCAGCGCCCTTTGCACCGTGTTGCTGACCGTGGGCCTGAGCGCCTGCGGCAGCCTGCCCCAGGATGTGGTGCGTCCCGTCTCGCATGCCCTGGAGCAGCCCGCGCAGACGGCGCTGGGCCAATGGGTCAGCGACCGGCGCGCGGCCGACAAGGCATCGCCCGCGTCGGCCTTCCTGCTGCTGTCGGGAGCACCCGCGGCCTATGGCGGGCGGCTCGCGCTGATCGAGGCCGCGCAAAAGACGCTGGACCTGCAGTACTACGCCATCCATGCCGATGTCAGCTCCGGGCGCCTGCTGCGTGAACTGGTCGCAGCGGCGCAGCGCGGCGTGCGCGTGCGCATCCTGCTGGACGACTTCCACAGCGTCGGCACCAATGCCCAGGTGCTGCGCCTGGCCTATGTTCCCAACATCGAGATGCGGCTGTTCAATCCGCTGGTCGGGCCGCGCAACTCCACCGCAGGGCGGATATTCAGCACCCTCACCGACTTCCACCGCGCCCAGCAGCGCATGCACAACAAGCTGTTCCTGGCCGACAACGCCATCGGCATCGCGGGCGGGCGCAACCTGGGCGATGCCTATTTCGACCAGGATGAAAGCGGCAACTTCGTCGACCTCGACGTGATGGCCGCGGGCCCGATCGTCAAGGACCTGTCGCGCAGCTTCGACAGCTATTGGAACAACCAGCGCGCCTATCCCGTGCAGTCGCTGGTCAGCCGCGAGGCCCTGGAGCGCATGGAAAGCGCCGAGCAGGCGCGTGCGCGCAAGGAGGGCACGCAGGCGCTGGAAACGCCGGCGCCCAAGGCGGACGAAGCGGCCGCCGAGAAGTCCCATACCATCTGGGACCAGACCGCCATGGACCTCGACGCGGCGTCCTGGATCTGGGCGCGCGCCGTCGTGCTGGCCGATGAGCCGACCAAGATCGCGCTGGAAGGAGAAGGTCCGACGCCGGCTTCGGGTGGGAGCGCCCTGGGCGAGGCAGCGGCAGCGATGCCCGAGGACGGCACGCGCGCGGCCCCGCTGGCGACGCCGCCCGGCCTGCGCCCGGGCACGGCCACCATGCCGGTGCGCCAGGGCGCGGGCCTGGCGCCCGCCGAACTCCAGGCCGACACCGTGGTCGATGGGTTGCTGACGCTGATGGGCCGCGCGCAGCGCGACCTGCTGGTGGTCTCGCCCTACTTCGTGCCCGGCGACGACATGAAGCAGGCGTTTGCCGAGGCCACGCGGCGCGGCGTGCGCGTGCGCGTGCTGACCAATTCACTGGCCTCGAACGACGCTCCCGTGGCCCATGCCGGCTATGCGCGCCACCGCAAGGAACTGCTGGCCATGGGCGTGCAGCTCTATGAAATGCGCAGCGAAGGCGCGGGGCTGCGCGACAGCCTGTCGTCGGGCAGCGGAGCGGGCGCATCGCGCGCCATGCTGCACTCCAAGGTCGTGGTCATCGACGGCAGCCTGGTCGCGGTCGGCTCGATGAACCTCGACATGCGTTCGCAACTGCAGAACACCGAGATCGCGCTGCTGATCGCCAGCCAGCCGCTGGGACGCGTCGCCACGGAAAACATCGAAGCCGGCCTGACCGAGAGCGCCTGGAAGGTGGAACTGGAGGACAACAAGCAGCTGATCTGGCGCGCGCCGCAGGGCAGCGGCCTGCAGGACCAGCACACCGAGCCCGACGCCAGCCTGCCGCTGCGCCTCCTGCTCAAGCTGCTCGGTCCCCTGGCTCCGGACCATCTGCTCTGACGCGGGCGGACGGGTGGCCTATCCCCAGCGATGGGGCAGATTCTCGACCCATTGCGTGATCTCGCGCTGGTCGGTCTGCACGCGCACTTCCTGGAAGGCGGTCTCCGCCTCGGGATAGCGCCGGCGCAGCAGATTGAGCCACTGCTTGAGGCGGCCCGCGCGCTGGCGCGGTTCGAGGTCTTCGCAGACCATTTCCCAGAACCGCGCGATCTGCGGCAGCAGGTCCGGCCAGCGCACTTCAAGCGGCGTTGCCGCGCCGCCGTCAACGGCTGCCCGGATCGCCAGCGCCAGGCCCGGATCGGCGACGATGCCGCGGCCCAGCATCAGGTCGCCGCATCCCGACTGCGCGCGGCAGCGCAGCGCATCGTCCACGCTCCAGATCTCGCCGTTGGCAATGACCGGCACGGCGACCGCCGCGCGGATCGCCGGGATCAGCTCCCAGTAGGCCGGCGGCCGGTAGCCATCGAGCTTGGTGCGCGCATGCACGACGATCTCGCAGGCCCCGCCCTGCGCCATGGCCTGCGCGCATTCGCGCATCAGGCCGGTGTCGTTGAAACCCAGGCGCATCTTGGCCGACACCGGCAAATGCGCCGGCACCGCGCGGCGCACTGCCTCGACCACGCGGGCAATGTGCTCCGGGTCCTGCAGCAGCGCCGCGCCGCCGCCATGGCGGTTGACGACCTTGGCCGGGCAACCGAAATTGAGATCGATGCCTTCGGGTCCGAGCCGCGCGAGGTTGGCCGCATTCACCGCCAGGCTTTCCGGGTCCGAACCGAGCAACTGCGCACGCACCGGCACCCCGGCCAGCGTGCGGCTGCCATTGCGCAGCTCGGGCATGGTGCGCAGGAACACCTTGTCGGGCAACACCGTGCCGGTGATGCGAATGAACTCGCTGACGCAGCGGTCGGCCCCGCCCACGCGCGTCAATACATCGCGCAGCACGAAATCCAGCAGCCCTTCCATGGGCGCAAGCAACAGCTTCATTGGCCCACCCTGCCCACCCGATTTTTCATAGAACTCCCTGCATTCCCATTGATTCGACCCGCATTGTCGGGCCAGCGACCATGTCCCGGTGCCAGGCGCGTCACAACCCCGTCATTTGCATGGGGTGCAATCGGCGTTTCTTGCATCGATGGTCTGCCCATGCTGCTGTACAAGACGCCCAAAGCCCATCAGGAACTGGCCCCCGGATCGCGCAGCCTGAACCTGCGCGAACGCTCGCTGCTGCTGCTGGCCGAAGGCACGCCCTATGCGCAGCTCGCGCAGATGTACCACGGCCAGGGTGAAGCGCTGGTCGCGCAGCTGCTTCAAGCCGGCTATCTCGCGGCACGCCACGCCGAGATGGCGCCCGCCAGTCTCGCCCCCGCGCCCGTCCCGGCACCGCCCGCTCCGGCAATGACGCTGGCGGGCACGCGCATGTACCTGTTCGACATGGTCGAGCGCCTGTTTGCGAATCGCCAGCAGGCCATGGCCAGCCAGCTGCGCCAGGCGCTGCGCGAAGCACGCGATGTGCAGGCGCTGCGCAGCGTCTGCGACACGCTGCTGCAGGCGGTGGCCGAGCATGCGGGCGCCGAGCGCGCCACGCAATTGAGCCAGCAACTGATACACCTGGTGCCCGACTGGAGCCTCGAGCCCCATGAATGAAATGCTGCCCCACGCTGGCTCGCTGCGCGTAGCTGCGCTGCCCCCCATGGGGGCTGTTTTGCCTTGGGGCGGCCCGGCGGCAAAACGCTGCCCCCACGCTGGCTCGCTGCGCGTAGCTGCGCTGCCCCCCCATGGGGGCTGTTTTGCCTTGGGGCGGCCCGGCGGCAAAACAACTACCCCCTGCCCATGAAAAAAGCCGGCGCCCCATGCGGAGCGCCGGCTTGTTCAATCAATGAACGCCTGCAGTTCAGCGCAGCGCCAGCCGCCACAGCGAGGTGACCTCGGCGGCGCGCGCGGCATGCAGCGCGTCGGTGGCGTCAGCCACCTTGCCATGGCTGGCCTTGGTATCGAGGCGGCCGACGACCTTGAGGCCGGCGGCATCGATCCAGCCGAGCAGCTCCTCGCGGCTGCGCAACTTCAAATGCTCGGCCAGGTCCGACAGGATCAGCCAGGCTTCGCCATCGGGCGTCAGGTGTTCGGCGACACCGCCGAGGAACCCGCGCAGCATGCGGCTGTCCTGGTCGTAGATCGCATGCTCGAGGGCCGAGCTGGGCTTGGCCGGCACCCAGGGAGGATTGCAGACCACCAGCGGCGCGCGGCCCTCTGGAAACAGATCGGTCTGCAGCAATTCGACCTTGTTCAGGCAGCCCAGGCGCTCGAGGTTGTCGCGCGCGCAGTCGATGGCGCGCGGCGACATGTCGGTGGCCACGATGCGCTTGACACCGCGGCGCGACAGCACCGCCGTGAGCACGCCCGTGCCGACACCGATGTCATACGCCAGCGCCTGCGCGCCCGGCGGCAGCGGCGCCTCGGCCACCAGCGCCACATACTCGGCGCGCACCGGCGAGAACACCGCATAGTGCGGATGGATGCGGTTGTTGGGCGCAATGCCCAGCGCCTCGACCTCGACACCCTTCTTTCGCCACTCGTGCGCGCCCACCAGCCCCAGCAACTCACGCAGCGGCGTGACGATGGTCTGGTCGAGCTTCTCGGGCCGGCCCCAGCCTTCGGTGATCGGCAGACGCAAGTCAGGCGCGCGCCGCAGGCTGATCACATAGTCGGGCTGCAGCTCGATCAGGATGCTCGACAGCACGCGTGCGCGCTGCGCCTGTGCCTGGCGGTGCAGGTGGAAGGCGTGCGGGAAGCTTTCCTCGGGCAGCAATTCCTGCTTTTGCGCCGCCTGGCGCTTCTGGTGCCGGGCCTTGGCCGAGGACTTGCGCGGATCGCGCTCCTGGCGGCGCATCAGCGCCTGCAGCAGCAGGCGCGCGTTCTGGAAGTCGCCGCGCCACAGCAGCGAAGTTCCCTCGCAGGCCAGACGATGGGCTGCATCGGCAGACAGGGTGTCGTCGGCAATGACCACCTTGCGGGGTGCCGCGAGACCGCTTTCCGAGCGCCAGACCGCGCTGTGCTCTTTGTTTTTTTCTTGCCAATGCAGCATCGGGGCTTTCAGTTCAGAGGGCGCTTGAGGCGCACTTCTTCGATCTTGATGCCGCCAATGACGTTGGTCTTGGCGGTCGACATTTCGCGCTTGAAGCCGGCCATCTCATGGAAGCGCAGCGCACGTTCGTTGCGCAGCGGCACCCAGGCGGTGACATTGGTGCAGCCTTCTTCGGCAAGGCCGTCGCGGGCCGCGTCCCAGAGGGTCACGCCCACGCCCTGGCCCCAGTGCGAGGGAGCGGCGTAGATGGCCCAGATCTCACCGGTGGTGGGACGGGACTTTTCATCGCGCGAGCGATCGAAGCCGACGAAACCCACGATCTTGTCGCCATCGATGGCCACCTGGACCTGCGGTTCGCAGTATTCAATGGCTTCGCGCCAGTACGCCTGGCGCTTTTCAACCGACGACATGGATTTCAATTGATCGTCGGGAACCAAGCCTCGGTAGGCCTCGGTGGCGGACGCGGTATGGATCTGTGCAATGGCCTTCGCATCGCGAAGGGTGGCGGGACGAACCTGGAAACTGGACATGGAAATACCGAAACGAAAACAGGTGAAAATGGGAAAAGCGGCAATTGTCACCGCAAACGTTTTTTTGCCTAGGGGCAAGAAGGTGTAGCCATGCACGCGAGTACGGCTGTCCTGCTTGCCTTGCCCTGCCAAAGCCGATGTGATAACGCCGGAAAAGGCGGACATCGGCGTGGGCGGGGCCAAGCCATGCAACGTTGGATGGGTGGTGACAAAAAAATGCTTGCGGCCTGTGCTGCAGGCGATGCAGGCCGGACCCGCGCTATGACCAGCGCCGGAGCAGCCCCATCAACCGGTCAAGCCGAGGCCCGTAGGGAGGATAGAACAACGCCCCCAGGGACCAGCGCGACTGCAGCAACACCGACTTCTGGTGGCTGAACCGCAGAAAGCCCTGCTCTCCGTGGTACGCCCCCCAGCCGCTGTCGCCAACCCCGCCAAACGGCAGGTTGTCGTGCGCTATATGCATCAGGGTGTCGTTGACCGTCACCCCGCCGCTGACAGTTCGCCGCAGTATACCGTCGCGCACATTTTCGTCGCTGCCAAACCAGTACAAGGCCAGGGGCCGCGGGCCGGCATTGAGCGCCGCAACCACGTCGTCCAGGCGCTCATAGGTGATCACCGGCAGGATGGGGCCGAAGATCTCCTCCTGCATCAGCTGCATCTCGGATGTCGCGCCGAACACCAGCGCCGGGGGCATCTGGCGCTCGGCGGCATCGCTCCAGAAGCTGGCCGCGGCCTCGCCGGGCTGGGCCTGCGCCGGCCCCATGACGTCGATGCGCGCGCCCAGCGACTGTGCCTGGCGCAGCATCTGGCGCAGCCGCGCGAGATGGCGCTTGGTCAGGATGGAGGCGTAATCGGGGTTGCCGACGATCGTCGGGTAAAGCCGGGCCACGGCATTGCGGTAGGCCTGGGCAAACGCCTGTTCGCGTCCGCGCGGCAGCAGCAGGTAGTCGGGCGCAACGCAGGTCTGGCCCGCGTTGAGCAGCTTGCCATGCGCGATCTTCAGCGCCGCGTCGTCCAGGTCGCAGTTCTCGTCGATGAGGCAGGGCGACTTGCCGCCCAGCTCCAGCGTGGTGGGCGTCAGATGCACGGCCGCGGCCTGGGCCACGCGCCGGCCCACGGCCGTCGAGCCGGTGAACACCAGATGGTCGAATGGCAGGCCCGAGAACTGGGTGGCCACGCTGGCATCGCCCTGCACCACGCAGAACTCGTCAGGGGAGAAGAACTGCTCGACCAGGGCCGCGAGCTGCGCCGAGGTGTGCGGCGTGAGCTCGCTGGGCTTGAGCATGACGCGGTTGCCCGCGGCCAGCGCCGTGATGGCCGGCGCCAGCGCCAGCTGCACCGGATAGTTCCAGGGAGAGATCACGCCCACCACACCCAGCGGCTGGCGCTCGATGCGCGCGCGCGCCGGCAGCAGGTACAGCGGCGTGCGCACGCGCTGCGGCCGCATCCAGCGCGCCAGCTTGCGCAGGCATTGGTTGAGCAGGTTGCGCAGCACGAGGAAATCGGCCACTTCGGTCAGCCGCGGCGAACGCATGCCGAAATCGGCCTGCACCGCGGCCGCCAGCACGGCGCCATGTTCATCGAGCATCTTGCGGATGCGCAGCAGGCGCTCGCGCCGCACCAGCAGCGGCACCTCGACCTGGAAACGGCTGGCGTAGTGCTGGGCCTCGAACAGGCGATGCAGATCAGGTGGATTCATTCAAGCTTACTGAAACGGTAACAAGGACATCATCGCCGCAGCCCGGCACCGGCGGTAAATCAATGTTCGCGTATTTCCCTGGGCTGAACGTCCACGATCTCCTGGTTGCCGCGCAGGATTCCGCCGCGATGGCGCGGGGCCTCCTCGCTGGATTCGGCAGCCGCGCCCTGGCCGGGCCAGGAGGCGGTGCGTGCGCGGTAGACCGAACTCCAGGCGGCGCCCGGGTTCACGCCCATGACCCAGGGCGTGACCGGACGGCCGGTCAGCTTGGCCCAGAGCGCGCGTGCACCCCAGACCAGTGCCAGCAGGCTGGCGGCAGCAAGCAGGCTCAGGAAGAACACGGTCGCGGCGGCAAGCAGGAAAATGCGCACCGTCCAGCGGACCAGCAAAGTCACAAAATCATTCAAAGTTCTGTCCTTTCTTGCTGCCCCGGAGCTTTCACTCCTGGCCAGCCAGTTTGAATTGGAACACGCCCGGCTCCAGCACCGGATCGACCGTGACCGCAATCACGCTCTTGGGCGGGAAGCGCCCTTCGAGCAGCAAGCGCGACAGCGGGTTCTCGATGCGCTGCTGGATCGCGCGCTTGAGCGGCCGCGCGCCAAACACCGGATCGAAGCCGACCTTGGCCAGTTCGTCCACGGCCTGGGCCGACACATCGAGCGTGAGGTCCATTTTCGCCAGCCGCTGCTCGAGCAGGCGCAGCTGGATGCGCGCGATCGAGGCGATATTGCCGGCATCAAGCGCATGGAACACCACGGTTTCATCGATGCGGTTGAGGAATTCGGGTCGGAAATGGTTTTTAAGTTCCCCCCACACCGCATCCTTGATGTCGCTGCTGTCTTCGCCGACCATGGCCTGGATCAGCGTCGAGCCGATATTGCTGGTCATGACGATCACCGTGTTCTTGAAATCCACGGTGCGGCCCTGGCCGTCCGTGAGACGGCCGTCGTCCAGCACCTGGAGCAAGACGTTGAACACGTCGGGGTGGGCCTTTTCCACCTCGTCGAGCAGCAGCACGCTGTAGGGCTTGCGGCGCACGGCCTCCGTCAGGTAGCCGCCTTCCTCGTAGCCGACATAGCCCGGCGGCGCGCCGATCAGCCGCGCCACCGAGTGCTTCTCCATGAACTCGCTCATGTCGACACGCACCAGATGGTCCTCGCTGTCGAACAGGAAGCCTGCCAGCGCCTTGCACAGCTCGGTCTTGCCCACGCCCGTGGGGCCGAGGAACAGGAAGGAGCCGGTCGGGCGGTTTGGATCGGACAGGCCCGAGCGCGAGCGCCGGATGGCATTGGCCACCGCCGAAATCGCCTCGTCCTGGCCCACCACGCGCTCGTGCAGCTTGGTTTCCATGTGCAGCAGCTTGTCCTTTTCGCCCTGCATCATCTTGGCCACGGGAATGCCCGTGGCGCGGCTCACGACCTCGGCGATCTCCTCGGCGCCGACCTGCGTGCGCAGCAGCCGGTGCGCGGGCGCATCGCTGCCCGCGCCGGCTTCGTTGTCCTGCACCTCGCGCAACTGCTTTTCAAGCGCCGGCAGCTTGCCGTACTGCAGCTCGGCGACCTTGTTGAAATCGCCCTTGCGCTTGAATTCCTCGATCTGGATATTGATCTGGTCGATATCCTTGCGGATCTGCTCCGAACCGAGCGCGCTGGCCTTCTCGCTCTTCCAGACCTCCTCGAGGTCGGCATACTCGCGCTCGAGCTTTTCGAGGTCTTCTTCGATCAGCGCCAGGCGCTTTTGCGAGGCTTCGTCCTTTTCCTTCTTGACCGCCTCGCGCTCGATCTTCAGCTGGATCATGCGCCGGTCCAGCCGGTCCAGCACCTCGGGCTTGGAGTCGATCTCGATCTTGATCTTGGCCGCGGCCTCGTCGATCAGGTCGATGGCCTTGTCGGGCAGGAAACGGTCGGTGATGTAGCGGTGGCTCAGCTCGGCCGCGGCCACGATGGCCGGGTCGGTGATGTCGACGCCGTGGTGGGCTTCGTACTTGACCTGCAGCCCGCGCAGGATGGCAATCGTGTCCTCGACGCTGGGCTCGTCGACCATGACCTTCTGGAAGCGCCGCTCGAGCGCAGCGTCCTTCTCGATGTACTTGCGGTATTCATCGAGCGTGGTCGCGCCAATGCAATGCAGCTCGCCGCGCGCCAGCGCCGGCTTGAGCATGTTGCCCGCGTCCATGGCGCCATCGGCCTTGCCGGCGCCGACCATGGTGTGGATCTCGTCGATGAACAGGATGATGCGGCCTTCCTCCTGCCCGACCTCCTTGAGCACGGCCTTGAGCCGCTCCTCGAAGTCGCCGCGGTACTTGGCGCCCGCGAGCAGCCCCGCCATGTCGAGCGACAGCACGCGCTTGTTCTTCAGGCTCTCGGGCACCTCGCCGGCCAGGATGCGCTGGGCCAGGCCCTCGACGATGGCGGTCTTGCCCACGCCGGGCTCGCCGATCAGCACCGGGTTGTTCTTGCTGCGGCGTTGCAGCACCTGGATGGCGCGGCGGATCTCGTCGTCGCGGCCGATGACCGGGTCGAGCTTGCCGCTGCGCGCGCGCTCGGTCAGATCCAGCGTGTATTTCTTGAGCGCTTCGCGCTGGCCCTCGGCCTCGGCGTTGTCCACGCCCTGGCCGCCGCGCACGACTTCGATCGCCGCTTCGAGGCTCTTGCGCGTCACGCCGTTTTCCTTGAGCAGCTGGCCCGCGCGGGTGCTGCTGTCGGTGAGCGCGAGCAGGAACAGCTCGCTGGCAATGAACTGGTCGCCGCGCTTGATGGCTTCCTTCTCGGTGGCCTGCAGCAGCCGGCCGAGGTCGGAGCCGACCTGCACCTGGTCTTGCACCTGCACCTTGGGCAGGTCATGCACGGCCTTTTGCACTGCGGCCTGCAGCGCGCCGACATTGGCGCCGGCGCGCTGCAGCAGCGAGCGCGGGCCGTCGTCCTGCTGGAGCAGCGCCTGCAGCAGGTGCAGCGGCTCGATGTTGGAGTTGTCGTTGCCCAGCGCAAGGGTCTGGGCTTCGGACAGGGCTTCCTGGAACTTTGTCGTCAGTTTGTCGATACGCATGGGTGAAATCCTCCGAATTGCTCTTCAAGTGGGGCGGACTGCCCCCTATTTCAAGCGGATCCAGCGCATCGTACTGGCGTGGAAAGGCGCAAGCAATTTCCCTTAGGGCCCATCCTGCCAGCGCGCCAGCGCCGCATCATCGGAGACGCGCGCGTCGACCCAGCGTGCGCCCTGGGGGGTCTGCTCCTTCTTCCAGAACGGTGCCTGGGTCTTGAGATAGTCCATGATGAACTCGCAGGCCTCGAACGAGGCGCCGCGGTGGGCCGCGCTCACGGCCACCAGCACGATCTGGTCGAGCGGCTGCAGCAGCCCCACGCGGTGGATCACGCGCGCGCCGTAGATGCCGAAGCGCGCGATGGCCTGGTCGACGATAGCCGAGATCGAGGCTTCGGTCATGCCAGGATAGTGCTCGAGTTCCAGCGATGCCACGCTGTCGCCGTCATTGCGGTCGCGCACGCAGCCGACGAAGCAGCAGACCGCGCCCACGCGCGCATCGGCGGCGCGCAGCGCCGCCAGTTCGGCGCTGGCATCGAAGTCTGCGGCCTGCACCGCGACATACTGCATGCCCTTCATGGCGCACGGTGCAGCCGCGGGGCCGACAATAGCGCCAGTTCCTCCTCGACCACGGTGGCGAGCTGGCGGTTTTGCTTGCTGTCCGGCAGTCCCTTGACCAGGACCTGCAGGCGCTGCAGGTCGCCGACCGTGGGCGCCACCTTGATCTGGGCGGTTGCCGCGCCGGCATTGCCGGCGCGGATCAGGCCGAACACCTTGTTGGCCCATTCGTTCTTGTTTTGCGCCATTGCGCCCTCTCATAGTCAAAACGCCAAAACGTTTTTCGTTAGCATTGGCGCGTACTGTACCCCCCTGCCATGGCCACTCTTGCAATCACCACCAGCCACTACAAGCTTTTCCCGTCGCCGCGCAACCAGCATCGCGTGGTGTTCGAGTACGAAGTCTTCGTGCCCTACCCCTACGCGCTGATCGACCTGCCGAGCTTCGACCTGAAGGGCAAGCACGCGCTGTTTGCCGCCTGCCGGCTCAAGGACATGAAGATGGGCCAGCTCGTGACTTTCGAACTGGTCGATGACGCCATCCACTTCGAGAAAAACTTCACGCCCGATTGAGCCCATGTCCGAAGGCAACCAACTGACCGTGGCGCCGAGCTTTGCGGCGCTCCACGCCGACCGCAGCGGACGCCTGCGCACGCCCGCGGCCGAAGTGCTGGCGCGCTATGAACTCTGCGAGGACCTGGCCAGCCACCTGGTGGAACAGGCGCAGATCCTCTATCACCGCGAAGCCCCGTCCGAAGCCGGCGTGCTGCTGGGCATGCATGCGGCGCTGCGCGACGGCGGCGTGCTCAGCGCGCCCGAAGCCGGCTGGGTGGTGCAACGCCTGGCCGAACTGCTCGAATGGAAATGTCCGGCGCTGCCCGGCCCCGAAGACGGCGAGCCGGCGCAGGAATAGAAAACCCAACCCGGCTCAGGGCGTGCCAAGCCTGTTCAACATGCGCTGCACCTGCCCATGCGTCCATTCCCCGCCGCGCGCCGCGGCAATCCCGCGGCGGTTGAGCTCGGCGGCGATCGCGCGGTGCGTCAGGCCCTGGGCCTGAAATTCGGCAAACAGCGGCTGCATTTCGCGTGCGAACGCATCGGCCGTGGCGGTGCGTTTTTCCAGCGTCGCCTGCAGGTTGCGCGCGCCCGCGCTGCCCAGCACCACGCCGCGCGCCTTGGCTTCGGCCAAAGCGGCGCGCGTGCGTTCGCTGACGCTGGGCGTGGCAGAAGTGTCCTTGGCCATGCTCAACCTCCGGTCACGGGCGGAAAGAACGCGACTTCATCGCCTTCGGCCAGCGCCGCCGACTCGTCGCTGAGGATCTGGTTGTGCGCCATGCGCACCGCCTTGCCGCGCGCCAGCGCCTGGGCGCACGGGCCGCCGCGCGCGATCAATTCGTCGCGCAAGGCGCCCAGCGTGGCGGCGGTGGTGGCGCAGCGCTCGCTGCCCGTGCCAAGCGCCTCGCGGATCGAGGCGAAATAGCGGATGGTGACGGTGATGGGCTTGCTCATGCCAGCAGCTCCGCAAAGGACAGGAAACGCACCGTGTCGCCGCGCGCAATCGCGTTGCCGGGCGCGTTGTCGACCACGCCGTCGCCCCAGGCCGCGGACGTCAGCAGGTTCGAGGTCTGGTTGCGGAACAACTCCAGGCCGCCGCTGTCGTTGTAGCGCACGCGCAGGAACTCGCGCCGGCGGTCGCCGCGCGGCCAGTCGAAGTCGGCGCGCGCCGCGATGCCGCGCGGCGCGACATCGGCCACGCCCTGCAGGCGCAGCACGAACGGCCGCACCAGCAGCACGAAGGTCACGAAGCTCGACACCGGGTTGCCCGGCAGGCCCATGAAATGGGTCTCGCCCAGCCGGCCATAGGCAAACGGCTTGCCGGGCTTGATTGCTATCTTCCACAGATCGAGCTGGCCCAGCTGCTCGACCGCGGGCTTGATATGGTCTTCCTCGCCCACCGACACGCCGCCGCTGGTGAGGATCAGGTCATGCGCGCCGGCCGCGTCGCGCAGCGCCGCGACCGTGGCCTCGCGCTGGTCGGGCACGATGCCCAGGTCGGTGACCTCGCAGCCCAGGCGCTGCAGCATCGCGCGCAGGAAGAAGCGGTTGCTGTTGTAGATCGCGCCCGGCGGCATTTCCTCGGGGCGCACGCTGCCCGGCATGACCAGCTCGTCGCCGGTGGAAAACAGCGCCACGCGCGGGCGGCGCGCGACCTCGAGCTGCGCCAGGCCGATGCTGGCCGCCAGGCCCAGCTCGGCCGGCGTGAGGCGCGTGCCGGCTTCGAGCACCACGGCGCCGCGCACGATGTCGTCACCCGCGCGCCGCACCCATTGGCCGGCCTTGGGAACCGCGTTCACGCGCACGCTGCCATCGGCGAGCAGCTCGCAGTCCTCCTGCATCACCACCGCGTCGGCGCCCGCGGGCAGCGGCGCACCGGTGAAGATGCGCGCCGCCGTGCCCGGCACGAGCGGCTCGCCCATCTGGCCCGCAGCGATGCGCTGGGACACCGGCAGCAGCGTGCCCGCGGCATGCACATCGCCGCTGCGCACGGCATAGCCGTCCATGGCGCTGTTGTCGTGCGGCGGCACCTGCAGCGGCGACACCGCCTGCGCCAGCAGCACGCGGCCGTCGGCGTCGAAGGTGCTGACCTGCTCGCTGCCTGCCGGCAGGCGCGCCTGGGCCAGCAGGCTGGCCAGCGCGGAATCAAGGGAAGTCAGGGAGTCGCGCATATCAGCTTTCATTCAGGGGACCGGTATTCGAAACGGGCGCCTTGCCCGATCAACCAGTCGGTCACGGCGCGGGGCTGGTTCAGGTCCAGCAGCGGCACCGGCACGGCCGCCGGCAAGCGGCCAGGTTCATCGGTGGCCAGCGCCAGCACGCCAGCGTCCTCGGTGCAGCGCAGCGGCCGCTCGGCCTCGCCCGCCGCGGGAGCGCGCCAGACCTCGATCTTCGGCAGGTCCCCGTGCTTGAAGCCTTCGACCAGCACCCAGTCGACGCCGGCATCGAGTTCGGCCAGCATCGCATGGATGTCGGGCGCGCCCGGGCGCTCGAACTCGCGCATCAGCGCCAGCCGCTGGTCCGACACCACGAGCACCTCGAACGCGCCCGCCTGCCGGTGGCGCCAGCTGTCCTTGCCCGGCTGGTCGATGTCGAAGCGGTGGTGCGCATGCTTGACCACCGACACGCGCAGGCCGCGCGCGCGCAGCTCGGCAATGACCGCCTCGACCAGCGTGGTCTTGCCCGCGCCCGAATAACCGGCAAAGCCGGCCACTTTCATGGCTGGCTCCGATCGCGCGTGGGCATCAGGCGGCGTCGCAGTGCCGGGCGATATAGGCCTTGACCTGCTCGACGTCGGCGGGCATGCGCTGCACGCGCTTGGGCAGGTCTTCGATGCCGATGAACTTCGCCGGACGCTCGGGCAGGCGGCCCAGCGCTTCCTGGATGGTCTCGGCAAACTTGATCGGCAGCGCGGTCTCGAGCACGATCATCGGCTCGGCGCCCATGTATTCGCGCGCCACCTTGACGCCATCGGCGGTATGGGTGTCGATCACCATGCCGAAGCGCTCGGCGACATCGCGGATCGTCGCCAGGCGGTCGGCATGCGTGCTCTTGCCGCTGACGAAGCCATAGCGCGAAGCGGCCTGCGCGAACAGCGGATCGGCGCTCAGGTCGAAGAAACCGTCGCGCGCCACGCCTTCGGCAAACAGCTGGCGCGTGCGCTCGGCGTCGCGGCCCAGCAGGTCGAACACGAAGCGCTCGAAATTGCTGGCCTTGCTGATGTCCATCGACGGGCTCGAGGTCTCATAGGTGTTGGCGCTGCCGCGCACGCGGTAGATGCCGGTGCGGAAGAACTCGTCGAGCACGTCGTTCTCGTTGGTCGCGACCACCAGCTTGGCGATCGGCAGCCCCATCTGGCGCGCCACGTGGCCCGCGCAGACGTTGCCGAAGTTGCCGCTGGGCACGCTGAAGCTGACCTTCTGGTCGTTGCTCTGCGTGGCCTGCAGGTAACCGGCGAAGTAGTAGACCACCTGGGCCAGCAGGCGCGCCCAGTTGATCGAATTCACGGTGCCGATCTTGTAGCGCGCCTTGAACGCATGGTCGCCCGAGACCGCCTTGACGATGTCCTGGCAGTCGTCGAACACGCCGTCGATGGCGATGTTGTGGATGTTCTCGTCCTGCAGGCTGAACATCTGCGCCTGCTGGAAGGCGCTCATGCGGCCATGCGGGCTGGTCATGAACACGCGCACGCCCTGCTTGCCGCGCATCGCGTACTCGGCCGCGCTGCCGGTGTCGCCGCTGGTCGCGCCCAGGATGTTGAGCGTTTCGCCGCGGCGGCCCAGTTCGTACTCGAACAGGTTGCCCAGCAGCTGCATGGCCATGTCCTTGAAGGCCAGCGTCGGGCCGTTGGACAGGGCTTCGAGCCACAGGCCGTCTTCGACATGGCGCAGCGGCACGATCTCGCCCGTGCCGAAGACCTCGGCCGTATAGGTCTTGGCGCACAGCGCGCGCAGGTCGTCGGCCGGAATGTCGTCGATGTACAGCGAGAGGATGCGGAACGCGAGCTCGGCATAGCCCTGCTCGTGGTACACGCGGCGCAGTTCGCCCAGTTGCGCACTGTCGATCTGCGGGTAGCGCTCGGGCAGGTACAGGCCGCCATCGGGCGCCAGGCCTTCGAGCAGGATGTCGCAAAAACGCTTGCGCTCGGGATAGCCGCGGGTGGAAAGGTACAGCATGGCGGGCCTTTAGTTCAGCTCTTCCTTGCGGATGCGGTTGATGGGAGCCAGCACGGTGGGCAGCGCCTGGATCTGGGCCAGGGCTTCATCCATGTTGCCTTCGCGCGTCTCGTGCGTGAGGATGATCAGGTCGGTCTGCGTCGAGCCTTCGCCGCCGACTTCATCGGCTTCGCGCTGCAGCACGGCGTCGATGCTGATGCCCGCGCCGGCCAGGATGCCCGTGACCTTGGCCAGCACGCCGGCCTCGTCGGCCACGCGCAGGCGCAGGTAGTAGCTGGTCACGACCTCGCTCATCGGCAGCACCGGCAGGCTGCTCATCGCGCCTTCGAGCGTATGCGACTGGAAGGCCAGCGGCGGCACGCGGTGCGCGGCGTCGGCATCGGCCAGGCGCGCGATGTCCACCAGATCGGCGACCACGGCGCTGGCCGTGGGCTCGGAGCCCGCGCCCTTGCCGTAGTACAGCGTCGTGCCCACGGCATCGCCATGCACGACCACGGCGTTCATCGCGCCTTCGACATTGGCGATCAGGCGCTTGGCCGGCACCAGCGAGGGGTGCACGCGCAGCTCCACGCCCTTGTCGGTGCGCTTGGTGATGCCCAGCAGCTTGATGCGGTAGCCCAACTGCTCGGCGTAGCGGATGTCAGCCGCGGCCAGGCCGGTGATGCCTTCGACATAGGCCTTGTCGAACTGCACCGGGATGCCGAACGCGATCGCGCTCATCAGCGTGACCTTGTGCGCCGCGTCCACGCCTTCGATGTCGAAGGTAGGGTCGGCTTCGGCGTAACCCAGGCGCTGGGCCTCCTTAAGCACGACGTCGAAGTCCAGGCCCTTGTCGCGCATCTCGGACAGGATGAAGTTGGTCGTGCCGTTGATGATGCCGGCCAGCCACTGGATGGAGTTGGCCGTCAGGCCTTCGCGCAGCGCCTTGATGATGGGAATGCCGCCGGCCACTGCGGCTTCATAGGCCACCATCACGCCCTTGTCGGCCGCGGCCTGGAAGATTTCCGTGCCGTGCACGGCCAGCAGCGCCTTGTTGGCGGTGACCACATGCTTGCCCGCGGCAATCGCTTCGAGCACCAGCGACTTGGCGATGCCATAGCCGCCGATCAGCTCGACCACGACGTCGATGTCCGGGTTGGCAATGACTTCGCGCGCATCGCCGACCACGCGCACGGCGTCGCCGACCACGCTCTTCGCCCGCTCGGTGTCCAAGTCGGCAACCATGGTAATTTCAATCCCGCGGCCTGCGCGGCGGCGAATCTCGCCCTGATTGCGCTGCAGCACGTTGAAGGTGCCGCTGCCCACGGTGCCAATGCCCAGAAGGCCTACTTGGATCGGTTTCATATGCAAATTGCCAGTCAAAAAACGCTGCGCTGTGCAGCAAGGGGAAAGCAGTGAATCAGTTCGTGCCGAAGCGCACGCGCGCCTTTTCGAGGAACACGGCCACGCGGCGGATGGCTTCGCGCAGGTCGGCCTCGTGCGGCAGGAAGACAATGCGGAAATGGTCGGGTTGGGGCCAGTTGAAGCCCGTGCCCTGCACCAGCATGACCTTGGTCTCCTGCAGCATCTCGAGGAAGAACTGCTGGTCGTCCTTGATCGGATAGACCGCGGGATCGAGGCGGGGGAACATGTACAGCGCGGCCTGCGGCTTGACGCAGCTCACGCCCGGGATCGCCGTGATCAGCTCGTGCGCCAGGTCGCGCTGGACGCGCAGCCGCCCGCCTTCGCGCACCAGGTCGTCGATGCTCTGGTGGCCGCCCAGCGCGGTCTGCACCGCCCACTGGCCGGGCACGTTGGCGCACAGGCGCATGTTCGAGAGCATGTTCAGGCCCTCGATATAGTCGCGTGCGGGCTTCTTGTCGCCCGACACCACCAGCCAGCCCGCGCGGTAGCCGCAGGAGCGGTAGGCCTTGGACAGCGAATTGAAGGTCAGCGTCAGCACATCGGTCGACAGGCTGGCCAGCGGCACATGCTGGGCGTCGTCGTAGAGCACCTTGTCATAGACCTCGTCGGCGAAGATCACCAGGCCGTGCTCGCGGGCGATGGCCACGATGCCCAGCAGCAGTTCCTTCGAATACAGCGCGCCCGTGGGGTTGTTCGGGTTGATGACCACGATGCCCTTGGTGCGCGGCGTGACCTTGGCGCGGATGTCGTCGAGGTCGGGCATCCAGCCGTCGGACTCGTCGCAGATGTAGTGCACCGGCGTGCCGCCCGAGAGGCTGGCCGCGGCCGTCCACAGCGGATAATCGGGCGCAGGCAGCAGCAGTTCGTCGCCGTTGTCGAGCAGCGCGTTGGTGGCCATGACGATCAGCTCGGAAGCGCCATTGCCCAGGTAGATGTCATCGAGCGTCACGCCCTGGATGCCCTGGTGCTGGGTCTCGTGCATGACCGCCTTGCGCGCCGCGAAGATGCCCTTGCTGTCCGAGTAGCCGGCCGAATTCGGCAGGTTGCGGATCATGTCCTGCTGGATTTCCTCGGGCGCATCGAAGCCGAACACCGCCAGATTGCCGATATTGAGCTTGATGATCTTGTGCCCGTCTTCCTCCATCTGCTTCGCCGCGTCCATGATGGGCCCGCGGATGTCGTAGCAGACGTTGGCAAGTTTGGCGGATTTTTGGACGGTCTTCATGCGGCTGTGAGTGGTTACTGCAGAACACGCCAAAGGGCATCGACCCCTTGGTGAAACCTATAATTTGACCACAGTTCCGCGCTGCACCACCGCGCCCATGGGCATGGCCGCAGTTCCATTTTTTCCTCAGGCGGCCGATGCGGCCGCCGCAACCGAGCGCAGCATGAAATTCCAACCCGACCGCTCCGAGGCCCAGACCATCCGCGGCTATGGCCCCGGCTGGATCGCCATCGAACAGGAAAAGTACACCCACAGCCTGATCATCAGTTCCCAGGGCCTGCTGCAGGACTGGAACTGCCAGCGTTTCGAGGACCTCACACCCGCGCATTTCGCGGCGCTGGCCGAAATCCCCGCGGAGCTGGTGCTGTTCGGCAGCGGCGCGCGCAACCGCTTCGTCTCGCCCGCCTGGCTGAGGCCTTTGATGGAAAAGGGGATTGGCCTCGAGACCATGGACACGCAGGCCGCGTGCCGCACCTACAACATCCTCGCGGGCGAAGGCCGCAACGTGGTCGCGGCCTTGCTGCTGGAGTAATCCAGCCAAAACAAGTGCGAGAAATCAATTCAGGGTAAAATACACGGCTGCGGTTGGGGGTTGCACCAAAGCAATAACAGACCTTTGCCCTCAACTATTCAACGACTACACCCGAGAGATAGAAGCGCATGGCGATCGTTGTCAACAAACCACTCCCTGAATTCGAAGCCAATGCAACCGGCGGGATCAAGGTGTCGAACACCTCCCACAACGGCCAGATTGTGATTCTCTACTTCTATCCTAAAGACAATACGCCCGGTTGTACCACCGAAGCGATGCAGTTTCGGGATAAATACAAGGATTTTGTGAAAGCCGGCGCCGCGGTCTTTGGCGTGTCGCGCGACAACATGAAATCCCACGACGACTTCAAGGAAAAGCTCGAGCTGCCCTTCGAACTGATCGCCGACACCGAAGAGAAGATGTGCCACATGTTCGGCGTGGTCAAGAACAAGATCATGTACGGCAAGAAGGTCAAGGGCATCGAGCGCAGCACCTTCCTGATCGACGCCGACGGCGTGCTGCACCAGGAATGGCGCGGCCTCAAGGTGCCGGGCCATGTCGAGGAAGTGCTCAAGGCCGTCAAGTCGCTCAAGGCGCTGAAGAAGGAAGCCGCCTGATTGCCCGCCTTCGGCCCCGAATGCCTCTGTTCGCCATGGAGGTATGCATAATGGAACGATGCTCCTGAGCTTCGCTTCACGCTGTATCTCCAATCCCAAGCCGCCCCGGTCTCCGTGGCGGCTTTGTGCTTTTTGTTCCGCTGTTTTTTGATTGGGTCTGCCGAATATGCCACTGCCTCCCGCTCCCAGCCGCCGTGCGGCCAGTCTCCCTGCTGAAGCCTTCAGCGTGGTCGCACAGCGCAAGAATACCCAGACAGCCGTTGCCGACGACGACTTCGATGTAGCGCAAGCCGCGCCCTCCCCCGCCGTCTCCGCAACCGCCCCCACCCCGGCCCCCGCGCCGCGCCGCCGCCGCGCCCCTGCGGTGGCCGCCACCGCCGAAAGCCAGCCGGCACCAGCCCCCAAGGCCAAGCCGGCAGCACAGCCCAAGCCACGCCGCGCCGCCGCCACGCCGGCACCTGCCATCGAAGCGGCCGCCAAGCCGGTCGCCGCCACTGCGGCCGCGCCGGTTTCCGCCAAGGGCAACGGCAGCGTGGCGCCAGCCGCGCCCGCAGCCGCCACGCCGGCGGCACGCCCCGCGAGCAAGCGCAAGTCGCGCAGCGGCGCCACGACGCTGTTCGTGCTCGACACCAACGTGCTGCTGCACGATCCGACCAGCCTGTTCCGTTTCGAGGAGCACGACATCTTCCTGCCGATGGTGGTGCTGGAAGAGCTCGATGCGCACAAGAAGGGCATGACCGAAGTCGCGCGCAACGGCCGCCAGGTCAGCCGCAGCCTCGATGCACTGGTTGCCGCCCAGGGCGAAGCCGGCCTGGACAAGGGCCTGCGCCTTGCCGCCTCGGGCCACCGCAGCGCCACCGGCCAACTGTTCTTCCAGACCGAGACGCTGGACTTCACGCTGCCCACCAGCCTGCCCCAGGGCAAGGCCGACAACCAGATCCTGGGCGTGGTCGAAGCGCTGCGCCAGCAGCGCCAGGGCCGCGACGTGGTGCTGGTGTCCAAGGACATCAACATGCGCGTCAAAGCGCGCGCGCTGGGCCTGGCCGCCGAGGACTACCAGAACGACAAGGTGCTCGAAGACGGCGACCTGCTGTATTCGGGCCTGATGGCGCTGCCCCAGGACTTCTGGGCCAAGGCCGGCAAGGGCATGGAAAGCTGGAACGAAGGCCCCTACACCTGCTACCGGGTCACGGGCGCGATCGTGAGCCAGTTCATGATCAACCAGTTCGTCTACTACGAAGCACCGGGCGAACCCAGCGTGTTCCTGCGCGTGGCCGAGATCCGCGACCGCACCGCAGTGCTCAAGACGCTGCGCGACTACGGCCACGCGAAGAACGCGATCTGGGGCGTGACCACACGCAACCGCGAGCAGAACTTTGCCATGAACCTGCTGATGGACCCGGAGATCGACCTCGTGACGCTGACCGGCACGGCCGGCACCGGCAAGACGCTGATGGCGCTGGCTGCGGGCCTGACCCAGGTGCTGGACGAGCGCCGCTATACCGAGATCATCATGACCCGCGCCACGGTGAGCGTGGGCGAGGACATCGGCTTCCTGCCCGGCACCGAGGAGGAAAAGATGGGCCCATGGATGGGTGCGCTCGACGACAACCTCGAGTTCCTCGCCAAGGGCGACGGCGGCAATGCCGGCGAGTGGGGCCGCGCCGCGACCAATGAGCTGATCCGCAGCCGCATCAAGATCAAGAGCATGAACTTCATGCGCGGCCGCACCTTCCTCAACAAGTACCTGATCCTGGACGAGGCGCAGAACCTCACGCCCAAGCAGATGAAGACGCTGATCACGCGCGCGGGCCCGGGCACGAAGATCGTCTGCATGGGCAACCTGGCGCAGATCGATACGCCCTACCTCACCGAAGGCTCGTCGGGGCTGACCTATGCGGTCGACCGCTTCAAGGGCTGGCCGCACAGCGGCCACATCACGCTGGCCCGCGGCGAACGCTCGCGCCTGGCCGACTTTGCCAGCGAGGTGCTGTAAGCGATGGCCATCAGCTGGATCACCGCATTGAAGCTCGTGCCCTGGGGCGACGTGATCGAGGCCACGCCCCAGGTGGTCAAGGCCGCCAAGGGCCTGCTGCGCAAGAGGGAAGGCGCCGCAGCGCAGGAAACCGCAGCCCCGGCTGCGGCCGACGACGCGCGGCTGTACGCTCCGCACAATGCCGGCGAGCAGGCCCTGCAGCTGATCCAGACGCTGGAAGGCCGCATCCGCCAGCTCGAACAGGGCCAGCAGCAGTCGGCCGAACTGATCCAGCAGCTGGCCGAGCAGAACGCCCAGGTGGTGCGCACCGTCGATCTGCTGCGCACCGGCGCCCAGCGCCTGGCCTGGGCCTGCGGCGTGCTGGGAGTGGCAGTGGTCGGCCTGGTGATTGCGCTGCTGCGCATGCACTGACGCGCGCCATCTTCGATGGAAAACGGCCCTCGGGCCGTTTTTTTTCGCTCCGTTCATGTACAGACGGCCAAACCGTTGGTGGTGAGCCCGGCTGCGCGGCCCGGTCTAGGCGACCCCGCCTGCGCGGCCCGGTCGAAGCACGAACGGCCTGCGCCCATGAGACGCCAATCTCGCGCCAGGCGCACTGCCCGCTAGCTATTACTGCTGACGGGCCGCGCAGCTGCCCAGGCGATGCGGCAGCGTGCCCTGCAGGAAATAGTCAGCCACCTGGTTGTCGACACAGTCCGTGCCATAGGGAAACAGCGCATGCCGGTACTCATCCTCGACCACGATCATGCGCGCCTGCGACAGCGCCAGCCAGGATTGCATCGCGCCCACGACCGGCGTCTGTCCGTCGTAGCGGCTTTGCAGCATGAGCAAAGGCGCGCCCTCGCCCGCGGGTGCTGCCAGGGTTGAACACGATCGCACCCAGGCGCCGCCGCGGATGCCGCGCCTCCACGCGCATCAACTCGATCTGCAGTTCGCCGTCGGCGGCATGGTCGTGATCCTGGAGCACGCGCAGAAGCGCACATTGTGCGCCGGCAAGCATCTCGCGGGTGCGCAGGCGCGATTTTCAACGCCTCGGGATCACAGGACTGCCATTGCAGCGTCTGCTGCGTGAACGCTGCCAATCGATCATTGGACGGCGGTTGCGGCGCATCGCCCCCGCCGCATGCGGTGAGCATGACAGCGCACAGCGCGAGACCGATGGGAGAAACAAGACACCGGATCAGGGAACACGAAACTGTCACGGAAATACCGCGAGGAGGACCCGCCTGCCGCGTTGGAGATCATGGAGATCCTCAGGCGGCAGACCGTCGCTCGGTTTACTGCGGCAAGCAATGTGGAAAATGCACTGCGCGAACGCCGGCAGCCCCCGGCACGGGACCGGATGGCGGCATTCCCTCCCGGGAACGCCTATTGAACGCGTGGGACAGGCTCGGACAGGTGCATCGACCTGACGCGGTGCGGCAATGAAAGCCCCGCCTCCCGCCACGCTGATGGGAAATCGGAACCATCACACGCATGATAGTTTTATTCTATTGATATATCAATAGTCATTAAAACAATATGGAAACCGGCAGACCTGCGGGAACCATGCACGCCAAGGACTGCCGGTGTCCTATGACGAGGGGGAAGGGAGCCGGCCAGGAAGGGATGTCCGCCACGGGCCTTGGCCGGCGCTGGCGGCCGGAGGGCGCCCGCGCGCCCATGCCTCAGAAGTCGTCGGCACCCATCGCCAGGTTCTCGAACCGCGTCTGGTTCTTCTGGAAGAACAGCTTCACCGTGCCCGTCGGCCCGTTACGCTGCTTGCCGATGATGACTTCGGCGATGTTGGGCTCCTTGGAGTCCTTGTTGTAGTAGTCGTCGCGGTAGATGAACATGATGATGTCGGCATCCTGCTCGATGGCGCCCGATTCGCGCAGGTCGGACATCATCGGCCGCTTGTCGGTGCGCTGCTCGACCGATCGGTTGAGCTGCGACAGCGCGATGACCGGGCATTGCAGCTCCTTGGCCAGCATCTTCAGGCCGCGCGAGATCTCGCCGAGTTCGGTGGCGCGGTTGTCGGAGCTCGCCGCCGAGCCCGAGCCGCTCATCAGCTGCAGGTAGTCGACCACGATCAGGCCCAGCTTGCCGCACTGGCGCGCCAGGCGCCGCGAGTTGGCGCGCAACTCGCCCGGCGACAGACCCGGGCTTTCATCGATGTGCAGCGACACCGTGCGCAGCCGCTCGATGGCTTCGGTGAGGCGCGGCCATTCGTCGTCGTTGAGCTTGCCGGTGCGCAGATTGCCCTGGTTCACGCGGCCGATCGAGCCGACGATACGCACCGCCAGCTGGGCCGCGCCCATTTCCATCGAGAAGATCGCGACCGGCAGGCCTTCGTTGAGCGCCACATGCTCGGCAATGTTCACCGCGAACGAGGTCTTGCCCATCGAGGGACGCGCGGCCAGCACCACCAGGTCGCCGGCCTGCAGGCCCGAGGTCATGCGGTCGAGGTCGGCAAAGCCCGTGGGCACGCCCGTGACGTCCATCGGGTTGTCGGCCATTTCCTGGACCCGGTCCAGCAGGTCGACGACCAGCGTGTCCATGGACTGGAAACCCTGCTTGTTGCGCGCGCCCTCCTCGCCGATGGCGAAGATCTTCGACTCGGCCTCGTCCAGCACGCGCTCGACGGTCTTGCCCTGGGGGTTGAAGGCATTGGTGGCGATGTCGTCGCTGGCCGTGATCAGCTTGCGCAGGATCGAGCGGTCGCGCACGATCTCCGCGTAGCGGCGGATGTTGGTCGCGCTGGGCACGTACTGCGCCAGCTGGTTCAGGTACAGCAGGCCGCCGATCTCCTCGGCCTTGCCCATGGTCTGCAGGTGCTCGTAGACGGTGATCACGTCGGCGGGCTTGCTGGCGTTGATCAGCTTGCCGATCGCCTCGTAGATCAGCTGGTGCTCATGGCGGTAGAAATCGCTGTCCGACAGCAGGTCGCCGACGCGGTCCCAGGCGTTGTTGTCCAGCAGCAGGCCGCCCAGCACGCTTGATTCGGACTCCATCGAATGCGGCGGCACGCGCAGCTGCGCGACCTGGCGGTCCGGCGGAGAAAAGGCATCATCGAGTTCGAGCGCAGGCATAACAGAGGACATGGATTTCCTTGGGGGCAAGCTCTCCATCCTAGCCGCAGCGGGGCTTGCCGTCACCCACCGCGCGTGTTGTACGCATGCCGGATGGGCCATGGCTTGCGCTGGCGGCAAGAAACGGAGTTGAAAACACAAAAGCCGCCCGGAGGCGGCTTTCGTTCAGGGCCGGAGCGCTGATTTAGGCAGCTTCGCCGTAGACCGAAACGGTCACGTCGACCACCACGTCGGTGTGCAGGGACACGCTCACGGTGGTGTCGCCAATGGTCTTGATGGGACCGTTGGGCAGGCGCACTTGCGACTTCACGACCTTGTAGCCTTGCTTGTTCAGCTCGGCTGCGATGTCGTGGTTGGTCACCGAGCCGAACAGACGGCCGTCGACGCCGGCCTTCTGCGACAGCTTGACGTTGCCGCCGGAGAGCTTTTCGCCTTCGGCTTGGGCAGCAGCCAGCTTTTCAGCGGCAGCCTTTTCCAGCTCGACGCGCTTGGCTTCGAACTCGGCCTTGTTGGCTTCGGTCGCGCGGCGGGCGGCGCCGGAGGGGATCAGGAAGTTGCGGGCGTAGCCGTCCTTGACCTTGACGATTTCGCCGAGGTTACCCAGGTTGACAACCTTTTCGAGCAGAATGATTTGCATGTTTCGTGCTCCTTAGATCTTGTGCTGGTCGCTGTAAGGGACCAGGGCCAGGAAGCGCGCGCGCTTGATGGCGGTGTTCAGCTGGCGCTGATAGATGGCGCGGGTGCCGGTCAGACGTGCGGGCACGATCTTGCCGTTTTCGCCGATGAAATCGCGCAGCGTGTCGACATCCTTGTAGTCGATTTCTTCAACGCCAGCCACGGTGAAGCGGCAGAAGCGCTTGCGCTTGAACAGCAGCGACTGGGTGTTGCGCTTGGGGCGCTTGTCTTTGTTGAATTTCTTGAACGTGGCCATTGCTGGACCTCTTGAAAATTAATTTTGTTGAATATCCTGGATGTGCATCACCACTGTCTTGCTGTTGCGCGGGGTAGCGAGGAAGCCTTGAAACTTCCAGCTGCTGCCGGGGGCCTGACGAGCCAGACGCTCTGCCAGTGCCCCGAAGGCCACCGCCTTGACAGCTGCCGTGACATTCCGCGGTTTGCCTGCCTCCTGCTGTTGCGACTCGTGTTCGAGGCGCAGATCCAGCGCTGGCAGTCCGGCGGGCGTGTAGCGCAGGGGTTGAACCTCAGCGATACAGGCAGTCAGGACAACGTGGTTTTCCACTCCGTGGGCTTGATGTGACGCGGGGCTCAGGCCTGTTCGGCTTGGTTGGCCTTGCGGGCCTCTTCGCGCTCGACGGTCTTCATCATCGAGGAAGGTGCAGTGTCAGCCTTCTTCTTTTGCACGGTCAGGTGGCGCAGCACGGCGTCGTTGAACTTGAACGCGTGTTCCAGTTCAGCCATCACGGCCTGGTCAGCTTCGATGTTCAGGCACAGGTAGTGGGCCTTGGCAAGCTTGTTGATCAGGTACGCCAGTTGACGACGGCCCCAGTCTTCTTCGCGGTGCACCTTACCGCCGCCGGCGGTAATCATGCCCTTGTAGCGCTCCAGCATGGCTGGAACTTGCTCGCTTTGATCCGGGTGGATCAACAAAATGATTTCGTAATGACGCATGTAAACTCCCTTTTGGGTTAGGCCCCCCGCTGCGTCGCAAGCGGTGTGGCAAGGCAAAGCAGGCAATTATAGCTCTGCTGCATTCCGCTTGTACACTCCGCTGCGCAAAAGTGCCCCTTGTACCTATGGTGGCTTACCCGGGACTTGAAGTACTTTGGTCCGGGCCCCATCTACGACGCAGTCGTTTTTTCCTCCAACCTTGAGGTCTCAACCCATGTCTGAACAGAATCCTCCAGCCCACGCCGCCCCGGCAGATGCCTCGCCTGAAGAAGTGGAAGCCGCCATGGCCGTCCACAGCGCGGACGAAATCGCCCGCCTGCAGGCCGAACTCGCGGAGATCAAGACCAAGAGCGCCGAGCTGGCCGACCAGTTCCTGCGCGCCAAGGCCGAAGCCGAGAACGCCCGCCGCCGCGCCGAGGACGAAGTCGCCAAGGCGCGCAAGTTCGGCATCGAAAGCTTTGCCGAGAGCCTGCTGCCGATCTGCGACAGCCTCGATGCGGCGCTGTCCATCCAGTCGGCCACGCCCGAGCAGCTGCGCGAAGGCGCCGACGCGACGCGCCGCCAGCTGGTTTCGGCGCTCGAGCGCAACAAGGTCAAGCCCATCGACCCCGCGGCCGGCGAGAAGTTCGACCCAAACCTGCACCAGGCCATCAGTGTGGTTCCCGCCGATCAGGCGCCCAATACCGTGGTGGCCGTGCTGCAAAAGGGCTATGTGATCGCCGACCGCATCCTGCGTCCGGCGCTGGTGACGGTCACTGCCGCCAGCTGAAGTCCACGATGAAAAATTTCGCCGGTACGGCTTGAAGCGGCGACAGCCGCCACAAGCTACCTGCCATTCAACAATTCAGTATTACGGAGAAGAACATGGGAAAAATCATCGGTATCGATCTGGGCACCACCAACAGCTGCGTCGCTGTGATGGAAGGCAACACCACGCGCGTGATTGAAAACAGCGAAGGTGCGCGCACCACGCCGTCGATCATCGCCTACCAGGAAGACGGCGAGATCCTCGTCGGCGCCTCGGCCAAGCGCCAGGCGGTGACCAACCCGCGCAACACGATCTACGCTTCCAAGCGCCTGATCGGCCGCAAGTTCGACGAGAAGGAAGTGCAAAAGGACATCGACCTGATGCCCTACACCATCACCAAGGCCGACAACGGCGACGCCTGGATCGAAGTGCGCGGCCAGAAGCTGGCACCGCCGCAGATCAGCGCGGAAGTGCTGCGCAAGATGAAGAAGACCGCCGAGGACTTCCTGGGCGAGCCCGTGACCGAAGCCGTGATCACGGTTCCCGCGTACTTCAACGACGCCCAGCGCCAGGCCACCAAGGATGCCGGCCGCATTGCCGGCCTCGATGTCAAGCGCATCATCAACGAACCCACGGCCGCGGCCCTGGCGTTCGGCCTGGACAAGCAAGACAAGGGCGACCGCAAGATCGCCGTGTATGACCTGGGCGGCGGTACGTTCGACGTCTCGATCATCGAGATCGCCGACGTGGACGGCGAAAAGCAGTTCGAAGTGCTGTCGACCAATGGCGACACCTTCCTGGGCGGCGAGGATTTCGACCAGCGCATCATCGACTACATCATCAGCGAGTTCAAGAAGGAACAGGGCGTGGACCTGTCCAAGGACGTGCTCGCACTGCAGCGCCTGAAGGAAGCCGCCGAGAAGGCCAAGATCGAGCTGTCGAACTCCGCGCAGACCGACATCAACCTGCCCTACGTGACGGCCGACGCCTCGGGTCCCAAGCACCTGAACATCAAGCTGACGCGCGCCAAGCTCGAAAGCCTGGTCGACGACCTGATCGAGCGCACCATCGCTCCGTGCCGCACGGCCATCAAGGACGCCGGCATCTCCGTGTCCGACATCGATGACGTGATCCTGGTCGGCGGCATGACCCGCATGCCCAAGGTGCAGGAAAAGGTCAAGGAATTCTTCGGCAAGGAACCGCGCAAGGACGTGAACCCTGACGAAGCCGTGGCGGTCGGCGCTGCCGTGCAGGGCCAGGTGCTGTCCGGCGACCGCAAGGACGTGCTGCTGCTGGACGTGACGCCGCTGTCGCTGGGCATCGAGACCCTGGGCGGTGTCATGACCAAGATGATCAGCAAGAACACGACCATCCCCACGAAGTTCGCGCAGACCTTCTCGACGGCCGACGACAACCAGCCCGCGGTGACCATCAAGGTGTTCCAGGGCGAGCGCGAGATTGCTTCGGGCAACAAGATGCTCGGCGAGTTCAACCTCGAAGGCATTCCGCCGGCAGGCCGCGGCGTGCCGCAGATCGAGGTGACCTTCGACATCGACGCCAACGGCATCCTGAACGTTTCCGCCAAGGACAAGGCTTCGGGCAAGGAAAACAAGATCACCATCAAGGCGAACTCGGGCCTGTCGGAAGACGAGATCCAGAAGATGGTCAAGGACGCGGAACTGAACGCGGCCGACGACAAGAAGAAGCTGGAACTCGTGCAGTCGAAGAACCAGGGCGAAGCCGCGGTGCACAGCGTCAACAAGAGCCTCGCCGAGCACGGCGACAAGCTCGACGCCGCCGAGAAGTCGGCCATTGAAGCTGCCGTGAAGGAAGTCGAGGAAGCCCTGAAGGCCGACGACAAGGACGCCATCGATGCCAAGACCACGGCACTGATGACCGTCAGCCAGAAGCTCGGCGAGAAGATGTACGCCGACGCGCAAGCCGCAGGCGGTGCCGACGCCGCGGCTGCTGCAGGTGCCGCCGGCGCCGCCCCGGGCGCCTCGGCAGCCCAGGATGACAATGTCGTCGACGCCGAAGTCAAGGAAGTCAAGAAGGACTGACGCGGCAGGTCCTGCGTGACCAACCGCCGCCGCGTCGCCCCGCAAGGGGGACGCGGCGTTCCTGTTCCCATAGGCTCCAGAAAACAACATGTCCAAACGCGACTATTACGAAGTCCTTGGCGTTGCCAAGAACGCTTCGGACGATGAAATCAAGAAGGCTTATCGCAAGCTGGCGATGAAGCACCACCCCGACCGCAACCAGGGCGAGGCGGCGGCGAAGGCCGAGGAGAATTTCAAGGAGGCCAAGGAAGCCTACGAAATGCTCTCCGACAGCCAGAAGCGCGCCGCCTATGACCAGTACGGCCATGCGGGCGTGGACCCGAACCGCGGCATGGGCGGCGAAGGCTATGGCGGCTTTGCCGAAGCCTTCGGCGACATCTTTGGCGACATGTTCAGCCAGGGCCGGGGCGGGCGCGGCGGCGGCCGCCAGGTCTATCGCGGCAACGACCTGAGCTATGCGATGGAGATCACGCTCGAGGAAGCGGCCAAGGGCAAGGATGCGCAGATCCGCATCCCGTCCTGGGACAACTGCGACACCTGCCACGGCTCGGGCGCCAAGCCCGGCACCAGCGCCAAGACCTGCACGACCTGCGCGGGCCAGGGCTCGGTGCAGATGCGCCAGGGCTTCTTCAGCGTGCAGCAGACCTGCCCGAACTGCCGCGGCACGGGCAAGATCATTCCCGAGCCCTGCACCACCTGCCACGGCCAGGGCAAGGTCAAGCAGCAGAAGACGCTCGAAGTCAAGATTCCCGCGGGCATCGACGACGGCATGCGCATCCGCTCGACCGGCAACGGCGAGCCCGGCACCAATGGCGGCCCGCCAGGCGATCTCTACATCGAGATCCGCATCAAGAAGCACGACATCTTCGAGCGCGAAGGCGACGATCTGCACTGCCAGGTGCCGGTGAGCTTCATCACCGCCGCACTCGGCGGCGAGATCGAGGTGCCGACGCTGGCCGGCAAGGCGGCCATCGACATCCCCGAAGGCACCCAGGCGGGCAAGCAGTTCCGCCTGCGCGGCAAGGGCATCAAGGGCATCCGCGCCAGCTACCCGGGCGACCTTTACTGCCACATCGTGGTGGAAACGCCGGTCAAGCTCACCGAGTACCAGCGCAAGCTGCTGCGCGAACTCGAGGAATCGCTGCAAAAGGGCGGCGGCCGCCATTCCCCCAGCGGCGAAAGCTGGACCGACAAGCTGAAAAAGATCTTCAGCTGATCACCCCCCATCCCCGCCCCGCGCGGGGATTTTTTTCGCCTGCGGTGTAGGCCAGGTTCGCCCAAAAATACCTTAGCCATCTCTTTTTACGATGACTGAAGCAAAATAATCGGAGAAAATACCTCCAACTTCTCATTTCGAGAAGCATATAAGACCCATGAAGAATTCCGAGCGCAGTTTTGCGCGCCGCATCGATCTCACTTCCCTGCAGTTGTTCGTGGCCGTCTGCGAGCTGGGCAGCATCGGGCGCGCGGCCGAGCGCGAGTTCATCGCGGCTTCGGCCGTGAGCAAGCGCCTGTCCGATCTCGAAGCCGCGGTCGATACCGCCCTGCTCTACCGCCACAGCCGCGGCGTGACGCTCACGCCGGCCGGCGAAAGCCTGCTGCACCATGCGCGCACCGTGCTCTACGGACTCGAGCGCATGCAGGGCGAACTGAGCGAATACGCCGAAGGCGTGCGCGGCCATGTGCGCATGCACGCCAACATGTCGGCCATCCTGCAGTTCCTGCCCGAGGACCTGGGACGCTTTGCGCGCACCCACAGCCAGATCAAGATCGACCTGCAGGAGCGGCTGAGCGCCGAGGTGCTGCACGCGGTGCAGGAAGGCACGGCCGATATCGGCATCTGCACGCTGGGGCCGAACGGCGCGGGCGAGCTGCAGGCCAGGCCCTATCGCAGCGACCGCCTGGTGGTGGTCGTGCCCGAAGCCCATCCGCTCGCGTCCGCGCAGAGCGTGGCCTTCGCGCAGGTGCTGGACTGGGACATCGTCGGCCTCAAGGCCGACTCCAGCATCAGCCTGGCGATGCAGGCCGCGGCCGCGCATGCGGGCAAGCCGCTGCGCCAGCGCATTCAGGTCACGAGCCTCGACGCGATGTGCCGCATGATCGACAACGGCCTGGGCCTGGGGCTGCTGCCCGACCGCGCATTCGCGCTGATGCATGGCGTCGGCCACCTGCGCGCGGTGAGCCTGAGCGACGACTGGGCAGCACGCGAAGTGCTGCTCGTGGCGCGCGACTTCGAGACCCTGCCAATGACTTCGCGGCTGCTGGTCGAGCACCTGGCCGCCGCCTAGAATTACCACCCCCACCTGAAACCACAAGCCGAGAGAACGCCATGGGACGCACCCTGTACGACAAGATCTGGGACGAGCACGTCGTCCATACCGAAGAAGATGGCACGTCCATCCTCTACATCGACCGCCACCTGGTGCACGAGGTCACCAGCCCGCAGGCGTTCGAAGGGCTGCGCGTCGCAGGCCGCAAGCTGTGGCGCATCAGCTCCGTCGTGGCGACGGCCGACCACAACACGCCGACCACGGGCTGGGAACTGGGCTACGAAGGCATTGCCGATCCGATCAGCAAGGAGCAGATCACCACGCTCAACGACAACATCGGCGAGTTCGGCGCGGCGGCCTTCTTCCCGTTCATGGACAAGGGCCAGGGCATCGTCCATGTGATGGGCCCCGAGCAGGGCGCGACGCTGCCCGGCATGACCGTGGTCTGCGGCGACAGCCACACCTCCACGCACGGTGCGTTCGGCGCGCTGGCGCATGGCATCGGCACATCCGAAGTCGAGCATGTGATGGCCACGCAGACGCTGCTGGCCAAGAAGGCCAAGAACCTGCTGGTGCGCGTGGACGGCAAGGCCGCGCCCGGCGTCACCGCCAAGGACATCGTGCTGGCCATCATCGGCAGGATCGGCACGGCCGGCGGCACGGGCTACACCATCGAGTTCGCGGGCCAGGCGATCCGCGACCTGTCCATGGAAGGCCGCATGACGGTGTGCAACATGGCCATCGAAGCCGGCGCGCGCGCCGGCCTGGTCGCTGTGGACGACAAGACCATCCGCTACATCAAGGGCCGGCCGCTCGCGCCCACGGGCGTCGAATGGGACCAGGCCGTGGCCTACTGGCAGACGCTGCACTCGGACGCCGATGCGCAGTTCGATGCGGTGGTCGTGCTGGATGCGGCGCAGATCGTGCCGCAGGTCACCTGGGGCACCTCGCCCGAGATGGTGCTGGGCGTCGATGCGCGCGTGCCCGATCCGGACAAGGAAAAGGACAGCAACAAGCGCGGCGCGATCGAGCGCGCGCTGGTCTACATGGACCTCGAACCCGGCAAGGCGATCGACGACATCAGCATCGACAAGGTGTTCATCGGCTCGTGCACCAACAGCCGCATCGAGGACATGCGCGAAGCCGCGGCCATGGTCCAGCGCCTGGGCCGCAAGGTCGCGAAGAACGTCAAGCTGGCGATGGTCGTGCCGGGCTCGGGCCTGGTCAAGGAACAGGCCGAGCGCGAAGGCCTGGACCAGATCTTCAAGGCTGCGGGCTTCGAATGGCGCGAGCCCGGCTGCTCGATGTGCCTGGCCATGAACGCCGACCGGCTCGAGCCCGGCGAGCGCTGCGCCTCGACCTCGAACCGCAACTTCGAAGGCCGCCAGGGCGCGGGCGGACGCACCCACCTGGTGAGCCCGGCCATGGCCGCGGCCGCCGCGGTGCACGGCCATTTCGTCGACGTGCGCCGCTTCGCCTGAGCGGCCACCGCCAAGACCCCCTCGAGGAACACCTTCCATGCAGAAATTCACCGTACACCAAGGCCTCGTGGCCCCGATGGACCGCGAGAACGTCGACACCGACGCCATCATTCCCAAGCAGTTCCTGAAGTCGATCAAGAAGACCGGCTTCGGCGTGAACCTGTTCGACGAGTGGCGCTACCTGGACCATGGCGAGCCCGGCCAGGATCCCGCGAGCCGCAAGCCCAACCCCGACTTCGTGCTGAACCTGCCGCGCTACCAGGGCGCGTCGATCCTGCTGGCGCGCAAGAACTTCGGCTGCGGCTCGAGCCGCGAGCATGCGCCCTGGGCACTCGACCAGTTCGGCTTCCGCGCCGTCATCGCGCCGAGCTTTGCCGACATCTTCTTCAACAACTGCTTCAAGAACGGCCTGCTGCCCATCGTGCTGCCCGAGGCCACGGTGGCCGAGCTGTTCGACGAGGTCGCGGCTTTTCCCGGCTACCAGTTGACCATCGACCTCGAGCGCCAGGTCATCGTGCGCCCGCAGGGCGCGGAGATCCCGTTCGACGTGATCGCGTTCCGCAAGTACTGCCTGCTCAACGGCTTCGATGACATCGGCCTCACGCTGCGCCAGTCGGACAAGATCAAGGCCTACGAAGCCGAGCGCCTGGCCACCAAGCCCTGGCTGGCGCACACGCTGGTGCAGGGCTGAAGCCCTTTTGCGCTGCAGGCGCCGCAAGCGGCGGCCTGCAGCTTTGTTGTTTTACGTTTACAGGGAATCCCCATGAAAATCGCAGTCTTGCCCGGTGACGGCATCGGTCCGGAAATCGTCGCAGAAGCCGTCAAGGTGCTGAACGCCCTCGAACTGGACTTCGAGATGGAATCGGCGCCGGTCGGCGGTGCGGCCTATGCGCTCACCGGCCACCCGCTGCCCGAAGCCACGCTCAAGCTGGCCATGGAGGCCGACGCGGTGCTGTTCGGCGCGGTCGGCGACTGGAAGTACGACACGCTCGACCGCCCGCTGCGCCCCGAGCAGGCGATCCTGGGTCTGCGCAAGCACATGGGCCTGTTCGCCAACTTCCGCCCGGCCATCTGCTACAAGGAACTGACCCACGCTTCGAGCCTCAAGCCCGAGTTGGTCGCGGGCCTGGACATCCTGATCATCCGCGAACTCACGGGCGATATCTATTTCGGCCAGCCGCGCGGCCGCCGCGTGGCCACCGACGGCCACTTCCCCGGCGCCGAGGAAGCCTTCGACACCATGCGCTACTCGCGTCCCGAGATCGAGCGCATCGCGCATGTCGCCTTCCAGGCCGCGCAAAAGCGCAGCAAGCGCGTGACCAGCGTCGACAAGGCCAACGTGCTGGAAACCTTCCAGTTCTGGAAGGATGTCGTGACCGAGGTCGGCAAGCAATACCCGGACGTGCAGCTGGACCACATGTATGTCGACAACGCCGCCATGCAGCTGGTCAAGGAACCCAAGCGCTTCGACGTCGTGGTCACGGGCAACATGTTCGGCGACATCCTCTCGGATGAAGCCTCGATGCTCACCGGCTCGATCGGCATGCTGCCTTCGGCCAGCCTGAACGCCAAGGGCCAGGGCCTGTACGAGCCCAGCCACGGCAGCGCGCCCGACATTGCCGGCAAGAACGTGGCCAACCCGCTGGCCACCATCCTGTCGGCGGCCATGATGCTGCGCTTCAGCCTGAACCAGGAAGCCGCGGCCCAGCGCATCGAGGACGCCGTGCAAGCCGTGCTGGCCCAGGGCCTGCGCACGCCCGATATCTGGAGCGAAGGCACGACCCGCGTCGGCACCGCCGAGATGGGCGATGCGGTGGTGGCCGCGCTGCGCTGAATCCGCGCATTTCGGGCAGCCATGGCTGCCCTTGATCTCGAAGCAGCCTTCATGGCTGCTTTTTTTGCGCCTTCGATGTCTCGCAAGCTTGCCGAAGCGCCCGCAAGCCATGCGGGCCTTGGCACGCCGCTCGAAGACGGTCCCGCTGGGCAGGTCCCTGCCCGGAAGCACGTGGCCACCGCCGGCATCCCCAGGTATCGCGCCAAGGCTGCCGGGCATCCACAATGCGCAACGTTTCGCTGTAGGTCGGCAAGAGGAAATAGCTTAAGTCTCATCAAACCAGGACAACAATCAATAGCATCGAGACACCACTCCCACTTGTCGAGGTCCTCGCATGCCGTCACCTGCAATGCCCTCCGCCCTGCCCTTTGCCCTCTCCGACCGTCCGCCTTCGGGCGCTGCGGTGGCCAGCGTGCTGGTGCCCACGGGCGGGCCCGGCCCGGGCGCGCTGCAGGCGCCGGTTCATGCACCTGCGCTGCCGGCATGGCAGCAGCTATCGGACGCGGCCGCGGCACTGGCCGCCTATCTCGTGGCGCATTCCCAGGCCGTCCTGCTGAGTCAGGCCACGCACTACTGCATCGCACTCACAGACGGCGCCTTGCAAAGCATGTCGGCAAGGCTGGCCGATCCGCAGCAGCCGATGTCCCTGCTCGACAAGTCGCTGCAGCTGGCGGCGGTGGCAATGATGCCTGCCAGCCGGACGTTCTGCGAGTCCTTGCTCCAACAGTTGCAGGTCCTGGCAAAAGCCTTGCTGGAGAGCCTGCACGATGCCTGGTATGGCGAGGCCGCAGGGCATGCGGCACTCGACGCCGCCGATGCATTGCCCGCGCTGGAGCCGGCGCAGGCCGTGACTGGCCCCGCATGCGAAACCGCGTCAGCAGCCCCCGGTTGCACCGCGGACAGTCCGACGCCATGGCCGCCGCCTGCCGTGTGGGACGAGGCGGTGGCGTGGTACGCCGATCCCTGCGGCGTATGCCTCGTGGCGGGAGGCGAAAGCACTGCACCGGCGTGGATTCCATGAACCCCATTTCGCCACGCAACCCCGTCTAAAACCAAAATTCAAGCTATCAAAAAGAAAACATAATAGTCAAATTCAAACAAAAGACAAGACTAACCCAGCCGACGATCTGGGGAATGAAAATCATTTTCATTCCTGCGCAAGAATGGCCATCCGCACCTGACACGATACCTGCTGCCCCATGAATGCGACTGCGCCACTTCGCTGCGAAGCCGATTGCCCTGACACCCGCGATACGACCGACTGGAACCGGCCTTCCCGCCTGGCCAGCCAGTGGCTCGCCTATTCGCTGCTGCATCTGGTCACCGGACCGGCGATATCCGCCCATGAGCAAGCAGCCAGCGAATCGAACACGCCTTTGGCAGCCCTGGCCAGCGTGGTCGCCGAGACCTGGGAGATGCAGTTGGTGGACAACACCGCGCAGCCGCTGCTGACCCTGGTTTTCGACGCTGCCCCGGCGCAGGCGGCGGCACTGGCCGCCCAGGGCGCTGCCTTCCACGGGCTGCAAGCCGCCCAGGCCGTCGCCAGTGCCCTCGCCTCCCCTGCACTCCCGCAGTTGCATGCGCTGCCGGGAGCCTATTTGTCGTGTTTGAAATCCAGCCTCGAAATGGGGATTGCCGGCCACCACTCGGCACTGCTCGATCAAGCGCTTTCAGGCTTGCTCCCCCATGTCAGCAGCAGCTTTCTCGCTGCGCAGCAACTGCCCGATACTGCGGCTCAAGCATGGGCCAACGGCGTGCAGGACGGCCTGACCTTTGCGCTGTTCCATCTGCTCGGGACCTGCGCGGCATCCTCACACCCTGCCACCCAGTCCTACCTGGCAACGGTGGCGCACGAAGGCATGATGCTCGCTGCCGGCCGGCACTCCCATGCCATCGCGCAGTACCTGATCGAGACCAGGGAGCAGGTGCTCGAAGCCATGTTCCACGACTCGCCCGCGCTGCAGGAGCTGCACGGTACGCTGGCGGCGGCCGGCAAAAGCCTCCAGCAGGCGCTGCCCGCGCCGCTGCGGGCCGCACTGGCGCTGGCATTGCCGTCGGAGGGATTTCTCTCGAAGCATGGCGCCGCCGATTTCCTCAAGGAGTTGCTGACGGCGGTGGCCGTTGCCATTCCCGTCGCCGCGGCCGGCATCCACTGGCTGCCCAGGCTGGTCGACTGCGAAGGCCTGGCGTTCGCCATGCTCAAGTCAGGCGCAGCCAGCGTGCTGATCGATCTGGCCGGCAGATCCGCGCTGCCGCTGGGCGATTTTCTGAGCGAGAAATCCTGGCTGGCCATGGAGGGCGCCCAGCAGCTGGCATCCATGCTGCTGCCCGACCCCGGGATCCAGGTGCCCCGCGACCCCGATCCGCTGCCGCAGGCCAGCGCCACGCTGGTCGGCGTTGCCGACGCCGCGGGACCGCCCGCAGGCTGAAAGCCGCCCGCTTTCCGACCCCACGCAACGAAGGACCACGCGCTGGGCGACCTGCGCAAGAATCCATTACAATGCCCCGCTATGTTTGCCGCCTTCACCCGCAACGCTCCTCAGACACCTGCTTGCGCAGCCGTGGCTGCGGCCGCCGTGGCTGCGCGCGCAATCACCATTACGACGATTAAAGGCTGACCCAGCCCGGTTCGTCGCGCGCCCTCTCCCGGCCAGACGAGCCGGGCCCCAGTCTGGTCGAACATTGTTTCTTAAACCACAGGGGCGTTGAAAATGAGCAAGTTGGTAGGTTTGGTGGGCTGGCGCGGCATGGTCGGCTCGGTGTTGATGGACCGCATGCAGGCCGAAGGCGACTTCGATCTGATCGAGCCGATTTTCTTCTCCACCTCGAACGCCGGCGGCAAGGCGCCCGCGCAGGCGCGCACCCACACCACGCTGCAGGATGCCAACGACATCTCCGCACTGGCGCGCTGCGACATCATCATCACCGCCCAGGGCGGCGACTACACCAAGGCCGTCTACGGTCCGCTGCGCGCTTCGGGCTGGCAGGGCCACTGGATCGACGCGGCCTCGTCGCTGCGCATGGAAGACGATGCCGTCATCGTGCTCGACCCGGTCAATGACGACCTGATCCAGGCCAAGCTGGCGGCGGGCGGCAAGAACTGGATTGGCGGCAACTGCACCAACTCCATCCTGCTGATGGGCCTGTCCGGACTGTTCAAGGCCGGCCTCGTGGAATGGGTCAGCTCGATGACCTACCAGGCGGCCTCGGGCGGCGGCGCCAACCATATGCGCGAACTGCTCAAGGGCATGGGCGTGGTGCATGCCGCAGTGTCCGACGCGCTGGCCACGCCGGCTTCGGCGATTCTCGACATCGATCGGCAGGTGGCACAGACCATCCGCAACGACGTGCCCACCGAGTACTTCGGCGCACCGCTGGCCGGCGGCCTGATCCCCTGGATCGACGTGCAACTGCCCAATGGCCAGTCCAAGGAAGAATGGAAGGGCCAGGCAGAGGTCAACAAGATCCTCGGCACCAGCGCCACCATCCCTGTCGACGGCCTGTGCGTGCGCATCGGCGCGATGCGCTGCCACTCGCTGGCCCTGACGCTTAAGCTCAAGCATGACCTGCCGCTGGCCGAGATCGAGACCTTGATCCAGTCGGGCAACCCCTGGGTCAAGTTCGTCGCCAACGACCGTGCGCTCACCGTGAAGGAACTGACGCCCGCAGCCGTCACCGGCGGCCTCGAAGTGGCCGTGGGCCGCGTGCGCAAGCTCAACATGGGTCCTGAATACCTGTCGGCCTTCGTGATCGGCGACCAGCTGCTGTGGGGCGCGGCCGAACCGCTGCGCCGCATGCTGCGGATATTGTTGACCACCCCCTGAGCGCCTTCGGCGCTTCCCCCTCTCAACCTTCGGTGGAGGGGGACGGCAGCCTCGGTGCGGGGCGGCCCTTCCTCGCTGCCCCCTTGCTAGATCACGCCAGTATCAGAGGCTGCGAACAAGTGCCTTTGCACGAAAGCCCCTCTTTTGAGTTTTTTTGATGACCGCCCGCCGGGCCATGAAAATGGCTTTGCGGGCGGTTTCTCGTTGCCACGGGACAACATCCCCGGGCGCGCAAGCCTGCGCGCCGCGCCAGGTGTTGGACAATGCCCCCTGCCTCCTTGGTTGTCACTGCCATGCATTGCTGCTAAGGTATTTTTCACTTTGACGCGCCCGCTGTGCCGATGGCGCGCTCATCCATGAGAACAACTATGCCGCTCGCCCGGGCCGCACAACCATAAAAGTTGACGCCACCATGCATCGTTGGAAACTCTCCGCGCTGGCCGCCGCGGCCCTCGTCTCCGTCAGCCTGACTGCCACCAACGCCTGGGCCCTGGCGCTCGGCCGCCTCAGCATCCAGTCCTCCCTGGGCGAACCGCTGCGCGCGGAAGTGGAACTGCCGCAGGTCACCGCGGCCGAGGCTGACAGCCTGCAGGCGCGCATTGCCGCGCCCGCGGTGTTCCGCGCCCAGGGCATGGAGTACACGGCCGCCGCGGGCCAGTTCCGGGTCCAGCTGCAACGCCGCCCCGATGGCTCCGCAGTGCTGCGCCTGAGCAGCACGCAACCGGTGACCGAGCCGTTTGTCGATCTGGTCATCGATGCTTCCTGGAGCGCCGGGCATGTGGTGCGCAGCTATACGCTGCTGCTCGACCCGCCGGTGGCGCGCCAGCCCGCGCCGGCCGCTACCGCCCCCCAGGTCGGCGCACCTGCGCCGGTCCAGCCGGCTGCGCAGGCGACGGCCCCGGTGCGCAGCACCCCGGCGCCCGCGCGCGCGCCGGCTCCCGCCGCAACCGCACCGGCACCGGTCCAGCCTGCCGCGCAGACGGTGCGCGCCGGCGACACCGCTGGCCGGATTGCGCAGGCCCAGCGTCCGTCCGGCGTGTCGCTGGACCAGATGCTGGTCGCCATGCTGCGCGCCAATCCCCATGCGTTCATCAGCGGCAACGTGAACCGGATGCGTGCCGGCGCTGTGCTGGAAATGCCCGACCGCGCCGCCGCCCAGGCCATCTCCATTCCCGAAGCCCGGCAGATCGTCGCCGCGCAAAGCCAGGATTTCAACCGCTACCGGCGCCAGCTTGCGGCAGCCGCGCCCCAGGCGGCCGTGGCCGGTGCCCAGCGCAGCGCGAGCGGCAATGTCGAGGCCCAGGTCGAGGACCGCAAGCCGACCACGGCCGCACCCGACAAGCTCACGCTGTCCAAGGGGGCGATGGCGGCCGATGACCGCCTGGCACGCGAAAAGCAGGCGCAGAGCCAGTCCGAGCGCCTGGCCGAGCTTTCGCGCAACCTCAATGAACTGCAGAACGTCGCCGGGACCACGGCGACTGCAGGCACTGCGGCAACCGCATCCGCACCCGCAGCAGGCATACCCGTTCCCGCGGTGACGGCGCCCGGCGCGACGGCGCCCGGCGTGACGACGCCCGGCGTGACGACGCCCGGCGCGGCGGCGCCCGCTACCCCGTCCACCGAAGCCCCGGCGGCGGCGCCGACTGCGGCCGAAACCCCGGCGCCTGCCGGCGATGGCACGCCGGCTCCGGCGCCCGAGACCGCGCCGGCTCCTCCCGCCGCAACCCCGGCGCCGACCACGCCGCCGGCGCCGGCTGCAGCCCCTGCGCCGGCCGAAGCACCGGCCGCCCCGGGCTTGCTCGACACCCTGGGCGAAGACCCGGTATTGCCGATCGCTGGAGCAGGCCTGCTGGCGCTGCTGCTGGGCCTGCTCGGCTACCGTCGGCTGCAGCGCCGCCGCGCGCGCAATGCCGCGCCCGACAGCCTGCTGCAAAACGATTCCTTCTTTGCCGCGGGCCAGGGCCAGCAGGTCGATACCGCGCAGACCCAGTTCGGCAGCTCGGCCGCCTATTCGCACAGCCAGCTCGATACCGGGGGCGAAGTCGACCCGGTGGCAGAAGCCGATGTCTACCTGGCCTATGGCCGCGACCTGCAGGCCGAGGAAATCCTCAAGGAAGCACTGCGCACCCAGCCCGAGCGCCTGGCGCTGCACCTGAAGCTGGCCGACATCTACGCCAAGCGCCAGGACCGCAAGGCGTTCGAGGCCTTGGCACAGACCGTCTTTGCATTGACCCAGGGCAAGGGCGCCGAATGGCAGCAGCTGGCCGAACAGGGCCGCGCACTCGATCCAGCCAATGCGCTGTACCAATCCGACGGCGATGCACTGCCGGGCAGCACGGCCGACCGCGCCGCGCCGCCCGTCGACGCAGGCGCGCTGGCAAAGGCCTCGCTGGCAGGTGCGCTGGGCGGACTGGCCGCGGCTTCGGCGGCCGAAACCGAACGCGATGCCGAACCCGATTTCGATGCCAACAGCGACCCCGTGCCCACCCCGGCCGCGGATCCGGATTTCGACCTGGAGCTCGACTCCATTCTTGACGAGCCACCCGCGCCCGCCACGGACGCAGTGCCTGCCGAGCCGCGCCTGCAGCCGCCCGGAAGCATCGACTTCGAGCCGATAGAGCCGATCTGGAAACAGCCTGCCACAGCGCCCTCGGCCGCAGACAATACCGACGATCCGCTTGCCGATCTGCCAACGGTGCCGACCGATGCCGCACCGGCCGTCGAGGCCGCCGCCAGCGATGCGCTGCCCGACCTGGAGTTCACGCTGGACAGCGAGGCCGATGCGCGAGAAGCCGAGGCGCCGGAGCCGGCCTTCGAGGACGATGCGCCGCGCTTCGAGATTGCGCCGCTGGCACCGCCAGAGGGCGAAGGGTCCGAGGCCGAACTGCCGGCGATCGCCGCGCCGCAAGAAGCCGCGCCGGCTGCTGAACCCGAGCTTGATCCAGAACCTGAAACCGAGCCTGCGCCGGCCGCGCAGACCCCGCCTGCGCCCGCTGCTGTGCCTGCCGCTGCGCCCGCTGCTGCGCCTGCCGCTGCGCCCGTGTTCGACTTCCTCGAGTTCGACCTGGGCAATCTGTCGCTGGACCTGGGCAGCAACGCTCCGGCCGAGGCGCTGTCGCAAAGCAGCCAGGCGGCCGCCGAAGACCCGCTGGCCACCAAGCTCGCGCTGGCCCAGGAATTTGCGGCCATCGGCGACAGCGAAGGCGCGCGCACGCTGATCGAAGAGGTCATCGACGAAGCCGAGGGTGAACTCAAGGAGCGCGCAAGGCGCCTGCTTTCCGAAATCGATTGAATGTCTTTTCTGCTGAACAGCGCGGCGCACCACGGCCGCGGCAAGGACTTGCCATGCGCATAGCCCTGGGAGTGGGTTACAACGGCCAACGCTACAACGGCTGGCAGAGCCAGCCCTCGGGTAACACGGTGCAGGACCGGCTCGAAGCGGCGCTGGCGCAATTCGCCACGCTGCCCGTGCCCACCATCTGCGCGGGCCGCACCGACGCCGGCGTGCACGGCATCATGCAGGTCGCGCATTTCGATACCGAACTCACGCGCACGCCCTATTCCTGGGTGCGCGGCACCAACACCTTCCTGCCCGCGGACATCGCGGTGCAATGGGTGTCGCCCGTGCCCGATGATTTCCACGCGCGCTTCAGCGCCACCGCGCGCCGCTATGCCTACGTGCTGCTGCAGTCGCCGGTGCGCCCCAGCGTCGAGGCCGGCCGCGTCGGCTGGGTGTTCCATGAACTCGACGGCCAGGCCATGCAGGCCGCGGCCGCGCAGCTGCTGGGCGAGCACGACTTCTCCTCGTTCCGCGCCTCGACCTGCCAGGCCAAGAGCCCCGTCAAGACCCTGAGCCGCCTCGCGATCTCGCGCCGCGCGGCGCCGCCGGGCGATGCACTGAGCCGGCTGCACGGCCTGGGCCGGCCCGGCGAGCCGCCGATGCAGACCTGCTACTGGCATTTCGAGTTCGAAGGCAATGCCTTCCTGCACCATATGGTGCGCAACATCATGGGCTGCCTGATTGCCATCGGCCAGGGCAAGCAGCCCGTGGACTGGATGCAGGCGGTGCTCGCGGCACGCTCGCGCGATGCCGCCGCTCCCACCTTCTCGCCCGACGGGCTGTACTTCCTCGGTCCGGTCTACGACCCGGCCTGGGGCCTGCCGACGCGCGCCGCGGCATTCGATTGGCTGCCATGAACCAAAACCTCGCCCCCCTGCGCACGCGCATCAAGATCTGCGGCCTGACGCGCGAAGAAGATGTTGACGTGGCCGTTGCCGCGGGCGCCGACGCGGTCGGCTTCGTGCTCTACGCGCCCAGCCCGCGCGCGGTCAGCATCGCGCGCGCGGCGCAGCTCGCGCGCCGGCTGCCGCCCTTCGTCACGCCGGTGCTGCTGTTCGTCAACGAAACGCCGGAGCGCGTGCAGCAGGCGCTGCTGGAGATTCCCGGCGCCTGCCTGCAGTTCCACGGCGACGAGTCGCCCGAGCAGTGCCTGGCGGCCAGCGGCGGCCTGCGGCCGTTCCTGCGCGCGGCGCGGATTCCCCTAGGAGAAGCTGCCGCGGGCTTCGACCTCGTAGAATATGCGCAGCGTTACTCTCTCGCCCAAGCCATCCTGCTCGACGCCCATGTCGACGGCTATGGCGGCGGCGGCAAGGCATTCAATTGGTCACTCCTTCCTCCAAGCGTCGACTGTCACCTCGTTTTGTCTGGTGGACTCACGCCTGCAAACGTGACCGATGGCATTCGGCTGGTGCGGCCGCGCTGCAAGACGCTGGCCGTTGACATCAGCTCCGGCGTCGAGGCCACCGGCCCCGACGGCCAGGCCCTCAAGGGCGTCAAGGACGCCGACAAGATCCACCGCTTCGTTGCCGCCGTGCGTGCGGCCGATGCCAACCCCAGGCAGAATTCGTAATGTTTGACTATCAGCACCCCGATGCATCCGGGCATTTCGGCCGCTATGGCGGCAGCTTCGCCAGTGAAACCCTGACCCACGCGCTGACCGAACTGCGCGACGCCTATGCGCGTTACCAGCACGACCCCGAATTCATCGCCGAATTCGAGTCGGAGCTCAACCACTACGTGGGCCGTCCCTCGCCGGTCTACCACGCCGACCGCATGAGTCGCGAGATGGGCGGCGCGCAGATCTATCTGAAGCGCGAAGACCTGAACCATACCGGCGCGCACAAGATCAACAACGTGATCGGCCAGGCGATGCTGGCCAAGCGCATGGGCAAGAAGCGCATCATTGCCGAGACCGGCGCCGGCCAGCATGGCGTGGCCACGGCCACCATCTGCGCGCGCTACGGCCTCGAGTGCATCATCTACATGGGCGCCGAGGACATCCGCCGCCAGAGCCCCAACGTCTACCGCATGAAGCTGCTGGGCGCGACCGTCGTGCCCGTGGAATCGGGCAGCAAGACGCTCAAGGACGCGCTCAACGAAGCCATGCGCGACTGGGTCGCCAACGTCGACAGCACCTTCTACATCATCGGCACGGCCGCGGGCCCGCACCCCTATCCGATGATGGTGCGCGACTTCCAGAGCGTGATCGGCACCGAATGCCTGACGCAGATGCCCGAATTCCTGAACGGCGGCCAGCCCGATGCGGTCGTCGCCTGCGTGGGCGGCGGCAGCAATGCCATCGGCATCTTCCACCCCTATATCCCGTACGAGAAAACGCGCCTGATCGGCGTCGAGGCCGCGGGCCAGGGCCTGGACTCGGGCAAGCATTCGGCCTCGCTGCAGCGCGGCAGCGCCGGCGTGCTGCATGGCAACCGCACCTTCATCCTGCAGGACGAAGACGGCCAGATCATCGAGACGCACAGCATCAGCGCCGGGCTCGACTACCCCGGCGTGGGCCCCGAGCATGCCTGGCTGCAGGAGATCAAGCGCGCCGAGTATGTCGGCATCACCGACACCGAAGCGCTCGAGGCGTTCCATTACCTGTGCCGCGCCGAAGGCATCATTCCGGCGCTCGAGTCGAGCCACGCCGTGGCCTACGCCATGAAGCTGGCCAAGCAGATGCGCCCCGACCAGTCGATCCTGGTGAATCTTTCGGGCCGCGGCGACAAGGACATCGGCACGGTGGCCGACCTGTCGGGCGCAGATTTCTATGACCGCCCCTCGATGCGCGGTCTGACTGTCAAGGGAGGGCCTGCCGCATGAGCCGCATTGCCGCCACATTTGAAAAACTCCGATCCGAAGGCCGCACGGCCCTGATTCCCTATGTCACGGCCGGATTCCCGTTTGCCGCGATCACGCCGGCGCTGATGCACGGCATGGTCGAGGCCGGCTCCGACGTGATCGAGCTGGGCATTCCGTTTTCCGATCCCATGGCCGACGGCCCGACCATCCAGAAGGCCGGCGACAAGGCGCTGGCGCTGGGCGTGGGCCTGGTGCAGGTGCTGGCCTATGTGCGCGAGTTCCGCCAGAAGAACGACACCACGCCGGTGGTGCTGATGGGCTACGCGAACCCGGTCGAACGCTACGACCAGATCCATGGCGAAGGCGCGTTCGTCAACGATGCCGCCAATGCCGGCGTCGACGGCATGCTGATCGTCGACTACCCGCCCGAGGAATGCGAGGCATTTGCCGCCGCGCTGCGCGCGCGCGGCATGGACCTGATCTTCCTGCTCGCGCCGACCAGCACCGACGAGCGCATTGCCCAGGTGGCGCGCGTGGCCAGCGGCTATGTCTACTATGTCTCGCTCAAGGGCGTGACCGGTTCTTCCGCGCTGGACCCGGCGGCCGTCGAGGCCATGCTGCCGCGCATCCGCAAGCATGTGCAGATTCCCGTGGGCGTGGGTTTTGGCATCCGCGATGCCCAGACCGCCCAGGCCATCGGCGAATTTTCCGATGCCGTCGTGATCGGCAGCCGCATCATCGAGATGCTCAACGACCAGCCGCACGAGAAAGTCGTACCGCTGACCATTGACTTCCTGCGCGGCGTGCGCAAGGCACTCGACGCATAATGCTGCCCTTGCGCCGCGCCCTTTGGGGGCGCAGGCGCGCAAAGAGGAAATACTATGTCTTGGCTTGAAAAACTGCTGCCTGCCAAAATCCAGCACACCGACCCGACGGAGCGCCACCAGATCCCTGAAGGCCTGTGGATCAAGTGCCCGTCCTGCGAGACCGTGCTGTACCAGGCCGACCTGGAAAAGAACCAGAACGTCTGCCCGACCTGCGGCCACCACCACCGCATCGGCGCGCGCGCGCGCCTGAACCATTTCCTCGATGCCGAAGGGCGTTATGAAATCGGCCAGGAAGTCGTGCCCGTCGACCCGCTGAAGTTCAAGGACAGCCGCAAGTACCCCGAGCGTCTCAAGGAAGCGCTGGAGAACACCGGCGAGACCGATGCGCTGATCGTGATGGGCGGCGCCGTCAAGAGCGTCAACGTCGTCGTGGCCTGCTTCGAGTTCGACTTCATGGGCGGCTCCATGGGTTCCGTGGTCGGCGAGCGCTTCGTGCGCGGCGTCGAAACCGCCATCGAGCAGAAGGTGCCGTTCATCTGCTTCACCGCCACCGGTGGTGCGCGCATGCAGGAAGGCCTGCTGAGCCTGATGCAGATGGCCAAGACCAATGCCGCGCTCACGCGCCTGGCGAAGAAAGGCCTTCCCTACATCAGCGTGCTGACCGACCCGACCATGGGCGGCGTGTCGGCGGGCTTTGCGTTCGTCGGCGACATCGTCATTGCCGAACCCAAGGCGCTGATCGGCTTCGCCGGCCCGCGCGTGATCGAGACCACGGTGCGCGTCAAGCTGCCGCCAGGCTTCCAGCGCGCCGAGTTCCTGCAGGAAAAAGGCGCCGTCGACATGATCGTCGACCGCCGCCAGCTGCGCGACACGGTTGCCAACAGCCTGGCAATGCTGCAACGCCTGCCTGCGGACGCGGTCTCTTAACAGCGTTCCAGCTCAGTCTAAGCGGTCAATGCAGAAATGCGTTGACCGCTTTTTTTTCGGCATGCCTTTGCCAGGGACAGGAGCCGGGTTTCGGCCCGGCAGCCGACTCACTTTTCTTGCTCGCACAAGAAAAGTAAGCAAAAGAATGCGGCCCTGCTGTCTGCGACCCTGCGCTACGCTCCGGGCAACCTGCCGTGCTCGGTCCCGGGCTGCACCGCAGAACTCGCTTCGCGGCCTCGCCGCTCCGCTCAAACAACTGCGGTGAGTCAGTTTACGAAGCAGGTGTGTCCTTCGGCACACCTGCCAGCCCGGGCCCTGCGCGCGGCAGGCGCAGCCACAAGGGCGGGGAGCGGGAACGGGATAGCTTCTTTGGGTATTGGAGATACGCAAGCCTTGCCGACCTACCTCAACACCCCTGCCTGCACATAAGCCAGCACCATCAGCGCGATCTGCAGCAGCACCAGCAGCACCAGCGGCGACAGGTCGATGCCGCCGACCAGCGGGATCACGCGGCGCACCGGGCGCAGCAGCGGTTCGGCAAGGCGTTCGATGACCGCGGCCACGGGCGAGCGGGCCTGGATCCAGGACATGATGGCGTAGACCAGCACGATGCCGATGCAGCCCGTGATGGCTATGCGCGCCACGCCGCACAGCGCCAGCCAGGGCAGCCACAGGGCTTGCGAACCGCCCGCGCCCAGCATCAGCCACAGCAGCAGGTATTGCAGCATCTGCAGCAGGTAGGCGGCAATCAGGCTGGACGCATCCCAGCGGCCCGAGGCCGGCACGATGCGCCGCAGCGGCAGCACGATCCAGTCGGTCAGCGCGAACACCAGCCGGCCCACGGGGTTGGAAAAGGGAATGCGCTGGGCCTGCATGTAGAGGCGCAACAGGCACAGGCCGGTGAGCAAGCCCACGGCGACATCGAGCAGGAAGGAGATGATCTGGAACAGCATGTAGGAATTGAAGCAACGAAGACAGTCGCCTGGGACTGCAAGACAGCGGCGGGTACAGCATGGGATGATAGTGGGCACGCCCGGACCACCATGACATTACCCCTGACCCTCACTTCCCTGCCGCTGTTTCCATTGGGCAGCGTGCTGTTTCCCGGTGGCCGCCTGCCGCTGCGCGTGTTCGAGGTGCGCTACCTGGACATGGTGCGCAAGTGCGCGCGTGCGGGCGCGCCGTTTGGCGTGGTGGCGTTGAGCGAAGGACAGGAGGTGCGCCAGGCCGGCGCGCCGCCGGAGCAGTTCCATGCCGTCGGCACGCTGGCGACGATCGCGCAGCTGCAGTACCCGCAGACCGGGTTGATGCACTTGCTGTGCCAGGGCACGCAGCGTTTTCGCGTGCGCGAGCGCCGCTGCCTGCCGCACGGGCTGTGGGTGGCCGATGTCGAGCTCATCGACCAGGACATGCCCGTCGAGGTGCCCGAAGACCTGCAAGCCGCGGCCCGGGCGCTGGCCAAGCTGCTGCAGACGCTGCGCACCCAGCACGCCGACGACCCGGGCCTGGCCCTGCCCGACAGCCTGCACCTGCAGGACTGCGGCTGGGTGGCCAACCGCTGGTGCGAACTGCTGCCGCTGCCGACCACGCTGCGCCAGCAGCTGATGGAGCTGGAAAATCCGCTGCTGCGGCTGGAGCTGGTGGCCGATGTGCTGGAACGCACGGGCATCGGTTTTTGAGGCACGCCGCCCACGGAATCCAGATGGCCCCACGGCCATTGCATGCGCGCTCGCCCGAAGCCGCGCAAAAAACCTAAAATCAAGGGTTTTGGCCTATTACCAGTCAGGCAAGCCATTCGTGCTGCGCCTGTCGAACCATGGACGGCATTCCGGAAACGGAAAAATGCCTGTTCATCCTTCGACAGGCTCAGGACGAACGGGCGTTTTTCCTTCCTGACTGGCATTAGCGTTTTGGCCCAGTTCCACCGGCGTTTGCGCGCTGGCGCTCCTTTCATGTCTGACACCAACACCACTTCCGCAGCCGATACCGCCGCCCCGCAGGACGAAAACCAACTGATCGCCGAGCGCCGCGAAAAACTCAAAGCGCTGCGCGAAGTCCAGGCCCAGGGCGGTGGTGTGGCATTCCCCAACGACTTCCAGCCCACGCACCATGCGGCCGCGATCCAGGCGGAATATGCCGAGCAGGATGCCGAGGCGCTCGAAGCCGCGGCAGTGCAGGTGAGCGTCGGCGGCCGCATGATGCTCAAGCGCGTCATGGGCAAGGCCAGCTTTGCGACCGTGCAGGACGGCTCGCTGGGCGCGACCGGCGGCCGCATCCAGCTCTACATCACGCGCGATGCCGTGGGCGAGGAGCTGTATGCGCAGTTCAAGCGCTGGGACCTGGGCGACATCATCGGTGCCGGCGGCACGCTGATGAAGACCAAGACCGGCGAGCTGTCGATCAAGGTCAGCTCGCTGCGCCTGCTCACCAAGAGCCTGCGCCCCATGCCCGACAAGTTCCACGGCATGGCCGATCAGGAGCAGAAGTACCGCCAGCGCTACGTCGACCTGATGATGGACGAAGGCGCGCGCCAGCGCTTCACCGCGCGCTCGCGCGCGATCAGCGGCGTGCGCGAGTTCATGGTCGCGCACAACTTCCTTGAAGTCGAGACGCCGATGCTGCACCCGATCCCGGGGGGCGCGAACGCCAAGCCCTTCGTCACGCACCACAATGCGCTGGACCAGGAAATGTACCTGCGCATCGCCCCCGAGCTCTACCTCAAGCGCCTGATCGTCGGCGGCTTCGAGCGCGTGTTCGAGATCAACCGCAGCTTCCGCAACGAAGGCATCTCGGTCCGGCACAACCCCGAATTCACCATGATGGAGTTCTATGCCGCGTTCTGGAACTACCGCGACCTGATGGATTTCACCGAGAAGCTGATCCGCGACACCGCGCAGAAGGCCGTCGGCAGCCTGCAGCTGAGCTATGGCGGCAAGCCCGTCGACCTGGCACAGCCGTTCGAGCGCCTGACCATCCGCGAAGCCATCGTCAAGTACACCGAAGCCGGCGACAACGTCGACCAGCGCGACTGGCTGATTCCCGCGCTGCGCAAGCTCGGCTTGAGCGAGGAAAAGGACAAGCTGTCGGGCCGCACGCTGGCCAGCCTGCAGGTGCTGTACTTCGAGGAACTGGTCGAGGAAAAGCTCTGGAACCCGACCTTCATCATGGAGCACCCGACCGAGATCTCGCCGCTGGCGCGCGCCAACGACGAGCGTCCCGAGGTCACCGAGCGCTTCGAGCTCTACATCACCGGCCGTGAATTCGGCAACGGCTTCAGCGAATTGAACGATGCCGAAGACCAGGCCGCGCGCTTCAACGCCCAGGTCGAAGCCAAGGACAGCGGCGATGACGAAGCCATGTTCTTCGACCACGACTTCGTGCGCGCGCTCGAATACGGCATGCCGCCCACGGGCGGCTGCGGCGTCGGCCTCGACCGGCTGATGATGCTGCTCACCGACAGCACCAGCATCCGCGACGTGATCCTGTTCCCGGCACTGCGCCGCGAGCATTGAGCCCTGGCGGCGGTCGGGATAGCCAGGATACCGCGGTCGGCGTTTACACTTGTATCTCCTGCCGCCCCCTTGCGCGCAGGCGTACTTTGCTCCGGAGTCGCTGGTACTCCTGAAGGAAACCGCAGTGATCCCGACGCCACCGCCCTCCGCCATCGAACCCACCGCGGCCCGTTTCACCTCGTCCCATGCGGAAAACGCGCCGTTTTCGGTGCTGGTCGTGGAAGACCAGGCGTCGATGCGCGCCTCGCTGGTCAAGGAGCTGCAGCACGCGGGCGTGACCGAAGTCATGGAGGCCGCGGACGGCCAGGTGGCGCTGCAACTGTTCAAGCTGCGCCGCCCTGACCTGGTGCTGCTCGACATCCGCCTGCCCGGCCTCGATGGCTACGGCGTCGCGCACCAGATGCGCGAATCCGAACCCGGCGACTGGACCCCGATCATTTTCCTCTCCGGCCTCGATACCGACCTGGACGTCTGGCGCGGCATCGAGTCCGGCGGCGACGACTACCTGGTCAAGCCGGTCAAACCCATCGTGCTGGTGGCCAAGCTGCGCGCCATGCGCCGCCTGCTGGACATGCGCCGCCGGCTGATCTCGATGTCCGCCGAACTGCACCTGGCCAACCAGCGGCTCAACGAGATGGTGGAGATGGATGCGCTCACGGGCCTGGTCAACCGCCGCGGCTTCGACCGCATCCTGCATGCCGAGATCATTGCCGCGCGCCGCGACGGCACGCCGCTGACGCTGATGCTTTGCGACCTCGACCACTTCAAGCGCTACAACGACAGCTGCGGCCACGTGAAGGGCGACGAATGCCTGCGCGCCATCGGCAAGCTGTTGCGCGAGGTCTGCATGCGCCCGCGCGACGTGGCCTCGCGCTATGGCGGCGAGGAGTTCGCCATGATCCTGCCCAAGACGCCGCGTTCGGGCGCGATGACCTTTGCGCGCGCGCTGGGCAAGATGCTGCGCGTGCGCGCCCTGCCCCACCCCGACTCCCCGCTGGGCGAGGTGCTCACGCTCTCGGGCGGCATCACCACCTGCATCCCGGATGAAAGCACCAGTGCCGAAAGCATGGTGATGCGCGCGGACCAGGCGCTGTACGCGGCCAAGGCCCAGGGCCGGGACCGCTTTTTCAGCTTCGAGATGCAGATGGATACCATCGAGCAGCGCGGAAACTAGCGCGCTGCGTGCCATGAGGCACATCCAGGACAGTCCGGACGACGATAGCTGATAGGCTTGCAGGCGGGCCGGTCGCTGCCATCGGCAGGTCCGGCTTTTTCTTCTTGTTGACCCATTGGAGCTATGCGTCGTCTTTCAATTCACCTGCCCCCGTGGCTGCAGGATTGGCTGGAAGTGCTGATTCCGGCCGCGCAAATCCTGCTGATCCTGGTTGCCGCCTGGCTGATCAACCTGTTCTTCAAACGCGTGATCTACCGTGCCGGCGCGCACTACGCGCTGCCGCGCGAACTGCTGGTGCCGGTGCGCGGCGTGATCCGCTGGCTGATCATTGCCGCCACGGTGCTGCTGATCCTCGAGCGCATGGGCGTATCGGCCACCGTGCTGTGGACCGCGTTCACCGGGTTCGCGACCGTGGGCGCCGTGGCCTTCTTTGCGGCCTGGAGCGTGCTGTCGAACCTGTTCTGCGCACTGCTGATCGTCACGGTCGGCCCGTTCCGCCTGGGGGACTACATCGAGCTGCTGGACACTGCGGAAAAGCCGGGAGCCAAGGGCCGGGTGGTCGACATCAACCTGCTCTACACGACGCTCGAGGATGTGACGCACCGCGAAGGCGCGCTGCTGCAGATTCCGAATGCGCTGATCTTCCAGCGCGTCGTGCGGCGCTGGAAAGGCGGCATCCATGCCAGCATTCCCGACGACGCGCCCTCGTCGGTCGCAGAAGAAGCCGCCGCGCAGGCATTGACCAGCCGCAGCTGAGCGTAGGACACCACCGCATCGCGGCATCGCGGCGGAACACAATGGTCGGCCTGGTTACTCAACGGACTCCATCCTTCTCAACAGGAAGAATCCATGTCCCAGGCGTACCAGACCCTCTTGAAACAGCTTGCCGAGGAGATCGGCCTCGACCCCGAAGCCCTTGCCGCCACCGAAGAAATCGTCATTGACGAGCTGCCCATCGGGCTGCAGCTCGAAGGCGAAGGCGACGAAGCGGAGGTCTGGCTTTGCAGCCTGCTTGCGGCGCCCAGCCCCGACCGCTGGGAGGATGTGGCGCGCACGCTGCTGCATGCCAACCACCTCTGGACCGCTACCGGCGGCGCAACACTGGGGATGATTCCCTCAGACAACACCGTGAGCCTGAATGTGCGCCGGCTGCTGCGCGACCTCGACAGCGAGAAACTGGCCATTTTGCTGGCGAAGACGGCCGATATCGGCCTCGCATGGCAGGATTTCATCACGCTGGGCATAGGCGCCGCCGACCTTCCCGCATTTTCCAGTGCCGACGTAGGCGTGCGCGTCTAAGAGGAATTCGATGCCAAACAAGATACAGCCACGGTCGCTGATGCCAAGCAGCCAGGCCTTCCTGGAAAAGGCACAGTCACTCAATGCCGGCAACAAGGCCGCGGCCACAGGGGCGCGCGCGGCGCTGACCCACTCAAGCGTCCGCGTGGGGGCAGGAGACAACCGGGAGAAGGCGCAGTCCGCGGGCTCCGCCATCAAAGGCATGCTTGCCTCCCTGTCCAACGGCTTCATGGGCCTGCTGCATGGCGCCAAGCGCCTGGCGAAATCGATTTCGTCCTATGTTTTCGGTCCGAGCAATCCCCAGTCCGGTCTCCAGCCCAGGAAAGCCATGGACAAGGTCGCGCGCGGCGTGGACGGTGGCGCGGCCAGCGTGCAGCAATTCCTCAACTCCAATGCGGCGACCAAGGGCGTCTTTCGCGATCTCCGGGATTCCGTGAGCCCTCCCAGCTCCTCGCTGCACGCGCTGGACCGCGCGGCGGGCGATGCGATCACGGACCTCAAGAGCGAAGGCAAGGCCTTGTTCAAAGACGTGAAGGACTTCTTCAAGGACCGCTGATCCGGCCCGCAACCCTCACGGCAACAGGTCCAGCGCGTTGCGGTAGGCCGGCTGCAGCATGAGTTCATCCCAGCTCTGCGGCAGCGTCTCGGGCAGCAGCGCAAGCCGGCGCGCCTCGCTGTCGGCGCTGGGCGTCCAGCGGCCCGCGTCGCGCGCCGCCTGCATGCCGTGCAGCCAATCGTCGACCGCAGCGCCATCGCCCAGGCTCTGGTTGCACAGCAGTGCGAGGTCGCAGCCCGCATTCAGCGCTTGCGTCGCGGCCTGGGTGAAATCCAGCGTCTGGCTGTCCAGCCGGCGCGCGGCCTCCATGCTCAGGTCGTCGCTGAAGACCGCGCCATCGAAGCGCAGGCGGTGGCGCAGGATCTCCTGCAGCCACCTGGCCGAGAAACCCGCGGGACGCTTGTCGACCTTGCTGTAGATCACATGCGCCGGCATGACGCTGGTCAACACCGACGACAGCCAGGGATAGGGCGCGGCATCGTCAGCCAGGATGGCCGAGAGGCTGCGCCGGTCCACGGGAATGTCGGTGTGCGAATCTGCCTTGACGAAGCCATGGCCGGGAAAATGCTTGCCGCAGTTGGCCATGCCGGCCTGCAGCAGGCCGTGCATCAGGCTCTTGGCGAGCGCTGCCACCACGCGCGCATCCGAGTGGAAGGCGCGGTCGCCAATGACGCCGCTCTCGCCCCAGTCGAGGTCCAGCACCGGCGTGAAGGAGAAATCGACGCCGCAGGCGCGCAGCTCGCTGCCCAGCACATAGCCGACCGCCGTGGCTGCATCCATGGCGCGCAGCGCGCCGCTGCCTTCGCGGCGCTTCGCGCCCTGGCCGTCATCCATCCACATGGCGCCAAAAGCACGCATCGGTGGCAGATGCGTGAAGCCGTCGGTGCGAAAGCGCTGCACGCGCCCGCCTTCGTGGTCGACGCAGATCAGCAGGTCGTCGCGCACCGCCTTGATCTCGGCCGTGAGCGCCAGCAACTGCGCGCGGTCCTGCCAGTTGCGCGCAAACAGGATCATGCCGCCGACCAGCGGGTGCGCCAGGCGCGCGCGGTCGGCAGGCGTGAGTTCGGTGCCGGCGATGTCGATGATCAGGGGTGCGTGCTCGGTCATTCAGGGCAATCCTTGGAGGGAAAAATCAATTCGCAGGCTTTTTCTCGACCACGCAGAAGCTCGCGGCGTAGTCGCTTTCATCGGTCACGCTCAGATGCACCTGCAGGCCGCGTTCCTCGAACCATTGCTTGAGCGCGCCGTGCAGCACGATGCTGGGCTGGCCGCTGGGCAGGTTGACGATCTCGCAGTGGCGCCAGGTCATGGGCATGCGCATGCCCAGGCCGATGGCCTTGCTGAACGATTCCTTCGCCGAAAAGCGCGTGGCCACGTAGCGCACGCCGCGGTCGGGCCAGCGCGCGCTGCGCGCACGCCAGGTCGCCAGCTCGCCTTCGGCCAGGACCTTTTCGGCAAAGCGGTCGCCCAGGCGCTCCAGGCTGGAGCGGATGCGCCGCACGTCGCAGATATCGGTGCCTATGCCGTAGATCATGGCTGGGCCGAGGCAATGCATTGCAGATAGGCCTGTACCGCGCCCGCATAGCCGCGCTCGAGCGCGCCGCCGATCAGCGCATGGCCGATGGAGACCTCGAGCAGGCCGGGCACGCCGGCGGCAAATGCGCCGAGGTTGTCGAGGCTCAGGTCATGGCCCGCATTGACGCCCAGGCCGGCATCGAGCGCGGCCTGGGCCGCGGCGCGGTAGGCTTCGAGCTGCTGCGCCTGCGCGGGCGTGCCCCAGGCCGCGGCATAGGGCTCGGTGTAGAGCTCGACGCGGTCGGCGCCCACGGCCTTGGCGGCGGCCATCTGCTCGGGGACCGGGTCCATGAACAGGCTCACGCGCACGCCCAGCGCCCGGCATTCGGCAATCAGCGGCGCGAGGCGCTCGGCGTCCTGTGGGAAGCTCCAGCCATGGTCGCTGGTGAACTGGTCCTGGCCGTCAGGCACGAAGGTGGCCTGCTGCGGCCGGTATGCGCGGACGAAGTCCATCAGGTTGTGGAACGGATTGCCCTCGATGTTGTATTCCGCTTCGGGCCACTGTTTCAGCAGTTCGTGCAGCTCGGCCACATCGCTGGCGCGGATGTGGCGCTCGTCGGGCCGCGGATGCACGGTGATGCCCTGCGCGCCGGCCTCGAGGCACAGCTGCGCGGCGCGCGTGACGCTGGGAATGCCCAGGTGGCGCGTGTTGCGCACCAGCGCGACCTTGTTGACATTAACGGACAGCGCAGTTCGGGAAGAGGCGGAAGTGGTCATAGGTTTTGCAGGTCCATCATCAGCTGGCGGGTGCGCAGCAGCGGGTTGCCGCAATGGTATTGCAGCAGCGTGCGCAGTTGGGATTTG